>CAYQKL010000035.1:0-18687 GCA_964418185.1 uncultured bacterium
AATTATATCCACAATTTCCATCCTGTCAATAGAAAAGAGCTATGAACTTTCAATAGTGTACACCAAGACCCAGTGTAAAATGATAATTCGGGGTCTGCTCATTGTTATTGTAAATTGGTATTAGACCACCAGCAGTAATAGAGTATTTTTTATAGTGAGCTGTCAAAGTCAAAAAAGAAAATAATGGCTTTAGATAATAATATTCATAAGGATAATAATGATATGCAACTGTCAAAAACTCGGGATTACCCACACCTAAGAGAAAAGATACATATGAAAGCACCGCTATTTCTCCTCCACTTTCATATTTTCCAGCCCGGTGGCTAATGCCACCATAAAATAGTAATCCAGGTGCTGCTTTCAAACCCAATCTCACAGGGTTCGTAGGTGTGACAATCTTGCCCGTTAACCTTCCATCTACCTGCAACATAATCGCTCTTGTATGGACATTTGTTTCAACATTTGTTTCATCAAAACCATTAACCGAAGCACCCAGCTCATAACCTGCTTCAATCAATTTCCCAGTCTTCTTCACGTTTCCATAATCTACTCTCAAACCACCATATTTGTAATCATATCTTGTTGTATTCTCACAAAAGCTAACAGAATAACTCCCTCTTCCATACTGGGTTGAGACACCTGCCCGTTTTTCTTCTTTTGCCTCGGCGGTCTCATACATTGCAGGAACTGTAATACATTGAGGGACAAAAAGGATTGCGAATATCAAAAATAAGCCAATAAGTGATTTGTGCATTTGTTAGCCTGAGCCGTGCTCACACTTCAATCATTCAAAACCATAATCCATCCATTAAGGATGCTTGCAAAACTTACCCAGAGGATATAGGGAATCATAAGATAGCCAGCCACGGGTGCGATCTTTATAAACCTTATTATTGTGATCAATATCATTACCCAGAGAATGAGAATATTTATAAAACCGAGCTTTGGTGAACGGAGTGCAAAGAAGGAGAAAGACCAGAGGACATTAAGAATAAGTTGAATTACAAAGATTATTAATGCGACCTTAACCCCTGAATAATCAATACCCTTTTGCCAGACAAGGTAGAATGAAATGCCCATCAATATGAATAATGCAGTCCAGACCGGACCAAAAATCCAGTTGGGTGGTGTTATCGGTGGACGGTTTATTTCAAGATACCAGGTTTTTACTGATTGGCTTGTAGCAAAAGAACCAATGAAACCTGCACCGAGTGGTATTGTTAGAGAGATTATAAGTTTTATTATATCTAATTTCATATACTACCTCCTTCTGCCCCCTCCTTGAAATAAATTCAGAGCAAAATCTTTTCCCTTCCCCTCTGAAGGGAGAGGGAAAGGGTGAGGGTGCCTAATATAATTATTTTCCTTCATTTTTTTACAATAACTGTTGCTTCAGGATTGAATGGATTTGTCCTCAAAACGAGTGAGAAGAGATAAGGATACTCTTTTCTCAGATGCTCAACATATCTGAGCCACTCCTCAAAAAGGATTTTATATATCCTTATTATATCATTTGAGAGATGTTCATAATCAGAATCGGGAAGCCGGGTTAAATCTTCCCGATATAACAATTCCTCGGTCAGATGGAATACTGCCCATAAGAGATTGGTAAATGTTTCGTGTTCAAGCACATTCGGATTTTCAAGCAACCTGAGCAAAAATTCCCTCTTTGATTTTAGAAAATTCTTCAAACTGACCAGGTCAATCTTTTTTGCATCGATCAAAAATTTATGGTTCAGAATCGTATCTCTGAAATTAACAAATCTCTTTTTGTCCCATCGCTCATCAAGGGATATAAATTTTGTTACCTCTTCACTATTGCTATCATATTGATTATACATTTTTAGTAACTCATAGCCCACTTCACTGAAGAAAGCACCGATAACCATATTGAGTTTCTTGAGTAAACTCTGTTTCTCGCGGAGATAAAGAAATCTCTCAAGAACAAGCGTGACAAGAAGCACCTGCACAAAAACAAAGGCAATATCACCAAGAAGATATATAAATATATGGTGTGGGTCGCGGAAGATCAAATAATGGAGAACATAAAAAAAGACACTCAGGCAGATAAGACCAAGCCCCATCAAAATCTGCCAATCCAGGAATTTTTTATTCATAGGTAATTATACTTAAAAATGAACTTTAATCAATATTCATTCTTTGTTACTGGAATAGCACACCCTGGTCTGCGTTACAGCGCTATTTTACACCCTGCCCTTTTTTGCAATTATTATCATCCTCCTTGAATCATTGGTAAATTGTTTTGAGTCAAAATCGCTGAAAATCTTGTAGAATTTCAATCCTGCCCTTGCTAACAAACCTCTTTTCTCTAAAGATTTTCATTGATTTTTTTAACCCTAATTCTTGAATTCCAAGGCGATATATTAAAATAGTATGGATTTGTTTTTTACACATTTATAAAGAGATAAATGATCCCGATGATTATAAATACAGCTCCTGCAATGTATGAAACCAGGCGGCGATGAACTTTTTCCATAATAAATTTTCCGATATAGACCGCCATTAAAGATAAAATCCCAAGGGCAAGTAAGACACCTGCAAGAACGAGCACTGGTTGATACTTTGTTGCAAATAATCCAGCGGCAATCTGGGTCTTATCGCCAAATTCTGAAACAAAAATCACACCAAACCCGGTCAAAAATGGATTTTTCAATTCGCATTCTGCCTTTTCGTCCTCCCTTCGTAAGAGTGTAACGATACCAAAGATAACGAATATAATTCCACCCACGATCTTGATATATTTCTCAGGAATAATTTCTGTAGCATAATTTCCTAAGCCAACAGCAATGCCATCAGTAATTATGAACGCAAGTAATATGCCGGCGAGCAGAATTATGTGTCTTCGCGTTTGAGTTGAGAGACACAGGATTGCAATCTGGGTCTTATCACCGAGTTCAGCCAGTCCAATTGTAACAAATGGAATAAGAAAATCCTCAAGCATTAAAGCGCTTCAGGATTTACAAACATATCTACCCAGGGCAGTTGATATGTAAATTTTATGTAGAGAAATGCAGAAATAACAAGTAAAACAATTATTACAATTCTTGATGCAGAATCAAATCTACATTTTCCAGTATTCTTTTCTACTATTGTAGCAAAAAGACCGGATAGATAAGAACTCAAAATTGCCCAGAATAATTCAACAGTTGAAGACCCTGTCTTGCCAAATATTGCGGGCACCAGATACCAGATGAGAAAGATGTACCAGGGCAGAATAACGGTGGACAAAAATCTACTATACCAGAAACTACTATTATTCTCTATTCTCTTTTTAATCAGAAGATATTCAATTATGCTGGTGAATAGATATGCCCAGAATGCCATTTTCAGATGTTGAAAGATAGATTCATCAATTCCACAGAACGGTGTAAGAAAAGACCAGTTGGTCAAATCATAGCCAAAGTGTAATATAGAAAAGAGAACAAGGAATATTATGGGCTTGACAAAGATATTCATTTTCTATTTTGCAAGGTCCAACTTCTGCCAGGTTAAATTAGAACCAACATTGGGATTGTAATTGGGGTCGTCAGTAAGGATATACTCACCTAAATTATTTGAATAGACATTTTTGTATCCCGTTGGCAGTTCTACCCGCTTTTCTGCAAATGGGTCATAATATTGGTCAACCCCTCTTACATAATCGCTAAAATTCTGGGCAATCTTGTCATTGATTTCCTGACGATATTCCCATGACCTTTGCTGATCTTCACGCATCTCGCTGCTCGCCTGGGTGATTATTTGGCTCATACGTCCTACCGCTTGAATGTTTTGAATCACCATTTGCGCGAGTTGTTCCTTTACATTAGCAACCTTTGCATACCACTGTGGATTTACCTTGAAAGAATATAACATAGTTTGAAATAGTTTCGTCTGGGCATCGAGTCTCCCTTTTTCTGCTTTGAATGAAAAAATCAAATCAATGTACCAGTAGTTTATGTAATAACCAGGAGAATAATAACTACCCGGAAGATTTATAATAAACTGGCTGACTGCTGCATAGAATTCTTCTTCCATTTCTTTGCCATTTTCATTATATTCAATCCGCATTTTGCCTGCCTCAGCAAGTGCAGTAACACCTTGTGTCGGCGGTCCTTTTGCTAATTTAACAAGTTCTGGAACTTCTTTTTCTTCTACAAGTTCTAAATCACTAACCTCTCCCCTGAATTTAGGAATAATGACACGGGTGAAGGCAGTGTGAAGATCAATAGGCTGGGCAACAGGTGTCCCGAATCGTAAAGAACCAGGTGGATTTGTATATAGAAACATTTGATTATCAGTCCAGAAATAATCCTGTGTAGGGAATAGATTGAATTCACTTAAACTTTTCGTATCGTAAAAGCGAAAATTAACACGCGCAGGCAGGGCTGGAACTGCTTCCCATTTAATTGCTCCCTCTGCTTTCCAATCACCAGGAATTAAAAATCTGAAAACCTCAATCCCAACCATCGGGTCAATATACGAATAGGTATAAAATTTTTGCAATTTAGCCTGGTTTTCTGTCTTATCAGTCTTCGTATTATCACTACCGCAACATAACAAAAAAACAAATAGAACTGAAAGAAAAATCACTTTTGCTATGTTTTGTTGAACAAGCATAATAACCTCCTTTACCCTCACCTTATCCATCAATTAGCGCGGTGGACCCCTTCAAGGAATAGAAAGGGCTGCGGGTCTCATTTACCCTCTCTTATATCATACTAAATTTTTTGAAAAAATCAATATTCAACTAAAACTCGTAGAAAATTGATAACAAACCATAGTGTATCCAGGCAAAGTTATAAACAGATGGCACATCTGCTCCACCTTCAACAGTTCGGTATCCAGCAGATAATCCCCATAATCTACTCGGGTAATACCTTAGTTTCAAAGCACCATCAAATGCCCTGCCTGGTCCACCAGCAAGCCCCTCAAGGTCAAAGATAAATTTCCATTTATCGCTAATTCTTCGTTCTGCTCCAATATGTAGTAAGGGCACAAAGCCAAGGTTGGTTTCCTCTGCCCCTCTCCCCTCCTGTTCAAGTCTTATCTTTGCATCACGAATCTTTGCGGTAAATCCAATCCACCAGTTACAACAATTTCTCTGGACTATTTTGTAACTGTAGCCAATACGCCAGGAATTGAACTTGTAAGTGGCATCTGTAGAAATACCCTGCTGGAAAGTCTCCCCACAGAAATTGATATCAGTATCAGGTATTCCAGTCTTTGTATAAAATAAGGGGGCAAGCAGGATATGAAATTTATGTCGGTTGGTTATGTTCCAGTTAAGATAAAGACGAGCCCAGGGCAATGGACCGGTCCCGACAAGATCGACGAGTGAAAATCTTGTGCCTTCAGAGGTGTTAGGTATCTGCACAACATTTCTACTCTGCCATACCAGACCGCCTTCCAGTTCAGCAGAAAATCTGCTATATGCTGAATCAGCCAATAATGGCTGAGCAATAAAAAACAAACAAAAGAATGATTTAATGAACTTCATTTTTCCTCCTTTTTTCCTTTTTTTCTCTTGCCATATTGAGCCATCTTTAGCCTTTATGTCTTTTTAGTTTAGTATTTTGTTCTTACTTTTATAATCAACTGCTTTTTTTCTGTGTCAAGTATCGCCAGAATGAAATCAATCAGGTCCTTTTCCAGCGAGAGTTTAATCTCCTTTTTTTTATGCATTATATCATCGCCTGCGGTTCTACATTGGAATAAGCCCTTTGTTTCTGGTAATTCAAGTTTCTTAAGAGAATTTTCGAACAACTGTCTAATAGTTGGATTATAAATTGAACCTTCTTCAGGTAGTGCTTTACCTGATTCTTTATATGACCTGATAATTTCTTCTTTAGTTGATTTTATGCCGAGCATCTTCATCAAAAAATCTTCGGGTATTGGCAACTCAAGCCAATTACTACCCCTTTTTGCATCATCAAAATACTTTTGAAAACTTTGTTCATCAAAGTGGAATGCAATATCAATCTTCAGACCCTCACGGCCGAAAAATCCTGGTTTTTCTGGATAGACATTATAATAGATTGTTTTAGCAGTAGCGGGAATTAAAAATTCCCGGCGAAGTATTGCTTCATCAGACTCATTGATACAACTTGCCATTAAAAAACATAAAAAAGAAATCTTAGTTACCTTATTCATCATTTTTTGTTATTATCTTTAAGCCCAATAAATTGGGTAACTACAGCATTATAGATTTTGTTTTTCTTTATTTTCAAGGTAAACCGTCCTTGCTGGATATGGAATCTTTATGTTCTCCTGGTTAAATCTTCTGTGCAACCTTTTTATAAATTCGTGTTTAATCAAGAATTGACTGGCAAATTCTTCGGCTTTCAAAAATACTGAAAGATTGACACTGAATTCGCCAAATCTGTTATACCTGACAAATGGCTCAAAATCTTTAGCACTACCTGGGATTTCTTTTAATACTTCCTTTGCTACATCAAGAACAATCTTTTCAACTTTTTCTAAATCACTCTCATAACTAATTCCAATTTCAATAATAACTGCTAATCCCTTTTCAGGTAAATGATAGTTCTTAACAATTGTTTGTGCGAGTTTGGCATTGGGTATTATAATCAAATTATTTGAAAATTCTTTAATCGTTGTATTCCTCCAGGTGATATCAACCACATAGCCATCTTCACCCGTGCTCAATTTAACATAATCCCCTGGTCTTAACTGCCTGGAAACAATAATCTGTAATCCTGCGAAAAGGTTTGAAAGGGTATCCTGCAATGCCAGGGCAACTGCCAGACCACCAATGCCCAATCCTGCAAGAATCGGTGCGATAGAAATACCAAGGGAATGTAGGATTATCAGGATTCCGATTATCAGGACAAAGACACGGGTTATATTCACAAGGATTGTAGTCTTCGGAATTGCCTCTTTTATTTTCTCGGTCCATAAGTCTACAAAACCTACGGCAATTCTGGATAATACTATAGTGACCGATAAAATGGTCGCAACCAGAAGAATCTTGTTGATAATCAATAATGACTGGGCATCAGTGATAATCTGTGGCAAGGCAAAATAAAAACCAATAACTATAAACCAGAATAAAACCCAGCCCTGCAAAGATTGTATGATTATCTCATCCCCACGCCATTTTGTCTTCCTGGTAAGCCTTTTCAGCCAGTTGAATAAAATAACCTGGCAAATGATGCCTAAAATTATTGAACCAAGAAAGAGACCAATCGGAAAAATATATTTCGTAATCATCTTTTCATAGCCTCATCGGATATATCACTCCACTTATTATTTTCCATAATATTCTTTCTGAATCACTGACTGGGTGATGTTGTTGCTTGGATTATCACCATGGGTAGCGCTCACTGGCAACTTGCCGTTTAGGCTACAACATCTCAGCAACATCCTTGTGCGTGGATACTGGACAGAGCAGAATAACATCTATTTTTTCTCTCCCATAGGTGTCCTTATCAACCTTAATGCCTGAAGATTCTTCAAATCTTTTCATTTTTTTTAATTAGGTTTTGTCTTTTTTTCAATTCCAATAGAATTCTCAAATCTTCTTTATCTTTCCTTCTTTTTACAGCTCTCTTCATCTTGATCAAATCATCAAGGCTCGCAAAATAAACTTCGGTCTTTCCAATCTTATCTTTTACCTTTTTTTTCCAGACATTCCTAAAACTTACGCCAGCCACAAAGGGGTGAATATCAATTTCTACTAAATACTGCCTTATGAGTAATTTTCTTGACAGAAGGTCCGCTATGGTTATATCTGCAGTATCATAACCAAACTCTTTTAGTGATTGTAAACAGCGTGCTGCATTGGATTTAGTCGACTCAATAAAAATATCCGTGTCAAGAGTAGTTCTGGAATAACCATAAACAGGAAATACCGAAGCACCAATAACAACAAATTTGACTTTATTTTCTTTTAATAATCTCAAAAGGTTTTCTATATCCATTTCTTATCAATATCTCCTTCATAATATTAGACTGTCTGAACATCATTTCAAATCTTTGCTGTGTCGTGAGCGACGATTGAAAGTCCAGTTCAAACTGTAGTTCTTTCTTGGGGTCGGGTTTTCTTAATTTTAACAACCTGATTTTATTTTTTCTCTGTCGTGCCATCAGTGTAATTATATTCAAAAATAGGTTATAATCAAGCCTCACCTTTATAAACTGAATTCCTTGTTGCGAGTGTACCAATAAAACCCGCCCAAACCTTAGAATGAAGGAAAGAATAAATTTGAGTGTATTGAAATTTTGAACTGGAACATTACCGCATTGAATGTTTTAAAAACCTGAACGCCTAAACACCTAAGATTAGAAGTAAATAAATAATGTACTATTTTCCTAAATGAAATTTTACAGTCGCGCTTGCCAACCTGTTGGAAAGTTTGTCGGTGATGGTTATATCAACTTCGTACTCTCCATCCTCCAGCCCTTCCACTGTATTAATATTATTCGTCAGGTATATCTGATTCATATCACGTTCCTTTGGGAATGATATTGGATCATCCAATAAATTCAAATCAAGGAGAATTTCTCCTTTTGGACCTTTTACTACAAGATGTTCAGGTATATGAACCTGATATGAGCCATCTGAGTTTGTATTGTATTTGACATTGTTTAGATTCATATAAATCCAGACAACATCACCTGGTTTGTATTTAGCATCAGGTTGTTCGTTATATTTCATATAACCTTCAGGCTCTTCAGAACAGAATACAAGATTTGTTATCTTGAATTCACCACCCGCAGTTTTGACCGGTTCTTTCTTTGTGCATATAGTAAAGAACCCTATAACAACGCATAACAGAATACCGAGTGCGATCCGGCTTTTCATAAATTACCCCCTTTATTATTAACTAAAAAATCTTTCACAACAACTACGTAAATAATTGAATGACCCGTAATCCCTCAAAACAAAGAACTTCTATATGCTTTTCCCATCATCTTCACAAACTAATTATACCCAAATATTTTAATATTTCAATATTTCAAAATTTTGAAATGTTGAAATGTACTATAAAGTGTAACTCTTAGAAGCCGAGTAGCGGACTTTGAGATAATTTCAAGTTGTTTCAGTATCTCAATATCCCAGAATTCAGTTATTCAATTGTTTTATAATTACTTAATAACAGAATGATGAGAGTCCAAAAAATCAGATCTGTCAATGATATGTATCGTAAAAACGTGTCAATAAATAGTCAAGGATGAAAGCTTCTTGTGAACCTTTTTTGTAAAACCCAAGTTTGACTTAAGCACCTTGAATGGAATAATTTCCATTTGCTGCATTTCTCTATTGTTTCTCAATAAATCTCCCGCTCTATAAAGGCGATATTATCTATAAGCAGCAAAAGATTTCAATATATAATCATTTCTCTTTGTTTAAATTTATTAATTGGCGTCTCTTTATCACATCAGGCGTCTCACCAAAAATTTGTTCCATTTCATCAACTATTTTCTTTGCTTCAATCAATTTCTTGTCGGCATAGTATACATCGAACAATAATATGTAGGCGTCATAAAACTTTTGTTGGCCAATAGTCTTCTTAAGTAGGAAAACCGCCCTTTGATAGTTACATTTATAGAAATTAGCAATTGCAAGATTTAATAGAATATTTAGGTCCGAAGAATCAAGTGCAAAAGCCCTCTCCCATGAGGTCAATGCTGAATCTTTCATTCCTAATATGCTGTAAGCAGTTCCTAATCCGGCAAAAATTCTTGCATCATTCTGGAAAAGTGAACGTGCATTGCGAAGATTCGCTAATGCTTTTAATGGCTCGTTATTATATAAATATGACAAACCTGCACAAGTCCAAAAGCGCCAATTTTCAGGACTAGACTCAATAGCCTTTGAATAATATTTAGCAGCCATTGCAAAATCTTTCTTATCCCAGTAATACCTCCCAAGGGCTTCATATCCATACGCTGTTCCGGATAAGCGGGAATGAGCTTTGAGAATATCCTCGAATCTCTTAAGTGAAGACTGTTCTGAATGGTTGTTTAAAAACCAGGGTAAAACAAGTAGAATTGATATGAATGAAATCATTAGAAGTAAAGAGCTGCATCTATTATGAAAACATAATGTTCTGACAAATCTGTCAACTGTGAACAAAGAAAACCAAAAGATGCAGATACATCCTAAATCCCAATCACGTGCAAATCCTAAGGGAGAGTTAAAGAAAACGACAAATAGCAAAAAAGGTATCATTACAAACAGAAATAATTTGCCGTGCGCTTTGTTTGCACTATCTTTTCCAATCCCTTCCCAAATACAAAATCCACAAAAGATGAGGATACTCGGCGTGTTAAAGAATAAAAGATTAATAATATCTAAAAAATGTCTACTATTAAAAATAGATTTGAAGTAAGACGAAAATGCTTCTTTACCTACAAAGTCAAACAGAATATCGAAGATTCCCCCAAAAAAAGAACGTAAGGAAAGACCCGCGCAAAAACCCATTAAAATTGTCAGTAAGAATGGTGTTACAAAAAAAAGCAATGACTTGCGCCATTTGATAGATTTAAAATTTTTGACCAAAACATACAAAAACGAAGGTAAAAGTAGAATAGCAATAAAATGGAAACAGAGCGAAAGGCTGAAGAAAAAGAATATAAATTCTGTTCTTGGTTCGGAACGAGTAATGAGAACAAAATATATTAGCATTGACACAAAAACTAAAGTATAATTCTCCACATGACCCATAAATAGGCTATTGATACCAAAGAATGATAAGATAAGTAGAACGGCAGGTTGGACTTTAACCGAATACTGTTTAGAGATCTTGATATAACAAAAAATTGCTGGTATTACACAAAGTGTATTCACAATATGGTAAACATTTGCACCGGTTTTTATAGATTTAGGTAATATAAGATAAAGCATGCGATACACGAAAATACTCAAAGGTTCGACAGGAAAGCGAGGCAACACCACCTCAATTTTTTTAGCCAGAAGTAAACTATCTCCAAACAGCAATGTTGCCTCCTGAAGCACTATGCATATGGTTATAAATCCCGCTGCCCAAAAAAATCTAAATAATGATATATTAATTGTTCTAAACTCTAAAAAATTAGAATTCATTAACAACATTCCCAGCACAATTAAAAATAAAACAATCTGTATCACAAAGACATATCGGGGAAGATAAAGATTAGCTGAAAGGCCCCAAAGAATACCTCCCAAACTTGAAATTCCTAATAAAGGTAAGTAATGTAGACACACATTAATTAATGATAGAATGAATAAACGTTGTCTAAGGTTCATGTGCTTATCCATCTTAGTTTGAAGTTTTGCACTTCAATAATTTGTGTAGAATTATTATAATCACCAATCATTATAACAAAGAACCTGGTTATATTTTCCAAAATCGCGCTTTCGATATCTTCTTTCATATTTTTGGTCTTCAGATCTATAACCTTAATTCAATATAAACTAATACGAGCATAATATCCTTAATTATGTTAATCATATTAATCATTAACAAACGATGCCAACATAAAACTTTTTCACTTTAAACCATCCAGATAATAAATATTACTCTCTACTATTTTTATGCAATCCCTTAAATGCTTTCTTATTTCCTTAAATACTAACTTACCAAAACTGGTAAGGTAACTATTCTTAATCTCTATTATATCCAGTAGTTCTTTTCTAAACACAATACCATCGAAATGCAGGTAAATCATTCCTATATAATAATCTATTTTACAAGTTCATAACATCGTAGGTCATAATTGATGATCTTTCTATTTCACCTTCCTCGAGAATCTTACCTTCTCTTGAAACAACCAAAGTCCCGCCAAAACTTCCATCTTGGGATAATGGTTCATAGGCATTAATAATCAGAGTATCTACCCCAATTCTTCTAACCTGTCGTGCATAAACCCATTTCTCCTCTTTATTCCAGTCATCTCTGTTATGACAACCGCCACCGTATGACCGGGACATCGGAACTATCAGGTAATCAGGTTTTAACTTATTTATCAATTTTATAACTTTATAATCAAACATATCTCCACAGATTGCAAAACCAACCTTACCAAATGGAGTTGAGCATATTTTGAAAGATTTGCCTTCGCAATAAAGCCTTTTATCTATCCGCCGACTATGCCACTGAGGATTTATCCTTCGGTATTTAAGAACAATCTCTCCAGTGTTACTAAATAGAACAGCGGTATCAAACAGTTTGTTTTTATCTCGTTCAAGAAGACCTATTGCAATGTAGATGTTATACTTCTTCGCTAATCTTGCCAATCTTTTTGTAATACGACCTGGTATTTCAACTGCCATTCTAATGTCTTTTGAGTAATCCTCTGTAGGTAATCCACTAAGCGCGCATTCAGGAAAACAAACCATTACACATCTCCTGTTAAATGTCCTGTTTATGACCTTTTCTATGATCTTTAGATTTTCTTTTATATTCTGTTTAGAAGAAAATGAAGATAGTGCAATTTTAATGAATCTTGCAGGCCTTTTATTATTTTCTTTCAACCTCATTTTTAATTCGAGCGGTTTCATCAATCAACTTTATTAACACACTAACCCCTTAAGCACGCAGGCAGCATTTTCTCTTCATAAATGTATAATACCACAACATTTTTCCGCTGTCAATGACCATAACAAAGATGAAAATATAAGTAGAACATAGTCATTAAAAACTTACAAGTCGTCGTCTAATTATTTCGGCATAGATGTTTGACAGGCCGAGATTCTACAGACTTATGGCGAAACCCTCAGAATAACATTACTACCTGTAATTCTGAGCGAAGCGAAGAATCTGAATCTCTCTGTTGTGGTGAACCCATTTTTGCTAAAATCAGCAGAAATCAGTCTATTCGCAAAAGTGAAATGTCTCAATGATTTTCTCAAAGAATTTATCTTTTGAGAATCCTTTTTTGAGCGAAACCGATACTATCTCTATACGAACACCAAATACTCTGCCATAGAAATCCAGATAGTTCCATTCTCCTTGTTTATGTATGTGGCCTGATACGAATAAAGATGGATCGTATACGAAAGCATAATAAACACCATTAGGGTTAAGTTTTGTTTTCTGCCCGGAAACGGCTATTATTTGTTTCAGAATTGATATGCGTATCTGAGGAGCGATCTCAAATTCTATATCATCGGGGTAGTTCAAAAAAATTACACAGCTACCTTCTGTCTGCCATTGCGTTGCCTTTGGCTCCCACCCCTCAAATACAGGATATTTGAAGCCAAAATCAACTATTCCTTTGTGCGAGAACTCACGAATTTCATTTATTCTTATCACCTGGTTAACTCCATTTTATCTACTTACAAAAAAATGCTTTATGTTCAAATCACCATTTATTAAAATCAAATTAACAAAGATATTCTGTTTTTGATATTTTTTTTCAACTGATACCTTACATTCCTATTTTGAACCTCTCAAGAAATGTGAAAAAACCATTAACAAATACAAAATGACTGTAAACGCGGCTTGCTCGGCAAAGATTCAACAAGGTCAAGAACGCTTGAGCACTACAATCATAACGACCTCCATTTCCTATCCCCTTAAATGAAACTCGAAATATGGGGATTTATGTAACTATCTCATTTTTTATCCTGCATCATGTATCTTGTATCATGTATCGATGGAAATAGTTCTCCAAAACTACTCTTATCTCGGATGGAAATCCGCTCCTACAGGAGATTCATCTAAAGACAAGATTCTTCGTCTGTTTTCAGCGGGCTTAGAATGACAGAGAGAAAAAGATGGATGCTACAAAATAATGAGGTTATGAAATAAATTCAGAATGATATTAAGGAAAGAATTATTCTTCACCTCTGGTTTTAGTTTTTATCGGTTCAACAAGTAAAACATACGCAGGTCTTTCACTGCGCGAGCGGTGGCGTGTCCCCCTTTTTACTAAAAATCCTTCTCCTTCTTTTAATTCCACTGATTCGTTTTCCAGATCAATAAATATCTTGCCTTTAAGCACGTAGAAGAATTCGTCTTCATTCTGATGGGTGTGCCATTTGTAAGCACCGTCAATCTTAGCAATCCTCAATGCAGCCTCATTGACATATACCACATCCTGAGGCTGCCAGGGTTCTTTCAATTTTTTATCAATGTCTTTAAAACTTATCTTGGGCATAGAACCTCCATTTTTAAATCCCAATTACCAACCACCAGATTCCAAACAATGGTTAAATGCCAAAATTACAATTTTGTAGAGTAAACTCTGCCACTACGCTATCCTTCGGAAAAACAGATGCAAACGAATTTATGCTGATGCATTTTGAATATAGATTTTACATTCGGAAAATTCCAAACTTATGATCAGGGATCGGTGCATTTAAGGACATCGCAATTCCAAGTCCAAGCACAGTTCGGGTATCAAGCGGGTCAAGTATTCCGTCATCCCATAATAGGGCTGTTGAATAGTAGGCACTTGATTCGTATTCATATTTTGCAAGTATTGGTTTGCGAATCTCTATAACCTCCTCTGGAGTCAATTTCTTCCTTTCCTTTTCCAAAGCCTTAACCTTTATATCCGTAAGCACATCCGCTGCCTGTTCACCACCCATAACACAAATCTTTGCTGTAGGCCACATAAATAAGAGTCTTGGCTCATAAGCCCGACCACACATCCCGTAGTTTCCTGCACCATAAGAACCACCAATCATAACCGTAAATTTCGGCACCTGGGCGTTTGCCACTGCATGTACCAATTTTGCACCATCCTTGGCAATCCCCTGATGCTCATAACGTTTACCTACAATGAAACCGGTAATATTCTGCAAGAATATCAAAGGTATCTTACGCACACAACACAACTCAATAAAATGCGCACCTTTCTGGGAAGATTCTGAAAACAGCACACCATTGTTGGCAAGAATTCCAACTGGATAACCCATAATTCTCGCAAAACCACATACCAGTGTTGGACCATATAGTTCCTTGAACTCGTGGAATTCGCTTCCATCGACGATTCGTGCAATAACCTCACGCATATCAAAAGGCTTGCGTAAATCCTTTGGGATTATTCCGTATAATTCCTTTGGGTCGTATGCAGGGTCTTTAGGTTCAACCCTTTCCAGTGGATATTTGGGTGGTCTAACCAAATTTTCTACGATATTTCGTGTGATTTCAATCGCCTGTTCATCATTTACTGCATAGTGGTCACTTACACCTGAAATACGGCAATGGACATCAGCACCGCCCAGTTCTTCCTCAGTTACGACCTCACCAGTTGCTGCCTTTACCAGGGGTGGACCACCAATATATATTGTGCCCACACCTTTTACATGGACGACCTCATCACTCATTGCTGGTTGATAAGCACCACCTGCAGTGCAAAATCCCATTACCACAGATATCTGGGGAATATTCATCGCTGACATTATTGCCTGATTATAAAATATCCTGCCAAAATGAAATCTATCAGGGAATGTGCCAACCTGAAGGGGCAAGAAAATACCACCTGAATCAACAAGATATATGCAGGGCAAATGGTTATCAATCGCTATCTCCTGCGCACGAATGTGTTTTTTGATTGTCTCAGGGATATATGTTCCACCTTTAACTGTCGCATCATGAGCAATAATCATTACTTCACGACCATTGACAACGCCGATGCCGGTTATGATTGCTGCAGATGGATGTTCGTTGTCATACATATCCCAAGCTGCAAGGGGACTCAATTCCAAAAATGGGGTATCAGGGTCAAGGAGCATTCTTAATCTATCTCTCACAAATAATTTCCCACGCTCTTTATGTTTTTTATGCATATAATCCGGTCCACCTTTACGCACGAGGGAAAGCCTTTCTTTGAATGTTTTAACCGCCTGGTCCATTGTCTCGTAGTTCTCTTTGAATTCCGCACTATTAGGATTAATTTTTGATTCTATTTTATACATAAAGACCTTTTGGTTATTTGTTAGTCGTTATAAGGTTTCGCAGCCCGTATCGTAAATTGTCTTTGGTATTCAGTTATTCTACTAATAACGTAACTGTATAACGAAACGGGCAGCCACACCGTATGACATAAGACGTATTCCTTCATACTAAGACTGCTTTGTATCCATAGCAGATTATACCTGCTGCACCTTCTTCTTGAATCTTTCTGAATACGAGTCTAACTGATTTACCGATTTTCATATCTTCAGGTTTACAATCAACTACCTGTGCCATCAGGCGAACACCTTCTTTCAATTCAATAATAGCCACATTATAAGGAATTTGTGTATTAAATTGCTCAGGTGCAACACGAATTGTAGTATATGTGACGACCTTTCCAGTATCACTCAATTTGATCTTTTCAAAATCCCGTGACTTACAATTTGAACAAATAAGTCTCGGAGGAAAGAATATCTTTCCGCATTTCTTGCATTTATTGGCTTCAAGCCGATACCTTTGCGGCATCTCTCTTGTATATCTTGGAGAAGGCATTTATCCTCCTTCTAAAAAATTCTAATTCCTAAATCCTAAACAAGCCCCAAATTCCAATATTTTAAATAACTTATTCATTGAGTTTGGGATTTGGCTAATTGAATATTGTTCAGGATTTCGTATTTCGGATTTAGTGCTTAACATTGTCCTTACTAACCCCGTTTTGATTTTTCAAGTCTAATAGGTATCATTCTGCCTTAAGTAGATGAACTACTGATGATGCACCTGAACCACCCATATTCTGGGTCAAGCCAATCCTGGCATTATTTATCTGTCTCTTTCCAGCATTTCCACGCAACTGTTCCACCACCTCTACAATCTGTGCAATACCAGTTGCACCAACAGGATGTCCCTTTGATTTCAATCCACCCGAAGTGTTTATAGGAATTTTACCGGTCAATGAGGTCTCACCTTTTTCGGTCAATTCTGCGGCTTTTCCGCGCAGGGTAAATCCAAGTTCTTCAATAATACACAATTCAGCAATTGTGAAACAATCATGAACTTCAGCAAAATTGACTTCCGCTGGCTTTATCCCTGCCATTTTGTAGGCGCGTTCACCAGCAATGCGCACTGCATCAAGACTCAAGATATCTTTTCTTTGATGCAAGGCGATTGCATCTGTTGCAGCACCAGAACCGATTACTCTTATAATGGGTTTTTTTAATTTTTTCGCAATATCAACTGTAGTAACAATCACACAGGCTGCGCCATCAGAGACCGGAGAACTGTCCATCACTGTGATCGGGTCAGCAACCATCGTGGCATTGAGGACATCATCAACTGTAACCTCACTCTGGAACTGGGCATTAGGATTTAGTGCACCATTCTTGTGATTTTTAACCGCAACCATTGCCAGATGTTTGCGCGAGGCACCATATTTCTCAAAATAGGCATTGGCAATCATTGCATAAAGTCCAGGAAATGTAATTCCCTGATAACACTCATATTCCTGATCCGCGGCAGTAGAAAGAGCATAGGTCACATCTGCACCATCTGTCATCTTTTCTATACCACCGGCAAGAACAATATCATTCATACCCGATGCAACATCCAAAAATGCCTGTCTGAAGGCAAATCCTCCAGATGCACAGGCAGATTCAATACGCACTGCAGGAATTGGTGCTACACCGAGATAATCTGCCATCAAAGCACCGATATGTTCCTGACCAACAAATAAACCCGGGGTCATAGAGCCCACATACATTGCATCAATATGGTCAACCCCGGCATCATCAATTGCCTTAAGCCCTGCTTCAACAAAAATATCCCTTAATGATTTATTCCATAATTCACCAAACTTTGTCATACCTAAACCAATGACACATACTTCACGCATTTTTTACCTCCCTTAAACACAGAAGACACTGAAAAACAAAATCACAAATCACACTGAAAAACACAGAACAAATAAACACTGAAAGCACTTGGATCTATGCGACAATAAGTTATCATAGAATTACTCTTTTTACTTCAATCTTAACTTTTGCGAAGTTTATTAATAATCCTAATTTTATGTTAGTAGCCTTGAGGTAGCTTAGCAATCTCTTTACATCAGTTGCACAAAATCGTCTCACGTGTTTTAATTCAACTATTACCTTATTTTCAATCACCAAATCTATTTTATGACGACCCACTCTAAAATTTCCGTAAAAAATATCTATCGGTTTTTGCTGTTCATAACGAAGCCCTCTTTTCTTTAATTCACAAACTAATGCATTTTCGTATGCAGACTCAACATAACCACAACCCAAAGATTTATGCACTTCAATGGCACAATTTATTATTTTTTCTGTTAATCGTGAGTGTGGATATTTGTCATAGTCAGTGCCTTTGGGAGTTGTTTTCTTTAGTATCCCTAATTTAGTGTCCACCTCTTTAGCACCTCGGATGTTTCTTTTTTCAATCATTCTACTGTTAATTTCTTCAGTGTTTTCAGTGCTTCTCATCTCAGTGTTTTCAGTGCCTTTCATTTCAGTGTTTTCAGTGCTTCAAATTCAGTGCATTCAGTGGTCTGCCATTATTATCTTATGCCTGTGTTTGGCATACTCGCCATAAGTGAGATATATTCTATTATTCTCAAGCATATCCTTTAACTTCTCTGCTTTATCGCGCACTTCGTTTATCCTTTCAGTAACTTTAAAGACAAAGGCATCACTACCTGCACCAGAACCGAAAGAAACAAGCAATATTAAGTCTCCAGGCTCTGCGATATCAAGGACTGCTGAAAATCCCGTTGGTGAAGAACCTGAATATGTATTACCCATCAAAGGCACAATCCAGCCTG
>CAYQKL010000035.1:18787-24451 GCA_964418185.1 uncultured bacterium
GTTGCCCAGGAATATGTATCAAGAACTTCTACTATGATTTTTTCTTTGCCAAAGATGTATGCTGAACCACCAGCAGAGGCAGAGAATTCCAAGGCATCACCAGGTGCGCCCTGCGAAGTATCAGCACCGATACCCATCGCATAATCCATCAATCCTGCTTTAACAAGACCGTAGCACACAAACATTGCTTCTGTCCCGGCTTTGCAGGCAAATTCAAAGCTTGCGATATGAACTTCAGGTGTAATCCCAAGGACTTCTGCAACAACCGTTGCCGACGGTTTTACTGCATAGGGATGGGATTCAGAACCAACATAGACCGCACCTATTTTTTGAGGGTCAATTTCTGCACGTTTAAGGGCATTCTTTGCAGCAGCAACCGAAATTGTGATGGTATCTTCATCCATTCCCGGAACAGTCTTTTCTTTTAATGCGAGACCTTTTTTTATTGTCTCCGGGTCTCTGCCCCATTGTTTGGCAATCTCTTCAACCTTAATACGGTAACGGGGAAGATATGACCCATAACCTACAATCCCTATTTTTTCAGGCATCAATTCCTCCTTTTTCAACCATTACTATTTAATTTTGATATTCTTTTCTCTTGTCTTTTTTGTGCCTCAAGATATTCTTGTTTTTCTTCTTCTGTTTCTATTATTAATGGCGGGACCTTTTTTGGTGAACCAGACCTATCAAGTGCAACATAGACAAGATACGCCTGGTTTGTTATCTTGATTTCGTTTGTTTCTGTGTTCTCAGCATGGACAACTACCTTCACCTCCATAGATGTCCTTCCAACCCAGGTAAGTTTTGCCTTTAACCTAACAATCTCACCTAACTGGATTGGATGTTTAAAATCTAAACTATCAACTGCAGCAGTCACAACAGGGGCATTTGCATGGCGTGCTGCTGCCATTCCACCTGCAATATCTATCCAGTGCATCAATCTTCCACCAAGGAGATTACCCAGTAAATTCGTATCATTTGGAAGCACCAATTCACTCATATATACTTCAGACATTTTAGGAGTTTTGCCTTCCATAATTAGCGGTATGCAATAAATTCTTTTCCTAATAATTCACGAGCAACTATTATTTTCATAATCTCCAGCGCACCTTCAGCCCAGTAATAACTGCGCACACCCTTTAATGCAAGTTCAAGTGGACAATCCGTTGTATAGCCATACGCTCCAAACCATTGTATTGCATCATTTATCGCCTCAAAAGCAGAAGGAACCGCAGACAATTTTGCAGCCGCACATACTTTGGTAACTTCAAAACGGGTAAATGCATTTTCCTTCTGTTCCTTTCCATACATCCATAAAGCTTTATAACCAAGTAACCTTGAGGCTTCCAGTTTAGACCAGTGCTCAGCAAGTTTAAATTGGACTCCTTCAAATTTCCCGAGTGGTTGACAAAATGCAATTCTTTTTTTGATGTACTCCATCGCCTGTTCCAGAGCGGATAATGCCACTCCACTGGCAACAAGCGAGATGATCGCCCGTGCATAATCAAAACCCTCCATAGCAATATAAAAACCTTTATTCTCCTCACCGATCAGATAATCTGCAGGAATCTCTACATTGTCCATGGCAAATCCACCTGAGGATATTCCTCTCCGTCCCCAATCTTTTAACAAAGTTGTTGATATGCCTTTTAGATCTTTTATTGGAATATAAAACAAACTAATACCATGTGTGCCTTTTGCTGGTTCAGTTTTAGCAAGCATAACATAGCCTCCGCCATCAGGAAGATAATTGGTTATTTCATTAATTCCACTAATGAACATCTTTTCACCTGAAATTATGTATTTATCATCTTTCTTTATCGCAGTTGTTTTCATATTTGCCAAATCAGAACCAGCATCAGGTTCGGTTGAAGCAATACCTAAAAACACAGTCCCTTTTGTAATCTTCGGAAGAATTTCATTCTTGATACTTTCGCGACCATATTTATTCAAGACATATCCCCAAGCTGCCTGAACAAGAAAGAAAGTCGGAATTGCGCAGCTTATATCTGCCTTTGCCAGCTCTTCAGCAATAATTCCAGTGGTTAACGGATCAGCATCTGCACCACCATATTCCTTAGCAACAGTAATTCCGAGAATTCCGAGTTTGGAGAGTGATTGAATTATGCTGAACGGAATTCTTTCATCTTCGTCTATTTTTCTTAACAAAGGTTTAATCTCTTTTTGCCCAAAATCGCGGATTGTGTGCTGTATTAATCTCTGTTCGGCAGAAAGTTCAAAATCCATTATTCCCTTTCAGGAAATACCAATCTAACATTCCATTCTTTATCAACCCATAATCCAATTATATTAACCATGAATTGCCAGTATTGTATCACTTCAATCGCTTTAAGAATGTCTTCTTTATGTTTTTGCTCATCAACAGGGTTGCCGGCACAATCATAATGCCCAATTACAGCAATCAAATCTGACTTATGACGGGTAATTGATATCTCAACACATTTTTTTATCCAGTCAATCAAATATTCCGGTTTTCTTTCGGATAAGATCTTATTCGGACCTGGCAGTGTGATCATATCTATGTAATCAACCCCGTAAGTATTCTTGATATAACTAATAACCGGAATTTGCACCCTACCATCCATGCAATTTATTGCCGTAGCAAATCTACTCATTTTTTAATCCTTCAGCCTTACGTAATCTATCCATTATTGCCCGACCCAATCCCTGTTCAGGAACAGGTTCAGCATAAATAATGTCAATATCTGCATTTTCCAGACGATGGAGTAAAGAAAAGAAGTTGGCTGCTGCCTCTTTTAAATCGCCGGATGGAGATAACACTTCTACCGCGGTAAACGGTAGATTTTTCTGTAATGATTTAAATGCAAGAAACCCAACCCTTAATCCTTCAGGAATATAAAGCCCATTATCTTCTTTAACAATCTTGAGTGGAACTCTTGGAGCATAGTGTTTTAAGAGTTGCCCTGGAGACCGTGGTTTTTTATTAAATATAGAGATTTTTACTTTTCCCATAACACTCTCAATCTCTTCTAAGGGAAGACCACCAGGTCTCAAGATTGTTGGCTCGTCTGTCATATCCAGAACCGTTGATTCAACACCAAGGTTTGTCCTTCCACCATCAATGATCAAATCAATCTTCTTACCTATCTGGGCAAATACATGTTCAGCAGTGGTTGGACTCAAATGGCCAAAGATGTTAGCACTTGGCGCCGCAATCGGAACTTTTGACTCTCTTAGCAGTTCCAGGGCAATAGGATTTGCAGGCATTCTTATAGCAACTGTATTTAATCCGGCAGTAACTATATCTAAGACAATATCAGATTTTTTTAAAACCAATGTAAGCGGACCAGGCCAGAATTTTTCGATAAGGATTTCAAATCTTTTGTTAGTTTGTTGAACTAAATTTTTAACATCTTTGGATTCTGCGATATGGATTATGAGGGGGTCAAACCTGGGCCTTTTTTTGACTTCAAATATCCTGGCAATTGCCTCAGAATTAAATGCCGAAGCTCCAATTCCATAAACCGTCTCTGTAGGAAATGCAACAAGCCCACCTTTTTTGATTATCTCAGCAGCCTCTTTTATCAACTCCCTGCTGTAAGCCTGAATCTTTGGCATTAAATAAGTTCTTTTATTTTATTTAATAAATTAGTAATTTCCGGTGCGTCAAACCACTTTTTCTTTGTGAGTTCATTTGCGTAAGATTGATAGATAAGACTGATGGAATCATAGAGTTCTTTTGGAAGTTTTGGGGGTGCACTCTTTACGATCTGTTTCCAGTTCACGCGGTCTTGTTTCTTTGCTGATTCTACTTCTTGAAACCATTCAGTCTTCCGATAATATATTCTTGCTATCTCTTTACTAACGGGTATTCCTTCGTAAGTAAATCTGCATTCATCAAGGGTGCCAAGGGCATCAACAAGGACAAAGTTTCTATTTTCATCAAATCCAAGTTCAATCTTGCCGTCCTCATTGAACAAACCAAGTCGCCCGGTCTCTTTTGTAATCAATTCATTTATAAAAAGGCCTATTTTCTTCATCTCTTCAAGTTCTGAATCTGAGAGTCCACTGATATTCTTTGCCTCATCCCAGGTAAGATACCTGTCAGTTATCTCAAGTTTTGTGGAAACATCATATATCGGCTTTTCAAGAATCTCTCCAGGCTCTGGCATCTTATCCAATCCAATATCATTCAATTTCAGTGTTCCTTCTTTCAATCTCTTAAAGACCGAAGAACCACCAGGAAGGGCATTACGATAGATAATCTCAAGCGGAACTAAAAAATTTGCCTGTTCTTCTTTGTAAACAGAATAGTCGTATTTATCGCCAATAAGTTCTGGTTTTATCACCCTTAACAATTTGACTTCCATAGTGTTAGATGGTTTATTAAGTTCATTCAGCCTCTTTGCCTTTCCGTCTTCAACAAGCCCAATATAATGGGTCTTTATCCCTGCTTCCTCAAGTTTTTCAAAATAATAGGCAGTTACAATGCATATTGCCGCACCTTTATTCGCAATATGGTCAGGCATCTCACCCCAATCAAAGACCGAATATCTATCTGAAAATACAAACCTGCCAATACCTGATACCTTTTCAGTGGGTGGCTTTATGATTGCAAGGTCTTTAACACTACCCATTGCTGCCAACCTCCTTATCTGCCTGCTCAATCTTTCTTTTCATTTCTGTTTGATATCTCTTTATTTTTGATACCAATCTTCTATCCTTAATACTAAGCATCTTAATTGCTGCAAGCCCAGCATTTTCCGCACCAAGGACTGTCATCGGACAGACACCCGATGGCATACGAAGACTTGAGAAAATATCCACACACAGACAGGCATCTGAAGGTGGTGGTGGACAGGCAATAACCGGATTTGTGGTCTGGGCATCAACAAAACCGCTAAGGGCATTGCTCCTTCCTGCAATAGTAATAAATACAACACCATCTGAATCATATTCTTTTATAATCTTCAAGACCTTTAATGGCGTTTTATGGGCAGAGGCAATGCGCATAACATAATCAACACCAAATTCAGAGAGCACACTGGTAATCTTTATGCCGTACTCACGGTCTGCCTTTGAACCCATAATGATAACTACCTTTGACATAACACTCCTTTCGTGGTGTAATTATATTTAAAAATCCAGAAAGGTCAACAAAAAACGAACTTACTGATTTCGGCATTAATTCGTTTACGGTAACAAATAGATTCAGATTCTTCGCTTCGTTCTGAGGGCTTACCAGAAGTCCAAAGAATCTATTTTCAAGGAGTGATACTGAAATCAGCAATCTTATGGCGGACATTTTCCACATATTGATCTAAAGAGTGTGGTGCTCAGGTAACGATCGCCCCGGTCCGGCAATAATGCAACAATTGTGCCCGAATCCATCCTCTTTACAATTCGTAAAGCACCTGCAACCGCTGCACCGCTTGACATTCCCACAAACAAACCTTCTTTTAAAGCAAGCAACCGTGCCATTTCAAATGCCTCGCCATCTTCAACAACAATCTTCTCGTCAAGCCTTTTGGAGTCATATATTTCAGGGACAATTGATTCACTCATATTCTTCAATCCCTGTATCGCATGTCCTCTTTCAGGCTCAACACCTATAATCTTTATATCCGGCCGTTGTTCCTTAAGATACTTACTAACACCCATCAATGTTCCGGTTGTGCCCAT
>CAYQKL010000036.1:0-23180 GCA_964418185.1 uncultured bacterium
CCAATGTGGTTTGTTGTTGCTGAAGTTTTTTTGCAATCGGAGAGAGAGGGATTTGAACCCCCGATCCTGATTTCTCAGGATATCCCGTTTCGAGCGGGACGCCTTAGTCCACTCGGCCATCTCTCCATATGGGGGAAGTATCCCCCTTATCTCCAAAAAGTTTGGACAAAACAATACTTTTTGGAGACCTCGAATCCCCCTCGTTAACCTGTTCTTACGCATCATTCCTTAGTCTTTCAGGTTTGCTCTACCAGAGGGAATTTCTCATCAAGCAAACCACCAGATCATCGGGGGAAGTATCCCTGGTCGTTTTTCCCAATTTTTTGATTTGGTTGAAAAAACGAGCATCCCGTTTTGAGGGACTTTTCTCCACTCACTTTTCTAAACAAAGCCGAAAACTCATTTATTTCTCTTTTTTCGAAAGAAATCTTTCATAAGCAACAGTGCATCAGCCTCTAAAATACCCTCTACAATCTCTATTTGATGGTTCAATTTCTTTTCATTTGCAATATTAAATACCGAGCCACAACCACCGAATTTTTCATCTCGTGCACCAAAGACGATTTTCTTGACTCGTGCGAGCACCAGCGCACCTGCACACATTATACAGGGTTCTATGGTTGTATAGATTTCGACATCCTTCAACCGCCAGGTATTCAATGCATTTGCAGCCGCAGTTGTGGCAAGAATCTCTGCGTGGGCAGTGGGGTCTTTAAGTGCTTCGGTTCTATTATGTCCACGCCCTATGATCTGATTTTTGTATACCGCAACTGCACCGATCGGAACTTCATCTTCAGCAAATGCCTTTTCTGCCTCTTTTAGTGCTTCTTTCATAAAGAATTTGATTTTGTTAGTAATATGCATAAATTTAATGTCCTTTCTCAACTTCATCGCGAGCCTGCCAGATAAAATGGTGCAGGTGCAACAATCTCTTCTTTAATGTAACCCCGCTGATTGCTGCCCAATCTACGGGGTTCTCAATTTTGCACTCAAATCAAAGATTTGAGCAAAATTGGGACGCGCCCGACGTGATTTGAACACGTAGCCTGCGGATTCGTAGTCCGCCGCTCTATCCAGTTGAGCTACGGGCGCATACAGATTCGTCAACCGTTTGTCGGTTAAGAAAAGCGCTCTGTAATCCGTCTAAGCAACCCAACTTTCCAGCCATTAACCATTTCATAGTCATAAACCACCAAAGAGACATCGGGAATATTATAACAAATTTCCTTCATTAGTCAATTGGCAACAAAAAGGGGACAGGCTACTTTTTTATTTTGTGATTTTATTAATTGCAAACCTAATCTCTGGTTCTGAAAGAACCATCGGTTCTTGAAGAAAGCCTTGCCCTACCCATACAAATATTGGTTAAATGGTAATTGGTTGAATAGTTTTTTTCTGCAAGGCTGAAGCCTTGCCCTACGATGTGAGGGTCGTGCTTGTATCCTGAATCCTGTATCAAGGGAGTATCCTAAATCATGTATCCTGCATCAAGGAACTATCGTGTATAGCGAATCATAAATCATGTATCAAGGTAACATCACGTATCGTGTATCAAGGACATATCCTGTATCCTTTAACATATTTTCGCCTGTCTGAAATAGGATTTTTTGAATTTTCTGCTTGAGATTATGGTTGTTCTTTCTTCTGTATCATTTCAACCAGAATCCTCAAATCGTTAGTGAGGGATTCAGAAAATTTTATATCATCAGTGACCGTATTTGAACGTGTACCGATATCCGTCGCTTTATCAACACTTTTCAGGGTTATTGTATAATCAATTTTGTTTCCTGCCTTGCTTACTTTTCCTGAAATAATATAGTTGCATAGAGCAGCCTTACCTATTTGTAGTATCTGATTTTCGTCAAGCTGTTTATAATCCCATTGTCGTTCTTTAAGTTTTGTGGCAATTTCATTCTTGCTGACAATTTTGTAGGTCTGTGTATAATTACTGAGTGCCTTGTACAATTCATTCTGGCATCTTTCGCCAAGGTTTTCATTTAATGCTTCAGTATTTTCTTCACGCAGGGGCAATATGCCGATATATTTTTTTGATTCACCTGGGGTAATTGTTGTTACTCCGTATTCACGATTTAGTTCATTTATGACAAGTTCAGTAATGTTGAGTTCGGATGAGGCATAGAAGATATCCTCTGATAAATCAATAACCATAGAAAATCCTTCCTGCTGGGCAATTTTGGCTATGGCATCGTTAATCTTTTTTAAGAGAGGCGCCATCAGCTCATCATTTTTCTGTTCAATCTTTCCACCCGGGCCAAATACAGTTTGAAGATATTGATTATATACCTGTGATTGTGTTTCAATTTCGTCAAGTTTCTTCAGACGAGCCTCTTCGCTTAGCATCAGTTTCTGGGCGTCAAGTTCGTTTTTTAAATTCTGGATGTTCAATTGTAGCTTTGCGGCTGAGTCCTGGCAAGTACTCACATATTCATTGAATTGTTGATTTGCAGTTGCAGTTGCCTGATATTGAGAGAAAATTTTTGATGATTCAACAAACCCAACTTTTTGTTCCTTCGCAATGACCAATGATGACAATGACAAAGTTAAGAGAATTATTTTGGTATATTTCATTGCTACACCTCCAAATCATCAAGTTCACTGTTCATTAGAACATTCCAAAGGGATTTATCTGAAAATGTGGCTCAAATCCAGGTTGTGCCCGGTCAAATCCATAACCAAGGTCAAAACCAAGCACGCCCATCATTGGAATTTCTAATCTGATGCCAATTCCAGCACCCCTCTTAAGGTCATAAAGGTTGATATCTGTATATGAAATAAAGGCATTGCCCATATCACAAAATGCAAGCAGGGCAAAACTCTGGCTGAACTTTAGTTTGAGTTCCAGATTATTGATAAACAATGCATTTCCTCCAACTGCCTTTCCATTTTCTAAGGGCGTGAGAGAACGGTCTGAATATCCCCTGACACCATCTTCTCCGGTACCTCCGGCATAGAACCTTTTGTAGTATGGAACTTCATCTGTACTTGTTACAATACCCATTCTAAATCTTGCCATAAGCACAAATTTCCAGAAGACCGGGAAATAGGACCTTGTTTCAAAGGTGAAACGGTTGTAGTCAATATTGGCGAATATCCAGGGTTTAGCGATTTCGCTCTGCAAGGATATGTATGAACCGCTCGAGGGGTTGAAAATAAAATCCCTTGTGTCACGGATCACACCGTAGTTATTTGCCAGTGTCCATCTTGGAATAGTGTCTTTTCTTAAATCATATCCTGTGGTCGGCTCATATTCATTGGAAATGTCAAGAATCTGAGTCCTTTCTACCCTGAATGTATAATTAAATCTTGTGTAGTCAAGAAAGAACGGAAAAGAAAAATTTGCAGCGCTTCCAATATCTCTTTTTGTATAAAAATCCCAGCGTCGATTTGTATAATAAATATCAAGTCCTGCAGTAGTCCTGGTGTCATAGAGCCATGGTTCAGTGAAACCAAATTGTATATTAGTCAGTCTTCCACCGATTTCAAATTTTGTATAAACTCGCTGGCCACGGCCAAAGATATTGGGATGACTGAGTTCCACATAACCAGTCAATTTATCCTGAGCTGAATATGCCATACCAGCACCAATTGAACCCACTCCTTCTTTTTCCTTAACCCGATAGGTTAAATCAATGTTCCCGCTATCGTCCGGTGTGCCAGTCTCTGGTGTGATATCTTCAAAGAAACCAAGATTAAAAACTTCTCTCATACTGCGAATGACCTGCGAACGTCTGAACCTTGTACCTGGTAGTGTAACAATCTCGCGACGGATAACCTTTTCCCGGGTGCGATAATTTCCTACAATATTTATTCGGTTAAGATTTGCCGGTCGCGATTCAGTGATTTGATATTCAATATTGATGAAGCTATCATTGATTGTCTCAACCGGAATAATTGAGCAATATATGTAACCTTCATCAGCATATGTTTCATATAATTTCTGCAGACTATTCTGGATTTTTGAGAGGTTGAATACTTCGTTTGTCTTCAGTTTGAAAAACTTTTCCAACCGGGGTGTAGTAAATATGCTGTTACCGGTGAATTTTATGCTACCCAGATAATAGCGCTGGTTTTCTGTTATCCTCACAATAATGGTTAATCGGTTTTCAGTAACATTGATTTCGGGCTCCTGAACAGTGACATCAAGAAAGCCGTTTTCACGATAGAAATTCTTTATACGTTCTATGTCTTCTTTGAGTTTTGCCCGGTCAAGTTTGCCACTACGCAGGAACCCTTTTTCTCGATTCTGCATCTTTCTTTTTATCGCACTCTCAGAAAGCATCCTGTTTCCCTCAATCTTGATTTTGTTGATACGTAGTTGGGTCCCTTCATTGATTACATAATATAGCTTCACGCGGTTGAGGGTGTCTGGTATAATACTGTCGCTGACTGTGGTATTGTAGTAATTCTTTTCAGAGTAAAGATCCAATATTTTTACACGGGCATCAAAGACGGCTTTTCTGGTGAGAATCTGACCGTCTTTCATTTCAATTTTTTTTAATAGTTCACCCTTTTTTATTTTCTTATTGCCAATAAATTGAGGTTCGCCACTCAAAAACGGCGTTTCTTCAACTGAAATCTTTATAAAAATACCATCCGCCACTATATTTGTATCGATCGCAATATAATCAAATAGGCGCAAACGATACAGGTTATTTATTGCATGTTTAACCATAGCATCCTTGAATTGTTCGCCGATTTTTAAGCCGCTGGTCTGGATGATGAGGTCTTTATTGGTATACTGCGCCTCAACACTGATATTGGCAATGGTGTAAGCAAAGATGATTGATAATATCATTTAGTTTTGAATTCCAGCTTATCTCCAGATCGAACAAGTTTTATGTGTTTGCCTTCTTTGATATTACCTTTTAATATCTCTTCAGAAAGAGGGTCTTCAATTAATCTTCTTATTGTGCGCTTGATGGGTCTTGCGCCAAATTGTGGGTCAAAACCTTCTTCAACCAGTAGTTCCTTGCCTGATTCGTCGATTTCCAGTACCATCTTCTTGTCATCCAGCCTTTCTTCAAGTTCGGTAACGAGAATATCCACAATTTTTTTCATATCGTCTCTCGTTAACTGACGGAAGACCACGATTTCATCAATGCGATTAAGAAATTCAGGATTGAACAATTTCTTCACTTCTTCCATTAATCGGTCTTTCATTTTTTCATATGAAATTGCCGGGTCCACCTTTGTAAAACCAATGCCATCACTTCTTTTTATTTCGGCAGTGCCAATATTGGAGGTCATAATTATCACCGTATTCTTAAAATCGACCTTTCTACCAAAGGAATCAGTGAGCTGCCCATCTTCAAGAATCTGTAGCAGAATATTGAAAACATCGGGATGGGCTTTCTCAATTTCATCAAAGAGAACTACCGAGTAAGGTTTTCGTCTGACTTTTTCACTTAACTGCCCGCCTTCTTCATACCCAACATAACCTGGAGGTGCACCAATCAACCTTGAGACATTAAATTTTTCCATATACTCGGACATATCAAGGGTGATCAGAGAGTTGATGTCGTTGAACAGAAATTCAGCAAGTCGACGCGCAAGTTCAGTCTTACCCACACCAGTGGGACCCAAAAATACGAATGAACCAATAGGTCTGCGTGGATCCTTTACGCCCGCCCGGCTGCGCCTTATTGCACGGGAAATCACTTTAATCGCCTCATCCTGTCCTACAATCTTCTTACGGAGTTCTTCTTCCATTTTTAATAAGCGTTTTGATTCTTTCTCTTCAATTTTTGATACCGGGATGCCGGTCCAGCGTGAAACAATGAAAGCGATATCTTCTTCGCAGACAACGGGTTTTGAACCCTCAGTATATGTTTCCTTTCTTCTCTTAATCTGTTCTTGCACCTTTGTTTCTTCTTTGTGTAATTCAGCTGCTTCTTCATATTTCTGATCTGCAACCATCTTGTCTTTGGTCCGCTTTATTTCATGTAATTTATTCTCTAATTCCACAATTTTTGGGTCTTTAGTTATCTTTGACAATTTTACCTTTGCACCTGCCTCATCAATGACATCAATTGCTTTATCTGGCAGGAATCTATCAGTAATGTATCGCTCTGAAAGATAAACGGCGGCTTCAAGGGATTCTTCTGAGTACACAACCTGATGGTGTTTTTCATAATTTTCTTTCAATCCTTTTAGAATGCCGATCGTCTCCTGGACAGTTGGTGGATTTACTATGATTGGTTGAAATCTTCTTTCAAGGGCACCATTCTTTTCAATGTATCTCCGATAATCTTCCAGGGTTGTTGCGCCAATGCACTGAAGTTCACCCCGGGCAAGCGCGGGTTTGAGCATATTAGAGGCATCAATAGCCCCCTCTGCTGCACCTGCGCCAACAATTGTATGCAGTTCGTCAATGAACAGAATTATATCCTTATTGTTGGTAACTTCATTGATGACAGCCTTTAATCTTTCTTCAAACTGACCACGGTATTTTGTGCCGGCGACAATGGATGCCATATCTAAAGCAAGGACACGTTTATTCTTGAGTGAATCTGGAATGTTGCCGGCAACAATGTCCTGGGCAAGCCCTTCAACAATTGCGGTCTTACCGACGCCTGCCTCACCAATGAGCACAGGGTTATTCTTCTTGCGTCTTGAAAGAATCTGAATTACACGTTCAATTTCATTTTCTCTGCCAATAATTGGGTCAAGTTTGTCTTCACGGGCGAGCTGAGTCAGGTCCCTTGAGAACAATTCCAGGGCTGAACCTCTGGGTTTACCTTTTGATTTACCTGCAGCAACTCCTTCGGGCTTGAGTAACTGAATGATTTCGTTCTTGGCAATTTCATAATCAATACCCATTGAAGAAAGAATCTGGGCACCGATGCTGCCTTCGGTTTTGATAATACCCAGAAGGAGATGTTCTGTACCAACATATGTATGGCCAAGATTTTTTGCCTCCTCCATCGCATAATTTAGACATACCCTTGCCTCATTACCAAGTGTTACATCAATCTTGCCCCCAGAACCAATGGTTATGGAATTCTCAACGGCCTTGAGCAATTCACCTAATTCGACTCCGAGGTTAATCAAAACCATTGCACCAACACCTTCACCTTCTTTTATCATTGCAAGCAAAAGGTGCTCGGTTCCGATAAAATTATGTCTGAATTTTATTGCCTCTTCACGGGCAATATGCAATATTTTTCTCACCCTTTCAGTAAAGCGTTCCTGCAAAGAAACCTCCTCAAATGGTATTAAAGCAATAAAAAAAACTATTTTCTCTCATTTTTGCAACTCCCATAAACCAGTTTCTCTCATACATATACATTTTACTTAAAAATTCTATCCTGTCAAGAGTTAGACAAAATGCTTCAAAGAAAGTTTATGCCGACTTTATGTGCTGAAGCGGGCAAAAAAGTTGAAAAATGATCTTGGCCTGTTTATGAGTTTTAGCTCTGGTAGTCTTTTTGTTCTATATATCCGGGCGATTGATTCACCTACAAATCCAATATGTTCTTTGGTATATACCCTTCTGGGAATAGCAAGCCTCAGTTCATTTCCGAACACACCACCCCTTATACCGGTTTCAAGATAGATCTGTGCGCCCAATGCAAATGCTGCATAAGGTTGATTTCCGCGTGGTATTATGACGATACCGTGTCCACCTGCAGGCTCAAAGATTTTTACGCCGTTGCTTTTCAATACTTCTCCAAGGTAATGTACTTTTTCAATATGTGATTCAAGAAATTCCTCATCAATTGCTTCTTCTAATCCCACAGCCATTGCTGCAAGGTCCCGTGCCGCAAGACCGCCCGAACTCGGATAAGATTCTTTCTCAATAATCGATTCGCGGAGTCTCTCAAAGATTTTCTTGTCCTTCACAGCGATAAATCCACCAATATTTACCAGGCAATCCTTTTTGTTGCTCAAATAAAGAATGTCGCAGTACCTGAACATTTCCTGGCAGATATGCATAATAGACTTTTTGGAATTTGTATACTTCTTTATCAAATAGGCATTATCAGCAAATCTACTTGCATCAAATATCAAAAGAATATTTTTCGGTTTGATTATCTTATAGGTCTGCCTTATGTTTTCCAGAGCCACTGGCTGACCACCTTTAATGTTATTGGTCAATGTGATTATCACCGCCCTAACAGAATATTTGCTTGTTGTTGATTCCAATCTATTGATGTTAATGTTTCCACCAAATGGCGGTTTCAAATCAGGGATATCAATTGGTTTACAACCGAGTTTTTCAAGGTTTGCCCGGGTCGTTTCAAAATGGGTGTTAGATAATACTCTGTCGCCCCTTTTGAAGAGCAGACTGAACAGGATATTCTCCGCAGTCCTACCCTGGTGAACAGGTTGTATCAAAGGAAAGTTAGTGATCCTTTTTGCGACCCGCAGAAAATCTTCATATGATTTTTGCCCGGAGAAGTCCTCTTCAGTTTCAATCATTCTTGCCCAGGCATGGGCGCTCATTGCACCAGTCCCTGAATCTGATATCAGATCGATGTATACATATCTTGCCGGGATTAAAAAAAGATTATAACCTGATTGTTTCAAAACTTTCAACCTTGTGACTCGGGATGTTTTTTTCAATGGTTCAATTACTTTGCTGCGGTATGGTTCCATATTCACCTTTTCTTGAGGTTTGTAAGTTTGATTCTGATCTTTTTGTTTCGGGGTTCAAGGTTCAGTACCTTCTGGTAAGCCTCAATTGCCTTCTCAATATTATTGAGTTTTACATAAACATCACCCAGATGCTCGAGGATTACTACATCTTCAACCAGTTCACTCGCTTTGATTAAATCACTAAGGGCTGATTCATAATCTCCCAGTTGATAATAGACCCAACCCCGGGAATCAATGATATAGCCGTTATTGGGTTCAATACTAATTGCCCTTTCAATCAGTTCCAGTGCGTAATTCAGACTTTCGGCTCGCTCAGCGTATGTGTATCCAACATAGTTAAGGGCACTGGCATCAGTGGAATCAAGCTGAATAATTCTTTCAAATGTCCGGAATGCCTCATTCTTCTTTCCAATCCGGTCACAAAGATTGGCAAGCGCCGCCAGCGCCGGGATAGACAGAGAATTTAGACCGATTGATTTTTTGTAGTAAAAATATGCATCAACGAAAGAACTCTCCATTTCTGAAACAGCCCCGAGGAGATAATATATCTGCCCCATATCTGCATTACGGTGAGCTGCTTCAGTGAAATAGTACCTTGCATTTCTATAGTCCTTCTTGTCAAGGGCAATAAATCCAGCATAGACCCAGAGTTCAATGAATTCAGGATTGATCTCTATTGCCTCGTTGATAGCCCTTTCTGCTTCCTCATATTTACGCTGTTCAAGATTTATTCGTGCGATGTAGAATCGGGAATAATCATCTTTAGGATTCAGCCCAGCACAGGTCAGAAATTCGCTCAATGATTCATTAAATAGCCCCATTTTGTAAAAAGCATAACCGAGGCTGCGTCGGACAAAGGTGTCATAATAATCAGAATCCAGTATCTCATCGGCAATCTTGACCAGTTTCTCATATTGTTCGGTATCACTGTACAGGTCAAGCAGTCTCTTGCGTAAATCAACAGATGGGTCATATCTTGCAGCCAGTTCGTAATAATAGATTGCAGAATCTTTTACATTTAATATATCAAATCCAGTGCCTGTGCCAACAAGAGCGGTAAAATTTGTTGTATCAAGCGCCATTGCATTCTGGTAGTATTTTATGGCTTCAACGTGGTTTTTTTGTTTGCCTGCAATTGTCCCAAGACGATTATAAGTTTCTACATTTTTCAGACTATCAGGAATTTCGTTTAAGGTTTGTGCTGCACTGGTTAAGTCACCAATTCCTTCATAAAGCAAGGCAATGGTCTGGACAATGGTAATATCGTTTGGCTTTAGTTCTTTTATTTTTTTATAAATAGTTATTGCGGTTTTGAAATCGCCCTGAGCAATATGCCCCGCCGCAATCATTCCATAGAGGTCAGTACTGTCTTTCACAAACGCCAATCCCTGTTGGGCATACTCTATTCCTTTATTAAATTCCCTTATTTTGTAGTAGGCATTTGTTAATGAGTAATAGATTTCACCGGCAGTGGGGTCTTTTTGCAAGGCATCAAGATAATAAATGATTGCCTCAGAAACTTTGCCTTCAAGTTCAAGCTGGCAACCTATGCTGAACAATTCATAGGCACTGCCTGAATGGTTAATGGTGAAGAGGTTAAGGATTAGAATTCCACAAATGTTGAGAGTAACCATAAGCCTCCTGGATTTTTTATCGGGTCATTATTTCTGACATTGTACTTTAATTCGGTCCCTATTCTCCTGTTTGAATTTTTGTAAAACAGAATTGTTCTTAAAAAATCTTGATGGTAGAAGGTGGTGTCACCCCGGCATACTGAAAGGCATAGATCCCCGGCTGCACCAAAATTCTTAGTGTTAAAGAACATATAGGTACAATCAAATCCGAATTCATACTGGTAATCAGCACCCGCATTTATATCCCAGCCGTGATAACGCCAGTGGGGATATATTTTCATATTAAAAGCCCAGAGAAATCTCTTTTCAGTAGTAATTGTTTTTGAAGGGTGATAATCGGCATCAGCAAATAGTAGCGAAATACGGTTGAATACCGGGGTGCCTTCTACCTCGTAATCAATATCATGGATACAGTCATGAATAAAGGCAAGGTGACTGAAGAATTTCTGGAACGAAAATTCAAAACCGCCTGTAAAGTAATAATGGGCATAGCGCGGATCCAAAGAAACTCCGCCTTTCTGTTCTCCCATATCAAGGTCATCACGATATTCCATATAGAGTGAGATCTTATTGAGTCTTATCATTGTACATCTCGTCTGCACTGAGGCATCCATATTGTATCTTGTTGTATCGCTGTTGAGGTATTTTCCAATAAAGCCCCGGCCATTGAATTCAAAAGGAAATTCAATGGTATTCAGTATGAAGGTGGAGAAAAGGTATAAAGCACTAATCAGCATACAGGTCAACCCCTCTTGTCTCTGTAATTTTCAGGCGATAAAAACTGCCAAGTCTAACACTGCTGCGTCGGATAATTATCTTGCCATCAATCTCCGGTGAGGCAAATTCACTATGACCAACAAAATCAGAATTTTTATGATGGATCAGTACCCGGTAGTGTCTCTGCAGTCTCTTTTGATTTTTTGATTTGATCAAATGCCTTTGGAGTTGAATGATTTTGTCGAGTCTACGATTTACTACTGCTTCCGGCAAGGATTTCAAGAGTGCTGCTGGGGTGTTTTCTTCTTTGTAGTATTTGAAAACACCAAACCAATCAAAGTAACCCTTACTCAAAAAATCGTAGAGTTCACCAAATTCCCTTTCAGATTCAGTGGGAAAACCAGTCATTATGGTGGTGCGGAGCGTAATACCTTTCAATTTTCTAATAATATCAAGGGTCTCCTTTTTTGTGATACCACGATTCATCAGGGCAAGCAGGCGGTCATTTATGTGCTGGATTGGCATATCAAGATACCTGCATATTTTGGGGTTATTGCTGATCTCAGTTATCAAATCATCGGTGATTGATTTTGGGTGGGCATAGAGCAACCTGATCCATTCAATGCCTTTTATCCGGGAGAGTTCTTTCAGCAATGGTACGATCATAGATTTGTTATACAGGTCCATTCCATATCTGGCAGTATCCTGGGCAATAAGGATGAGTTCTTTAGTACCCAATTTGGCAATTGCCTGCGCTTCATTGACCAGGTCTTCAATTTTTGAACTCCTGAATTCACCTTTGATCTGCGGGATAGTGCAATAAGAACAATGATTTGAACATCCATCAGCAATCTTCAAATAGGCATAACCATAGGTTGATAATAACCGGGCATTTGATTTTACATTTCGGTGAAGGATGGTGCTTATCAATCGTTTTTTTTCATCCAGACGGAACCAGTTAGTGACATTGGGAAATTTCTCTTTCAACAACTCCTCGTTTCTTTGAACTGCGCACCCATACACATAAATCTTTTTCTCTTTATACTTTTTTAATACTGTTCTTATCTCGTGTTCGGTTTCTTTTAGTGCTGGTTTTATGAAGCCGCAGGTATTGATGATAATGATATCACTTTTCTCAATGGAATCAGTCATCAAATAGTTGTTCTTTTCCAGAATACCCATTATTCTTTCTGAATCAACCAGATTTTTTGGGCAACCCAGGGATATGAAATATACTTTATTCAATTCTAATGAGTTTGACATCAGCACAGGCAATGAGCCCTTCTTTATAGTCTTTTATCTCAGCCTGGGCTACCACCAATTTGTGTTTTATGGTAATGATACGGCCGGTGGCAATGTATTCTACCTCTGTAAGCATTGGTTTTCTTATCCGCATATTTAATTCTGCAGTCACTGCCTTGTAGCCTTTTTTGTATGATGCCCACACTGCCATTTCATCAAGAATTGTTGATACAATGCCCCCGTGTATGACCCTTTGATACCCCTGGAACTCCGGACTCAATCTTATCTTTGTATAGACTCCATCTTTGTTCTCCTTTATATCAAGATGTAATCCTATGGGGTTTTCTCTGCCACAGGCAAAGCATCTGTTATCCATTAAAAAATCACTCTTCAATTATTTCCGTTCCTTTTGGTGGTTTGAATTCAAAGAGTTTCTTAGAAATCTTCTTATTCAATTTTATGTTTTTGAAGCTAAATCTATTCTCTGATTCGGTTTCATCAAAAATGCTGATGCCAACAATTTCATATTTGTCCTTATCTATTGCAACGATGATTTTCTGGTATATTTCAGTTTCTTCCTTTGGCATAAGGATTATTTCATAGTTTTTATTGACCTTCAGTTCGGCGCTAAACCTTTCACCATAATCTTTAAGAAAAATATCTGGATTTATCGCAAATGGAATCTGGCCGCCAAGATTTTGCCGTACTGCCCTTTTCTTATCGGGTAAGTATATCCACAAGGAAATGCTATCACCTACATATACCTGTCTTGGATTGTCTATCTCCATTCTAAAATAGTTGGGTTTGAGAAAATAGACACAGCCATTGAAATTCTGACAAATATTAGTAGTTTTTTCACAGAATTGCTGGGTAAATTCAATGTAGAAACTGTTCAGATTCGAATAATTGGCAACGGTTTTGTCTATGATGCTGTCAATTTGCTGGGTAAATCCAAGGTTTAATAAAAAAAGAGCAAGAATCAAGATTTTGTTATTTCTTTTCATTTTCCTTCCTTTCATACCTCAATTTTACATATAAAATAAGCATTGTCAAGAATTTACAATTTTTTCTGTTGACTATATAATAGTTATGCATAGAATAACCTTATGAAGAAGCACAAATACCATCCTTTAATTGATGAAGAAAAGCAAAAGGTTGCCCATCGGTATCACAATGAGCATCTTTTAGTGAATTTGCTCTCCTCTTTTATATCAATATTGATGCTTATTCTAATCATAAGATTCCAAATTTCTCAGAAATTTTTTCTAATGGTTGCGGCAATAAATGGTTCACGCTTTTTCCAGGCATTTATCTATTTTGTTGCGTTTTATACTTTTTATGCACTCATTGCTTTACCCTTCAGTTTCCTGGGTGGTTTCAAGATTGAACACAAATTCAATTTTTCCACTCAGAGGATAACTGACTGGTTTAAAGATGAAATCAAATCATTCTTTGTGGGTCTGATCTTGGGGGTGGTTGTCTTTGAAACTTTTTATATGGTTACATACTACTTTACTACATTCTGGTGGTTATGGCTCGCTATAATAATGGTCTTTTTTAGTGTTATACTCGCCAACCTGTTCCCGGTATTGATCCTGCCTTTGTTTTATAAGACCAAGCCATTTGCTGAAGGTGATTTCAAAAATCGTATTAAAGAGATTTGCGAAAGGGCAGGCATTGCAGTTGGGGGTATTTACACGATTGACCTGAGCAGTAAATCAACAAAGGCGAATGCGGCAGTCGTTGGTCTGGGGAATACGAAGAGAATTCTCCTTGGTGATACGCTTCTTTCAGGATATGATGAGGAAGAAGTTCTTGTCACATTGTGCCATGAAATCACCCATTATCAAAAACACCATATATGGTATTTGATATTTTATCAATCGCTCATCACAATAGCAACTTTCTATTTGTTGTATCTCCTGTATCCCGTTGTATACAAGTTTGCCGGATTCAGCAATATATCGGATATTTCTGCATTTCCTGTGTTCATTCTGATTTTTCTATTTCTTTCTTTTATTTTCAAACCATTGGCTTCAGCGATTTCACGCTATTATGAAAAAATGGCAGATCTTGGTGCACTGATTCTGTCAAATAATCCCGGGGCTTTTGTTACACTGATGGCGAAATTCTGTAATCAGGAACTGGCAGTTGCCTATCCGAATTTATTCATTGAATTCTTCACTTATACACATCCATCAATTGGTAGCAGAGTTGAATTCGCAGAAAAATTTGCCAGGGAATCTCAAAATGGTCAATAAACAGGCAGAAGTAAGAAAGAAAATCTTTACGGTTCCACCATCATCGGGGGGACGGCGTCTTGATTATGTAATTGGGTTATTTGCGGATTTATCAAGAAGGGAGGCGAGGGAGATTGTAGAATCGGGGTTTGTGTTTGTGAATGATATCCGCGTGACATTCCCTTCAAGAAAAGTGGAAAAAGGAGATAGGGTAGAAATACTCAGAACCGAAAAAAGATCAGGGGTGCTATCTGAGATTAAAATAATTTATGAAGATAATTCGCTGATTGTGGTTAACAAACCTGCGGGAATGCTGACCGAAAAAATTGGTTCAGAAAAAGGGATTGCAGTGCTTGAGACAATTGCAAGTAAAAGAGAGGCAGTATATCCGGTCCATCGGCTTGATCGTGAGACAAGTGGGGTTTTGATTTTTGCTAAGAACACTGCGGCAAAGAATTTTTTAATGACCGAATTTAAAGAACGCAGAGTGAATAAAACATATATTGCAATTGTTGATGGTATGCTGATGAGGAAGAGCGGTGTTCTAAAAGGTCGGATTCAAAAGACCGATGAATATGCTGAGACTCATTATGAAGTAATCAGCATTCTCAGAAATGCGACAATGCTAAAATTGATGCCCCGTACCGGTCGCACCCACCAGTTGAGATTGCAACTTTTTCAAATCGGACATCCGATAATTGGTGATAAGAAATATTATGACATCAGGAAAGTTTCGATATTCTTTGAGCGGCAGGCATTACATTCCTTTAGAATAAATTTTCTTCACCCGCAAACAAAAAGATGGGTGACCTTTTCGGCACCTATCCCTGCAGATATGAAAGGTTTAGTACGGCAATTGAGCCGTTAGAGCCCTTTTTCTTCCTGTTTCTTTTTTTCTTCGATATTTTTTTTGACAATCTCTTCTCTTCTCTTTTTCTCTGAAGCCTGGAGCAACTGTACTATTATCCAACCGATTATCACAACGATAACGATGATTATAATTATCTTCATAGATAGACTCCTTTGAAGAGATTATATAAATAATTGGATTAATGTCAATGAGTTGATTTAAATCTTTTTTATTCTTCAGACAATTGATACTGATACAGTTTCCAGTACAATCCCTTTTTCAAAATTAGTTCTTCAGGTGTACCCTGTTCAGCAATTCTACCTTGATCAAGGACATAGACATAATCACACACTGAGAGAATTGATAGCCTATGAGAAACGATAAGCGCTGTGATACCATCTATTGAAGAAATTTTTTCAATCAGTTTCTTCTCAGTCCCTGCATCGAGATTACTCGTTGCATCATCAAGGATCAAGACTTTTGCATCTTTCAATAAGGCACGGGCAATTGCTATCCTCTGTTTTTCGCCACCGGAGAGTTTTAAACCGCGCTCGCCAATCAAGTCGTTAAATCCCTTGGGGCAATTTCTAATAAACTCGCTCAACTGGCATATTTCTACAATATTTTCAAATTTGTCTCTCGTGATATCTCTGCCAAAGACGATATTGTTATAGATGGTGTCAGAGAACAGTGATGGTTCCTGTGGTACATAGGAAAATAAAGCACGTAATCTTTCTAAATCCATTTCTTCTGTTGAGTGTCCATTAATTTTGATTCTGCCTTGTGTTGGTTCGGCAAGGCGCATTATTATCTTCAGTAGTGTTGATTTACCAGAACCAACAGTTCCGGCGATTCCGACCTTCTTTCCTGCTGGTATTGTCATATTTATTTCCGTGAGCACCGGCTGAATGTCCTTTTTATATGAAAATGTTAGATTTTCAATTACAATGGTATTGAATTTGAAGTCTGATATCTTTCCCTGTTCTTTTACATCAAGTGGATAGTCTTTTATCTCTTCAATTCTCTCTACCTGAACTTCAGCGCGTTTCTTTATCACAAAGAAATTTGCAATATCAATCATTGGATGTAATAGAATTAAAATATATGCCATAAATGCAATAAATTCTCCAATCGTGAGTGTCCCCTGAAGTGTAAATATACCGCCGCAAAATAGAACAAGCGCAATACCCAATTCTTCAACTGAAGCGAATATGTTCTGGAGCAGGGATTCAGTTCTGTATACCCTTTTTGCGGCGTCAATTCTCTGGTTCAGAAGTTTTCTGAATTCTCTGGTGTTCTGTTCTTCCATTGTATATGCCTTGACAATTCTGATACCGGAAAAATTTGACTGGAGGTTACTGTGAATTAGTGAAATGATTTCTCGCCAGTTCTGGAAATATCTGTATATGCGTGGAGCAAAGATGGTGAAGGCAAAAACCGAAATTGACATTGGAAAAACCGAAACAATCATCAGACGCCAGTCTATACGGATCAGAAAATAAATGGCGAAACCAATGGTCAGCATTCCTTCAAGTGGCCTGAACATTCCTGAACAGGCAAACCAGGATAGTTCACTTAGGTCTAAGTCCATCCTTTCCAGCACATCGCCCGCAGGAAATCTGTTAAAAAATGAGTGTCCCTGTTTGAGTATTTTCTCAAAGATATTGTTTCTTTCTTTGAGATTGAATATTTCATTGGTCTTGCCCCTTGTGTAGGGCAGGAATACCCCTGCAGTAGTTCGTAGCAATCCGATAATACCAAGAAGTATAATGGCGTTCAATAACTGCCAACCACTAAATTCGGCTTTTATACCATCAATTATGTCTTTCAATATATATGGAAATAGCAGTACAAGAAAAGTATAGACACTTGTGAAGATGACCAGAAATACCAATCTAACAGGTCGTTCTCTCCAGAATGTAGTAATCGTTTCCATAGTATTAACCTGATTTTTGCCTGGTATATTGCAGTCTATAGAATCGGTAATAAAATCCCTTTTTTCTCAGTAGTTCTTCATGCCGTCCCTGTTCAACGAGTTTGCCCTGATGGATTATGAGGATTCGATCAGCAAGTCTCGTAGTTGTTAATCTATGGGCAATAATAATTGCGGTCTGATTTCGTAAAAGTTCTCTTAATCCTTCCTGGACAAGTCTTTCACTCTCAGGGTCAACCGAAGATGTCGCCTCATCAAGGATGATTATTGCTGGCTCAAAGACCAGCGCACGGGCAAAAGAAAGAAGTTGTTTTTCGCCAAAAGAAAGATTTATGCCCTGTTCAATTATGTCTGTTTCATATGCATTTGGAAGCCTGAGTATTCTCTCGTGTAGTCCGATTTTCTTTGTTGCTTCACATACCTCTTCTTCAGTAATATTGCTCTTGAATAGACGAAGATTGTCCAGGACTGTGCCGGGAAAGAGTACGACATCCTGTGGTACAAAACCAATTTTTGAACGCAGTTTATAACGATCTATTTTATGCAGGTCTATCCCATCAATGGTGATATTACCAGTTGTCGGTTCATAGAACTTCAGAAGCAGTGATACAATGGATGTTTTCCCTCCACCGGTCTCGCCAACCAGGGCTACCTTTTCACCCTTTCTTATCTCAAAACAAAGATTCCTTAAAACCCAATCTTCTTTCTCGTAAGAAAACAACACATTTTCAAATCTTATTTCCTGCTTAATCGTTGAGAATGTAGTATTTTCCCTAATGTTGTATTCGGAAGGCATAGAAATAATACTGAATATTCTTTCTGCCGCAGCAAAAGAACGTTCTATTAGATTTATCTGGTCAGAAAGACCTCGTAATGGTCCAAAAAATCTGGTGATGTAACTGATAAACAGAAACAATGTTCCAATTGTTATCAGCCCCTTTAATGCCCATAAACCACCGATACCGAGGATGAGAATTATTCCAATTATCTCGCCTAAGTCCACGAGAAACCAGATTCTATACCAGTACAACATTGATTTCATCTCCAGGTCAAATTTCTCTCTTCCCATAAAGTCTATTTTCTTGAGAAAATTCCTCTCCTGGAGAAAAATTTGAACCACGGTCAGCCCTCTGATAGTTTCCATAATAAAACTGTTTATTTCCGCTATTTTCTTTCGCAGATTTATGTATATTGGCCTGACATTCTTGCCGAACCACCAGAATGCATATAAGAATACAGGTAACAGTATGAGGATAAGGAAAAATAGTTTATAATTTACTACAATCATAATCATGGACATACCGAAAAGTAGAATAAAATCCTGGGCAAGGACTACCGCCGTTGAGGAGAATAGATTCTTCAATGTTTCTGCATCGCCCTCAACTCGGGTGATCAACCTGCCTACAGGATTCTTATCAAAGAATTCTACAGGCAGGGTGATGGTGTGTTTAAACAGGTCAAATTTCAAATCTGCAATTGCCCGTTCACCAATCATCGCTATCTCAATCTGTTGAAAGTATTTTATCAAAACAATAAGCACCTGGATTACAAAATATATAAAAGCAATGATAACCAGTCCCTGAATGTTTTTGTTAGGAATCTCATAATCCAGTACGCGCTTGACAAGTACTGGTCCTGCAAGGGCAAGGACCGTGGATAATAAAAGTAGCATTGTAGCAATGATGATTTTCTTGAGATACGGTCTGAAATAGGGAAGGAGTCTATTTATCAAACCGATATCCTTTTTCCCCTTTTGAATTTCTACTTCTGTTATATATTCTTCGTCGTCATGCCACCACATAGAACCTAATTATGTATAGAAGTATGTGAATGTCAAGTATACAAGGTATTTTTCTTTTGGATTTTGAAACAAACTGATAAATAGTCGTTATCATCAGAGGAACGAATAGAGTTGACTGATTAAACCATTTTAACCTAAGTTTCGTCAAATAAAGCAGAAAGGAGGTCAAAATGAGGTTCATACAGGGTTTTGGGTTGGTTTTACTGGTGGTTGCGATGATGATGAACTGCGGAAAGAATAGTGACGAAGCAGATATACAGGCATTGCTTGATAGAACCTGGTTTATAGGTGGTGAGATTCAGACCCAGGATGATAGTACAGGAACGCCTTCGTTGCTTGGTGGACCAGTTCTTGCAACCGATACCTTTCCCTTCTATGTGAAATGGGTGAGATGGATTGAGCGTCCAGTTGAGCGGCATTATAGTATTGATGTGGTTGGTGATAGTGCATTTGTGACGATGACTGCATATCTTCAGGGCACACCACCTGGTTATGGCTTCTTTGTTGCGAATGATTCACCAGTCGGTCCGGTTTTGCCAGCACGGGCAATTACCGATAGTGTAATCCGTAAGGCAAAGTGTTTTCGTGATGATGCAGGTTGGCACCTGGCAAGTATAACAGTTGCTGATATCTATACTGTGGGTGCGCAACATCCGGTTACGATCTCTGAGATTCGGGCAAGGGTGGCGAGCAGGAATTATGAATTTATCGTCAATAGTGCTGATAAATACTTTGAAAAAGATGAACTACCTATATTCTATCCCAGCGATACAGTTGAAGTTACTGTGACCTGCAGTGCGGATGGCGATTCGACCTGGGCATTTTTGCATCACGGTGCTGGACATAGACCAGGGGTTGGTTTGAGAAGGCACTGGCGTCAGCCTTTCTATCGTGAAAATACCACAACCTTTAAGCGCACCTGGATTATTGCCGACGATTCAGTGATTACCACACCAGCAGTAAGGCACAGCGCAGTTGATGTCCTTGGCTGGACAACACTGTTTGGTGATTCAACTGCTACCTATTATTCACGGGCATGGGGAATACCATATATCATAAAATCCACTAATGATACCCTGCCTGGTGATGAAGAACCATAATAAGTTTGGTTCTTAAACAATCAATAGATGGGGGGCTAAAGCCCCCTATCTTATTTTACTACGACTAATTTTTCAACTGCCGAATATTTTTCGGTCTCAAGTTTTAAAAAATCAGATTTGTATTAATCAAGATTGGTTGACATTTTTAATGGAGAGCAAACCGCCAAGAATTGGGAGGGGTTCAATGACGAACATCTTTCTGCCATTCTGAACTTGTTTCAGAATTTCGTTAAAAATTAAATGACTTTTAAAAGGACAGACCCTTATTAAATCGTTCTCTTGATTCAGAACGGATTTTAAGTATAATTTTGAGATTTTTGAAGTGAACAAAGGGGGTAAAATGAACTTGCCTTATGGTGAGATAAAGAATAATCTGCTGATAATGAAGTTTTCAACCGCAGATTACTCAATCGCCTCGGTGCTCGGAGCAATAAAGATTCACCTTGATGTTATTGAAGAGATGGGTGTAACCTTTCTTGGTGCCCAGACCGAGGTCGTTACCGGACCAACACCGGTCTTTCAACCCGTGCCAGTGATTGCGCAATTTGAATACACAGGAAAAGGAAATGCAAAAGAGACCCTTGAGAAGGTCTATAAACTTGTCTGGCAGGGAATTGTAAATTCATTCCCGGATGAGTCATCCTGGTCCCAGGCAAAACAGGCTTATTCTGATTTTATATCAGCACAGGCAGATTTATTGAGGGCAAGGATTGAGGCGACGAAGGAATAAATACCTAAAAAATGAAGTATCATCCCGACAAAGAGGTCAGGACTCGCAGGAAACACAGGATCACCTCGCTCGTAGAATTGATTATGGAGATTTTGCCGATTTACGATACCATATGACGATATGGGCAGCCAAACCGTATAACGAATAACTATGCCTTTAATACTTTTTGTCCTATTCTCCCTCACTGCTGACCTGCGCTGGGTTGAGGTTGATGTATCATTATGGCAGGATGGCAGGGCAGACTTTGTCTATAAGATAAGATGGAATGTTGTCTCGGGCTCAATGAGTGCATTCTATCTTCAAGGGTTATCTGTAGAACCATTCTTTGATTACGAGAATTCCTATGCCCTTGATGAATATAATAATAAGCATCCGATAGATATCAAAGGTCTTAGTGGTGGAAAATATGATATCGTGCTGAGCAAGGGAAAAAGGTATGGACCGGGTCAGATTACCTTTATCATCCATTTTGGTGGAGACCTTGGTACAAGCAGGAATCTTGCAGTAACCCAGAGTGAATTCGGTGAACTCGTTGTCCTGCACTGGGCACCACCCCAGTGGGATGAGGCAATGGAGCATTATACTGTCAATGTCTATTATCCGATAAAGGTCAGTGGTAAGTATGTGAATCCAGACGATTATGGCTTCCGCACTGAAAAATTTATGAATGAGAGGTATCTACTCGATTATTTCGGGCAGGAATCTAAAGGAGAATACTACTTTGCCGTGAGGATTCACAAGGAAGATGTAAGAGCATTTGAAAAGATCGAGATTCAGCAATATATTCCATCTCAATATTTTACAACTGCGAAATTCGGCAGGATTGAAATAAAACCAGAAAGAAGAAAGAAGTTTGTTATCCCTTATGAATTGATATATATGATATTCTCAATCATCCCTTATTTATTCTACTCCAACAAAAAGGCACAAAAGATAAAAGGGCTTTACAGTGATATCCAGAGTCTGCAATGGTTGAGGACTGACTGGGTGCCACCTAAGATAGAGGTGGCATCATTCAGAAAATCCGGCAAGGTCGCAAAACTGGATCTGATTGAAGCAGCAATACTACTTGACTATCCTGTTAATAAGGTTTTTACGATCATTGCCGAGAAATTACAAAAGGATGGTGTATTGCAGATTATTAACTACAATCCAATCAAACTTTCAGTCTTACAGAGACCATCAGGATTGAAATACTACGAGACACTTTTTCTTGATGCAATAAAGACCGATGGAACAATGGATGAAAATGGATTAAAGGCACTCGTTATGCAAATCGTTGAAAATCTCCAGGCAAAGGCATGGGATTGTGATTTAGAGGCAACAAAGGCATATTATACAGAAAAGATTGGTTCCCCAGATGTTGAGGAACCAATAGATGAGAAATATAATGATATGTCATACTACTACTATTTGCTTAACAGACAATTTGACCGCAGGGGTTATTATCAACAGATGGAGAATGGATTTGTCATCTATGGAGAACCGATTAAGAACTATTCGGCATTTGTTCGTTCTGATGCCTGCCACAGTGCCTGCTATGTCCATACTGCATGCCATGATGCCTGCCATTCAGCCTGCCACAGTGCCTGCCATTCAGCCTGTCACAGTGCCTGCCATAGTGCCTGTCATTCTGCGTGTGTGAGTGGAGGAGCGAGATAGTGAAATCCCATATCCCAAACGCACAACGAATCTATGATTTACAATGGGTAGATGGATTTATCAAAGATATAAAGCCTTATGTCTATGTCAGGGAACTGGATAATCTTTTGATTTTAATCCCTAACCAGGCATATAACCTGAATCAGTCTGCAGTATCAATTCTTAATTTTCTTCTTAAGGGAAATTCTATAAACAAACTCCTTGAGTCTATCGGTGATGAAGAATCGAAGAGAAAGGAATTACATAATTTCTTCTGCGATTTGAGGGCGGTTGTAAGTGGATGTTTAATAGAGGGAGAAAGGAGGGAGGCGATTTCATATTATGAATTTAATGGTGATTTGAATGATTATCCGGTTTTGTCAGAGATTGCTGTTACCTACCGCTGTAATCTAAGTTGTGAATTCTGTTATGTTGGAGATAAAAAATATCCTGAACTCAACACATCAGATTTTAAGAAGATAATCTTCAAAATTTATAACGAGGCAAAGGTTCCATCAGTGAGTTTTACCGGTGGTGAGCCATTATTGCGAAAGGATATTGTATCAATTATAGAATATGCAAACAGGATTGGGTTGTGGACAAATCTCATCACCAATGGCACATTGCTTAATGAAGGTCTTGTAAAAGAACTAAAAAGCGCAGGTTTACAGAG
>CAYQKL010000037.1:0-23122 GCA_964418185.1 uncultured bacterium
GCAATCAATGGCTTTGGAAGAATTGGTAGACTCGTTTTTAGAGCCGGTTTTAGAAGTGATAAATTTGATTTTGTTGCAATAAATGATATCAGCGATGCGCCGACACTGGCACATCTATTAAAATATGATTCAGTCCATAGAAAATTTGAGGCAAAGGTTGAAGTCAAACCCAATGCCTTTGTTGTTGATGGTAAGGAGTATAAGGTTCTTGCTGAAAAAGAACCTGCAAAACTCCCCTGGAAAGACCTTGGTGTTGATTATGTTATCGAGGCATCTGGAAAGTTCACTGATAGGTCTCAGTGCGAAGTTCATCTAAAAAATGGTTCAAAGCGGGTGGTTATCACTGCACCAGCAAAAGGTGAGCCAAAAATACCCACAATTGTAATGGGTATCAATGAAAACAAATATGATCCGAAAAAAGATGCGATTGTTTCCAATGCCTCATGCACAACAAACTGTTTTGCGCCAATGGTAAAAATCCTCCATGACAATTTCAAGGTCATAAAAGGTTATCTTACGACAATCCATGCTTATACCAATGACCAGCGGATTCTTGACCTGGTTCACAAAGATCTGCGTCGGGCAAGGGCTGCAGGCTTGTCAATGATCCCCACATCTACTGGTGCAGCAAAGGTAATTGGTGAGATATTCCCGGAATTAAAAGGTAGACTTGATGGTGTGGCAATAAGGGTGCCAACTGCAAATGTTTCAATCTGTGATTTTGTTTGTGAGGTAGAAAAGCCAACTACAAAGGAAGAGGTGAATCAGGCATTCAAAAAGGCAGCACAGGGACCACAGGGTAAATACCTTGAATATTGCGAAGAACCTCTGGTCTCAGTGGATTTTATCGGCAATCCCCATTCATCAATCTTTGACCCCCAGTTGACAATGGTCAATGGTAATATTGTAAAGACCTTTGCCTGGTATGATAATGAATGGGCATATTCTTTAAGGATAATCGACCTGCTTGAATATATTATCGGGAGGGAATAATGCCTAAATTATCGGTCAAAGACCTGCCGATTAGAGGGAAAAAGGTTTTTTTAAGGGTGGATTTCAATGTTCCCCTTGATGAGAATCTGAATATCACTGATGATACAAGAATAAAGGAATCCCTTCCCACGATAGAGTACATCCTTGAAAATGAAGGCATTCCAATCATTGCCAGTCATCTGGGAAGGCCCAAAGGAAAGGTTGATCAAAAGCAAAGTTTAAGACCCGCAGCAAAGAGGCTGGCTGAACTCCTGAATAGAGAAGTAAAATTTGCACCGGATTGTATTGGTCCAGAGGTAAAAAAGATGGTTGATAGCTTAAAACCAGGTGATGCTATTTTGTTAGAGAATCTGAGATTCCATTCTGAAGAAGAGAAGAATGATGTGAATTTTGCTAAGGAACTTGCCTCACTCGCTGAAATTTATATAAATGATGCATTTGGTTCAGCACATCGTGCCCATGCCTCGGTTGAGGCAATTACCCATTATTTTAAGAATCCTGCGTGCGGATTTTTGATGGAAAAGGAATTAAGATACCTTGAGGGTGCATTAAAAAATCCTCAAAGACCTTTGCTTGCAATCATCGGTGGTGCAAAGGTTTCAACCAAGATTAGCGTTTTGAAAAATTTACTTGATAAAGTTGATAACCTTGCAATCGGCGGTGGAATGTGCTTCACATTCTACAAGGCAAAGGGATTGAATATCGGAAAGTCCATTTGTGAAGATGATTTTGTTTCTGAGGCAAAGGGACTGCTTGAAAATCCAAAGTTCTATCTGCCTCAGGATGTTGTCATTACCCGTGAGATTAAACCCGGGGAGAAGATTGGAACCGTTGGTGTTTCAAATATTCCCTCTGATGCAATCGGGGTTGATATAGGAGAGAGGTCAGTTTCTGATATTAAATCTATGATACAGAAGGCAAAGACCATTGTCTGGAATGGTCCAATGGGTGTGTTTGAGATTGATGATTTTGCAAAAGGGACTGAGGAGATAGCAAAGGTGATTGCCGAAGCAACAGATAAGGGAGCAATATCAATCGTGGGTGGTGGTGATACAGTTGCTGCACTGGAGAAATTCAATTTAAAATCAAAGATCAGCCATGTGTCAACCGGTGGTGGTGCTTCCTTAGAGTTTCTTGAAGGCAAAGAACTCCCTGGAGTGAAGGTTTTGAAGGAGAAATAAAGAATTCCTCCAAAATACTATTAGAATCCACCCCCACTTAATAAGTGGGGGTGATGTTTTAAAAATATAAGCAAAGACTTATGATATTTCATAGTTCTTTACCACCCCAACTCAAGAGGTGGTGGAATGAATTTTATATTCTGCGTGCGACTTGACTTTTCAAAATTTTTGATTAACATTATTGTAAAAATATTTAAAAATTAAAAGTACTCTCTTACCTAAAAAATCAAAGGGGAGGTTTTGATGAATCCTATTATTGCAGGAAACTGGAAGATGAATAAGGACCCCGGTGAATCAAGGGTTCTGGTTCAGAGACTTTTAGAGCTCGCAGGTGATGTAAAAGACAGGGATGTCATAATCATCCCACCCTTCACTTCTTTGCCAGCAGTTGCTGAAATCTTGAAAAGTACACGATTCAAATTAGGTGCCCAGAATATGCACTGGGAAAGGAGTGGTGCATATACTGGTGAGATTTCAGGACTATTCTTAAAATCCATCGGCTGCGAATATGCTATCATTGGCCATTCGGAAAGGCGCCATATTATGGGCGAAACTGATGAGATGATAAACAAAAAGTTGAAGACCGCATTAGAGATTGGTTTGATTTCTATTTTCTGTGTTGGTGAGACTGAGAAAGAGAGAGAGGCTAATAGAACCGAAGAGGTGATTTTAACACAATTGAAGTTTGGATTAAAGGATATAGAATCAGAGGTTCATAAAATTGTCTTTGCCTATGAGCCGGTCTGGGCAATAGGAACTGGTAAGACCGCAACACCCCAGCAGGCGAGCGAGGTCCACAAACTAATCCGCAGTCAGTTCAAAAAACAGATAACAATCCTTTATGGTGGAAGTGTAAATACAGGAAATATTGACGTCTTGATGGTTGAGAAAGAGATCGACGGTGTCCTTGTTGGTGGTGCAAGTTTGAAACCAGAGGATTTTGCAAGGATCATAAAATTTAAATCACTGAGTGAGGGGAATCACTTTTAGACTTTGATCATAATATGCATTTTATTTATCAAGTGTAGTAACAGAGTTTACCCTGCAAAGATATAGAATGCATATTATTGATCCCTTTCTTTTTTTGAGATAAGATAAATTCCTATGATCAGAAATAATAAACCAAAGAGCTGTAATACGGTGATAAATTCTTTTAATACGACATAACCTAAAAGGGTAGCAAAGAACGGGGTGGAGAGTTCTAATGCAGCAACCTGAGCAGCCTTAATTCTTCTCAGACCTTCATAATATAATATTGTGCCGATACCAATAACAAAGCCGAGTAGAACCTGATAGAGATTTGTAATTTTGATCCCGTGTGTCATCATAAGATAAACAAAGAATATTATTCCGGCAAATAGAAATCTGTAGAATGCAATTACCTGGGCAGGAAATTCTTTGAGATATTTTCTTGTGGTGATTGCGGTCGTTGCCCAGGCAAAAGTAGCAAGCAGAACGAGAAGGTCACCAAAGGTACCGAATTTTAATGACTTTAGATTATCAAGTGTTTTTGTTGACACAAATATACCCGCAAAAATCATAAAAAGAATTCCTAAATAGTCAAATTTTGTTAGTCGGTCTGATTTTAAAATAAAATATCCTAAGATGACAATAAATATCGGCTGGATATGGCCAATCAGAACTGCGTTTACCACCATTACCTTTGTCAGTGCATAGGTATAGACAAAATCAGCAAACAGGGTTGCGGTGATAGAAAGGTATATGAGCCATCTTAATTCTTTCTTTTTGACCACCAGATTTTTAGGATTGGTCAGGATTACATAGATTGTGATTATCAAAAGACAGAAAAGAATCCTTGTTGCGAATGTGTTATAAAAGTCTGTTGATTGGAATGATAGTTTTGCAAATATCGGTTCAAGTGCCCACATTATGCTTGCACCGAGAATTGCAGTGACACCAATTGTTTTGTTTGAAGGCATATAGATAATGATACACAGAATTTGAATATCATCAAGGGTGTGGATGCGAGTGGGTATTTCGCCAATTGGCGAAATACCGAAATAGAGTAGGTTGTATGGTGGATTAGAATTTAGGATTTATTTGATTTTGGTGCTTGGTTTTTAGATTTTAGTTCACAATGTGTATTGCCTTCTTGTAAAAATTCTCTGCGGCTTCACCTATCGTTTCAGTGAGGGTAGGGTGGGGGTGGATCATTTCAGCAAGGTCGCTGACTTTCAATTCTTTTTCAATAGCGAGTATCGCCTCTCCAATAAGGCTTGGTGATTCTGCACCGAGGATGTGAACGCCCAGTATTTTTCCATTCTCTTCAGCTACAATCTTCACAAGCCCTTCGGTTTCAAGCATTGATAATGCCTTGCCTGATGCACGATAAGGGAATTTCCCAATTCTTATCCTGTGTCCCTTTTCAATCGCCTCTTTTTCAGTCAGACCGATAGAAGACAGTGGTGGAATGGTGAAGACACAGGAGGGAATAGCGTGTTTTTTATTTGTATTATGGATTCCAGCAATTATCTCTGCTACTTCAATACCCTGTTTCGTTGCCTTGTGTGCCAACAGAGGTGGTCCGATTATATCACCAATCGCAAAAATGTTTTTTATAATTGTGCGATAAAATTCATCAACTATGATATATCCCTTCTTATCACAGGATAGATTGAGTTCTTTAAATGCAAAATCTGTGGGCTTTCTGCCCACTGTTATTAAAATTCTATCGTATTCTTCGGTCTCTATTTTTTCAGGGGTTTTGACCTCAACCTGGACTTTGTTATTGATAATCTTATAGCCCTGAACCGTGGCCTTCAATAATATCTCAATCCCTTTCTTTTTTAATATCTTGTATAAATTTTCGCATAGTTCGGTCTCCATCCCGGGCAAGATTTGTTCCATAATTTCCACAACCTTGACCTTGCCCCCAAGGCAGGCATAGATGTTTGTTAGTTCAAGACCACAAGCACCTGCACCAACAACGAGCAATCTTTCCGGCACATCGGGCAGTCCCAATGCGTCATCGGTGTTTGTGATAAATTTGCCATCAAATTCAAAACCAGGCAGGGCAGTTATCTCAGTCCCTGTAGCAATGACAATATTCTCTGCTTCAACCTGTTCAATTGTGCCATTGTCTTCCAGTTCAATCTTGTGCTCAGAAACGATCCTTGCCTTTGCCTTTTTATAATTTACGCCACTGTTCTTAAAGAGATATTCAATCCCGGCACGCAGCCTCTTCACAACGCCTTCAGTATGACATCGTAAAAGGTCTAAATCAACCCCTGCATTTTCTATTTTCAAGCCCAATTTTTGTGCCTTATGAAAATTATCAATAATTTCTGTTGCATAACTCAAAGCCTTGGTTGGAATACAACCGCGATTAAGACAAACACCACCAAGTTCGCTCGCTTCAACTACGAGAACCTTCTTCTTCAACTGCCCGAGTCTTATCGCACAGGGGTATCCACCAGGACCAGCACCAATGATAACCACATCGTAATAATGGTTATTCATTCCGCTAAACTCCAGATTCCAAATAACTCATAAAATCCAATATTTAAACTCTTTATGCTCATTCTTCTGAAATTTATTTGGGATTGAGTCCACCTCCGCCATACATCGTGGCGGACTTTTTGGCGGATTAGGATCCGGGATTTTTCCAAGGTCTACTCCATTTCAATCAAATCCTTGAAGACCTGCAATTTGCGCAACCGGATCGGATGACGCAGTTTGCGAAGTGCCTTTGCCTCAATCTGCCTTACCCTTTCTCGTGTGATATTGAACATCCTACCCACCTCTTCAAGAGTCTTGGGCGCGCCGTTGCCAAGTCCAAAACGGAGTCGGATTATCTTCTCTTCTCTTTTTGGCAGGTCTTTTAAAATTTCGTTAAATCTGTCTTTCAATATTGATATGGCTGCTCTGCGTGAGGGTGAATCAGACATAGGGTCGCTTATGAAATCACCGACGAAGCTTGATTCTTCGTCATCAATTGGTTTATCAAGAGATATTGGAATGAGTGAAATGTTCTGAGCCATTCTCACTTTGTCGGTCGGTAGATCAAGGTGGTCAGCGATTTCCTCAATCGTCGGCTCTCTCCCCAGATCCTGGGTCATATCTCGCTGTGCCCTTGCTACTTTGTTCATTGTGTCAAGGATGTGTGCGGGAACCCTTACAGTCCTTGCTTGATCACCTATAGCACGCGTTATTGCCTGTCTTATCCACCAGGTTGCATAGGTTGAGAACTTGTAGCCCTTGCGGTAGTCAAATTTCTCAACTGCCTTTATCAAACCATTGTTGCCTTCACCTACAAGGTCAGCAAACTCAAGTCCGCGATTCACATATTTTTTCGCAATTGAAATAACTAACCTCATATTACCTTCAATCATTCTTTGCCTTGAACGGTTGATAAGGTCTTCCCAGTTCTCAATGATCTTCATTGATTCTGCCAATCTATCAATATCATTGCCGAGGTCAGAAAGCAATTTTCTTTTTTCCTTTGTGAAGATTTGTATTTCGTTCTGATTTCGCAACCTGGGGATGGTCTTATCAATTTTTTCAAGACGGGCAAGGCTTTCTTTGAATGTTTGAATTGCACTGTTAAGCGCGCTGTGCTGGAGAGCAAGGACCGAGAGTTTTCTCAAAACCCTTTCACCTTTTTCAAAGACTTTCCATTCCATCAGTTTTGAGTGGTCTTTTGTTGCTTTCTTAAAAACCTTTATGAGTGACAAATAGTAATTATCCACAGATTTCACCCTTCTGATAAACCTCTGTCTTTCTGCCCAGAATGTGTGTTTGTCCATTATCGCCTCTATTTCAACACGGGATATCTGGTCAAGGCTCTTTTTGCCCATTTCTACCTGTCTGCATACTTCAATCAGTGTATTGATGGCACAGGGAAAACGCAAGAACTGACGTTCAATCATCCGATAGCCGGTTTCAATCTTTACAGCAAGTTCATACTCTTCATCTTTGGTGAGCAGGTCATAACGGGCAAGTTCTCTAAAGTATGCCCTTATTGGCTCTTCAGCCTTTGCTGCACCCTTAGAAACTGCGGGTTTTGGGACCTCTTCTTCCTCGCTCTGGACAATTACAATTCCATTGCGAGCGAGCATATCAAGTACTTCATCTATCTCTTCAGGTGTGACATTATCGGGGATAAGGTTGTTAATGTCATTGATGGTAATCTTTCCCGTCTCTTTTGCCTTGTCAAATATTTTTTGTGAGTACTTAATCATTTTTCTCCTTTATTTTTTAACATTTCTTTAAATTTTTGCAAAGATTCATTGTCACCGCTTCTTATTGCCTCACTTATCTTGGCTTTCATCTTTGTCCTTGTTATGGTTTTCTTATAAAAATATAATGATTGGACAAAATCCTCTTCAGGAATCCTTTCAGACTCAATAAGTGAGGCGAGAATTCGGTTTTTCAAGTTTTCTTCAATCTTTAGATCAATAAGTTCCTGAATAGTAAAGTTATCACTCTTTAATAGTATTTCATATAGATTTTTAATTCTGACATCATCAAAATCATCACTTGAAATAAGTTCTTTTGTTCGGTTGAAATATTTGAGATTATTAAAGATCAGGGCTATCAGTTTTTCTTCTTTGCTCAGGCTGGTTTTAACGATAGGTGAAGTTTTTTCATTTTTCTGGGGTTCAGTGACAATACCCATTCTTTTTCTCAGAAGGTCAATGGGAATGTCAAAGACACGTGATGTATGTTTTAAATATCGGTCAAACCTGATCGGGTCCTGGATCTTGCTGATAATTTCAATCAACTCTTTGATGAGAGTAACTTCATCTTCAACGGTCTTTATCTTTGTAGCATCCTTGTAAAATGTAAAGAAATCGGGAGCAGTACTGATAAGTTTATTCAAATCATCGGTTCCCTTTTCTTTAATATACTCATCAGGGTCATACTCTTCGGGTAAAACTGCAATGTGAACATCAACCTGGGCGTTTGTCAGAATTCCTATTGCACGAAGCGTGGCTTTTATTCCTGACATATCACCATCGAAGAGGATGTTGACCTTGTGGACATACCTTGAGAGCAGCCCTGCCTGTTTTTCAGTAAGGGCAGTGCCAAGTGGTGCACAGATATTTTTGATATTATTCTGATAAAGACTCAATAGATCAAAATAACCCTCAACCAGGACTGCCTCGGTCTTTGCCCTTATTATTTCCTTTGCCTGAAATAGTCCATAAAGTATCTCACCTTTTTTGAAGATGGGTGTTTCAGGTGAATTGAGATATTTCGGTTGTATATGGTCATCAATGCCCCTACCACCAAAGCCAATCACCCTTCCGGAAAGATTAAAGATAGGAAATATGATTCTATCGTGAAAAATTTCATGGTTCTGTGAAATCAATCCGGCCTGGATCAATTTTTCAACATTAACACCTTTCTGTCTCATAAAGGTAATCAAACCACCTGAACTCGGTGCATAGCCAAGACGAAAATCTTTCAATTTTTCTGGGTCAATCTTTCTTTCTTTAAGATAATTATGACCCCTTCGCCCGATTTCTTTTGTGAGCATAAGTGTATAAAACTGGGTTGTCAGATCATTTACTTCGTACAACTCTTTATATTTTAAATTCTTGGTTGTATCAATCTCAATCCCGAGATTTTTTGCAAGTTTGCGCAGGGCATCTGGAAAATCAAGATGCTCATAATCCATAAGGAAACTTATTGCATTGCCACCTTTTTTACAGCCAAAACAATAATAGATACTCTTTTCTGGATTCACATAAAATGACGGAGATTTTTCAGAATGAAAAGGACACAGCGCACGATAATTCTTGCCTACCTTTCTCAACTGAATATACTGCCCAATAAGGGCAACGATGTCGGTCTGCTTTACTATCTCATCTATCTTCTCTCGTTCTACCATTTTCAACTCTAAGTTTCTGGTTCAATTTCTTCTGGTCTTGCCCAGAAGAAAAGATTGTCAAAGCCAATCTTGTATCTTCCTTGATGTTGTGCCATTACCACGCCTGCCTTATTTGAGCCCCTTATCTTCACCATCTCACCAATTTGAGGATAGTATGGTTCTTTTGGAGGTTCTTTAAGTTCTTCAGAAAAAAAATTCTTTGTTTCCTGAATGATCTCTGGTTTTGCACCCTCTTTTTTGAGGGTTTTTATTAGATCTTCAATCCTCCTCCTGGCTCTTACCAGTTCCTTCTGGTATTTTTCCTGCAATTCGTTGCTCTCTTTTTTCCATTTTGTTCCCAGAACAGCAAGTCTTGATTCATATTCAGTAATAAGATGATCCAATCGTGTCTGACGATCCTGTACTTCCTTAAATTCTTTTGAGAGATTTTCAAAGAGTTCATTTAAGGATGCCTTTTCTTTATCAAGATATGATTTTGCGCGTTCAATCAGCCCACCATTTATTCCCATCTGTTGTGCCAGTTTGATCGCATTACTCGGCTGAGGAATCCCCAAAATCAAACGATATGTAGGCCGGTCAGTAAATTCCATACCTGCGTTTAACATCTCATTTCTTTTGCTGACGAAGATCTTCAAATTCTCGTTGTGTGTGGTCGCAAGAACCCTATTATTTTTTTGTGCAAATTCTTCAATGATACTTGCAGCAAGCGCAGAACCCTCTTCCACAGAAGTCTGGTTCATAAGTTCATCAAGGAGAACAAGGTTATTACTGGTTTCTGAACTAAGGGCATTTTTTATCTGCATTATATGGCCGGCAAAGGTTGAAAGGTCTGATTCCAAACTTTGTTCATCGCCAATGTCCGCAAAGATTTCGTTAAAAAACGGTAGAACAGTATCTTCGTCAGCCGGTATAAATAAACCACATTTTGCCATAAGTGAGAGCAAGCCAACGGTCTTCAGAACTACTGTCTTCCCACCGGCATTTGGACCGGAGATAACCAGCACCCTTTTTTCCACCGGCATACACAAGTTTAATGGTACAACCTCCTTTTTCAGATGTCTCAATATCGGGTGGTATCCATTCTTTATATCAAAGTGGTCACCAAATATGGGCATTGAGCAGTTGTATTCACTGGCATAATATACCTTGGCAAATAGAAGGTCAAGATTTGCTGCATAGTCTATGTCAAGTTCGATACTATCAATGTCTGTTTTTACCATACTGGTAAGTCTCGTGAGGATATTTATTATCTCGTCCTGTTCTTTCTTATCAAGTTCAACAAGTTCAGCACCAAATTCTACAATATCCATCGGTTCGATGAATACGGTTTCACCGGAATTGGAATAGGCATGAATGATACCAGGAAGGCTATGTTTGAGGTTTGCCTTCACGGGCAGGACAAACCTCCCATTGCGTTCAACAATGTTTGATTCTGTAAACAGATGGGTTTCAGTTTCAAGCAATTTCTTGAGAAGATTCTTCATTTGATTATGCAATGTTTTTTTCTGCATCCTAATTTTGTAGAGTGCTGGAGAGGCATTGTCTCTGATCTCCTTGTTTTCATCTATCTTAGCATTTATATTGTCAATAAGTTCATCATAATTGTGAAATTTGTTAAAGTATTCTCTTAGTTTACTTTCCCGGTACCTATTTTTGAGAGTTCTTGTATGCAGTAGAAAAAGTTTTAGGGTATGGAGGGTCTCAGCCGGAAGATAGGTATAAATGCTCAGCGCCGTACGAAGTTCATTCTGGCAAAAAGGAATGTAGAAATCAGCCCTCTGACCAGATTTTTTTATCTCATCAATTCTTTTTAACTCAAATTCAACAATTGCCTGGCTACTGAGCTGAGTTATGTTATTAGCCTTTGTCTTTCCAGGCTGGGTCTGGCAGAATTCAGAGATTAATTGAAGAACCTTGGGAAGTTCAAGAACCTGTTCTGCATGGGTTCTTCCTATAATTCCTCCCGTTGTCTCTTGTACTCCTTTTTTCTTGCTGCGAGAAGGCGCCTTTTTCTTCTTTCGCTCGGTTTTTCATAGATTTCGTGCTTTTTTATGGCACGAAGGATACCAGCACGTTCGACAGATTTGCGAAATCGGCGCATCGCATTATCAAATGACTCCCCTTCATAGACAGTAATCTTTGTCATCTAAGATAACACCTCCTTTCAATGATGACATAAAAAAAATGCCAAATCCTGAAAATTATGGTAGTAAAACCTAAGATATTGTCCAATCTATATATATTATACTGAAAAAATGCATTTTGTCAAGGGTAAAAATGCATTTTACCCCTTGACGATTTCAAAATTTCGATTATAATATATATGTAAACAAATGTTTACAAATATGTGGTTGAAGGACTATAAACTTTTAAACAAGGGGGTTTTATGAAAAGAAAGGAGCAGATATTAAGGGCAATACAGGATTTTGTAAGGGATTATGGCTACCCTCCAACCATCCGAGAGATTGGCAGGATGGTAGGATTAAAAAGCACCAAGGGTGTAAAGGTCCATATTGATAATCTTGTCAGGGATGGATTGATAACAAAGACTGTAACAAAAGCAAGGGGTTTGCGCGTAGAACCAAAAAAAATTCCGATAGTGGGGAGGGTTGCAGCCGGAGTTCCAGCCCTTGCATTTGAAGAGATTGAAGGATATTTTGATCCCCTTTCCTGGCAGGATTGTTTTTTGTTAAAAGTAAAGGGTGACAGTATGATAAATGCCCGTATCTATGACGGTGACCTGGTGGTTGTTCGTCCTGAGAAGAATGCGGAAGATGGAGAGATTGTCGTTGCTATTATAGAGGGTGAGACTACAGTAAAAAGATTGAAAAGGACAAACGGAAGTTTTCTTCTGAAACCCGAGAATGATTCTTATTCAATAATAGATAAGCCATTTGAGATAATTGGCAAAGTGGTGGGAATAGTGAGGAAGATATAGTAATGGGTAAATTGGAGTAAGGAATATGAAGGCCTTCGTCTTGTTTAGGTCGAGAAATTCAAAATTTAGAGATTGGAATTTATTTGGTATTTGGATTTTGTAATTTGGGATTTAAAGATATGTTTCTTTGTATTGATTTAGATGCTTTTTTTGTTTCAGTAGAGCGGGCATTGAATCCAGGACTCAATGGGAAACCAGTGGTCGTTGGTGCCTTACCCGGTGAAAGGGGGGTTGTCGCTTCTGCCTCTTATGAGGCAAGGAAATTCGGCATAAAATCAGGTATGTCCATTTCCCGTGCATATAGACTATGCCCTGGTGCGATTTTTATAAGACCAAAATTTTCAAATTATGAACTTTATTCTCAAAGATTTGAACAGATACTTTATAATTATTCTCCAGTGGTGGAAATGGCATCAATAGATGAGGCATTCATTGACATAAAGGGAACTGAGAGATTGTTTGGTCCACCATTGGTTCTGGCGAGGAGATTAAAACATGAGATCAATGAGAAATTAAAACTACCCTGCTCCGTCGGTATCGCGCGGACCAAACCAATTGCCAAGATTTCCTGTGATAAATCAAAACCAGACGGGCTATTAATAATACGTCCTGAAAAAGAAAAAGAATTTCTTTTTCCCCTCTGTGTTGGAGCTCTGCCAGGTGTTGGTTCCAAAACCCTGGATATCTTAAAAAATTTGAATATCAATACAGTCGGTGAATTTTTTAATGCCCCTGATTGGATATTAGAAACTACACTGGGTAGAAATTACCGGATTATAAAATCTCTCATTTCAAGTAGCGATCATAAAGTTTTACATACTATGAAATCTATAAGTCAGGAGACAACCCTTGCAGAGGATACCAAAAAATTGGATTTGATAACCAGCGTATTTTATGAACTTGTTGAATGTGTATGCCAGAGATTGCGGAAAAATGGTCTGGATGCCCGGATGTGCACAATAAAACTTAGATTTTCGGATTTCAAAACTATTACCAGGAGGGCGGGATTGCCCCCCGGCACAAATTCCCAGCAAAAGATATATGGATTTTGTCTTCCAGTATTACAGGGAATGTTAAAGGAACAGAAAAGGGTCAGGCTTATAGGAATTTCCCTTTCAAAATTGGGCTATAATGGATTGCAAAATTCAATATTCTTTAGAGAATATGACCGCCTTAACAGATTCAATTATGGCATTGATAGGATAAGATTGAAATTTGGTTTCAATGCCCTTCTTCCAGCAAATATTCTTAGATATAAATGTTTAAATATTGGCGCTTGATTATTATTTGGGATTTAGTCCGCCAAGAAGCGTGGCGGATTGGAATCTGGAATTTTATTTATGTATATTCCCCTACTCTACCACAGTAATTATGGCGTTGGTGGTTCTGATTTCAGAACCCTTTTTGAAACTCTGAAACAGTACCACATACCTGCCTGTGGCATTGTGGATGATACATTTTTTGGATTAAATGAATTTTTGAAAGGCGCTGATGAATATGGAATAAAACCGATCATTGGCGCAAGGATATCCATACAAAACCAGAATATGAACCCTGGTTCAACCCGGAGTAGGGACTTTAGTCCCGTAGATAAAAAAAATTTTTTTCTCTTTATAAAAAACAAAACTGGTTATAGTAATCTCTGTCAGATTTTGACCTGGTATGGATTCAAAAAACTTGATTTAAATTTTATAAAAGAACACTCAAGCGGTTTGATTCTTCTAACCAATTCTCTAAATCTCATCGATGAGTTATCCTCAGCATTTACAGATATTTATTTTCTTCTGCCCCAGGATTCCTACTTTATACCCAATAAAAAGATCCCTCTAATCGGTGTCAATGAAATATTTTATGTAAAGCCGGCAGAACGGATTATATATAGACTTTTGTCTATCATAAAAAAATTCAAAACCGAAGATGTAAAAAAGAAAATATCCTATCTGATCATACCAGACAAACTCATCAAAATTTATGATACAGAGCCTGAGGCAGTAAAAAATCTTTTTAGAATTGCCGAGCAATGCACATACATTCCAAAGGCAGAATCCTGGATATTCCCTAAGACGAATAAGGGACTTATGGAGATAATTAAGGCAAGATGTCATAGCTTGAGCAATGAAGAAAAGCGCCGATTGGAATTTGAATACAGAGTTATCAAAGAAATGGGATTTGAACCATATTTTGTTCTAATCTATGAATTAAAGGAGTTTGCAAAGGAAAGGGGTATTGGGATGAATGTACGCGGTTCTGCCGCATCCTCTTTTATTTTATATCTAATAGGGGTCTCTGTTGTCAACCCAATGAAATATTGCCTTCCTTTTGAAAGATTTTTGAACCAGAAGAGAAGTGAACCACCAGACATTGATGTGGATGTGGAATACAATCAGAGGGAATATTTGCTTGGTGAAATCTACAAGAAATTTGGTAATGAGTATGTTGCCCGTATCAGTATGATAAATCGGTTCCAGACGCGGGCAAGATTCAGGGATACAGCACGTGCCTGTGGTATATCACCAGCAGAGATAAAAGAAATCAAAGAACACCTGGGCGAGAAACTTATTGGAGAGATATTAAAAATTTCCGAAAAGATTGATAATTATCCCCGTTATTTTTCCTGTCATCCCAGTGGTATTGTTATCACACCTGAACCTGTATACAGATATGTCCCACTCTATCCCAGTCCTCAGGGTGCGATAACCCATTTTGACAAAGATGGTATTGGTGTTGCCGGTCTTGTAAAACTTGATATCCTTGGTGTAAGGGGATTCCCTGAATTGTATATCAAAAAAGAGCAGATAGATTTTCAGAATCATTCTGTATACAAATTCATTGCCGCAGCAAAGACCTTAGGTTGTTTTCAGATTGAAAGTCCAATGGTGCGTCAGGTATTGAAAAAGGTGAGACCGAAAAGGCTGATGGATATTGCTAATGCAATTGCCATAATCCGACCAGGCCCGGCACATGGCGGTATGAAGGAAAGATTTTTGAAAAGATTGAATGGTGAGGAGATGGTTGATTATTCTCATCAAAATCTTGAAGATGTTCTAAAAGAAACCTTGGGCATACCAGTGTACCAGGAGCAGATACTCAATATGGCGAGCCATTTTGCTGGATTCTCACTTGAGGATGCGGATCTTTTAAGAAGGGCAATTACCAAAGAACGGGATTCTGGTCTGATAGACAGGATTAGAGAAAAATTTTTTAAACAGGCTGGAAATTTAGGGTATACAAAAAAAGAGATTGAAAATGTCTGGAAGAGAATTTCTGCATTCTCCTCATTCGGTTTTAACAAGGCACACAGCATCACCTATGCTACACTTGCCTATCTTTCTGCATACCAGAAATTATACAACCCCTTAGAATTTTTTTGCCGCCTGTTGAACAACCAGGGAGGTTATTATCCTCTTTATGCCTATATAAATGAGACAAGGAGATGGGGAATAAAGATTTTGGAACCGGATATAAATAAGAGTGAGGCAGGATTTACAATAGAGAATGGTTGTTTAAGAACCGGACTTGGCAGAATTATGAATCTATCTTTCTCAACGATTCAGAGAATAATCAAACTCCGTCCTTTCAAGACATCCGAAGATTTTTTTATTTTCGTTCATCCGGATATTGAAGAGGGAGTAAATTTGATAAAATCCGGAGCACTCAATATCTTTGGTGAGCCTTTACCAAGATTGTATTTCCGACTTTTGCAAGTGTCTTCTTATCCGATTGATCGAAGAACTGTAATAAAGCAAAGAAATCTTATAAAAGAAAATTTACCTGATGGTTATTTTATCGATTTCAATCGAATGGCAAAATTGAAATCTCAGTTTTCCGTACTTGGCTTTGTTCCAGCCTACCATATCTTAGAAGTTTTATATCCAAAGCGTTATGTCAGGATTTCCAGTATAATAAGGGGCCTAAATTCATTCAAATTAACCTGTCTTGTGATAGCAAGAAGGGAAATTCTTACCAGAAACAAAAAAATTATGTCTTTTTGTTCGGTTGATGATGAAACCGGCATTCTTGATATCACCTTATTCCGAGATAAAAGTCAGACAGAATCTATCCAGCCGATAATGAACATAAAAGGTTATTTAAAGGGTGATACAATTTATGGTCAGTATGTAGTATAACTGCTGGTGCAGGACTCGGGGGTGATCTGTCTGCCAGCGATGTTATTGAAGACTGCATAGAAGAACTGAACCAATCCCGGGTGGGCGATTTCATTCAATCGCATCACCCTTTTACAGATATTTGAAATAGAATAGAATTCTTTTTTCAAAAGATGATAACCTTCGATGAGTTCATCTGTCGTCATATTCTTGGGTTTGAATACGACTGTGGAGTGGTTATACTTGCTCCAGTCTTCGGTAAGGAGCCTGCCTTCCTTCTTTAATCTCAGGTAGAGTTTTGTTCCGGGGTATGGTGTCAGGATATTAAAGGTTGCAGTGGTTATATGGGCGTTATATAAAAAATTAAGGGTATCTTCAAAAATCTCCTTTGTATCATCATCAAGTCCAAATACAAAAGAAGGATGGAATAGAATTCCTGCATCCTGAATCTTTTTAACTGCATCAAGATTTTCCTGAATTGTTTTTAGTGTCTTTCTAAAGCCAGCCGAGCCTCTTTTAGATATGGATTCAACCCCGATAAAAAGTCCGCGGCAACCCGATTTGTGACACCATTTTAGTAATTCCTTATCATTGGCAATATTTATTGTGCTCTGCCCACCCCATTCTATTTTTAGAGGTGTAAGTGCCTGGAATAACTCTCTTGCATATCTGGGATTTCCCACAACATTATCATCAAGATTCAAAAATATCTTTGACTTTGCATTCTCAATATCTTTTATAACATTAACAACAGGTAGATGCCTGATCTTTTTGCCGAAAATATCACTCACTGAACAGAACTCACAATTATATGGGCAGCCCCTTGTAGTAAAGAAGCCGGGCCATTTATAGCCAAAAATGATCGGTTCAAGATTTAAATCCCTTCTGGGTAGGGGAGACTTACTCAGGTCAAAAGGATCTGATTTATATAACTTCTGTAATTGACAATTTTCAAAGTCTTCAATGACCTTTTGCCATATACCTTCAGCCTCGCCAATTACCACAGAGTCACCATTTTTTAATGCCTCAGCAGGAAGGACCGATGCATGGATCCCGCCAAAAACTATCTTTGTTCCTTTTTCTTTTAATCTCTGGCCGATTCTGTATCCCCTGGGTGCATTTGCCGTCATTATTGATATACCAGCAAGATCATAGTCTTTAGTGAAATCAATATCATCAATCTGCTCATCAATTACAGTGAGTTCAATATCTGAAGGAGTCAGTGCTGCAAGGATGTGGAGGGCAAGTTGTGGAATTTTTAGTCCAATAGGTGGTTTTTTTTCAGAAGACCTTGGTGTCACAAGCAATAATCTCATAAATAATAATACACTGGATATAACTGATGTCAAGAGAAAGGGCGGAAGCATTGCTTCCGCCCTTTTATCATTTTTTGTTTTCTTATCTTATAACTGTTATTGGCGAACAACAGGAGGTTATTCCGCAGGTAATTTTGACGAAATATATGCCATTAGGAACATTTGAACCATTTTCATCCGTGCCATCCCATTTTATTTGATACCCACCCGATGATTTATGGCTATCAACAAGGCTTTTTATTATTTTACCCACCCTGTCATAGATTTTGATTGTTGTCTGTTCTGATGTGGGAATATTATAACTTATTGTTACTAAGTCCGTTAAGATTGAGGGTTTGATGCTTATCCCAAGTTTTCTTGCGGGAGATTTTTGTGGAATCTCTTCAATGCCATATACACCAAATGCTTGAAGCATTCCGGTAACCATATCTACCCATCCGGACCATGGTGAAGGACCCCTGCCATCCACGGTCCAGAATGATGTTTGAAGCGGCGCTGTATTCGGAAAGGCAATTGAATTGTACTGCGAATATGTAAGGTCATGAATAATATGGTGTGCTTGGGCATCAGGAGTCAGTGCATCGCACCAGTAGCCATTTGACTGATAGTCGCAGTTTGCAGTAAATGTTATACCATTGATTTCAGCAAGACCCTCAAGATTGAGCGTGACCTCGTCCGAACAATAGTCTTCTGTAACGCTTGCCAGATGGAAGTTTGCAGTAAACCAGGCAAGAGGAACGCCGCTGTAAATAATATCCTGTCCCAGTAACCATACCTTGCCTCCGGCATTGATGTAGTTTTGAAGGTTAGCTTGATCAGTTGATGTTAATGCCATATCCCACCAGAAGTCATAGGTATTCCAGATCACGAGGTCATAACCTGCCATTGTGGCTGAATCAGGACCATTTGCTGCAGGGTCAGTTATGGGACCGAACCAGCCGTAATTTCCGGTACCCAGAATTTCATTGAGGACATTCACCCAGACCGGATCAGGTTTAGTCGGAGGTCCAAATCCCGCATCACCCGGGTCTTCTACGAATAACACCCCGCTTCTTGTCACTGAAGGTTTATACGGTACATTCAGTTGTTTCTTCACGGTTGGTCTCTGATAGCCATTATCCTGCTTTGAATTTGGATTTGCGTAACCTGATGAGAGAAGAACAACCGAAAGCAGCAAAAGCGACACTGCCATTCTTGATAATTTTTGCATATAGCCTCCTTTGAATATAGTATAATGATTTCTTAATCCATAGTCAATAGTTTAGAGTAGAGGATGATTGGGTCCTTTAATTGAAGTATCTGATGCTCAATTTGTTGACACCACCCATTTTTTCTGTAATATTTGCTATGATATATGCTCCAGATAGCATATCTGAAAAATTCATCTAAAATAATATGATTGAGATTGATGGATCATATTTAGAAGGAGGTGGGCAGATTTTGAGGACCTCTGTTAGCCTCTCTGTAATTACAAAAAAACCAATCAGGGTTTATAATATCAGAAAGGGTAGAGAAAAACCAGGATTAAAGCCACAACATCTTGAGGGCATCAAAGCAGCAGCAAGGATATGTAATGCGGAACCAAGCGGTGCAGAACTTAATTCAATGGATATAGTTTTCCAGCCTGGTGATATTAAAGGTGGATTTTATGAGATTAATACAAAGACTGCTGGTGCGATAACACTTATCCTTCAGACCCTTGTGCCTATTGGTATTTATGCAGAAAAACCACTCAGACTTGATATAAAGGGTGGCACTGCAGTCCCTTTTAGTCCTACTATCTTCTATTTTGAAGATGTCTTCTGCTATTATTTGAGGCAGATGGGTATAGAGATTACAGTTGCAATAAAAAGACATGGTTTTTATCCGAATGGTGGAGGCAGGGTTTCAGTAGTCATCAATCCCGGGGTTCTAAAACCGGTTGATTTTGTAGATAGTGGGCAATTGAAAAGGGTATCTGTCTTTGCACTCTCCTCAGAAAAATTGAGGAATGCGCGGGTTGCAGAAAGGCTTATAACCGGGTTCCAGGATGTGTATTCAATAGCAAAATTCAAATACAAGTATGTTGATACAGATTCACCTGGGTGCTTTATACACTCAACTGGGGTATTTGAAAATGGTATAATCGGCATTGATGGATTAGGTGAAAAAGGCAAACCAGCAGAGAAGATCGGTAAAGAAGTGGCAGGGCGATTGAAAAAATTCCTTAATAATCCTCCCTGTGTTGATGAATATATGCTTGACCAGATAATACCTTATATTGCTCTAACAGCGAATGCTACAGGAACTCCTATCAGTTTAAGATTTTCTGAATTAACCCTCCATACCCAGGCGAATATCTGGGTGGTTAAGCAATTCCTGCCAGTTGAATTTGAAATCAGGGAGAATATTTTAAGATGTTTTAAAAGATAGTCAGCTTTTAAAAATCTTCAACCTCGTGATGGTGTTCATAATCAGTGCCTGGTCCTGCCTCCATCCTTTTTCCGGTCTTTAGAAAATATGCATAGAGTGGTGACATATTGCGTAACTGTGTGACAATCGGTGGAAATTCATTCAGAAGATAATCAATATCTTCATTTGTATTATACTTTGATAAAACCATCAAGACCGAACCTTGGGCAACTGCTGGGTCCATTTTTGTCGCCTGAAGCACATGGGACATCTTCAATGCCCTTGATGTGCAGGCTGAACCACTCGTAACATAGATCCCCTTTTGGTCTAAGAATAGAAGCATCCCTTCACCTTCAACAAATTCTATAGAGAAGTTCACATTATTAGGAAGACGCCTTTCCGGATGTCCGTTTAAATAGATATGTTGTATTCGCCGGGGTAGTTCATTTATCAACTGCTTTTGCAGACCCACCATCTTTTCACCATTGGTTTTCAGTTCTTCTTTTGCGATCTCACAGGCTTTGCCAAATCCGACAATCGCGGGAATATTCTCAGTTCCTGCCCTTCTTCCAGATTCCTGAATTCCACCATCAAATAGGGGAACAAGCCTTGTTCCCTTTTTGAAATATAGGGCACCTGCGCCCTTTGGTCCATATATTGTTGAACCGGCAAAACTCAGTAAATCTACACCGAGTTCATTCACATCCACGGGTATAATACCAGCAATGGCAACAGCATCGGTATGGAAAAATACACCTGCTTTATGAGCAATTTCACTCAGTTTCTTTATCTCCTGGATGGTTCCAATCTCAGGGTTTGCATGCTGGATTGAGACAAGGATGGTATCTTTTCTTATATTCTTTTCTAATTCATCCGGTGACAAGAGCCCATATTTATCAACAGGGAGATAGGTGATTTCATAACCTTCCTGGTTCAATCTCTTTGCTGCCTGTAAGACTGAAAAGTGTTCAATGCTGGAGACAATAAGGTGTTTCCCTCTGTCACTGTACGCATATGCAACCCCTTTTATTGCGAGATTATTTGATTCTGAACCGCAGGAGGTGAAGATTATTTGATTTACAGGTGCATTTATCAGTCCAGCAACAGCAACACGGCTGGTTTCAAGGGCATCCTTTGCTCTTTGCCCCAATGAGTGCATACTCTGGGCATTTCCATACTCGTCTTTTAGATAAGGGAGCATCGCCTCAAGGACTCTGGGGTCGATCTTTGTTGCTGAACCATTGTCAAGGTAGACCGTTCTCATTTTTTTATTTTAAGAGGCAGGTCTTTAGGTCCTTGCCTGTGAGGCATTTTTTGAGATTGTACAGGCGATTTATGTCCTCCTGTGTGGCTTTTATCAGTTTGTTTATTATCTTCACTTCAGGCTTGCGCACAAAATTCTTCATTTCATAGAGGATGAGCAGGGCATCTTTTTCATATTCAATCGCAGTATCAACCGCATCTGCATTCGTCTTTATCTTTTTTAATAAATCACTGGTTTTTACATTGTTGAATGTATGCCTTTTAAGGAGTGCCTCAACATATAGAGAATATTCATCTTGATAAACCTCAAATGGCTGGCACACCTCAATCTTTTGTAAGACTTGATTTAGGGAATCAATGCGTCTCTCTTCCTCTGCGGCAAGCCACTTAAAAGTTTCTTTTATGTCTGGTGATTTTGTGCGTTTGTTAACCTTTTTAAAAAAATCAATCGCCTTCTTTCTTGCCTTTATATTTATCTCTATTATTTCGCTTGCACAAAAAAGATTTGCCATAAACCCTCCTTTAGAGTAGTCTCTTTTCTGCGGTTATTTTTTGAATTTCAGTGATATCCTGGGTAACTTCAATACACCCGAGATAATCACTATCTTTGTTTCTCACTGCAAAATATCTTATGTAAATCAACCTTCCACCAAGATTAATCCAGAATTCTGCTGAGTCTCTCTTTCTGTTTTTAAAATCTTCAAGGATTTGATTTACGATATGGATACTCTTCTGGGGATGGCATTGCTGAACCTTTCTCCCAATGACTGCCTTGGTTCTGGTGAATATTCTTTCTTTTGTCTCACTGAAATATGCAACCGTATCATTTTTGTCTACAAATGTTATATCCACAGGCAGGGCATTAAGTGCAGATTCTAACTCCTCAACACTGAAACTTCCGGTTTCAAGATTTATTTTACCCTGTTCTACACCAGTGTGTTTCTCCGAAGTGACCGTAGAGACAGATTCTTGAAAATCCGGTGTGAAGCAACAGTATCCAATATCATCAAATTCTTTTTTTATTTCTTTCCACTCGTTAGCAGTTATCACTTTCATCGCGGTCGGGAAGAGGATATTATTCTCTTTATAAAAATGGCTACCCAGCATCTGATTTATTTCATTGCCAATCATTTCAATATTTCTTAGAAATTCAGAGAAATTTTCTTTCTTCTCAAGGATTTCATAAAATTTCTTCTTCTGTTCACGGATTACATTATGCTCTGACCACATGATTGCTGGTGGCTGGGTTATCCCGTATTTTTCAAGATAAGGAAATAGAACATTTTCTTCGCGTAAGTAGTGTTTTTCAGAATCTTTAAAATGCTCGGCAATGTGATATAAGAATTCGATCTCCTGTTTCGCATCTTCAAAAGATTTCTTGTCTTTTATATCTTCTACTGTCTTTTTAATTTCACCAGCATAGGATAGAAGAATTTTGTGCTCTTCCATTAAAATATTTATCGGATGCCCTGTAGGAGCAATCGTCTTTTCTTTTTCCAGTGATTCTTTGAACATTGCGATATGGACATCACATAGTCTATGTATCTCTTCTGCAGGCATTCCTTCTTTTATCAATTCTTCTTCAATTCTCGCAATCTCGCTTGCATCAACATCTTTTATTATCTTACTGAATTGCTCTTTCAACTCTTCAAATTTTACTCCACTATGAAGATGTCTGATCAATTCTTTTAACTGCTCTTTTTTATTTTTCCCAAAGATTTCACTCATAAATCCCCTTTTATATTGTTACAGCTCTATCATAATCAAAAAACAGATCAACCAGTTCACTGTGGTCAATATTTTTTTCTGCACAGCCGATTCCACTTGCCTCCATATCTGATTTCAATACATACTTTTGACAGGCGATATCAATATTTTGTTTAGCAATATACACACCATTCTGAATGAATACGATGTAATCTGTTTCATCAACCAAGCTTTTCACACTAATCTATGATTTCAGCGAGTGTAGCCAGGAGAAACCCCGTGCATCCAGGGTTCTATCAGTTTTATCCATGTTGCACCTCAGGTTATTATAATCATCGTATAGACTATGTCAATACAATTCCGAAGAACTG
>CAYQKL010000038.1:0-21978 GCA_964418185.1 uncultured bacterium
AATCCAAATGCCTTTGATGTCACTTTTAATACGGGTGGTGCCTGGCGCCTTTTATATTCATTTTTATTTACTGCATTAATAACCCAGTCAACTACTTCAGGGGCATATTCTTTTTCTACAATCTCTTCTTTTGATAATCCATCCTCTATGTAGTATTGCAGTATTGGGTCAAGGACTTCATAAGGCGGTAATGTATCCTGGTCCAATTGATTTGGTCTCAATTCTGCAGAAGGCGGTTTTTTGATGATTGCCCGGGGTATGATTTCTTTATTACGATTGATAAATTCTGCCAGTTTATATACCATTGTCTTGGGTACATCACCAATTACTGCCAGGCCACCACTCATATCACCATATAAAGTGCAGTAGCCAACTGCAAGTTCACTTTTATTCCCGGTTGTCAGAACCAGAAACCCAAATTTATTTGAAAGTGCCATTAAGAGATTACCCCTGATACGTGCCTGGATATTCTCTTCGGTCGTATCCATCTCCTTGCCCGTAAAGGTCGTCTTCAATGTCTTTAGATAAGATTCATAAACATCGGTTATTGGAATGGTCTTTAATTCAATCCCCAAATTTTCGGCAAGTATTTTTGAATCATCAATACTCCCTTTAGAAGAGAATGGACCGGGCATTGTTACACCTATGACATTGTCTTTTCCAATCGCTGCTGTAGCAATGCAGGCAACCAGTGCAGAATCAATCCCTCCAGATAGACCCAAAACCGCCTTTTTAAATCCGCATTTTCTTAAATAATCACGAACCCCGAGGATAAGGGCATTATACACACTCTCAATATTTACAAGCGGTGTATAATTTCCTGCACTACCTTTTGCATTGGTCTCAATTGTTTTTATACACTCACCAAATGCCGGGAGAACATCAACCGGCTCTCCATCACGGTCAATCACCATACTCCTGCCATCAAATATCAATTCATCATTAGCACCAACCTGGTTGACAAAGACGAATGGTATTTTATGTTTTTGTGCGTGCTCTTGAATAATTCCAAATCTGAGTTCATCCTTGCCCATTGTAAATGGTGATGCGGAAATATTTATCAATATGGATGAACCTTTTTGCACGAGCACATTTATCGGGTCAAGGTCATAGAATTGTCTATGCCACAACTCTGGAATATTCCAGGCATCCTCACAGATAGAAATACCAATAACTTCGTCTTTGAATTGAATGGTCTTTATCTCTTGCGCCGGGTCAAAATACCTTGCCTCATCAAAAACATCATAGGTGGGTAAAAGAGATTTGTGCTGGAAATGGTTTATCAGCCCACGATAGATGAATACCGCAGAATTATGAAGTCCACGACCAGTATTCTTGTATGATGATACCGGGGCACCAAAAATTATCCCTGTATCAGGATAAAATGCTGAAAGTTTAATTATCTCTTCTATTGCTTTTTCAATCCTTTTAATAAACCATTTTCGCTCAAGTAAATCCTGGGGCGGATAGCCACAGAGAAAAAGTTCAGGGAAAACGATTAGGTCAGAATTTTCACCCTGTGCCTGTTTTAATGTCTGGGTTATTTTCTCAAGATTGGCATCAATAGCACCGACTGTGGGATTTAATTGGGCAAGAGTGATCTTCATATTAAGAAAAGATGCTTATTTGAAAGATGACTGGATTGAAAGAGGCAGGTCTACATTCTGCCTGGCAGAGATGAACTTTTCTCATAAAGAATTATAATGAATATTCCTTTGAAGTCAAGGGGATAACATACTCATTTCCATAGAACTCGAGAAATTTGGCGCTTGACTTTGAGAAAAATTACACTAAAATAGAATAATAGTTTTAAATTATGATTAAATAAAAAAGGGCGGGTTTTTACCCGCCCTTTTTTGTTGTTCTAATATCTACTCAACCACACACCAGCGGAGACCGGCAATCGGTTGGTAGGCAAGTTTCAGGGTTACGGCGTATCCATTTACACCGACGACCTGAATTTTTCCAAAGTGGTCATTGCCCGTGCCCCAACCATCGTTATCTGGATCAATCCAGAAATAATAAACCGCATTAGCATTGATGGTGTTCGGTGCCGTATAACCACCGGGTGCATCACAGATCTCTACTGCATCGTAATCAGTCTGCCCGCTATTTTTTGTTGCATTAACTTCATCATTGTAATTTGCTTGGTTCGGTGAGGCAAATTCCTGCTCACTTGCACTTACACTGTGAATCCAGAAATCAATATAGGGCCAGTTTGTTGAATCAGATATTGCATATGTTGTTGCAGTACCAGAGGCATTAAATCCAAATCCGCTTGGATGGTCGGGTGATGGATCGCCACTGCCATATACAATAAGCGATGCAGTTTCAACTGCACCACAATCAATCTGGTCCTTTCCACTCTCATCACTGCCTGCATAGGCAGAAACTTCATATAATGTAGCCGGTGTGGTTGCATCATATGATGTTGTGGTTACAGAGTCAATCTTGACCCCATCAGCATAGATATAGTATCCATCCGCATCAGTAATCTCATCCCAGGTAAGGGCAAGGGTAGCCCCCTCGTCAGTTATTGTATATGATACATCTGGTGTTTCAAGGGTTACTTCGCTTTCACAGCCAACAAATGCAAATAAGAGCGCAAAGACTGTCAAGGTTAATAGTTTTTTCATTTTTTCCTCCTTACTTCTGGATGGGTTTTAGACCGCCGCCAGTTCCACCACCGGTTGGTGGTTTGGGCATACTTTTATGATATTTATCAAGATGCGCATTATAATTCGCAGTCAGAGAATCCAGGGCAGTCTGGAGATTTGTGACCTGGGTCTTCAGGGCACTGATCTCGGCTTTTGCTGCATCCAGTTGATCAGTCGTCACCACATTCTGCTGCTGTGGTGGCTGACAGCCGATTACCGCAAGGGCAATTGCGATAACCAGCAGTGTTGCGAGTTTCTTCATATAATACCTCCTTTTTTCTCGCTATTATTGTGCGATAAATCGCACCGCTACATAGGGTAGCAAATCTGGGCCTAAGTGGAATTGAACCACTCACCTCACGCTTATCAGGCGTGCGCTCTAACCAACTGAGCTATAGGCCCTTATTAAAAACCATCTATGGTTATTGTTTTAAACTTACCAAAACAAAACGCCTCAAGTCTGAATATTATACCCGCTTTTAGCTGTTTGTCAATACTTTGAGGCAAGTTTATCTATTTTTTAACCGGCATCCCAACCACATACCAATCAACTATTTCTTAGGGTGGTCTGGGTCAGGGACGCAGGCGCCAACCGGACAGACTGAAGCACACTGGGGTTCGTCAAAATGTCCCACGCATTCCACACACTTGCTAAAGTCAATCACATATATCGGATCACCTTCGCTTATTGCCTGAACCGGACATTCTGGTGCACAGAGCCCACAGGCTGTGCAATCTTCAGTAATTTTGTAAGCCATTTTACCTCCTTAAAAGTGAGAGATTATATATATTTTGCAATCAATGTCAAGGCATTAATATGAGATTGCTGAAAAAGTAATGCATCATCGTTCATTGTCATGCCGAATTCATTTCAGCATCTCGGAATATTAACATCTTTTGAGACCCTGAAACGAGTTCAGGGTGACAGGAAGAGATCTTTTCAGCAATCTCAATATGGTTTGTTTAGGGTTTTTTCCCATTAGTGTCACTTAGGTTTCTTAAAATTTCTCTTGCCTTTATTGATATTGGCGCACTGGGGTTTTTTACAATAATCCCTTCAAGAATTTTTCTTGCTTCTTTTACTCTGCCGAGTTCAAAATATATCTCGGCAATCAGGATTTTTGCCTCGTGAATGCGATTTGCCGGAAAGTCCTTTTCAAGTTGCTCAAGGGCGGATAGTGCCTGGTTATGGTCTTTTCTAAGCTGATAGACCAGTGCAAGGGAATATAATGCATAGTCACCAACGGTTGAATTGACAAGAACTTTTAGACTGTCTTCAGCGCGATTTATTTCTCCTGTTTCATAAAAATAGATTGCCTTTATAAATCTCTTCAAAACAACAGTATCTTTTCGGGTAGATTCAAAAAGATGCAATCTATCCAGTGCTTCATTGGCATATCTTGCATTGGAAAACCGTGCAACTGTCCTGAGGTACTGGTCACGGGCAGACTGCAGATCACCTTTGAATAGAAAATTTTCAGCCATCAGGTAATTCATTTGTGCCTGTTCTTCAAATGCATAGCGGCCTTCGTATTTTTTTAAATAAACATTTGCACTATCAAACATTCCTGATCTTATGTAACGGTTATTTAATTCAGTAATCAATGAAAAATCTGAATTGTGTGCAATCAAACTCTTCAGGGAATCGATTTCACTGCTATTGAGCTGGATAAGAATAATCAAAAGTGCGGAAAACATCACTGTCTTTCTTCTAATAAAGCCCGAAAATATTCTCTGATGTACAATTCATATTGCTCAGGATGGGGTTGTTTCAGGGCATGCTGGATTATCTCCAATAATTGATCTCTGCCCAGTTCTTCTGGTAATGATAATGGCGAGCCGTGCATTTTGTCTTCACCGGGTCTACTTTTGCGTTGTTTTGTCCAGTCCTCCTGTCGGATTGACCTATCTGCATCAAGCAATCTTGAAATAATCAATTGCTGACGTTCAATGAGTTTTCTATCAATTTTATACTGATACAATGCCTCTTCATTCTCTTTCATTTCTTCGGCGAGGTTATCAAGTAATTCCTGAAATTTACCTGCTTCGGGTGAGCCCTTCAATGATTCAAGTGCCTGTCTTAGTTCACGCTGTTTGCCAGCAAGCCTATGCATCTGTGCCATTTGTTCAGATGTCAATCCACTCACTGATAGGGGAAAGAGACTCATCACTGATTGTCCAAGTCCCATCTGGTTCTGGGTTATCTGTGAGAGGCCTTTAAAGAATTCATCCATACCTGTGGATGAACCTGTGCCTTCTGCTGCCTTTTTCAAACTCTGGAGTATTGAGAGCGAGGCAAGATTGAGTTGTTTCATCGCTTCCTGGGAATGCCATCTTCCTGTACTGGCAGGATTGAGTGAAGCAAGTTTCATTTCTTTGATTGCCTTGCTCAGTCGTTTGCCGATATCCGGTGTAACATAAAGACTCTTTACCTGCTGGGCATAAAGACTTTCTGCAAGGACCTTTGTTGCATTTATTATTTCTGACTGTATATCAGGGTCTATTTTGTCTTTGGTTAACTGGTCTTCTTCAAGTTTTGATAATTCAATGAGCTGGTTCAATGTTTCAAGCAGATTCCTTCTCAGGTTTGCGGCCCTGGTTCTGGTGAGTTCTTCATAGAGTCTCTGAAGATCACTGGCAAGTTGGTTTAGACCTTTTTCCAGATCTTCAGGCGACATATTCTGCTCCTGCGACATTGATTTTGCCTGTCTGGAGGATTTTTTCAGCTGTTCTGAAATATTCTGTTCTATGCCTTCTGATTCAGCGAGTTTGTTAATCTCCTGAGCAAGACTATCAATTGCCCGATAAAGACTGTCCAGGGACTCTTTGAGAGCATCGGAGTTCTTGAATTGTTGAAGGTCATTTAGTCTATTCGCATTATCTGCAAGTTCTTTTGTCTGCTCGGCAAGTTCCTTTAGTTTCTCTTCCTGTTGGTATTGCTTTAATAATTCCAGGGTTCTTTCCAGTGCCCGGGCAAGTTCTTCCTGGGCATCTTTTAATTTCTCCATTACCTGTTTTATCTCCTCCGGATTTCTGTTCATTGCCTGCTTCAAATTTTCAAGTGCCTGTCTTAGTTCTTCAGGTGCAATCTCCTGAAGGATTTTGGTAATTTCCTGAAGTCGTTCTATTGATTTCTGGTCAAGTATTATACCACTTTTTAATTTCTCAATGGTATTTTGCAACTCGGTCTGCCACTCTTCAATTTTTTCCAGTACCTTTTCCTCTCTATTAATTGCTTCTTTCAATTTTTCATTATCCAACCAGGAAAATTCTTTTTCACGTTTGAGTTTTTCTTCCAGTCTATTTATTTCGCTCATTCCTTCCTGATGACTCTTTTCAAGGTTCTTGAGGTCGGTTTGCATGAGTTCTTCTTTACCCTTTACTTCTTCATATAACTGTTCCATTGTTGGGAAAAATACATAATATGTTTTGCTCTTTGTCTTTTGCCCGGCATTATCCTGAACCTCAACAAAATATGAAACTCTATCGCCGGGCAGCATTCGCAGGGGATTCAAATCCCAGTCATAGAATATTGTATCCTCAGCACTTCCTCTTTTGAATTTCATATACAGTGCTTCGGATTCCTTAAACTGACAATTGAATACAACCTGATTCAACCCATAGTCATCACTGCATTTTATTCCGATTGTGAGTTTCATATCCGGGGGAAGATTGATGTTATAACCGGGATAAAATATCTCAACCAATGGTGCAAGGTCAGGAATGGCATAGATTGTGATTGGTTCATTATGAGAAGATTCGCCAGATATTTGCAGAATTGCATTGCCGCTTGAATTGATCTTAAATTTTCCTGAAAAGGCAGTGTCATTACACTCAAAATTAACAGTATCATTGAATATTAACCGCGCCTGCTTCAAATTGCTGGAGGCGATTCCATTTACATCTATCTCAGTCCCAGCAGGCACAATGAGTTGCCTCTCAGTTTTGATTTCCTCCTTTAGATTTGTATATCGTGGATAATGCAGATGAAATGTTAATTCTTTGAGATATATTGGTTCAATTACTTTTAAATCATATATCCTGGTCTTTATTCCAAAAAATTCAAAATGGAATTTCAAAGGTTCACTTATTACAATACTTTTTTCTGCCTGTCCTTCTCTTACTGGAAGAATTGTGCTTTGAGTAGCAGAATTAGTTTGATAAAAGAGTTTTACTCTTTGTGGAAGATACGGGCCAGAGAGATTTATATTCAAATCAATGGTTTCACCACGATCAAACTTTCCGAATCCAGGCTTGATAGAATATTCAATCTTGTGGTTCAGGGCAAACCAGAATCGTCCAGGGAAAAAGGCAGGAAATAGAAGAAAGAATATTAAAGAAATGAAGAGAAGATTGATTGATCGGTTCAGGAATTTTTTGTTGATAAAATCACCGGGTTTGATATGCTGGAATTTCTCTTCAGTAGATTGCACAAATGCCGAAGCGATTTCTTTTGAATAACCTTCACGATTATTTTCGGGGATACGGGCAATCTGAATGCAACTTACAAGTTCGCAATTTGCACCGAGCTTTTTGTCCAGCTCCCTTGCGCGCTGGTCAAAATTTTTGCGACGATAAAAAGCCAAAGGGGTTAGACCAATTAGCCCATAAAGGGGTGATTTCAGCAAAAATAGTGCAACTGCGCTTGCGATAAAAACGGTTCCGAAGGTTAACAAGACAATAGATAAAAAATCAATTGATTCCTGTGAACGGGCATAGGATTTGATTTTATCAACGAGTACCATTGCGTTCTTCTGTTCAATGAGTGAGCGCATAGACTACTATATTTATTCCCATTTTTAGCGCAGCTTCTCTCTTTTCTGGTGGGTCATTATGGACATCAGGGTCTTCCCAGCCATCGCCGAGGTCACATTCATAGGTATAAAAAACGACAAGCCGGTTGTTGTAAAATATACCAAAGCCCTGGGCTGGTTTGCCATCATGTTCATGGATTTTAGGAAGTCCATTCGGAAAGTCATAAAAACAGTGATAGATGGGATGGTCAAACGGTAATTCAATCATTGGTGAATCCGGAAAGACTTTCTTAATCTCCCGGCGAAAAGAGGAATCCATACCATAATTGTCGTCGGCATGGAGGAATCCACCGGTAGCAAAATAGTTCCTTAAAATTTTTATCTCTTCGTCAGTGAATCGCACATTACCGTGTCCATTCATATATAAATAAGGATATTGGAATAACCTGGGGTCAGTGATTTCAACTACCGCTTCTTTGGCTGCGGCCCGAATTGTCGTTCGTTCATTGATTGCTTTTAAAAGATTGGGCAGGGAAGAAGGGTTAGAATACCAGTCTCCACCACCACTGTATTTTAACCGTGCAATGGTGAAATCAGATTGGCTTAGCAGGATAATTCCCAAAAATATCAGGTTCACACTTTTATTATAGACTGAAAAAGATGAGTGTCAAGGGTAAAAAATACTTGCATTTTGGTGGAATTTGAATATAATTCATAGTCAAATGGTCATTAAGAATAAACCACTTTTGGAATTAGATAGCAAAGATAATTCAGTTGAATGAAGCCATTTATTATTTTCTAAGAGAGGAGGTTTTAAAATGGCAGCAAATGATCTGAAGTTCTTGGAGCAGAAGCTCGGAAAGCAGGGCTTTGAACGGCTGAACAAGATCAATAACCCGGCACTCTATGAATTTCTCGCAAAGTATGTGCAATTATGCAATCCTGAAAAGGTTTTTGTTTGCACTGATACCCCTGAGGATTTTGAATATATCAGACAGACCGCAATCAAGAATGGCGAAGAAAAGAAACTCGCTATGACCGGCCACACGATACATTTTGATAATTACGGAGACCAGGGAAGAGATAAGAAGAATACTGGAATTCTATTGCCCCCGGGCAAGAAACTTGATCAGGCTATCGAGACAAAAGACCGTGAGCCAGCACTTGTGGACATACACAATATCTTAAAAGATATTATGAAAGGTAAAGAGGTATATATCTGTTTCTTCTGTCTTGGTCCAACCAATTCAGAGTTTGCCATTCCCGCAGTCCAGATGACTGATTCCAGTTATGTTGCGCATAGCGAGACCATTCTTTACCGACCTGGTTATCAAGAATTCATAAAGCAGGGACCCAAGGCAAGGTTTTTTAAATTCGTCCATTCCCAGGGTGAACTTGATGAAAGAAAGACCTGCAAAAATCTTGATAAGCGAAGGATTTTCATTGACCTTGAAGAGGATATTGTCTACAGCACAAATACCCAGTATGGTGGAAATACAATCGGATTGAAAAAACTTGCAATGCGACTGGCGATTCATCGTGGTTCAAAAGAGGGATGGTTGACTGAACATATGCTCGTTATGGGTGTAAATGGTCCGGAAAACAGAAAGACCTATTTTCTCGGCGCATTTCCCTCACTATGTGGCAAGACATCTACTGCGATGCTTGAAGGCGAGAATATCGTCGGCGATGATATTGCCTATTTGAGAAAAAAAGATGGAGTGGTTCGTGCAGTCAATGTGGAAAAAGGTATGTTTGGTATTATCCAGGGTGTAAATTCTAAAGATGATGTTTATCAGTGGAACGCACTGCACAAACCCGGCGAGATCATCTTTTCCAATATTCTGGTCACACCTGAAGGTGGTGTGCACTGGATTGGTAAGGATGGTGAAGTTCCTCCAAAAGGTGAAAATCATTCGGGCGAGTGGTTCAAGGGCAAGAAAGATGCCAATGGTAAAGAGATACCTGTTTCTCATCCGAACGCGAGATTTACTATTGCCCTGAAGATGTTTGATAATCTTGACCCGGTACTTGATGATCCTAAGGGTGTTGAGGTGGGTGGAATTGTTTATGGAGGTCGTGACTCTGATACCTGGGTGCCAGTGGAAGAGGCATTTGACTGGCAACACGGTATAATCACAAAGGGTGCATCCTTAGAATCTGAGACCACGGCTGCGACCCTGGGCAAAGAAGGTGTCAGGGAATTCAATCTTATGTCAAACCTTGACTTCCTCTCAGTTTCCATTAGCCAGTACATTGAGGCAAATTTAAGATTTGCCGGGGATTTGAAAAAGGCACCCAAGATATTTGGAGTCAATTACTTCTTGAAAGATAAGGACGGCAAATTCCTTAATGACAAAACCGATAAAAGGGTATGGTACAAGTGGATGGAGTTAAGGGTTCACAATGATGTAAAGGCAATAAAGACACCAACTGGATTAATCCCTGAATATGAGGACTTGAAGAGACTCTTCAAAAAGGTGTTGGATAAAAATTATACAGTTGAAGATTATACAAAACAGTTCACAATTCGCATTCCTGAGCATCTTGCAAAGATTGATCGGATTGTTAATATCTATAAGACAAAGGTAATTGATCCGCCCGGGATTCTCTTTGAGGTTTTGGAAGAACAGAGAAAGAGACTACTTGATTACCAGAAGAAATTCGGGGATTATATTAAGCCTGAACAACTTAAGTAATTCTTAGGAAAGAGCCCCCTTTATTTGAAGGGGGCTCTTTGATCTTACGAACAACTACAAAGCCGAAGATTTACGATTGATATTCTGAATCTGCGCGACTGGAAGTCGCTCCTACATTATTTCTTGGAAAGAATTATCCAAACTGCAATCAATGCCGGAAATGGCGATAACCAGTAAAGACCATTGCAATATCATATTCATTGCAGGCCTGGATCACCTCTTCGTCCCTTTTTGAGCCACCCGGCTGGATTATTGCCGTAATCTTTCCTTTTGCTGCCGCATCAATTCCATCCCTGAAAGGGAAGAATGCATCTGAGGCAAGTACTGCACCGTTTGCCTGATGTCCGGCATTTTTTACAGCAATTTCTACCGCACCAACCCGGGATGTCTGGCCACCACCAATACCCACGGTCCTGCCTTTTATTGCAAGCACAATTGCATTTGACCTGACCCATTTTACAACCTTCCAGGCAAATCTCAATGCCTCAACTTCAAAATTACCTGGTTGCCTTTTGGTCACGACCTTCCAGTCTGTAAAGTCCTTATTGTCTGCATCCTGCACCAGTATTCCGCCAAATACTGATTTATAAGTGACCGGCGAGATGAGTTCTTTTGATATCTTGACCAACCGGAGATTTTTCTTTGCCTTCAATATTTCGAGCGCCTGTGGTTCATAATCGGGTGCAATGATAACTTCGTAGAACACTTTTGATATTGCCTCAGCAGTCGTTGTATCAAGGGTTTTATTCAAACCAACGATTCCACCGAATGCTGATACAGAATCCGCCATATATGCCCTCTCATAACTTTCTAAGAGATTTTCACCGAGCCCGACACCGCAGGGTGTCTGGTGTTTGATGATTGCGCAGGCGGTCTCTTCAAAATCCATTGCTGCACAGAAGGCGATTTCAGCATCAAGCAGATTATTGTATGATAATTCTTTTCCTCCCAGAATCTGGAAGTGCTGTTTTTGCAATGGGTTTAGATAGAATCCAGCATTTTGATGGGGATTTTCGCCATAGCGCATAGGAATAAAAAGTTCAGCACCTGTAGAGAAATAGTTTCTTTTTTGAAAATCCGGATTGAAATACTGGGTAATGACTGCATCATACCAGGCAATATAATCAAATGCCTTGCGTGCAAGATTGAGCCGGTAATTTTCATCAAATCTTTGTTCTTTTATTGTTCTTATCAGGTCATTATATTGTGTAGAACTGAATACCACACCAACCTTTTTGTAATTCTTTGCACCGGCACGGATAAGGGTAACACCGCCAATATCAATAAATTCAATCATCTCTTCAAGGGTCTTGTTCTGTTGATTAAAGAATGGATAAAGGTTACAAACGACAATACTAATTTCGCCGGTCTCGAGGATCTCTCGGGCAATCCTCTGGCTCAGGGTCTTGACCCTTTCGCTTTCGGTTCCACCAGTATAATCAGAGATCTTTGTTGCCGGGATACCATTGTCCATCAGTAGTTTTTGGGTACCACCTGTTGCAATGATTTCATAACCTAAATCTTTCAAATTTTTTCCGAGTTCAACAATTCCCTGCTTATCAGCAACTGAAATTAATGCTTTCTTGTTCATGTTATGCTCCAAATTTTTTTAGTTTTAACGAATGGGCAAGGAGTAAAGGCATTACATCCATTGACTTCATTATGCCCAGGTTGCCCCTGCCACAATTTCTTTCTGTGAAAGTCATATTATCTGCAAAGATATATTGAGAGAATAACAGAAATGGATTTGGGTGCCAGGAATGCGAATGCAATACCGTGGGGGTTGAGTGGTCTGCAGTGATACACAGCACATCGGGCTTTAGCCCCACGATTTCAGGAATCACCCGGTCAAATTCTTCTATTGCCTTGACCTTCGCATCTTGATTGCCATCTTCGCCTGCCTTGTCAGTCGGTTTATAATGAAGATAAAAAAAGTTGTATTTTGTATAATTTGTCTTGAGGGCTGCAATTTCGTCTGTGACTGTATCACCTGTAGATAATATTTGCATCCCTACAATCCGCGCAAGACCTCGATACATTGGATAATTGGCTATAGCCGCACTATCAATGCCATATTTATCGTTCATTTTCACGAGTTCGGGTAATCTTGCAAACCCCCTTAATAGCACATAATTTGCCCGGGGTTCATCTCTCAGAATCTGCTGACTTTGACGGATGAATTTGTTTACTATTTCTGCACTCAGTTTTGCCTCAGGTATTTTTGGCTCAGTAAATACCGCAGGAAGGTTGTCTTTTTGTGGGTCGGCATCAGTGAGGCAATCAGAGAGTCTGCCACCTTTGAACACGACTACGAAACGGTGTTCTTTTGCCGGTCTGATTAACACCTTTGTTTGATCTATTTCAGTGATATTCTTCTGAAGTGTATTGCATATTCTTGCGCATTCTTCGTTTGATATCCTGCCTGCCCTTCGGTCAGTGATGATACCGGACTTATCTATAGTTGCAAAATTTGCCCGGACCGCGAGGTCGTCTTTATCAATTTCCATATCAATGCCTAATGCCTCAAGCACACCTCTACCAATTTGATATTTTATTGGGTCATAACCAAATAGGGCAAGGTGTGCAGGTCCACTGCCAGGAGTAATTCCGTAAGATATTGGAATGGTCAAACCAAGACTGCTTGAAATACTGAGTTTATCAAGATTTGGGGTTATTGCCTTTTCAAGGGCGGTCTTATCCTGTGCGGGCAGGTCGCCAAGTCCATCCAGTACGATAAGGATTATTTTTCGGTCATTTTTGTTTATTAGTTCTTTAAGAAGTCCTTCCATAACCAAATATAGCCAGAAAAATGCCTGAGTCAAGTGGTCTTTAGTGAACTTACGGTCTTAACTGCAGGATTTAATACAATATCTCTGAGTGCTTGATTTGATTTTGATTTTGTGTATAATCTAATCAAAGGAGTTTAATGTTAGAGAGATTGATAAGATCAAAAAAGGCAAGGATAGGCATTATTGGACTTGGTTATGTGGGCCTGCCCATTGCCCTTGAACTGAACCGAAAGGGTTTTAATGTCCTTGGTGTGGACATTGATAAAGAAAGAGTTGATATGATAAACAAGGGTAAATCATTCATTGATGATGTGCCTACCAGGGATGTAGCATACTATGTGAAGCAGAAAAAACTCAAGGCAACTGTTGATTATAAGAAATTAAAAGAAGTAGATATTATCATTATCTGCGTGCCCACTCCAGTCAATGAAAATAAAGAACCGGATCTCGTGCCGATTATCAATAGTTCTGAAAACATTGCCCGGATCCTGCGCAGTGGTCAACTTGTCATTTTGAAAAGCACAACCTTTCCTGAAACGACTGAAAAGGTAGTCTTGCCAATACTCGGGCGCAGTGGACTGATGGTGGGCAAGGATTTTTTTCTTGCATTCTGTCCGGAACGGATTGACCCGGGGAATAAAAGATTCGGCGTTGCCAACACGGCCGCAATTGTAGGCGGCGTGACAAATAAATGCACGCGTCTGGCAACACTGTTTTATCAGCAGTTTGTGTATCAGGTCATTTCAGTATCATCAGCAAGGACTGCAGAAATGACCAAACTCCTTGAGAATACATTCAGAAATGTGAATATCGCACTGGTTAATGAGTTTGCCCAGCTCTGCGAAAGAATGGGAAACATAAACATCTGGGAGGTGATAGAAGCAGCAAAGACCAAGCCTTTTGGTTTTATGCCTTTTTATCCTGGTCCTGGAGTTGGTGGCCACTGTATACCGGTTGATCCTTATTATCTTTCTTACAAGGCGAGAGAATATGATTTCCACACGGTATTTATTGAACTCTCAGCGCGCATCAACGAGGAGATGCCTTATTTTGTAGTAAATAAGACAATTGATGAATTGAGCAAATCAGGGGTTTGCCCGGCACAGGCAAAAGTTCTATTATTGGGAATGGCATTCAAAAAGGATATTTCAGACCTGCGCGATTCGCCGGCAATAAAGGTGTATCAGATAATCAAAGAGCGGGTTTCACGCGTGGAATATAATGACCCTTATGTTCCCTATTTTATGCTGGCAGATAAAAAAATAAGATCAGTAAGATTGAATTTCAAGAATTTGAATAAATATGATGCAGTGGTTATCCTGACCGACCATTCAATTTATGATTACGATAAAATTTTGCAGTATGGAAGTTTGATAGTTGATACAAGAAATGCAATAAAAAAGAACCACAAAAAGGTCAAAAAACTCGGCTGCGGTTCTGATTTCAAAAGATAAGGTTCTTCAGAAATCTATTTTTCTAAGATACTCAATCAATTCTGGAATCTTTTCCGGTTTTCCACCTCCGCCCTCAGCAAGATGGGGTTTTCCACCGCCACCTCCACCAATGATCTTGCTTATAGCTTTGATCAATTGCTGGGCAGGAAATTTTTCTTTTAAATCATCACCCACAAATACAAGATAGTTTGCCCGATTATTCACAATGCTGTATAGTACACCCAATTTATTTTTTGCCTTTTCCCGTAGAAAATCGGCAACCAGTCTCATTCCATCCATATCAAAATCCTCAATTTTTTTCACAATCCAGAACTGATTGCCTGACTCTTCATAAATTTCCCGGGCAATGAGTCGGGCAAGTCTGGTTTGCTGTCTTTGATTGGAATTTTCAAGTGTCTTTAATCGATTTTGAAATTCTTCAATTCTTTGCAGAATATTTGTATCACTGCCCCACAATTCGGAAATGTTCTTGATAGTATCACTGTATCTTCTAAATTCATCAAGGAGATTAAGACCCACATAACCTTCAATCCTTCTGATACCAGCAGCGGCTGATTCCTGGGAGATAATCTTAAAGAGTCCAATCTCACCGGTGTTATCAAGATGTATACCACCACACAACTCAATGGAAAAATTGCCGATCTTTACAACCCTGACATCCCTGCCATATTTTTCGCCGAACAATGCCATTGCTCCAAGTTTTTTTGCCTGATCAAGTGTGGTATAGAATTTTTCCACAGGAATTGTTTCAAGGATTTTCTCATTCACAATATCCTCAATTGCCTTTATCTCGTCATTACTCAGGGGTTTGAAATGCATAAAGTCAAAACGGAATCTACCTGGTGCAACAAAAGAACCTTCCTGCCTTGCGTGTTCACCAAGTACCTTCCTCAGTGCCGAGTGTAAAAGGTGGGTTGTAGTATGGGCTCGTGCGCTTTCTTTACGATGTTTCAAATCAACCCGCGCAATAACCTTACCGGGCTTGAACCTTCCTGCCTCAATCTCACAATGTGATGTATTCATACCCTGGAGATAGTATGTATCAATGACCCGCAGTCTAAAATCCCGACCGATAATTTCTCCAGTTTCGCCAACCTGTCCACCGGCTTCAGCATAAAATGGTGATTCGGCAAGGACGATCTCTAAATATCTGTCAGATTCATTATATCTTATTATCTCGGTCTCAATCTCACTTCTATCGTAGCCCACAAATTTACCCATATCTTCTCTAATAATTTTCCAGTCTCCAGTTATGGTGAATTTCGCCTTTGCTCGTGATTCTTCCCTTGCCTGATTTAGATTTTTACCAAATCCCTCTTCATCGACCTGGATTCCTTTTTCCTTTGCAATCTCTTTGGTCAGTTCAATGGGGAAACCAAATGTATCATATAACCTGAATGCATCATCACCGGTAATATTCTTCTTTTTGCTGACAATCTCTTCAAAAAGGGCAAGTCCTTTTTCAAGGGTCGCAAGAAATCTTTCTTCTTCTGATTTTATTACCAGGGTGATTTCTTCACGGTGATCTTCAAGTTCAGGATATGAAATTTTATAGTGTTCAACAACCAAAGGAACAAGTTTATAAAGGGTTGGTTCATTAATTCCAAAATTCAAATTTAATCTTGTGGCACGGCGTAAAATCCTGCGCAGTACATAGCCCCGTTCTTCATTAGAAGGGATTATTCCATCACTGATTGCAAAGACCAGTGCCCTTATGTGGTCCGCAATGGTATTGATTTCAATATCGATTTTCTTGTCCTTGCCATATTGCTTATGAGTAAGGTCTATTATACCTTCAATTGTTGGATAGAAAAGATCCGTATGGAAATTTGAATCCTTATTCTGGACAATACTCACCAGCCTTTCCAGTCCCATTCCCGTATCCACCCCCCGGTTTTTCAGGGGTAGTCTCTCGCCATTCACTTTCTGGTCAAACTGCGGAAAGACCAGATTCCAGATTTCTGAATAACGGTCACAATCACAACCTGGTGCGCAGTCTTTTTTACCACAGGAAAATTTTTCTCCAAGATCATAATAAATTTCGGAGCAGGGTCCACACGGACCTGAATCACCGGCCGGTCCCCAGAAATTTGTTTCATCACCAAGTCTATATATTCTTTTTGATTCTAATCCCACATCCTCTTTCCAGATCTTGTATGCCTCAGTATCATCTTTGTGAACTGATACATATAATCGTGATTGATCAATCTTTAAAATATGCGTGAGATATTCCCATGCCCAAAGAATGGCTTCTCTTTTAAAATAATCACCAAATGAAAAATTGCCCAGCATTTCAAAGAATGTATGATGACGTCTGGTCCTGCCTACATTATCAAGATCAGATAGTCTCAGGCATTTCTGGATGCTTGCTGCCCTTTTATAGGGCAGAGGAACAGTGCCGGTCCAGAGAGGTTTAAACTGCACCATTCCTGCGCTTGTGAATAACAGACTCGGGTCGTCCCTCGGGATTAGTGACATTGAAGGGACAATTGTATGGTCTTTTTGTTTGAAAAAATTCAGAAAACTTTCGCGAATCTCAAGGTTATTCATATTGCTCGTCAATCACTTCATATATTGCCTGGGGTGTGAAGCCCCGGCTCATCAACCTTCGGATTATTTTTGCCTTCTGTTTTGGGTCGCTTATGTTCAGGTCGGAAAATTTTTTCTGGATAAGATTTTTTATTATCTCCTTTTCATTACGATTTTTCAAGACTTCCTCAATGAGTCCAGCATCAACCTTCTTTCTTCTCAATTCGTTCATTATATACACATTGCCTCTGGGTTTTAGTTCTGTATAATCACTGGTGAACTCCTTGACAAATCTCTGGTCATTCAAGACCCCCTCTTCCATCAAATCCTGAACCACCAATTCTACAATTTCTGGTTCGTAACCAAGTCTTATCAATCTCTGTTTCATCTCCGCAATGGAACGACTCCGATACCCTAATAATCGGAATGCCCTTTGCTTTAGCCGTTCTTTTTCTTCGGCAAGTAGAAGATTCTTGATGTCATCTTCACTGATTTCATCCCCTTCTTTTAGGTCATACTTCAAGATAATATCCGTGGTCAATCCGAATTTAAATTCACCATTAATAAATATTGATGACCTTTTCTTATTTTTCTTTTGAACTTCTATTTTGCTTATCTTCACCCGATTTCTTAAAGAATTTTTCTTTTACTTCTTTTTCAATCTTCTGGAAAATATCCTGATTTGCCTTTAAGAATTCAATTGCTGCATCCCGGCCCTGGCCAATACGTTCATCCTTAAAAGAATACCAGGTGCCAGACTTTTCAATAATCCCCTGATCCACACCTATATCCACGAGTTCGCCAAGTTTAGAAATGCCCTCGCCATATATTATGTCAAACTCGGCTTCTCTAAACGGGGGCGCAAGTTTGTTCTTGACAACCTTAACCTTGGTGCGCGAACCAATGATGTTTTCACCTTTTTTCAGGGTTGCAATCTTGCGGATATCAAGTCGGACTGAAGAATGGAATTTTAAGGCAAGTCCACCCGGTGTGGTTTCAGGTGAACCGTACATTACACCAATCTTCATACGGATCTGATTTATGAATATTGCCACAGTCTTAGACTTGCTGATCACGCCGGTCAGTTTTCTCAATGCCTGGGACATCAATCTTGCCACGAGTCCAACCTGCATTTCACCCATTTCGCCCGCAATCTCTGCCTTGGGTACAAGTGCCGCAACCGAATCAACAACAATAATATCAACCCCACCCGAACGGGTAAGTATTTCGGCAATCTCCAATGCCTGTTCTCCAGTATCAGGCTGAGAGATATAAAGGCTATCAAGATTCACACCGATTGCCTGGGCATACTTTGGATCAAATGCATGCTCCGCATCAATGAATATTGCATTACCACCTGCCTTTTGTGCCTGGGCGATTGCTTCAAGGGCAAGGGTTGTCTTTCCTCCAGCCTCGGGTCCAAAGATTTCAACAACTCTTCCTCTGGGATACCCGCCAATACCCAGGGCATAATCAAGTAATAAAGAACCCGTGGGAATCACACCGATATCTACCTTTGATTCCTCAGCACCGAGGCGCATTACCGCACCTTTGCCAAATTGCTTTTCAATCTGGCTTATTGCCATTGATAATACCTTTTCTTTTTCTTCTTTTGCCATATCACTCCTTTTACTATTTTTATATATATTAACCAAATTTTGCACCAAGTCAACAGAAAAAGATTGAATATATTCAGGGGTGAAAGATTGAGGGCAAAACCCTAAAAATTGACTGATTGGCAGAACTTGTTCCGCACCAAGATTTTGAAACATTTTTCCTGTAAGCGGAAGGGTGGTGCAATAATACAATTCATTCAATATTCTACAAAAGTCTAAAAGTTTACACCTATCCCTCAGAGTCTCATTTTTACATTTAGTCAATTGACAAAATGATAAAATGAGGTATAATGTAGTATGGCAAAAAAGAAAATTCCGGAAATAAGATACCGGGCATCAAGAGTCTGCAGGGTATTAGCAAATCCGACTGCTTATGAGATGTTACACATTCTTCAAAAAGGCAAAAAGACTCCCAGTGAGCTTGCTGAACTTCTTGGGGTGCGTATTGCCACCGTTTCTGCTGCGCTTAAATCCTTGCGCCAGTTGGACCTGGTGAGATATGAAGTGAAATTCAGGGAGCGGGTATACTGGATAAAGGAGGAAACCATCACTTCAGTAATGCAAATTCTTGAGGAACTGGTGAAAAAGATAAGGACTAAAGAATATTGATTTTCCATTTCCACATTTAGTTAATTGACAAAATGATAAAATGAGAAGGATAAGAAGGGTGGTGGACTCTTGCCGGAACAAAGATTGATGGGGAGAGCAGTGGCGATTCATCGCACAATGACCGCTTCCTAAGGCAAACCTTCAGGTTTGCAATTAAGAAAATCAAATATATATATTCCTCTTTTCAGCTATTATAAATTTTGGGCAATTTAAAAAATATTAATTATGAATTTTTATATTTTTTCACTTTTCTGTTCATCGATCCATTTGTTAAAAATATTAAAAAGTTCTTCAACACATTCTTGTGATGATGCGACTAATATCTTTACAGAATCTTTCTTACGGGACTTTATCTTAATACAATTACTTGCTTGACACAATTCATCAAATTTCCAATGAAAGATGCATTCTATCTCGTTATTGTTCACTTGGATAACTTCAATTATTCGCCCATTTTTACTAATCTTGAAATTGAGCCCGTTTTTGCTGGGATACATAGGAAGAATGATCCCTTTTTTCTTCTTGAAGTATTCGTAAATCTTTTTTAGGCCATCTTTAGATTTTAAAAATTCCTCAACTACAATCCTATCTTTTAATTCAGGTTTTTTATCTTCTAATTTTTCCCTTTCTTCATTCGCTCTTTCTTTTAGCTCACATAACCATTCATTCCATTTATTTATAATCGCTTCCCGACGTTCATTGCAAAATACTTTGTAAAACTCTTCCAACTTATTAATGTCTTTCTCATTAATTAATTCTTGATATTTATCCGTGATTTCACCATCCAGGAAATGGGCAGAAAGATTAGTTTTGTCCTCCTCTTCGAGCTTAAGGGGATCTTCTCCAATACCTTCTTCAAAGCTATTTAGTTTTCTTGAAATATATGTAATATTCCCAATGTTATTGGCTTCATTTGTACCAGTTCTTTTTATATCTCCACCATAGATCTTTTTTAATTCAGAAAATGGAATAATATGTTGTTTCTCAGGTTCACAACCTTCGTTTATTTCCAATTCTGCATCTTTAAATTTTGTCTTATTTTTAGATGCTACGTTGGCATCATATGAGAAGTCTCTCGCTTTTTGCTTTCTCAGTATCCAATATAGAAGTAGAATATTTCTATCAAGTAATGACATACTTTCTTTATTTTTTAATTCCGTTTCCAAGTATTCTTTGAACCAATTTTGTTTATCTTGCGCATTATTTTTATTATTTTCAGTAAGAAATTTATCTAATTTGTCAATAGCATCAGATAGATCACTGATTTCATTAATAGTAGAAATCAGTTTTATGATTTCTTCTTCTGATTTACCAACTAATTGGAGACAAAGGGTATAATAGGCAATAATATTTCGACAATCATAATCCATCAAATCGGGCCATTGAATTAGTAATTGCAATATAGGCCATAACGAACGTGTCTCGGGCAAAAACCTTAAATCATCGCAGAACAGTTCTTTTCTTAATAATCCATCTTGTTTAGAAACGAGAAAACCAGTTATTTTATCCGTTTTTTTCCATAAATCTTCAGCCTTATTATTATCAAGTAACATTTCTTGAAATTTTGGATTTTCAACCACGGGAAATGCATATGCTGTTCCTGTTTGTTTATACCCAAAATGATAATTACACACTTGGATAAAAGTTCTAATGAACTGTTTAAATCCGAAATTCCGCTCTTTTTGTCTTTTTAAGTATTCACGGCTAATTTCCTCATCTTGCTGGTGCGCATTCTCTCCGTGTACAACTTCAAAAATTCCTTTTATCTTTTCATTTGTCTTTGGAAACAAAGACACCAGTGTTGCAAAAGCCTTTTCTTCGGCCTCAACACGCTTACCCGCGCTATTCACACGATTATATAATTTCACAATTTCGTCATAGCTCTTACCTTTATTACTATACACTTTAATAAATAATTTTTGTTCTTTAATTGCAATTATTTGTTTTCTTACTTCTTCTCGAATTTTTTTAATTACTTCCTCTTCTTTGGCGTTTTCAGCAAGTATAATATTATATTTTTTTAATTCAGCCTCAAATTTTATATCATCTAAATTATTATGGTTTTCAAATAACCCAAAGATGCGTAACGGTATGACATTTTTCTGGAATGGTCCTATTTTTGATTTCTGAGTGTTGTCCTGTTTTGTGGGAACGGCAGTTCTGATAAATAACCTATATCTTTTAGGTAACGGACTAAGTTTTCCCTTTAAAGGAGGGTATTCAGTCAAATTTATACACCACTCCTTAGATTGACTATCACCATTTTGTTCATCGTCATTTTCTTGTTCTCCTCCCTCGCTAGTTTTTTTAAAAACCTGGTAGAGACTTCGTATTCTTTGTTGTCCATCAATAATAAAATATTTGGGCTTCTGAGAATCCTTCTCACAACCATCCTGAAAAACTAAAGGTTCTCCTATATCTTTTTCATCAGATTTCCATATTATTATTGACCCACACGGTGTGCTATAAAATAGAGATTCTAACAACAATGATACTGAATCATCGCCCCAAACATAGCCCCTCTGAAAATGTGGTATCCATAAATGGCGATAAATCTGTATGATTTCATTCACTGATATTTCTGTTTTTTTATCGCTTTCTAAGTTTTTTAAAATTCCACACATAATTTACCTCCTATACAAGATTGGTTTATTAATAAACACTTTATTAATCCTGTTTCTGTAAAGTCCGCAATATTCTGTACAGCGTGACGGACGACAAAAAATGTCATAATGAACTTGTTCCAGAATAGATATCTATGCGCCTCCATTATCATATCCTTTAAATCAAATTTCAAAAACCACATGTTACATTATATGTAACAGATAAGTTTTTCCTAAAAAATGACATAGATCTACCCCATAGGGCCTC
>CAYQKL010000039.1:0-21778 GCA_964418185.1 uncultured bacterium
CAGGTTCCAAGTGTAGCAACAGGGGTTCCAATCTTAAAAAAATTGAGTTTTCTAATAGAATAGAACCTGACCAGAAGTTGTGGCATTCCCCAAACACCAAAACTTACTATTAAGGCATAAGAAAGCAAACCCTGCCAGCCCCACATACCTGGAGTCTCAATATATCCTCTATTTATAGCAGAAAGATTCATTGCTGCGCTTGAAAATCCACCAATATTTTTGAAGGTGTATACTGTAAGTAGTATTAAACCAATACCCATAATCCAAGCCTGTATAAAGCTTGTCCAGACAACAGCAATATATCCACCGATTGAGACGTAAAAAAGAATTATCAATGAGGAAATCAAAAGACCATAGATATAAGGGATGCCGATAAGAACCTCAAAAATATGCCCCATACCTTTGAGCATACTTACATTGTATACAATGAGAAATATCGCTATCACAAGCGATGAAAATATCAGGGCGAAATTTGAGTTGTATCGTTTTTTTAGAAAATCGGGTATGGTGATAGCGTTCAGTCTGTGCGTGATCTCTCGAGTTCTCGGACCAAGCACAATCCAGCACACCAGGGTTCCCAGAAAGACATTTATCGCACCAATCCATAATGTGGACATTCCATAGAGCCAGCCAAATGCACCACCACCGATTATCACCACAGAACTGAAATAGGCAGCAACATAGGAAAGCGAGGTAACCCAGGGACCAATATTTCTACCACCAACATAAAAATCTGATGTGGTTCTCGTTCTTCTACCAGAAAAGACGCCGATGAGCAAAAGTATTAAAAGATAGAGTATTATAACAACTGAGTAGATCACGATGCTATTCATTATTATCCTCGGGTTTGTATAATATTCCCCAGATTACTGCTATAACCACACAGATAATAGCAAAAGTTATTGAGAAAAAAGTCAGAAAAGGAACATTAAAGATTTTCACTGGAGTCTCCCAATATTTTATCTATCTTTTCTTGGTCTGACAATACCTCCAAGTGCTCCACCAACCAGGCCGAGAAGACCAAAATATAATGTAGTAAGAAATACGCCCGCACCGATTATCGCGCCTAACAATCCTCCAAATATTGTAGCACCAGCACCAAAAAGGCTTCCCAATAAACCCCCTATGATTGGTAACATAATGCCAGCAAGTATCCCTTCAATGGTTCCACTCAAAAATCCAGCCAGCATTCCATTTTTTATTCCGCCGATTATTAACCCGGCAATAAAACCAGCAATGATTGGACCGAGCACCGGTATTGGACTCAGAACCAGCATTGCTATGTATCCGACAATTACTGACAGAATTAACATAATAACCTCCCTTAATTGTGATCTTTTAGATACTTATCAAAAAATAGAAAAACCCTGTCAAAGAATTCAGGATAGTTGATAAATTCTGGTCCTTTCATTCCACTGTGCTCAGCATCAGGCACTACCCATAACTCTTTTGGTCCTTTCAATTTTTTCTTTATTTTTTTCGCCATCCAGACTGGTGTTCGATTGTCCTTTTCGCCAACTATCAAAAACACTGGAATATCAATCTTCTCAGCCGCATTTATAGGCAATAACTCTTCAGGATAATCTTCTGGTGCTACAAAATTTCTCTCGGGCAGAGATTTTTTTAAAACCGGTAAGATTTCATCAAATGAAGTCATCAACGCCCTGCCCACATAAACTGAGATATCTTTTCGCTTTGCAATAATCGCAAATGAAAGATAGGCACCTGTAGAAAATCCCATAACCCCAATTCGTGCGGTATCAACTTCAGGTTGTTGTTTGACAAAATCAATCGCCGCATCATAATCAATAAGAAATTCAGTGTAGCATAACCTATCTGGCTCTGCAGGCCAATCTGAACTCAGACCAAAGCCCCGCCAGTCAAAAAGGAATACATTATAACCTTTTGTGAAAAAATGGTAGGCATAGAAGATAAACTGTGTCATATTTCCTGCATCGCCATCACAGATGATAATTGTGGGTCTCTTTGAATCTTCTAAGGTGCGGTATTCGCGCGAAACAGGTTTCAATTTCTCGGGAACGGGCAATATTCTACCAATGATGGAATTAGCAATACCAGTTGTATCCTGTGCTGGAATAAACCACCCTTTCAGTTTCAGACCGTCAGATGTTTGAAATTCCACTTCCCTATAAATTACGCCATAATCCGAAGGTATTACCTTATATCCCCGTTCTGGTTTGAGTGCGAATAAAGGCAAACAGCCAATTAATACCAGCGCTAACAAAATTAACACAAAACTATTAAAACATAGAATCACTTTATTCTGTATCATTCAACCTTCCTATTCAAATCTTCTACATAAAAAGGCACAAAATTATAATGCATCATTAATACCGCTTTTCTCTATAATTGCTATATAAACTCCAATTATTTTACCAACTTTCATTACATCTTCTGTGTAAAAATTGTATGGGCAAGTAATATTCCAAAAATGTCAAATGCTAACCGATAAAATTGAAACAATTTTGTCGGGTTATTCTGGACAAATTTCGAAATCCCTAAATTCTAACAATCCCATATTGCCTGTCCTACTTTTCTTATTTTAAATCCCAATCTCTTATAAATTTCTTGTGCCGCATAAGTCAAATCCCAATCGTACGGACAACCCTTGTGGTTGTAACACCACCCCTTAAATCTTTTTATCACCCTCTTCCAGCCATTCTTTTACTGCCCGGGATAGGACATCTGTCCGCCTTTTTATCAATATATAATACCACAAACCAATGACAAGTAGAAATGCAAGTACTATCCAAAGAGCGTTTGTGTTGTGAACTCTATAACCCAATGCGAGCAAAAGAAAAAAGACAACCCCCGGGATTGAAAGATTCAAACAGACTGTGATTTTCACCTTTTGCGGGTTCACCAGTTTAATTGTGCCGTGTATCGGGCAGACTGTATATTTTGAGACCGAATAATCCCAGACAAATTCACGATAGAAAACCTCTTTCTGGCTCACCTCAAATAACCGATACTTGTTTTTGATGTAACGACCTATAGTATCCTGTAGCAGATTCACCGGCGGGAGTTTATAATTGACTTTATTGGTCACATTATTGGTGCTATACAAAAATACTAAATTTTTGAAATATGTTGGCATCCGCATTTTAACAAATACTTCATCCAGTATAAGACACAAAGCGGCTATAAACAAACCAAGATATATCTCCGTCATATTAGCTCCTATATCTATAACCTCAAAGCATTGCTATCTGAAGCATTTTCACAATTAAAAAGTGTCGCTAAAAATCCTAAGCATTAAATTCTAAATAATATTTAAATTTGATTCTTCAATGCTTCTTTGACTTCTTTTTGAAAGTTTTCTTTGTCAAAAAAGAAGGTCATTATCGGTCTTTGATTTACTATACAGAATGAAACCCTACCCCTTTTTGTTACTTCGTCTGCCTCTTCAAACTCGTTGACCATCCTTACCGAAATATCCGGGGTGACCTCTAATATAGACTCTTTTATCTTTTCTGAAAAATACATAGAGAATGGACAATTAGGGTTATAGAATATCAGTGCCCTGTTTTTATCCTCTTCTTGAGGTATATAACTTCTAATTTTAGTTTTGTATGAAAAATCTTTCTTTAATGGGTAGTAAAGCAATGAAGGGTCATTCTCGCTTACCTGTTTAAACCCCATCTTTTTGAAAAATTCAGATTGTGGATACCTGCCCGGCACCTGGAATGCAGAGATCACAAAACCCGATGGTGTATCATCGCCAAAATATGATTTTGGACTTTGCATATCATCTAAGAGGGATTCAAACAAAATTCTGCCAATACCCTTTCTTAAATTCTCTTTTTCCGAAACAAAGATACAATCAATCACAACCAACTTCTCATCTGGTCTTGGTTGATACTGGATAATCCCTGCAGGTTTACCATTTAAATAAGCAATTTTGGCAAAACTGCCATATTTTTCCAGCATCTTCATTGCCCATCTTTTCTTGACCTCTGCCCCTTCAATAAAATGCCTATCCCCTTTTTTGTCCATTGGAATACAAAACCCAATCAAATCATCTATATTTTTTTCATTAACATCTTTAATTTCCAATCCTTCCATTCCAACCTCCTAATTTTAATGATATTGGGACATATCGTTCTGTAGATGGAAGAAGTTATTTAGGGCAACTTAGGTCGGCAAAGCAAACCGCAAACAAGCTGTTAACCGAAGTTTGTATCATCTCTCATATTATCAGGATATTTAATATAACAGTAAAAAGCAACTATACCTGCAATTATTAATCCGATTACTCCGGTTGGACCTTCAAGAAACATATTCATTTTATTTTCAATCACCAAAAAGAGCATAACAGTAGTTGCCATCCAATTCATAATTCCATGGGCTAATCCAGCCGCATAAATTGACCCACTTTTTTGATAAAGAAACTGTAGAACAATTCCTGAGGAAATGCAGAAGATAATCATAAAAAGGATACCTAAAATCGGATTTGTGGGATAATTTAATCCCATCAAAATCATCGGTAAATGCCAGAGCCCCCAGATAATCCCACCAATAAAAAGTCCCGGCTTTCTAAATACGGCTATCAAATTGGGATAAAGAAACCCTCGCCAACCAACTTCTTCGCCTAATAAGATAGGCAGATTGAGTATCGGTGCAATGATCAAATTGAGCGCAAAAATCAATAATATTGCGTGTGTCGTAGGCATACTACCGAGCGGAATGTTGGCTTCACCAATATTCTTTGCCAGGAGATCTTTGTTTACCAGAAGACCGGGATTCAAAAGAAAAGTTATTGCATAAATTACTACAAAAATGAGCAGGCAAACTAATGGCGCAATCAAGAGATATAATGGTTTTCCAATTCTGAATCCGAGTTTGCCGCCTTTGAATAAAGACTCTTTTGCAATAAGTTTTTGTACACAAAAAGCGCTAACCATTGGGATAAACATAATAACCGCCTGCAAAGGCGATCTTTTCAAACCACCCTCACCTTTTAAAAAGATGATTAATCCAAGTCCATAGGTCAAGATAAAACAAATAATCAAGAACCAGATAATCTTTTTAATAACAAGTTCATTCTTCATCTTCTATCCTTTCACAAATTTTACTAACTTTCCCAGCATAAAAGAATTTTTGAGCAATAGCGAAGGATTTAGGTGAGTGCGGTAAGCCAAACATGCCCTGTTATATGAAGTGGCAACTTCAAATTCATGTTCTATAATTTGTGATTAAATCTTTCCTGCTATTGTATCCGATACAAAGTTTTCTGACAGGACATTGCTTACATTTTGGTTCATCATGATTAAAACAATAATTTGTTCCAACATACATTAGTCCGTCATCTAAATCACCAATTCCATAATCAGTTTCGAGTAATAGGGCATTTGGGATTTGCTGAATTTCAACCTTTGAGGGTCTTCGCTTTCTTACTTTCAGATATTCAACACAAATAGCTTCATAAGAATCCATAAAATAATTCAAGTCTGAAAATTTATCAGATTTTTTACCTCTTATATTTGTTACCCGAATATAATGCTCTCCCCCCTTCCCCTTGCCTTTCTGAATAACATCCCAATCTTCATAGTCAGATAGCTCGGCACAATTAAGCAAAAATCCTGGTCGGAATAAAACACGCCCAGCATTACTGTCAAATGGTAATTCATATGAAAAAGGACTAAACGATTTGTCTTTTCTTTTTATCAATCCAAAAGTATGTATATACCATTTAGCGAAAAGGTGCCCTGCTTTATCACCGATGGCTTTGCCCAAGCCATACCTTTCATTATCCTTTATTTGTTGACTCATAATTTCTGCTGAATCCCAACTCTCAATATAGTCAACAAGTGGTTCAGCCGATTCTTTTTGGTCTTTTTGCAAATCTTTCTCTAAGAGAAGAGGAACGCACAAAGGGACTCCCCAACGATAAATAGCATAACCTAAGACCTGATTAGTCCTATCCGTGAATAGATTGTATTTGTTTGGATTCGATTTGTTTTCTTTTGCCCAAATATCTGCTCGAATCTTTTTTACGCTGGCATGCTTTTCCAAAATTTCATCAATAGAAATACCTAATTCCTTAAAGAAATCTAAGGGTTTATGAAATATACGGATTTCCTTGGTGTATAAAGCGTTGATAACATCTTTAAAAAGCATTCTAACTCCCTCAAGGTCTGGCCCTTGGCCGAGTACTGCGCTAACGAGTAAATATCTGGTGATTATCTCCCTTCTTGTCCACAAACCATCATTTTTATCAAGAGCGTTTCTTATTAAGTTCCCATCTTTGTCAAAATAATGCATGAATGGAAATATTTCTTGTATTGCGGGTTTGGAAGAGTTTTGCTTTCCAACCTTTGCTATTGCGATTATTAATTCTTTACTTTCCCTTATTCCTTGTTTTGTAACCATATCTTTTCTCCTTAAGAATAAACTCAAACGTTCTCTGCCGAGAAGGTTCAAAGAAATATTTTTTACTCTTTTTCTTTTGTAGCAATTTTACCCTATTATCATTTATAGGAATTTTCTCAAAAACAGATATAAGCTGTTCTCTTAAATACAATGGTTCATTTAATCGCTGTTCTGAGATTTTTATATATTTTTCTTTTATTTCATATCCTACCCATCGACGATTAAGAGCATTAGCAACTTTAATTGTTGTTCCTATTCCCAGAAAAGGGTCTAAGACCAAATCAGCAGGATAAGAAAAGAGTTTTATAAGTCTATAGGGTATTTCTTCAGGAAAAGGACAAGGATGGTCATATTGATTTGGTGGAACAGGGGCAATATGCCAAATGTTATTGGCTAATTCTCTTGTAAATAAATCGTCGATAGGGATTTTATTTTCTTCCTTTTCCGCTTTTGTCCTGTTTTTGTAAATCTTAGGTCCAGGTTTTCTGAATATCAGAATATATTCAGTCATAATATTAGGGCAATAATAACCGGGATATGGATTTTGAATTGTTACTCCTGCCCTTTTTACTCCACCCGTCACCTTATACCAGATAATATCCTGATGAAATTCATATCCTATGTTTTCCATTAACGAGATAAAATGTTGAGGCAAAGGATAGTGCCTTCCGTTATATAGAACTGTCCCAATAACAACACAGCAAAATTTTCCTGGACTTAATACCCGATAACATTCAGAAAAACAAGTTGTAAGCCAATCTAGATATTCTCGGTATTCATTACCTTTTCTTGTTCGGAAGTTTTTTGTATTATCTTCTACATGTTGTTCATAATCAATGGCATTCCAATAGGGCGGGGATGTAACTATTAAATCTACCTGCCCTTCTTTAAGTTCTTCCATTTTTTCACAAGATTTGAGAAAAATTTTGTTCATAATTAATCCCTTTTTACAAAAACCGCTATTTCATACAACTCGTTCGTATCCGAAGTAGGTTTGGATATCCTTCCAGGTTTGGTGGTATAGACGGACTGAAAATCTTTTTTTTCACTTGAGACAACCTTTTTATATCTTAGAACTTTTTATTTTTAACTCTTCAGATTTATTTTATACACCTTTGATCAAAAGTCAAGGAAAATTTGATTTAACTTTTCCAACATAAAGAAAGTTTTTAAAACCAAAATTTGCCTATCTACGCAACGCGGCGGCCAGGTGTGGTGTTATACGCCGTTGGTCGCCATTCTTCATATATCAATATCATGTAAATCTTTATCATTTATTACTACCCTAAAATTGTTCTCATTCGCTTCTCTTTTAAGTTCTCGTAAATAATCAACTTGAGATTTTCTTAAATTATCTCTTAAAAATTTTATATCACTTGTAAGTTTCAATACAGGTATAGGATTATATTCAAGGTCGCCTATCTTTACTTGCTTCAGATTTGTAAATAGAATCATTTTCAATAATCCATCTTTTATATCTTCTAAAGAAGGGATTGAACTTTGCTTGCTATGTTTACCCTCAATTAAATAAATTGTTTCATTTTCAATCTTGACCTCATCGCAGGTAAGAAAATAATATCCTCCGAGATAATTTTTAATTGTTAATGTTGCTTTTGAACCTGACAATCGTTCCTTGGGTTGTTTGGTAATACTCTCTCTATCTTGCGCCTTTTTTGCCAATTCTCTTGAAAGCTGCATAAAGGTCTCTTTGCCTTTAATAATCTCATTTATTCTCCTTTCTGCAAATGTCCTTGAATGCATCTCGACTCCAAGATTTTTTGATATTCTTTTGTAAGAAGATAAAGCGGCTCTGGCGATTCCTTCGATTTTTTCTGTTTGACTTAGATTCCAATGTAAAGCATCTGATTGATAAGATAGAATATTCTTTATTTCTTTTTTGATATAATGTACATCAAATCTCTGATTTGTTATTTTATGCACATATCTCTGACTTTTTTCAGCATCTTTGTAATAACCAATGATCACATATAATCCCAATAAGCTCATCAGGGAAATTGTGTCCCATTGCAGAAAATCTCTATCTCCTTCTTTGCCCTCATCTTTCATTATAGGAATAATGGTCACTTTTTTACCATCGAAACTTAAAGTATCATACACCCTGGCATATGGATATGACCGCGTTCTTTTGGCTGAAACCCACCAACTTAAAGCGAGATGTTTTTGTCCATCTAAACTCAATATAAAAGACCCATTTTGCGATAAAGCAGAACGAAGGTCTGAAATAGGGTAATTTTTTAACTTACGGCATAACAATGGCTTGTATATTATCCCTGTTATTTTAGCCAACATATCCATATTTTACACCTTCTCTTATTATTATTTCAAAAGTATCATTTTGATCATCAAGTGACAATTGGCCCTCAAAACCAAGTTTTTTCTTAATTATTGGAATTAAGGATTTTTTAATCTCTATCCCAATGCTATTTCTACCAAGTTGTCGTGCTACTTTCATCGTTGTGCCACTTCCTACAAACGGGTCTAAAACAGTTTCTCCAACATAAGAAAAGAGTTTAATAATCCTGTATGGTAATTCCTCTGGAAACGCGGCAATTTCTTTCTCTAACGGTGAACCTGGAAGAACATTTGTCATTTCCCATAATGTCATATACCATTTGTTATCTGAAAATTCTCTAATATCAATCTTAGACGCCTGCCTTATTTCCTTGTGGATTGAACGATAATCAAATTTTCCTTTCTGGAAAATTAAAATACTTTCTAATAAATTATCTGGGTAAAAATACATTGGGTAAGGATTTTGTAAAAGCACCCCGCTTCTTCTACTTATTCTTAAATAGCCATCAGGCTTCTTCCAGATAATTCTATCTCGGTATCTGAACCCGGCATTTTGGAATATTTTAGTGGCATCAGAAACAATTGGAAATTTCTCACCATTAACGAGCATATCATCAATATTAAGCACTGCAATTCTGCCTTCTTTCAATACTCTAAACACTTCTTTTGCAACTCTGTTTAGAACTCCTAAATATTGGTCATAATTTTTGAATAGTCCTTTATAATCAAATGGTGCATTATAATAAGGTGGTGAAGTTACCATCAAATGGACACTTTCGTCTGGTATTTCTTGCATACTCATACAGTTTCCGACTATCAACTTATGCTGTGTCATAGTATCTCCTTCTATTTTAAAATCGTAATTTCATTTTATATATTTTGTATTAAAAGTCAAGAAACGGCAGACAGGGACAAGCCCTCATCGCTTATAAATTAACGATACGGTTATAAAGTCCGTTTTTTCATCATTTCAAGAATGAGCCAGCCACCATAAACAACCCCAGTAAGCATTGAGAAAAAACCAAAGATTCTCACCAGAAAGGCAATAGTGGTATCAAAACGGAGTAGACCCAGTGTCCCGAGGATATAGTTCCAGTCGTGTGCAACATCACTGGTAATACCAAAAAGTGTCACTAATGGCAGATCCATTGCCCGGGCATCTGCAATGTATTTAGCAACACCATAAAAATTTGTCGCTAACCAGACCACTGCCACTGAAATAGCAAAGAAATCCCGCTGGTAATAGAACATAATTATACCAATCACAGGAATTAAACACTGCAGAAATGTACCACCAAGAGTGCAGATAAAGGTTCCAAACAGGGCAAAGACAAGATGGCCAAGTTCATGAAAACACAGGTTCAACGGTGCAAATATGCTCGTATAATCAGGATTTATTATATGGCGTATGAAGATATAGAAAAGATAAAGCCATAATAACAGCCTTAGATGCCACTTGCGACCAAGTGCCCAGTTGCGCGAATCCTGAAGGAAGATATTAAAATTTGATAGGAACTTCACAGAAGATATTTCCACTCCAATTCCTTATTTAAAATTATCGGTGTACAATGCTAAATATACATAGACCATTAAACAGGGCTCTTAATCTTCCAGCCATCAATATTGAATCCACCCATCTTTTTAAGAACATAATTAGTCAATTTTTTATATTCTTTCATCATCTTAGAATTATTTTCAATATTGAGCGCCCTCACATACATTCTAACAAAATCCCCATCCGGGAAATTGCTTATATGATATTTTTTCTTCTCTCTTCCATTGATAAGAAAACGCCTCAACTTATGCACTGGTATTGAATCAAATCGCAATAATTTAGAATAAACCTCATACAAATTATTTAAGTAATTATAGTAAACAAAAAAGAATTCTCTACCGTCTGATTCAAAAATTTCCTCTAAATTATCAAGCATATCCCATATATGATATTTTGCGAGTTCAATTTGAATTCTGTTTTGTTTTGGATATTTTTTAACAAGAAATTTCCTTGAATCTTTAATCAACTTTTTTAATTCACCGGTTTAGTCAAAGAGCACCTTTCCCGTGCAAAACATATGGGCATTAATTCTTCTTCTTTGTTTGTAGTCTTCTTCGGCATATTGATAATGCTTTTTTACAGGATTAGCAAAATATTCAATCAAAAATCCATCAATAAATTCATTCCCTCTTTCTCTCCAGGTTGTTCTGGAATCTAAAATAATGTGAATATCAATATCCGAGTGTTTGCTCGGATTTCCAGTGATATAACTGCCGCAAACAACCGCACCTACAACCTCTTTTTTATCCTTCCATTTTTTAAGGGATTTTTGGACTGCAATTTCCCACTTCTTCATATTAATCTCAAACCACTATAAAGGACATAAATATTCTATGCATCAAATGAATACCGTGATTTTGTATAATGGTTGTAAGAATCCCATCATTTCCAAGTTACATAAACTCCCGTGTCCGGTATTTGTTCCTTTTCCGCAAAACAGGGTGAAGAACTCCCTCATCAAGGGAGCGGTAATCACCAAATTAATCTTTTACTTATCTGCAAAATCAATTCTTAATATTATAGTCCTCTTGCTATTTCGTTCATAAGCCGTTGCCAGAAGCGTCTTCCCGTCAGGACTCCAGGCCATATCGCCCACGAGATAGGAATGTTCATCATCATTGAGATGAGTTATCTGTTCAATATTTGTTCCATCTCTATCCATTAAGAAAATCTCGGTCTTCAAGGTCAAAAACCCCAATCTTTTTTTCCACTTAAAGAAACGGCTTGAAATAAACGCAATTTTCTTACCATCCGGCGATAGTTCAGCCATTTCATCCCAGATGTCTTTTTCGTCAGTAAGCGCAGTTAGGTTATTACCATTAGTATCGCAGATGAAGATATCATTCCCCCAACCACCATGCAGATTACCGCTAAAATAAATAAATTTATCTTCGGGTGAGAATCCATGGCTTTCATACCAGCGTTTACCACCGGGCTCAAGATTTTTTGTATTTTCAAAATGAACCTCATTTGAATCAATAATAATATCCGCCAATTTCAGACGCCAGTGTCCCCAGCGACTACCCCTGCCTTTTGCATAACTTTCAGCCCAGAGTAACTTTTTACCATTATGAGAAAATTTAGGATGGAGGGCAGCAAAACCTTCTGGATTATTGGTTAGTTGATAGGCAACTTTTTCTTTCAGATCAATAAGATAAAGGTCATTTTCTAATCCCATACTGGGTTGATTATTTATTGAACCTTTTGAATATTCATTTTCTACCTGGCAGACAATATATCTGCCCGACGGATGCCAGGCAGGCTGACCAATATGTTTTCTTTCTGGCAAGCCCTGAATATCAGTAATGCATTTTTCATCACTATGATCTGGTCTAATTATGTAAATATCATAAAGTCCATCTTCTCCCTTTCGGTCAAAAGCGATCATATTATTAGTCTCACACCAATCTACGCGACCACCGATTTCTAAAAATATCTCAACTCCCTTGACTTTATATTGAACCGAATGATTAGATTCGCCTAATGCGAAAAAAATGGAAGAAAATGATATCACAAAAATTAATGCTTTTGTCATAATTATCACCGATATAATAACTATATTATTTATTTAATCAATTTCTGAAGAAATTGCGGTTTCATCTTTTATGGCAGGTGTGAATCGGCGTAAATCTTTTCCCTTGTTATCTCTATCATTTATTTATGTTAAAAATCTTATCGCCATTTCAACACAGTTTTTTCAATTTCTCGAATTCTATGGTTTAATCTTAGTCTTTTGTAAATTGCTATAGATTCATTTACATATTTTTCTAAACGTTCGGGGCTAACATTTCCAATAAATCTTAGTATTTTAGCATACTCCCAGCAGCAGTCTGCAAGGTTTTTGTTTCGTTTTAGTTTTTTGTAAATCGCAATTGCTTTTTCCAATGCAGTCAAAATGAATTTAATGTCCGGTTTGGCGGTTGAAACCCTTGAAACATTAAAGGATGTCGGCTGGGTTGCTTGACTCAGCATAAGCGAATAGACCTTACCATAAGCAAAGTAACAGTCAGCTATTGCTTCTTGCGATTCAAATTCATTAGCAATTCTTAATATCTTGCCTGCATACTTTCTTAAAGCATTGTTAACGGACTTCGAAGCCTTGAGTTTGTTTGCCGCTGTTCTATATCCTGGCACAGTCATTTTTCTAACTTTTTGTTTTAGATCTTGTAGTTGTGCAAATCCCGAATATACACGCACAAGATTTTGCTTTTCGTCAATTCTACTGAAAATTTTTTCTGAATTTTTCAGGTGGTTCTCGATTCTATTAATTAACATATTCGTTCGTTCTTGTTTCTTTTTACTTTTTACCGATGGTCCGGTTTCGTTTTTTGCCATTTCTAATAGCAAAAGGCCTAAATCTAAATTTGCCGAAGCTATTCCATAGTGGTTTTGAATCTCTTCTGAAACTTCCAAATATTTCTCAAATAATTGAACTGCCTTATGATAATAACCTTTTTCTTTATATGCATTCCCTAAATGATGATTATTCAGCCCAATACCATATTTATGTCCAATCGTTCCCAGAATCTCTAAGGACTTCTGATAATATCTAATCGCCGCATCGTAATCTCCTTTTTCATAATTCACAATTCCCAGGTTACAATTTGCCACGCCTGTTCCTTGTTTGTAACCAATCTCTTCTGATATCTGTAGATGTTTTTGATAAAATCTGATAGCCTCATCATAATCACCCTTATCGCAATGCACCAGTCCTAAATTCCCGCTTGCCTGGCCAACTGCTTGCTTGTAGCCAATCACTTCTAAGATCTTTAGGGACTTCTTATAAAGTGCGATAGCCTTGCCACAATCGCCTCTATCACAATAGATATTTGCCAGATTATTGTATGCCTGTCCAATCCCCTGTTTGTCGCGAATTGCTTTGGAAATTTTTAGGTGTTTTCGGTAAAGTTCAATCGCCTTGCCATAGTCGTTTCGCAAATAATACAAGACTGCTAAGTTGTTGTATGCATTCGCTGTTATCTGTTTTATCCTGATTTTATTTTCTTTTTTTTCGATCTTTGAAGCCTCTAATTCTTCAATGATTTTTATACCCTTCTCACTTTCGCAGACTGCATCCTTTAGTCTTCCCTTAGTTCTATAAATCAAACCTCTTAATATATGGTTATCCGCCCTTTCGATTTTTTCTTCTTCTGAAATATCACCCAGAGCACCTTCGATTTCATCAAGAAGCTTGAGTACCTCATCGTATCTACCCATTTTTTCAAATACTCCAGCAATGTATCTCTTAGCTTGAGCTAAGCGCAATTCAGAATCTGCTGAATTTCTACACAATTTTTGAAAATTATCCAGGGGTCTTCATACTTGCCTATCAGAAAACATACTTGACCAAGTTCTCGTAATGCCCTTAAAAAAAGTCCTTTTTTATCATCCATTCTTAAACATTTCATTTTAGACAGTTTTGCTTGATTAAACCTGTTTAATTACCACGACAATCCATAATTTTATTGTATAATTCTTTAATAAAAAGTCAAGGAATGTTGCGAGCTAATCACATATTTCCACAACCTTATTCCGCGATTTTTCGCCCTGGATTATCTTTATGTTGCTCTTGCGGATTTTGAAATATTCTGATAAGACCTCAATAACTGCCTTGTTTGCCTTGCCTTCAATCGGCGGTGCATTGACATAGACTTTGAAGATGCCCTCTTCTTCACAAACAAAATTCTTTCTGGCGTTGGGAATTACCTTTATGTTTATTCTTTCCATTTTTTAAAAAATAGAATAATCTTGCATTCTAACAAATCCCTTTAAAAAAAGGGATAATAGCAGCATAACAATGTAAGAATTATAATCGAGGTTAGTTTCTTCTATAAAAGCAGAATATTTTTTGGATTTTTGGGGTCAACAAGCACCTGCATCTTTGCACCGGGAACTAATTTTCCTATTTCTATCAAATTGTATACCTTTTTAACGGTAATTGTGTATGGTGCAATCATCCCGGTTGTTATGCTCATTTTCAGACGCACCTGCGGAAGGTTGTTTATATAAACACCGGTTTGTTCAGCAGAAATAATTTCTGCTGTTCCGGGAATACCAAATTTTTTAAACCAGTCAAGTTTTTTTGACTGTCCTCTTTTCCAAAGTATTATACCACCTGCCAAGGCAACAATAAGAACAATATAAAATCCACCCATTAAGAGAAAAAAAATTCTTAGTGGATATCCGTCACCGGTTTTCGCTTCAGGGTTTGTATTTATAGCCAATACAATAAAGACAATACCGATAATAATGAATGGTATTACGATTAAAATTAATGCACGTTTATTTATCTGCCACATAGTTACCTCTTTATTTTCTAATCTTTCTTCGGACACCTCACACAATTGCAGAATGCGTGATAAATAGCACAGATTCCACCGAAAAGGCAGACAAATCCCCAGAACAATGGAAAACCAAAAATATGAGCAAGGGTTGGTTTGGCATAAGGAAGTAGATACAGACCATATGTAATAAGAAGACAACCGCACACAACAACAATGTGACCAAATACTGCCGTGGCAGTGCGTGTGCCCCTCCAGCCTGAATAAATCAAAGATAGACCAATAAATAGGGGTATTATCTTGACCGGAATATTTGTGATAAAAATTCCCACCGCACCAAAAACCGTCAAAAATATACCCAAGCCAAAGGTAACCGGCGCTCTGATTTTCATAAAACCTCCTTAAATTAAGCGCTGAAACGCAAGAGCAGTGTTATTGGTATTGCTAACTTTCCCATAATTCACTTGATTTTGTTCGGAAGATTTGGTTTGCCAATTTTTCTAAATCTTCCTTACCGAAACAGATTTCTAATGCCTTATTTTTGATTTTGTAGTTATATATCTTCCCATTTTTATTGACCGTTACAATTATGTTCTTTCCCTTTGCCCTTTTTGCTACAATATTCATCTTTCCCATCGTTGCTGTGGTTGAACATTGTAAACCATCGATGAGACAGGTGTATGGTTTTTTAAGAAATGTATAGACAGTGATTTTTAATTCCATAATTCCTTTGGGTTTCAATTTTTTAATGATAAATCTGCCCAGTTTATAGCCCAGGGCAAGGAATGGTCCATTGTGACCATGAAATTTTATTGTTTGCTGGTAGGTTAACACCTGACTCTTTATCTAAATGAAACGGTTCGGGAAAGTTTTGGTCTACAAAGTATAAATCGCAGCTGGAAACTGCTCCTGCAATCTTAAACCCTTTCCAGTGCCTGTTTCAAATCATCAATCAAATCTTCAACACTTTCAATGCCCACAGACATTCGCACAAATCCTGGATTTATCCCTGCCTTTATCAATTCTTCTTCAGTATATGTAGAATGGGTCATTGATGCTGGATGTTCAATTAAGGTATCTGTATCACCAAGACTCACTGCAAGGGTGCATAATTTAACTGAGTTCATCAAAACCTTACCTGCCTCTTTGCCGCCTTTGAGGTCAAAACCCAGCATACCACCGAATAATCGCATCTGTTTTTTTGCAATGCTATGGCCAGGATGGTCCTCAAACCCGGGGTAATAGACCTTATCAACCTTGGGATGGCTCTTTAAGAATCTCGCGAGTATCATTGCATTTGCACAATGCCTCTCCATTCGCACTGCAAGGGTCTTCAAACCTCTAAGAATCAACCAGGCATTAAAAGGTGATATACAACCACCAACATCTTTTGCGATCTCATCTGCCATAATTTTCATAAAATTTTTCTTGCCGACAACGATACCACCGATCAAATCACCATGTCCACCAAGGTATTTTGTTGCAGAATGCAATACTACATCTGCACCAAGTTCTATAGGTCGCTGCAGATATGGCGTGGCAAATGTGTTATCAACACACAACATTATTTTATGTTTGTGAGCAATTTGCGAGATATGTTCTATATCATTTATCTTCAATGTCGGATTTGCTGGAGATTCAATAAAAATAAGTTTTGTATTTGGTTTAATATTGCTTATAATCTCTCTGTCATTAGTTGTATCAACAAAAGTCAACGAAACTCCAATTTTCGGAAGAACATTCTGAAAAAGTCCATATGAGCCACCGTAGATAACCTTATCAGAAATGATATGGTCGCCATTTTTACAACAAGTTAATACTGTAGTAAAAACTGCTGCCATACCTGATGCAAAGATAAGCCCGGCTTCTGCGGATTCTAATAAAGCCATTTTCTTTGCAAGCAAATCAATCGTGGGATTTCCAAGACGGGTATAGATATACCCCTGTTCTTCATCCTTAAATAATCGTGCACCATGGTCAACATCTTTAAATACAAATGTTGAGGTCATATAAATCGGCGGGACATGTGCTCCGCTCTTCTCATCCGGATGCACACCACCATGCACGATATTAGTTTCTATGTGCATAAAAGCCTCCTGTCACTATCAAAAAGTTCCAAATACCAAGTAACAAATCCCAAACAAAGTCCAATCTTCAAACAACAAACAAAAAATCATAATAATTTCTTTAAGCTTTCAACAATAAAAAATCATTCTCAACCATAATTTTCAATATAGTTAGAAATCATTCAACATTTAAGACTGCTCTATCTATCCCATATTTTTCACATATAAGTCCAATCAGCGAATCGGGAACCTCTGCACCTATACACTCGTATTTAGTATATTCTTCTGGAATCAGTCCCAGGGCATTAGCAAATTCTTTCTCACTCAACTTCAGACTTTGACGAAAATGCCATAAACGTTGCGGAATTCCTATCCGATTGGTTTCAATATCAATCCAATATATCAGTTGCTCGGGGGTATACAGTTTTTCCAAAAAAGATATGCACTGAGATAATATTAGCAATCTTTTCTCGTATATATTCATAATTCCTGCAGGTATTGTATATCTCTTATATCAACATCCCTACCGGCATTTTTTTTCATTTTTATCAGCGTTTCTTTATCGACCACATAAACTGGAATTTCATCAATAATTATCTTTATCGGAGTAATCGCGGAGTAATCATATATTAACGCAATATCCAGACGATATATCCCGTCCGGGTCAGTAAAGTTTATCACCCGTGCATTCTTTTTATTTATCCACTCCTGTCTCTTTAAAAAATCAGTAAAGTCCTCAACCTTTATGGGAACAACAGGATTGAGATTAAATTCTTTTAATACTGTAATGAGTTTTGCAATATTTTCCTGTGAAAAATCAATAACCACATCCAGGTCAAATGTAGCCCTGAGCACGCCATGCAAAACTGCAGCAACTCCTCCTATTACTATATATCTCACATCTAATTCATAAAAACGGCGCAGGATGGAAAAGAATGGCGGATACTCTATTTCTGGCATAATTCTACCAAGACACCACCTGTGGAACTGGGGTGGATAAAGGCAATCTTTGAATCCATTGCACCCTTGCGCGGTTTTTCATCGATAAATTTAACACCGGATTTTTTCAAATCCTCTAATGTCTTTTCAATATTTTCAATCTCAAAGGCAAGATGGTGAAGCCCCTCTCCCCTTTTTTCAATGAATTTTGCAACCGTGCTTTCTGGATTTAAGGGTTCAAGTAATTCAATGTGAACATCACCCAATTCAAGTATTGCGACCCTAACCTTCTGTTCGGGCACATCCACTGTTTCCAATAACTCCAAACCAAATAAACCCTGCCATATTTTAAGGCTATCAGATATGCTCTTTACGGCAAGGGCAATGTGATTTAGCGTTAATCGTCTTACGGTTTCGCAGCCTGTATCGTTATTAGGTTTAGTCTTACGTCTATTCTTAAATGAATCCCAAGCGAGCGCCAGATTATATAACTGACGTGCTGACTTATCATAAACATCAATCAAGTCTTTACAAAGATTTACTTCAATTTTATAAATATCCTTAATGTGTTCCAAAATAACAATTGTTTCATTGCACTCAGCCATTGCATCATCAATATACTTCTGAAAGCCGTGCGTTTGATGTTTTTTTGCAAACCCTTCTGCGATAAGACGCGGTATTGCTTTGGAAGACCTGCTGAGTTGAGAATATAAATCATATTTTTCAGCCTCAGGGAGTTTATGTAGTATTTTAGTCGCAATATCCACCGATGCTTTATATGTACTCTGATATACCTCTAAATCACGAAAACTTTTAATCCTATTTTTATTATTCATCTATGACCTATAACTTTTAACGATACGGGCAGCGATACCGTATGACGAAAATTATAATAACTTCCTCTTCTTCGCTTCTTCTTCAAGCCAGGAGCGGAATTTGGGATGGGCGATATTTATTAATGCCTCTGCACGTTGACGCAGGTTTTTGCCATGCAAATAAGCAACACCGTATTCAGTAACAACATAGTGAACATCAGCTCGTGTCGTTACTACACCAGCGCCAATCTGTAATGTTGGCACAATCTTGGAAATTGTATCATTCTTTGCTGAGGAAGGCAAAGCAATGATTGGCTTGCCACCTTTGGATTGTGCGGCGCCACGAATGAAATCCACCTGACCACCAAAACCTGAATAAATCTTTGTACCAATGGAATCTGAACATACCTGACCAGTAATATCAACCTCAATTGCAGAATTTATCGCTATCATCTTATCGTTACGGGCAACAATTGTCGGATGATTTGTATAATTTGTCGGATGGGTTTCAAAGATAGGGTTGTTATCAATGAATTCGTATAATCTGCGTGAACCAAGATAGAATGTCGCAACAACTTTATAGGGATGTAAGGTTTTCTTTGCACCAGTGATAACCCCAGCTTCAATTGCTTCCATTATACTATCTGAAACCATTTCAGTATGTATTCCAAGGTCACGCCGACTAAACATCGCCTTTAATGCAGCATTTGGAATGCCACCAATTCCCAATTGAAGAGTTGAACCATCTTCAACGAGGTTTGCAATATGAGAACCAATTTTTTCCTCAACCTCAGTGAATGGCAGCGATTCAAGTTCAGGGAGATCAAGATTGACTTCCACAAGTTTATGCACCCGAGAAATGTGTATAAATGAATCACCAAGGGTTCTGGGCATTTTTTCATTTATCTGAGCAACAACTATTTTAGCGGTTTCAGCGGCCGCTTTTGATGACAGACACTCCACGCCAAAACTCATGAAACCGTGTTCATCAGGCGGAGACAAATGCAAAAAGGCAACATCCAATGGAAGGAGACCAGAATAGAATAGATCAGGAATTTCATACAGGAATACTGGAATATAATCAGCCCTACCTTCATTGACAGCCGAACGGTCGCCCGGTCCAACAAACAAAGAATTGTGTCGGAAATGCCCTTCCATACCGGGTTTAGAAAGCGGGTCATCACCAAACAAAAGCACATGAGCCACTTCAACATTTTGCAATTCATCCTTACGCATTGCAAGTGCCTGGGTCAGGGTCATCGGTGTCGCTGCATTGCCGCTGATATATATCCGGTCGTTACTTTTTACAACCGAAACCGCCTCTTCAAGTGAACATTTTTTCTTTTTGTATTCATCAAACCAGTTCATGCCAGATACTCCTTTCTAATTTCACCTTTCTCAGCATAAATTCCCCGAGCAAGTTCTGGAAGTTCCCTCAATGCCCTATCAAAGCCAAGTTCAGTAATTGCTCGCACATAAGGGAAAATGCCCGATGAAATGGCGTGTGTTGCTGTTCTGGCAACCAACGTCGTAGCATTAGGCATACAGAAATGGATAACATTATCTGTAGTATAGATGAATTTGCCAGTAAGAGTAATCTTTGCAGTCTCTATTGAACCACCCTGGTCAATATCAAAATCAATGATCACCGAACCCTTTTTCATTGTCTTCACCATATCGGCAGTAATCAACACCGGTGTCCTCTTGCCCGGAACAAGCACTGCACCAATCACAACATCTGCGAATTTGACCAGTTTCTCAAGATTATACTTTGTGGAAAACATTGTGGTAATTCGACCACCTTCAGTATGGCACATCAAATTGTCGAGTTTGTCGCGGACCACATCCACGATATATACATTAGCACCAAGTGCAGCAAAACTCCGGGCCGCATTAGAACCGAGCGTACCACAACCTAAGATTACGACTTCAGCAGATGGTATTCCAGGCAGACCACCAAGGAGAATACCCCGACCTCCACCAGGTGACTCAAGAAGTCTGCCGGCAAGTTGAACCGAGAGTTTACCCGCCATCTCACTCATTGGAATAACAATTGGCAATCGACCATCCTCCCTTTGCATTATTTCATATCCCACAAGGGTTATCTTTTTATCCCTTATGATCTGAAGAAATTCCTTGGTTGCAGTTACGAGATGAATAAAACCCATAATAATTTGACCATCTTTAATAAATGAATACTCATCCTGCTGTGGCCTTCTCACTTTCAGGACGATATCAGCCCGACGATATGCCTCTTCTTTTGAATAAACAATTTCAGCACCTGCTTTAGTGTATTCCTCATCTGTAAAACCAGCACCTTCTCCAGCACCTGATTCTACGTAAACCTTTGCTCCAGAAAGGAGCAACTCTTTTACTGCCATAGGTGAAAAACCAACCCGATATTCCGGGATTTCCTTAAATGGCGGCAATTCCTTTGGAATTCCGAAGTTCATTAAACCTCCTCTTTAAGATGGATTTAATTCTAATTCAAAAAAATAGAAACTCATACAAATCTACGAATACATTGGAGCGTTAACATCCTGGGCATTACCTAAAATTATATCCAAAAAACGACAAAAATCAATACACTGATTTTTATTCAAATCGCTCTTTTTATCTTCGGTATATTTTGCATTGCCTCTTCAATCATAAAAACTGCCAAAAAAATTAGAATTACCGAAATAACACCGAGCATAATCTTATGTGTTGAAAAGAATTTTATTGCCTGAAGAACCAATGCCGTAATCGTCACCAAAAGCATAAATATAGCAGGAATCAAGGTAAAAAGACCAGCCTTTTTTCTACTTAATAGATAGGTTGTCACAACCAAAAGTGCCAGTGCAGCAACAAGTTGGTTTGAAGCACCGAACACAGGCCAGATATTCTGCCAGGGACCTATTGCAAGATAGGTTGCAA
>CAYQKL010000040.1:0-20803 GCA_964418185.1 uncultured bacterium
GCAGATCAAAGAAATGGTGTTATTACTTTACCAGTTCTTTTTTACAGAAGTAATAGCATTGCTGGTAGATTATCGTTTAGTTTTATGGTCAGCACAGGTTATCTGTTCTTTGGAATTTTTCTTCCCGGAATTTTTCCCGGTGCAATTATCTGTTCCATTATCACATTCTTCTACACTTTGTTCAGCACTAAACCCCGAGAATGGATCTATTTTCTGTTACTCTATTTCTTCAGCAGCTACCTTTTATTCTCTTTGATTCTCCAATCCGGGGGTGCCCTCCATATTGGTTAAATGATTGGATAGTTAATTGGTTAATCCTGTATCCTGAATTATACATAAAGGAAGGAATAAGGACCCTGATTGCCATCAGGGCATGCTTTAGTCCCGCGAACCCCTCATCGTCATTCAGAAACCGCCGCAGGCGAACAAATAATCTCCTGTCTTAACCTTGAGACTGAAGTCTCTGCTCCAATGGATTACTAAAAGGTCTTTCTGATTCCGATTATATTTTTATCGGGACTGGAATGTCCCTTCTACATTGATGTGAATTAGAGATTTAAAGATGAGGGAAGCTGGTTGAAGAAGTGGGTATGGAAGTCTGAATAATGTATTTAGAGTCAATTTCTCATTTCTAACTTCCAAACTTACTTCCTCACTTAATAACCAACTCAGATTTCTACATTGCAGGAAGCGATACCCTCCAACCACATTTCCCATAACATCTTGATTTTTTCCTTGATGAGAATATAATATTAAGAATAGGGGGTATGATGAAAATAATCTTGTACTTCTGCCTCGGGATTTTTATCTGCTATTCAATAGTATATGCCCTTAGTTATATTGAATCTTCCCAGGGTCTTGAAAATCCTGCAATGGAAGGCGGCAGAACCGAACTTGAAATGGTTGACATTAACAATGATGGCAACATTGATATTCTTTCTATCGGCGACCACGGTTCACCCTATGTAAATACCCAGGAACACGGCGTAATGGTCTGGTTTGGTAATGGCCAGGGAGTCTGGAATGTGTATCAAAATGGTGATTTTGGCTACGGTGGTATAGCAATAGGTGATGTGAATAATGATGGTTTGCTGGATATCGGTTATGGAATGCATCACAATTACTCAAATAATGACTTTGGCGATTCTATAATAGAGGCTGCACTCGGTAATGGCACTGGTCAGAGCTGGACAGCCTGGGATGATGGTATTTCTATAGGTGACCCGAGTTCCTGGGGAATGTTCTGCACCGACTTTGCTGATATTGATAATGATGGAGACCTGGATTTAGGTGGAAATTCATTTGGTGCAGATGACGGCATTCACATATTTCTCAACCATCGTGATGGCACCTGGCACCAGTCTTTTGGTTTTATTGGTGGAAATTCAACGATGGATTTTATGGCTGGTGACGTAAACAACGACGGCTTTGCTGATTTTTGTGCCGGACATCAGTATGGGAGTATTTATCTTGGCAATGGTGCGGGTGGTTTTACTCAGGCCGATGGTAATCTACCACCAGGAGGCAATCTTGGACGCAGAGGTCCTTCCCTTGCAGATGTGGACAATGACGGTGATATGGACTTTGCCTTTTGTAATTCAAATGGGGGAGTAGAAGTGTGGACCTGGCAGGGCAGTAATACCTGGCAATCTTTTTCAACCAACTTGCCCACAACAGGTCTTTATGATCTGACCCAGCTCTGTGATATGAATATTGACGGTTTTATGGATCTCTGTGCCTACGGTGATAGCACAGTCACAATCTGGCGTGGAAATGGCGCAGGAGTCTGGACATTTGATACGACCTTCAAGACACCCAGGCCCGGAACACCCCAGGCTTTCAGGGTTGGTGGCGATGCAGATCACAATGGCTATCCAGATATTGCCCTGGTCAATGACGAAGGTGATTCCTGGAATTCTGCGAATCGACCCCGATTCTATAAAGAGTCTTCAACACCTCAAAGTCTTTTTATCTTTCCAGTATTTCCCAGGGGCAGACAAAAATTCTATCGCGGTTCAGTGCAGTATATCAAGTGGACCTGTGGAGTTCCATCAGGAACTGCGACCATTAAACTTGAATTATCAACGGCCGGCTCTAATGGCCCCTGGACATTGATTGCGAATAATTTGAAAAATAACTGCCGTTATCAATGGCATATTCCACCGAATACTCAAGGTTCTGAAAACTGCTACATAAAATTCACTGCAACCACTGCAACTGATACAGCAGTTGCTATCAATCCCTTACCTTTTACAATATTGCCGATTGTGGGTGTTGAAGAGGTTGTAGTAGAACAGAATAAGAAAACAGAAATAGTTGTGCATCCTAATCCTTCAGGAGGACAGCTATTCATTAAATTCTGCACCTCTGGAGATAGAACCGAAATAAATGTTTATGATAATGCAGGTAAGTTGGTAAGAAAATTGTTCAGGGTAAAAGGCACTGGCGAATTCAATGTTTACTGGGATAGAAAGGACGATAAGGGTAATCTGATCCCTGCAGGTGTATATTTTATTAGACTTGAGAGTCAGGAGAACACCACAGAAAAGAAGATTGTGATAACTAAGTAGAAAGCAGTAATTGGTATGTAGTAAGTAGTTGGAGTTAAGTCGTATTACTACTTATTGCTTATTTGCTTTCTAAGTTCTGGGCTTTGATTTTGAATTTGTGGATAGTAGTTTTCCATAAACAATAGTATCTGGCTGCGTGGCTTTTATTGCCTGTGAGTAAATGATATTTCACCAGGCGCCGCAGAATCTTAGATCCCCTCAATGGACTCGCCACTGTAGTCAGTTTTGCTTCCATCGCTTTTACATAACCACACATCTTAGATAAATAGAAAAAAGTCTGCTGGTCATAGATTAGATTGATTATTGCGGCAATGGTTTCGAGACAGAGCCAGTGGTTCTTTGAAACTGAGATTTGCTTAATCAATTTTTGGACCAGAACTGCTACTTTTGAGCGAGGTTTCTTTCCCATATATATTTTTATCACGCTAATGTGTAAATAATATTCAGCTCCTTTGAAACAATTTATTTGATTAACCGAAAAACGAAACTGCAAGACAAAATGTTTTTCGCAACCGAATAAAACGATACCGATAGACGATACGGGTAGCGACACCTTAATACTATCTTCTACTGATACCTTTGTATTATCTCTTCTAATTCTTCCTGATTTTGTATCAGGACCTTTCTTGATTTGCTTCCCTGAAATGGTTCAACAATACCTGCTGCTTCAAGTTGATCAATTATCCTGCCTGCCCGTGCATAGCCAAGATTGAGCCTCCTCTGTAATAAAGAAACACTTGCTACCTGGTGTCGAAAAACGAGCCTCGCTGCTTCAGGGAACATCGGGTCAACTTCACCTTCACCGATTTCTGTCGGCACCGCCTCTTCAGTTACAACCTCACCCAATTTAGGATAATAGCCATTTTCTAATATCTGCTCAATCTTTTCCGCGGCCATAATATTCATTAAGGATTTTTTCTTTTCGTCAAATGCCGGGTCATCCTGGTCAACAAATACGGTCCACAACTCTTCATCAAGAATTGTGGTCACAATCTCATTGGTATCCTCCTCCAGATCCTTGAGCAGGTCAAACAAATACTGGCGGGCAATCAATCTGCTAATGCCACAAACCTCATCTGTAGAGATATACGCACCGTGGAGTCTCACTGGTGTGCCTTTTCCTGGTGGCAAAAACAGCATATCACCCCGGCCCAGGAGTGATTCTGCACCATTCATATCAAGTATAGTTCTTGAATCGGTCTTTGAAGCGACCTGAAATGCGACCCGACAGGGGAAATTTGCCTTAATCAGTCCTGTGATAACATCCACAGACGGCCTCTGGGTTGCCAGAACAAGATGGATACCCACGGCACGTGACATCTGGGCAAGACGGGTTATATTTTCTTCAATTTCACTCGGTGCGGTAAGCATCAAATCCGCAAGTTCGTCCACAATTACTATGATATATGGTTTTATCTCGCCATTCTTCTTACGCATTTTTTCATTGTAACCATCAATATCACGCACATTTTCTCGTGCAAAGTCACGATACCTTGATTCCATTATTGCCACGAGTCCTTCAAGTTCCTCAACTGCATCCTTTGGTTCAGTGATTGCCTTGCGCAGTTGGTGGGGAATAGGATTGTACATTGGTAATTCTAATCTTTTCGGGTCAATCATTAAAAAACGCAAATCTTTATAAGTAGTATGATACAAGAGACTTGCAATTATTGTATTGATACAGACACTCTTTCCTGAACCAGTGGTGCCGGCAACGAGCATATGGGGCATCGTGGAAATGTCATCGCTCACAGGATTTCCTGTAATGTCTTCGCCGAGCACAATTGCAAGGGGAGAGGGATTGTTGTCAAAATGTGGGTCAAGCAAACAATTCTTCAGGTAGACCAGACTTCTTTCTCTGTTTGGCACTTCAATACCAACTGCTGATTTGCCCGGAATTGGTGCCACAATTCTCACCCTTGTTGCCTTTAATGCCAGTGCCAGGTCATTATCAAGATTGGCGATCCTGCTCACCTTTATCCCGGGTGCAGGTTCAAACTCAAATCTCGTGATCACTGGTCCTGATTCATAATTTGTTACCTTACCCTGGACATCAAATTCAGCAAGTCTCTGTTCTAAGATTTCGCCTTCCTTTTTTAATATTTCTGTATCAACTCCGACCTTCTTTGTGGGCTCAACAAGGAGTTTTAAAAATTCATTTTTGAAATCAATCTTTGGGATTTCCTTTTTCTTTTTGATCACCGGTTTCTTTTCTCTTAATCCAACCTGTTCATCGGATTCTTCTTCAATCTCCTGCTCAGTAAGGGTTTCAGGCTCCGGTTCTTCAGGTTCTGGTTCGGGTTCATCTTTGACCCTTTTTGGGATAATAAATTTTTTCATCGTCATAAAGGCAATGATCAATATACCAAAGGCAATAATAATGTAAGTGCCAATGTTACCAAAATATTTAGTTAGGAAATCCCTGATTATGTCGCCAACAAGTCCGCCACTCGTAATACTTGTCAGCGGTGTCCATTTTAGAAATAGCGAGAGAATTATGTCTATGATAACGCCAACGGGAATTAGATATAGTAAATGATAGCCATCTTTTCTTTCTTTTTCAAATATATAGATAAATCCAAAATAGAAGAGTATACCGGGGACCACAAGAAAATAAAGTCCAATAACTGAAAACATCGCGAGCGCAGAGTAGTAGCCAAATAGTCCACCGAAATTTTTATACCTATGCTCTGGAAATAGCAGAAAAGAAATCTGGGAAATAAAGAAAAGAACGAATAATAAGAATGAAATGATACCCGTAAGTTTTCGTTTTTTGTTTTCGTCAAGAAATTGGGCAACATAGATCAAGGCAGCACAGGTAATGGTCAGAATTATTACCGCAATGATAAGGGCAAGAACTGGCATATCCAATTCTACCTAAAATTGTCTGATTGTCAAGTTCAGACGGCAGAATGATCAACTGTAGCACTTACATTTATGCGACAATGAAAATTCAATTTTGTACGATGAATTACACCGCTACATTTTTTTGAAAAGTAAAACTGAAGTCTCAAATCCAAAGCATTTTTTAGATGATATGAATTGGTTGAAGAAGTGAATCTGGAAGTTAGAGGTTTGAAGTTTATAATTTGTGATTTAGGACTTTAGTCCCGTGAAACCGGCACGGTCATTGTGAATCTGCCACCCGGATTTAGGCAAGATTATTTTTGACTTAAATCGACGTATTGACTTTTTTCAGATTCTAAATATAATAAACCATCAAACCATTTCTGGTGTCTAACCAATTAGATCATCTTTCCCCTCCCGGTCGTGGCCCGCGGGCCGCGGCCGGAGGGGATTTTATTATTAGTGCAGGAATTTAAGGGTATTCAGGCAGAGTCCATTTAGGTGATAAAACAAATAGGATTCAATGAGATTTTTCAATACAGGGCATATTTCAGGATGATTATTGGCTGGAAAGATGGTTTTTTGTGCATTCATAAGGGTATGGATTATCTCTCTATCCAGTTTGATAACCGAATCATCAAAGTGATCATCGCATACCAGACCACCTGCTGAAATGCTGAAATTAGAAACTAATTTATCAATGGCAGACCTATGGCACCGAACACAGTCTTTCAGATGAGGTTCTAAACCGGCGAATTTGAGCATTCTAAAGAGCATCAGGAGGCTTAGCAATCCGACCATCTCTTCAGGTATTTGAGAAATTCTCTGAAAAAAAGACAGGGTCAGGCTGTAAAGAGTTTTATTTGGTTCTTCAATTACCTGTATTCTGTCAATGAATTCACATATTGCCTCACAACCAGTCACCTTGTTCGTTGAGGTTCTGATCTCCTTAAAATCATCAATAATGAATGCATCAGACAGGGTATAGCTATCTTTAAACTCCCTTTTATAGAAGATAATTTCTGAATGGCAAAATGGTTCAAGGGCACCGCAGATTTTGCTCTTAGGTCTGCGTGCACCCCTGGCAAGCAGATTCAATTTGCCAAAATCTTTAGTGAAGATTGAGCAAAATAGGCTTGATTCCTTGAATGGAAATGTGCGAAGAACAATGCCTCGTGTCTTCTGGATGTTGGGCATTTACTTAGACTATTCTATTTTCAAATGCAGTTCTTTCAGTTGCTCTGGCTCTACAATATCGGGGATGTTTTCAAGCAGTCCCTGGGCCTGCGTGGTCTTTGGAAAGGCGATGACATCTCTTATGGATTTTACGCCTGCGAGGAGCATCACTATTCTTTCAATACCCGGAGCAATTCCACCGTGGGGAGGTGCACCATAATCGAGTGCCTCAAGCAGGAGCCCGAATTTCTCGCCTGCAGTCTCTTTATCAACTCCGAGTATTCCAAAGATCTTTTCCTGTAATTCCCGGTTATTATTCCTGATACTACCTGAGGCAAGTTCATTGCCATTCAAGACAAGGTCATACTGCCTTCCTCTGACCCTTATCGGGTCTTTATCAAGATATTGCAGGTCTTCTTGTTTTGGTTGGGTAAAAGGATGATGGCAGGGATTATACCTCCCGGTCTTTTCATCAATTTCAAACAATGGAAAATCATAGACCCACAGGAAATGGAAATCTTTCTTGCGTAACTTTAATTCATCTGCAAGACGATTTCTTAACATTCCCAGAAATGGGTAGATTTTTTTACTACCTGCAGCAACTATCAATAAATAGCCATCTTTAATTCCAATCTGTCCAGCAATTGTTTCGTTCAAATATTTCGCAAGACTTCCACTCAAACTTGTATCTTTTCGTGCCCAATATATACCACCGAGTCCGCTCTCTTTTGCCTGGTCATTGAATTCATCAAGCAGTTTACGAGATATACCTTTTGCCTCAGGAATAACGAATCCGCAAACTTTTTCTTTATTGAAAAATGGCGGAAACTGCAATCCGCTAAGATTATCCTTTAGGTCCATAATCTCCATATCAAAGGTCAAATCTGGTTTATCCGTACCATAGCGCATCATAACCTGGTCAAATGTAAATCTCGGAAATGGGGTCTTTAATTCTTGTCCCAGAACCCTTTGAAAAATGTGGCAGAACATTCCTTCAATAAGTTTGTAAATATCTTCTTCATTGACAAAGGACATTTCCAGATCAAGTTGGGTAAATTCAGGTTGTCGGTCATGCCTTGGGTCTTCATCGCGCATACATCGGGCTATCTGATAATATCTTTCAAAACCTGCAACCATTAGAAGTTGCTTGTACATCTGGGGAGATTGGGCAAGGGCATAAAACTTGCCTGGATATAACCTTGAGGGAACAAGATAATCCCTGGCACCTTCAGGCATACTTCTGGTCAATATTGGAGTTTCAATTTCAATGAAGTCATTTTCATTGAGGTACTCTCGAATTGCAGTTACAATCTTATGGCGGAAGATAATTATCTGTTGCATCGTAAGTCTCCTCAGATCAAGGTAGCGATATTTCAGGCGCAGTTCTTCACTTGCCTTTAGTTCTTCTTCTACAACAAACGGGGGAGTCTTTGAACGGGCAAGGACCTCCATCTCTATCACTTCCAGCTCAATATCACCTGCAGGTATATCAGGGTTTTTCTGATTTTCAGGTCGCTCCCGCACCTTACCCTTGACCATTATGCAGTCCTGAAGATTGAGTTCTGCAGACTCTGAGAGTTTCCTGGGGTCTATCACAAGTTGCAAAATGCCTGTGCGGTCTTTAAGGTCAATAAAGACCAGACCACCAAGGTTTCTGATTTTGAATACCCAGCCCGCAATCTGAATCTCGCTATTAGCATAGGTCTTGTTGAGCTGGGAATTGAAGATATTTTTAATTGTGCCTCCTGATATTATTTATCCTTTTGTGTTTTTGATTACTCTGTTCTTTTTCTCCAGGAATTACAATCTTTGAAAGGTCTGCAAATCTTAGAAATAGCTGATTAATATAATGGACAAGGGCAAGTCTGTTTCTCTGTAGATTTTTATCTTCACACATAACCATTACTTCATCAAAGAACTTATCAATATCTTTGCGCAAACTCAAAAGGAGTTTCATTATATCAGGATATTTTTTCTCCGGGAACAGGGGTGTCATTTCTCTTTCTATTTCTTCACCCCTTTTATAAAGATTTTTTTCGGCAGATTTGTCAAATAGTTCAGGATCAACCATACCCGGTTCTTTGATGTTTTTCAAAATATTCCGCACTCTCTTTTGACCGATGACCAGTTGCACAAACTCCTGTTTATCCCTGAAATTCTTCACTGCCTCACAACGGAGTCGAGCATCATAGACATTGAAATCTCTGTCACAAAGAACAGAGTCCACTTCGTCATATCTATAACCTGAGTCTACCAGATATCGCTCAAGCCTCTCCTTAAGAAAATCAATGATCAGGTCCTGGTCAACGCTGTCTCTATAAGATCTTAAGTGGCTCTGAACAAGCGGTAGTAACCCAATATCAAATCCCCGGGCATCCAGGATGTTGAAAAGGGCATAGGCATTTCTTCTGACACCAAGCGGGTCATAAGAACCAGTGGGCTTTTGCCCAACGAGAAATGCACCGATGATGTTATCAATTTTATCAACTACTGATAGTACTGCACCCTCTTTTGATTGAGGCAAGGAATCACCGCTGAATGCAGGCAGGTAGTGTTCTTTTATTGCCTGTGCTACTTTTTCATCTTCACCTGCTGCCCGTGCATAATAATATCCCATTACGCCCTGCAATGAGGTGAATTCTTTTTCCCTCACCATATTGGAAAGCAGATCTGCCTTGCACAATTCAGCCGCCCTTCGCAATATGTCCATATCAAGACCATCAAAACCTTCAAAACTCTTGATTGCTTTTACCAGCCGCATTGATTTATCATAGACCGTGCCCAGGCCCTCTAACCAGACCATATCCCGGGTTGCCTCCTGCATTCTTGTGATACCCAGTTTAAGATCACTCTGGTAATAGAATAAGGCGTCCTGCAGGCGTGCCTTCAGGACCCGTGCATAACCTATGCCAACATTTTCTTCTGCCTTTCTTCTGCCATTGAAGATACATATAAATCTATTGGTTCCTTTTACCCAGACAAGATTGCCCAATGATTTCAAGGTTGTTTTCAAAATCTCTTCAGGCAATTCCAAAAATTCTTGGTCAAATTCACCGCTCGCCACATCTGGATATTCTGTTGTGCAGTTTATTTCTTCAAGCATAATATCATCATATAAAGGTTCTCCATTGACTTCCTTTGCCATTTCCTCAATACGATTTTTAATGATCTTTTTGCGTTCATTCGGATCAACGACTACACCACCGTGCCTTAAAAAGTTTATGTATTCCCGGGGTTTTTCCATCCGGATGGGTTCAAAAGAGAAATGGAAATTCGGCATACTATATCGTTCTGCCTCAAGGCCGGCGTATTTAAATCTTAATGGTTTTCTGTCCAGGAGTCCGACAATCCACCTTATGGGTCTGGGAAATCTTATCTTTTCCTGGTTCCAGACCATAGTTCTGGGAAATTCAAGACTGGCAATAATCTTTGGAATTTCGTAATATAGAATATCGTCTGTATCTTTTGCCGGCATCTGTTTGATGGCACTGACATATTCGCCTTTCTGGGTTTTGACAATCTTTATTTCATTGAGTTTCAGATTCTGGGCGTTCAAAAATCCTTCAAGCATCTTGGTTGGTTTGCCGTTTTCATCAAAGGCGAATTTCTTTGGTGGTCCCTGGAGTTCTATGGTCTGGGCTTTTTGTTTGCGTGCGACTCCGAGAATAAGCACGCCAATTCTTCTACTTGTGTAGATCTTTCTTATGGTTCTATAGAATATCCGTTCTCTCTTAAACAAGGATTCAACCATTTCGGTCAGGTCACTCGCGGCTTTTGCAAGAAATGCCGGGGGAAAATCCTCAAACCCTATCTCCAATAAAAAATCAATCATTCTTTTCTCTTCTGTTTATATAGAGGTGTGCAGCTTCAGAGGTGAGCGATCTTACCCGGGCAATCATCTTTGCCCGTTCAGAAACACTTATTGCACCCCTTGCCTCAATAAGATTAAAGATATGTGAACATTTTACTGCATAGTCATAGCCAGGATATAAGAGTCCTTTTCTAAATAAATTCTGTGCCTCGCATTCAAATTCGTTGAATAACAACAAAAGTCTCTTTGGATCAGACTCCTCAAAATTGTATCTTGAAAAATCTCTTTCATTTTCGCGATAAAGGTCACCCCAGGTCAGTTTTTCATTCCATCGTATATCAAAGATAGAGGAAACTCCCTGAATATTCATACAGATCCTTTCCAGACCATAGGTGATTTCAATGGGTATGATTTCAAGGTCAATGCCACCCGCCTGCTGAAAATAGGTGAACTGGGTTATTTCCAATCCATCAAGCCATACTTCCCAACCTATGCCCCAGGCGCCCAGGGTTGGGCTTTCCCAGTCATCTTCAACAAATCTGACCTCATGCTCGTTCAACTTGAAGCCGAGTTCCTCAAGTGATCTTAAGTATATCTGCTGTATATTATCTGGTGTTGGTTTCATTATGACCTGAAACTGGTAATACTGCTGAACCCGATTTGGGTTTTCTGCATACCGGCCATCCCGGGGTCTTCTGCAGATTTCAACATAGGCAACATTCCAGGGGTCTTTGCCGAGTATTCTCAGAAAGGTTGCTGGATTGAATGTTCCGGCACCTACTTCTGAATTATAGGGTTCAAAGATAAGACAGCCTCTTTTCTGCCAGTATCTTTTTAGACTTAAGATCAGATCTTCAAAGGTAGTAAGTTTACGACTCATAGACCTAATTCATTGCTGATGCCCGTCATACCCTTTAGACATAGTTCAATAAACTGTTCAAGTTCCAATCCAAGATTTTTGCAGGCAAGAATCTGTTCGCGGTTTGCACCTGCAGCAAAACGTTTTTCCTTAAATCTTCTGATGACAAAATCAGTATCAAGGGATGCAAGTTTTTTATCAGGGTGCATAAGCGCTGAGGCGACGATCAATCCAGTCAACGGGTCAGTGGCAAATAGTGCCCAATCCAGTCTTGATTTGGGAGTAAGATGTCCAGCGTGCACTTTTATCGCATAGATGATTTCTAACTGAACACCCTGTTTTTCAAGTATCTCTGCACCTATGAGACCGTGTCGGGCAGGGTCATTCTGGGTTTCTTCATAGTCAATGTCATGTAATAAGCCAGCAAGACCCCAGGCTTCTTCATCCTCGCCGAAGTATCGGGCAAGTTCTCTGAGACAGGCCTCAGCTGCAAGGCAGTGCTTAAAAAGATTCTTGTTCTTTAATTTTTCTGAAATTAGATTCAAGGCATCATTTCTATTCATAAGTAAATTATTATCCATATTTTTCAAAAAAAGTCAAGAACTGAGATTTGTGTCTTTGCTTTATGTTTTGCTATCAAATAGTGAGGGATAGACCGATGAGTTGTAAGCAGAAAACAACGGAGGATTTGTTGAAGTCAGGACCTTCTCAATTCTTTATTTCAGTGCCGCTATTTTTTGCTTATACTGGATGCTGGGTACTTTTCTGAACAATCTTTGATAAATTGACAACGCTGTTCTATTATGGGATCTCGCATTTGTTGCCTTAAAGAGTTCATAATGCAGAAGCGCCCTTTCTTCGTCCTGTTTATATTCTTTCAATAAACCCAACATTCGCATTATCCCTTTCTTTCTGTATCCTGAGAGCATCATCTTTGTCTCCAGAAGTCTCGCAAGAAATATTATGTCATCGCGTTTGACCTTTATAGCAACTTTGAGTGCCTCTTTATTCAAAATTCTTGATTTTTGTATTTTCCCCAGTTCGTAGTGAACATATGCCTGGTTGTGCAACCATTCGCAGAGATAATATCTTTGCTTTGACCTTTTTCCGATGGCAATTGCCCGGTCATAGAATTTTATCGCCTTTCCGGGTAAATTTTGCATTTTATACAGATCGCCAGTGTACCCGTTCGCGAGAGCAATACCGTTCTTGTCGCCAATGTTCTTGCAGATTAGCAGTTTCTTTTTGTAGTATTCTAATGCTTTTGAAAACTCACCCATCTCTGAATATACAATACCAATGTTTCCTAATGCATTAGAAATTCCATGTCTGTCCTGCAGGTCTCTGGAGATTGACAGGTCTTTCATATAGTGCTGGAGTGCGATATCATAATTGCCCAGACTGAAATAGATCATTCCAAGGTTTCCATTTGTAATACCGATACCCTGTTTGTCTCCAATCTGCTCAGAGATTAGCAGGTCCTGTTCATAGTATCTCAACGCTTTTTCGTATTTCCGCTGATAATAGTATATTGTTCCCATATTGAGTAGGTTGCTTCCGATCGCAAATTTCTCATCTAATTGCCTGGCAATTTTAAGAGACCTCCGAAAAGCAGCGAGAGCCTTATCATAAATGCCAAGGTAATAATAAGAGGCTCCAATCTTAGCGACAGCACGGCATATACCACTGTTGTTATGTAAGCAATTAAAGATTTTTAATTCTTTGTTAAAATATCTCAATGCTCTGTGATAATCTCCTTTAAAAAGATAGACTATCCCAAGATTATGGAATGTATCTCCAATTTTTTCCTTGTTTTGTGTACCAGAATAGATTCTAAATGCACTTTTTAAAAATAAGAGTGATCTTTTATAGAATCCTTGTTTGTATAATAACATACCCATTTTATTATTACCCTCAGCAATGAATTCTTTGTTTTTGGTCTTGCGTGCGAACCTCAAGTTTCGGTAATATATTTTCTGAGTCTGCTTCCATTCTCCTATTAACTCCAGAACTTCTGCCCTCGAGGTGTTGATCCTTATTTTCAGATAACGATGCATTTCTTCAATGTTCTTAAAACTCTGATTTGGACTGACACCAAGGGCTGTGAGAACTTTTTTGATATATGTCTCATCCATAATATATAGCTGGTAAGAAGTTGTTAAGAAAATTGATTTTCAATTGCATTATTATACCAATTTTTCTAACAGAGTCAACAGAATTTGTTCTTGGGAGAGTTTTTAACCTGTTGACAAATACTTAAAAAAAGATAGACTATTTCATTGTGAAGAATGACCAATTATCTTTTGATTATCAAATCAAACAGAAATTGGAAGTCGGCAATTATGCCACAGTCTATCGCATAAGAGACAAAGATAATCAAGACCTTGTGCTGAAGATTGCCCGTGATAATATACCGGAGTTCAATAATCTAATTGGCCGCGAATTTCAGATTCTTTCGCAATTCAAACATCCCAACATTGTGCAGGTCTATGATTATGGCATAACCCGGGACAATATCTCATATTTTACAATGGAATACATCAAAGGCAAACCGATAGACAGGCATTTTCAGAGATTTTCCCAGGAATTTGTCCGGGCAATACTACAGGTGCTAAATGGTATCAGTGCCTTTCATAAACATGGTTTTATCCATTGTGATTTGAAACCCGAGCACATTATCTATAATCCCGTTGAAAAGCGGTGTGTGATAATTGATTTTGGATTTGCAGGTATTTCAAGTCAGCGCATAAAGGAGTATGGTACATTTGGTTACATTGCCCCGGAGATCTTGAAGGGAATTGGTATTGACCAGCGCAGTGATTTGTATTCACTCGGTATAGTTATCTATGAAATTTTATCGGGCAAGAGACCACAAATGCGATATCAGCCCATCCTTGATATACCCGAATTACTAAATGAAACACTCAATCGTCTCCTTGTGGAAGAACCAGCATTAAGACCAACCGCCCTGGAACTTTATAACATTTTCAGCCAATATCTACCTGAAGAGAAGATTCAGAGACCTACTTATGAAGTCCGTTTGCCACCAACGAGTTTCATTGGAAACAAGGAGATAGTGGATAAACTTCTTGGTACAAAGGGCGAAACGATAATTATCAATGGCGACCAGGGTTCAGGTAAGTCCAGATTGTTAAAGGAACTGAGATATAAATTTCTGTTCAAAGATTACTCTGTACTTTTTTTTATTGGCACAAAAGAAGGCTATTTTCATAATGCGGTCTGCGATTTTATTGGATTTAAGGATCTGAATTTCAGGGACAAGGAAGACCGATTTCAGATTTATGCAATAATCACAGAAAGACTACTGGAATTTGCCCGGGACAAGAATCTTGTGATTATGGTTGATGACCTTGATGAATTGAATGATTATGAACTCGGGCTATTCAGATACATTGGTCATAGTCTGAAACAGACCTCAGTTTTGATGTTAGGTACAAACAAACCTGACCCCAGAATAAAAGACCTGAATTTTTTTGAACTTTTCCTGCAGCCGTTCTCTGCCAGTGAAGTTCAGCAATTGCTTGAGAAGACCTTTTTTCATATTGAACTTAGGGGCGACAGTGACCTGTCAAGTTTTGCCCGGTGGCTGCACAAACATAGTGGAGGAAATCCATTATTCGTTGTAGAGATCCTCAAAACCCTTCACCAGCAGAAGATTCTATCTTATGCGATAAACAAATGGGAGATTGACATTGATTCGTTAATGAAGACAAAGGTTCCTGAAAAACTTGAAGAAATAGTATCATTCAGACTAAAGGGTCTAAACTTTGATGAATTGTATCTATTAAAGATTCTATGTCTGTGTGATTGCCCTCTGGAATTTTCAGTGCTTAAAAAACTTGCTCCGGAAACAGTCAATATCAATCTTGAGGTTTTGAAAATTCTGGGTCTGATCAAAGAAGAACATATTCAATCCACAAGGGTCTTCTCAATTGCAAATCAGATAATCAGAATCATTATTGAACAGGCAATCAAAAGTGAGGAGAAGCCTTTAATAACTGAGAAAATCATTGAGGCAATTGAAACGAATACACCTATAAAAAGAGAATTCTATCCTTTGCTGGCAGGATTGTATGCCTCATTGAACAGAAACAGTGAGTCATATAAATACCTTCTTTTGTCTGCGCAGGACGCTGAACTTATACAGAATTTCAAAGAGGCGATCACCTATTATAGAAGCATTCTTGATTATGGTAGAGAACTTGATCCGGCAAATTACGAGAAGAATATTTTGAAGATGGCTGATTTGTATTTTGCCGGTGGTGATAATAAAAATGCAATTGAATACTACAAGAAAGTAATCAATAGTTCTGACAATGAGATAAAAACAAAGGCAGTATTGGGTCTTGGTAAGGTATGTGCGGTCACCGGTGATTATAATCAGGCACTAGAACTTTTTACCGGTGCCCTTGCCCTGGCAAAAGGTCGTGAATCTGCTGATTATTTGGGAATCACAAACTGGCTGGGCTTTGCATATACAAATATGAATGATTTTGAAAGTGCAGAAAAGGTTTTCAATCAAGCACTAACAACTGCCCGGAAGACAAAAGATTTATTAGCCGAGTCTGAGACTCTCTACTATGTTGCAATCCTTGCCTGGCATAAGAACGAATTTGAAAAGGGAAAACAGATATGCCAAAAACTATTAAAATTCTGCGAAGAACACAATCTTGAGAAACAATATGTATATGGTGTCAACCTTTTGAGTTCTTTTTATATGCTGACAAATGATGTTGATAATGGATTAAAATATATTGACCTCGCAATAAAGGGTTTTGAAAGGATAAGAGATTCCCGAGCCCTGGTTTCAGCATTGAATAATCAGGCAATACTCTTATCGCAGAATGCCGATTTTACAGATGCCTTACAGGTCTTTGAAAAATCCCTGATTATTAGTGTCAGGATTGGAGACCGGAAAAATGAAGAAATTGCACTAATGAGCATTGGGAGTATATATGAAGAAACAGGAAGATTTGAAAAGGCACTGGAGTTTTATCAGAAGGCAATCAAAATTGAACCAGACTCAATTTATGCGAATGATAATCAGGCAATGGTCTATTGTAAACTGGGTGAGTTTGATAAGGCAGAACAGATTCTTGAAACAAAAATGAAAAACAAAAATAAGACACTGTATCATATCGGTATGGCAATGGTCTATAATGGTCTGGGCAAGTATGATATTGCACAGGAATCTATGAAGAATGGACTTGCCCTGATGGAAAGTGAAAAATTTGAACTCTCAATGATGACCGATATCTTTCTCAGGGCGAGTCAGTTCTATTATGAGGTCGGAGACTTTGCAAGTACATTGGAATACGCAGAGTATTTACAGAAGTTCAGCAATAACAGGGGTTATGCATCCATCCTTGCAGGTGCATTGATTGAGGTCAGCAGATTCAGAATGAGAAAAAAAGACCAGATTGAAATAGAGACTCACCTCAAGACACTAAAAGAAAAAGGGGCTCTATATGACTATGCATATCTCAAGAGAATAAAGATTGAATCTGAGATTGACCGCGGTATTTTGCCTGATAAGATAAGAACCATTGCTGAAGAATTGCAATCAATTGAGCAGGTCTTCAAGGCAATGTCAGCGAATCTGGAACTGAAAATGGTGGAGAGACTGAAGTCAAGGCTATTCCCGGAGATCATCCAGGACTATTCAAGGCGGATAATCTCTACCCAGTATCTTGAGACCTTTTCAGGACTTGCCGAACTCATAAGTGCACATCTGGGAAAAGAAGATTTCATAGAGAGTGTACTTGACCTGGTGGTCAGTGCGACCAATGCAGAGAGGGGTGCAATATTCTTCTGGACCGGAGAGAATATGGAGTTTATTGCGGGCAGAAATATTGATAAAAAGACCATTAAGGATGCAGGTGAACTCTCAAAGACTGCGATTGAAGAGATCAGCAAGAGTGAGATCGTCTTTGTTCCCAATGCCCTTGATGATCCGAGATTCAATGTGCGAAAGAGTATCCTGTTGAACCAGATTCGTTCTATTCTGTGCATTCCCCTGATAATTGGTGATAATACTATTGGTGCGATATACCTTGATTCCCGCATAATTGGTTCAATGTTTGGTGAGCAGGACAGGGATTTTCTGATTACGACTGCAAAGATTCTCAGTTCGGTCATTGAAAAATCCATTGCCTTGAAAAGACTCGTTGAAGAGGTATCTGACCTGAGGGACAGTGTGATAAAAGGGATTGGCAAAGGTTATCTGCTTGGTGGTTCAAAGAAGATAAAAGGCATACACCAGATGATTGAGAGTATTGGACCCACTGATTCACCGGTCGTTATCCTGGGCGAGACTGGTGTAGGTAAAGGGATGATTGCAAGGCTCATCCATCAGAAGAGCAAGAGAAGGGACAAGAAATTTGTGAGTATCAATTGTGGCACTATTCCTGAAACTCTATTAGAATCTGAGTTGTTTGGCTATAAGAGAGGAGCATTCACTGGTGCAGTGGCAGATAAAAAGGGCTTATTAGAAGAGGGTGAGGCAGGCACAGTATTCCTTGATGAAATAACGAATACAAGCCCGGCATTCCAGGCAAAGATACTTGAGGCGATTGAAGAGAAGGTGATTCGCAGGCTTGGTGAGACCCAGACAAGGAATATCAATGTCAGGTTTCTCTTTGCAACAAATAAGGAACTGGATATTGAGGTTGAACAGGGAAGATTCAGAAAAGACCTTTATTTTCGTATAAACATATTCTCAATCAGGGTTCCTTCTCTAAGAGAGAGGATTGAAGATATTCCTGCCCTGGCAAAATTCTTCTTGAAATTGAAGTGTGAGGAACTGAATAAGCAGATTATCGGATTTGGACCGGGTGTTCTTGAGGCATTCAAGCAGTATCCCTGGCCAGGGAATATCAGAGAACTGCAAAATGTGATTGAAAGGGCAGCGGTCCTTGCCAGGACCAATACCATCACATTAAAAGATGCCGGACCAGTATTTTCTAAAGAAAAAGATGGACCCATAAGTTTGAAAGACCTTACCCGTGAAGCAATCATTGAAACACTACAAAGCACAAACTGGAGTATAAAGGAGAGCGCCCGTATCCTGGGTATAAGTAGAAGGACAGTAGAAAGATATATAAAGAAATACAGCATCAAAAAAAATAGATAGAGCCAAGCACAGACCAAATCCTTTTTTTCATATGTGATTCAATATAAGGACATACCCTGATAACCTGATAGCCCGATACCCTAACAACCTGATACTCTGATATCCTGATTATCTTTAACCCCATTCCCTCCTATCAAGCGCAGGAAATATATGTGATTCTTACGGGCTGAATTGCTACTATAATTATGGTGTCGCTGTCGTACTTTGATGCGACACAATGTCGCATAAAGACTGCCAATGCTCCCGAAAAATCGAGATTTTTGATAGTTTATTATAATACGACACTTTGTCGCATTTATCTATTTTTTGATATAAAAAACTCCTGAAATTTCAAACATTTTTGCTGGCACAGAATTTGCATATGAATAAGGCAAAGGAGGCATAAATGAAAAAGTTTATTGCTTATGTTCTTATATTGCTCGTGCTTGGGGGAATCTTTGGTCTGTCAATGCACCAGCACAGTATTAAGAATAATGACCAGGTGATCGGCTCTGTATTTGATATCATTGTTCCGGCAGTGGCTTATGCAGATTCAGATACTGTGGGAGCCATTATACCGCCCCCACCGCCACCGCCGATTTGGTAAGTTTTTAGATAGGGTATGAAATGACGCCAATGCATCTATATGAAATAAAGATGATTGATGGCTCAAGATACCGTGGCGAGATTGCCTATAAAGATGAACGGATGATTGTGCTTAGATTAAAGAATCAGTTGAGTGGTTCTGATAGTCTGTGTTCAAAGGTCCAGCTCTTTTACAACGGAATAATGAGCATTCAGGAACTCGGCTGGCAAAGGAGATTTTGATATTAAGGCATGCCAGAAGTGCTGTGTCCTTTAACTACCCAGGGTCGCAGCACTTCTTGCGCGCCATAAATCAGATGCTTGAAAAATAGCGAGAAAGGACAGAACATAAGATAATGAGATTGACTTTTATTATTATTAGCGCAATTCAGGTCACTGGAGCGTGCTTTGCGCTATTTCTCTATTTTAAAAGGGCAAGGACCACTGTCCTGCTTTTGGCTGGTTTTGTTCTGTTCTTTTTGGCAATTGCAGGGATTTTGACCCCGCTCAATCTTTTCAAAGGGACATTATTCTCTGAGCTTATCATAATACTGATCACTGCGTTAATTTTTCTTATAGTTGATTATTCTGTAAAAAATTTCAAAGATAATGAAACTACCACAAAATATTTGAAGGCGTTATGGAATATTGATCAGATAATGCTCACAGGACTTACACCAAAGGGTATTATTGGTGCTATAAAACAGCAGTTGATAAATGTGGTCAATTGCAATGCACTGGCAGTCTATACTGTGGATAATGCCGGAGAAAATTGTAGGGTCCTTGCAAACTACAATTTAAACCCGGAGATTCACAGCCAAATAGTTAGCAAAGAAAACAATTTTTTCTGGGGGATAATACAAAACAGAAAGGCCGAGGTCTACTCAAATCCATCAGGTAACGATTCTAAATTTGAAGACCTTTTAAGGCATAGTGGTTTTAGAACCTGTATTGGTATCCCTCTGGTCCTTAGAGGTATGACCCTGGGAAGTCTGCTATTATTTGGGCAACAAAAGAAAAACTATAAAAAGAAGGATGTGCAGTTCATAGAAGGTATTGCCAGGCAACTGGTTATTGCAATGGAACGGATTCAATCGGTTGAGAAGATAAGAGAAATGAATGTAGAGTCGGTCTTCGCCTTGGTTCAGGCAATTGAGATGCGCGACCCCTGCACAAAGGGGCATTCATTCCAGGTAGCAATTCTGGCAAGGGAGATTGCGCGGCTATTGGGATTGTCCGAGAAAAAACTTGAACAGATTGAATTTGCCGGTCTGCTACACGATGTTGGCAAGATTGCTGTTTCTGAATCAATCCTTCAAAAACCAGGATCACTGAATGTTGATGAGTGGATAATTATGAAAAAACATCCCCTGCATAGTGCAGAGATAATCAAACCGATCAAGAATCTATCTGAGATCGTACACTGGGTCAAATACCACCATGAAAGATGGGATGGTTCTGGATATCCTGAAGGATTGAGTGGAAACCAGATACCTTTTGAGGCAAGAATGCTTGCGATCTGCGATGCCTATTCAGCGATGATTGGAAAGAGACCGTACCGTGACGGATTTACTGATGAACAGGCACGGAAAGAAATAGAAAGATTTGCAGGCAGACAATTTGACCCTGAGATTGTGAGAATTTTTCTCAGCATACCACCTGACCTGTTAAGAAACATATTGATTCGTACACTGGGAGACCCTTCATAAACACTCCCAGAGAGGGGCTGGGATGACTCTGGGGTCGGGGCCATACCCAGTTCCTCTCTAATCTTCAAACTTTTTTTCTGACCACTCCCCGTTTCTAATGTAAAAGTGAAAATG
>CAYQKL010000041.1:0-20802 GCA_964418185.1 uncultured bacterium
CCCTTCCTTCTCCCCGCTGAAGCGGGGAGAGGGAAGGGTGAGGGGTCCTTTATATTGCAAGTAATGATTTTTTCAAAATCCTATACTTTAAAATAATCCCATTTCCTTATTCCTCAGTATTTATCCGCAAGAACCATCTATACAACCATTCCTGGGACAATTTTCGGTTGTCGCAGAAGATAATCTGGATTTCCGGAAAATGGACTGCAATGTCTGATAGAATCTCCGTAATGTAGTTTGCAGAATAGGGTTTGATTCTCCGGGGATTTAAGAAATCGCTATAAGGCGATTCAAAGATTAGTGCTTTAAATTTATAAGTGGTAAATTCATTCAGGGTTGCCTTAAAGTCCCTTTTTTAAGAATATAAACCAGCCTCTCTTTCTGGTCTTTCGGCCAAGAATGATAATCAATCTCTTTCCATAGCGTTTCTGTTTCACTATGCTACATATTCTCAGGGGTTCTTCATAGGGCAAATCAGAGATACTACAATTGCCCAAATACTGACAGAATATCTTCTTACCTGGTCCAGGACATCTCTCCTGCACATTAAGATGCAAAAATCTATCCCGTATTATCTCAATATACAGACGATAAATAAACTTACTATCCTGTTGATTATAAAGGCACCATCTTAATTTCTGCGCTTCAATCATCATCTTCTAATACCTCCTCGCATTCGGGTTGCCAGGCAGGTTCAACAATACAGATAAATTCCAGTAACTTCCTGCCCGAATTTTCAATATACTGGATTGAACCAGGTGGAATGTATATTGTGTCACCAGCGTTTACATTTTCTTTCTTTTTGTTGATATGCATAATTCCCCTGCCTTTCATTATAAAATATACTTCTGTATATTTCAACCGATGCCTTAAGGTCTTTTTGCCCGGTTTTACCATTGCATAGGCAAGGCTATAAGTCAATTTTAGTTTCTCTTTTCGCGGATTTAAGATTTCTTTTAGTCTTGAATTATCACCCGCAATAAATTCAGGACAATTTTTTAATCTCACTACCTTCATCATAAATTTTATCTCAAAACTGTTTTAAATCAAGTCCCAAAAGAGTGACCTATTGACAATTACACTGTTTTGTATAGAATTTATTATGATATTTGTTGCCCTGTTCTGCCAGCTAAATGTTTATCAACAGTCAGAAAATGTGATTCTCACAAATATTCCTCAATTAGAAACCGTCAAGGAGAATAAAACTGAAGTCGAAGTAGATGACTATGACCATCTCATAAATCATTATTCAAGCCTTTATAATATTGACCCACTGTTAGTTAAATTGATCATTCAGAAAGAATCACAGTTTAATCCAGGGGCAGTTTCTCGAAGTGGGGCAATGGGATTGATGCAACTGATGCCTGAGACAGCAAGGCGTCTTGGTGTTAAAAAACCATTTGACCCGGCTCAGAATATTGAAGGTGGTGTAAGATTTTTGCGTGATCTATTTGATATGTTTGATGGTGATCTGGAACTAACCCTTGCGGCATATCACGCTGGTCCGGGTATTGTAAAGAGATTGAACAAAGTTCCCTCAATACCGGAGACAATTGCCTATGTTGATTATATTATCTCAAGGTATGGAGGATACATTCATAAACCAATCTATTTTGTAATGACTGAAAGTGGTGTGCCTTTGTTGACCAATAGGCCCAAGTAGTAATCCATCAGTCTTAACACAAGATTTTTTTCAAAAGTTCCTCAGCCTTCCTAAACTTCATCTGGTAGTCGTAATCTCGGTAGATGTTTTTCGCCTGCGTAAGATAATTTATTGCCTGTTTATCATTCTTTACAAAGATCATTGCCTCAGCAAGAGAAAATAGGCCATCAGCATAAAGAATTATCATCCCTGATTCTTTAGCGAGGGCAATTGCCTGTTTGATCAGTTTCACACCGGTTTCTGAATTTTTGGCAAGCATTACCTTTGCTTTACCCAAAATCTGTAAGGCATAAATCTCACTCTCTCGGTCATTTGACTGCTGGTTTATTGTCAGACTCTCCTGTGCATGATGGATAGACTTCTTATCATTTTCCCGTAGATAGATGTCAGCAAGGAGATTGTGTGCACGGGCAATTAGTTCTCTGTTTGACAGGTTTGTTGCATAGTCCAAAACTTTCAAAATGCAGTCTTCTGCTCTCTTATTTTCGCCGATTTGCAGCAAAGATTTACCCTGATGATAGAGGATTTCATAATCCATCCATTTTTCGTTTTTCTCCCGGGCTATTTTTTCTGCATCTTTCAAGTATTCTGATGCTGCGGTCTGATCTTCATTTTCAATCAAGATGGCGGCGATTGCAACGATACAATTGAATAGGGTACGAACATCATTTATTGCCTGCGCAATTCTCAGTGCCTTTTCGTAGACTTCCAGGGCACGATTTTTTTCACCCATCCTTATTCTTAATGTCCCAATATTGAAATAATTGATCGCTTCACCTCTTTTATCACCTATCCGTGGCCTGATTGCCAGACTTTTTTCATAATACTCCAGTCCTTGTTTCACATCACCGCACAATTCATAGTATATACCGAGATTGTTATAACTGAGTGCGAGTAGACGCAGGTTACCGATCCTGCGACTAATCTCGTTTGACCTCTGACAATACTCAATTGCCTGGTTTAAATCCCCGGCACTTCTATATACCGAACCCATTAAAAGATAAAATGATGCCCGTGCCTGCAGATTTTCCATTTTTTCGAACACCGGTTCAAAGTCAAGCAAATTCTTCAAGGCTTCGTTTGTTCTGCCCTGACGCCATAATATCTGAGCCTTCATCCGTATGCCCAGAACCCTCGTATTCTGATCATTGGTCCTTTCTGCAATTCTAATTCCGAGGTCGGCAAATTCTTCAGCCTGTTTTGATTCTGACTTTGATTCCAAAAGTGCATCGGCAAGTTGATATGCCAGCTGTGCAAGAATAGGTGAATCTTCGTTTTCAATTTCCTTTATAGTTGACCGCATAATTTCAATACCATCATCAATCTGTCCGGTACGGAGATAGGTATTTGCAATTTTCCCATTGATTCTTGCTCTGATCAACCTGTCTTCGTTCAAAGTTTTTGCCTCTTCATAGTAATCCACGATTCTGGCGATGTCTGCTGACTTCAAAGATAGTATATCAGCAAGTTTTTCCAGAGCCTCTGCCTTCTTGGTATCATCTTCAGAAATTTCTGTGGCTAACTCATAATGTTTGATCGCTTCTTCATTGGCATAAAGACTTGCTGCCTGGTCACCCGCCAGTATGGCAAAATCGGTTGCTTTCGAGAAGTTCTTACATTCGTAATAATGGTGGGCTAATAGCCCGGCACTTCCTTCAATAATGTCCAGAAATTTTGATTCAATAGTTTCCGCAATAATTTTATGATAGATAGCACGTTCGCTTCTTAAAAGGCTGCGATAGGTAACTTCCTGGAAGATAGGGTGGCGAAAGGTATAATATATATCGTTCTTCTGAGTAACACGGACAAGCAAATCTGCGCCTTCAAGTTCGTCAAGGTAATTTAATACTTCCTTTTCTTTAATAATATCTTCAAACAGGGTTTTGGGAAAGGAGCGTCCTATAATAGAGGCAATTTTGAGCAAATATTTTGCCTCTTTTGGAAGTCCGTCACAACGAGCAGTTACTACTGCTTCAATTGAGCCAGGCAATGCGATACTTTCTAAATCAAGTTTCTCTTTGCCACCAAGAATGTTTGTTCCAACAATCTGGCGGCACAGTTCTTCTATAAAGAAGGGATTTCCGCTTGTCCGAGAAAAGATGTACTTAATCAATTCTTCATCAATTTCTTCCCCAAGTAGATTCTTTATTAGCTTTGTACTTGCATTGCATGAAAGATTACTCAAATCCAATTCTTCAACGAAATCAGCGTATTCATTAAAGATATGAGTCAGGAATTTTTCGATTTCTTTTAGTTCGCCGGTGCGATAACTGAAACAGAAAAGAACTTTGAGTTTCTTCAAAAGTGGTAAGAGAAAGTTGATGATTTCAATAGAACCCGAGTCAAGCCATTGGATATCATCAATTACAAGAATGATTGGATATTTTAGGGCTAATTTCTCAAATAGTGTTGCTACCGCGAGTAGTATCTGCAGTTGCAGGGAATGGGCATCAAGGTATTCTATTTTCTTTAATTCCTCGGTATTAAGGTCTAAATTCATAAGTTTGAAGATATATGGTGCGGTGTCATCGTATTCTGTTTTCAAAATGGATTTCAACTTATTTGCTACTGTCTTCTTTATTTCACCGGTACGAACAGAAGCGGAAATAAAATAACTGCGCAAACAGCAGGCAAATGCCTTGTAGGGTATGAGACTTTCATAGGAAATACCCCTTCCATCAAGTACCGCATTTTCTGAACCTGACATACCAATAATTTTTTTGAATTCATAAAGGATGCGTGATTTTCCGACACCAATCTCGCCCCTGATAAGCAGAATACGGGAAACTTCTCGAATTTTTTTTACAGCGGAATTTAATCTATCAAGTTCTTGTTCTCTGCCCACAAGGTCTGAACGAAACGATGATAAACCATATTCTGAACCCCATTTTTTGCCAACCACTTCAAACGGCATTATTGATTCTTCTTTCCCTTTTAATTGGACTGGCTCCAGTTGAATGAAATCAAAGGCATGTTTGGTCCGTTGATAAGTTTCAGGACCGACAAAAATCGTGCCCGGAGAAGCAATATCTTTTAATCGTTGGGCAACATTAACTGTATCTCCCATTACGGTATATTCCATCTGAAGATCTGATCCTACCTTTCCGGCAATAACCTCGCCTGTATTTATCCCGGTGTGAATTTCAAGTTTTTTAAAACCTTCACCAAATTTCGCATTAACCTCATCAAGGGCAGTCTGCATATCAAGACTTGCAAGTATTGCTCGTTCGGGATCATCCTCATGTGATACCGGAGCACCAAATATTGCCATTATGCAGTCACCGATAAATTTATCTATGATTCCTTCATATCTGTAGACCATCAGCCCGAGTTTCTGGAAACATTCATTCATAAGGGCAGTCAATTCTTCTGGGTCAAGTTTTTCTGACATACTTGTAAAGCCAGAAATATCGGCAAAAACAACGGTTACGTTTCTTCGCTCTTTGGTTGTTGTATCTTTTGCACTTAATATTTTCTTTACCAGTTTCTCAGGAATTGATCTTTTGAGCAGGTCAATTCTTTTAATTGTGGAATATGAATACAAGTTAAATCCACATTCTCCACAAAATTTATTTATTGCGGGGTTTTCAAACCCACACTGGGGACACTTCATAAGTTATGCTGATTTATTGAAGTTATTTAGAAACCAACCTTTGCCCTTTCTAACATTTCAACGAATTTCCATAAGGAACATTCGCCTGCCCTTTCAAGCGGGCATTTCCATCCGGCATTAACATGCTTTGCTGGACAAAGACGTGGTTTGCCGGTATCACCAAAAGGACACAGATAATATTCAGCGCGCTTCTCTTCACTCATTGTTTCCTCCTTTCTTATGATTGTTAAATAAGTACCAGAAAAATTTACTTATTCAAGAACACATTTTTTGCCTGATGCACGAATGCCTCAAGTCTGAGATCATCAAGGGTATTGGCAATTCCATCAAAGGAAAGACAGAGCAAAGGAAAGTCTGGATAATCATCTTTTATCGCCTTATATATAGTTGTGACAATATTACCAGGCATACAGGTAAAGGGCATCACATTTATTACCCCTGAAAAATTTTCTTTAATACATTCTATCGTTTTACCTATACTCAGCACCGCCTCGCCTTCAAATGAGGGATGAATATATTTGGTAGCTTCATTGATGGTGTGGACAATTTGCGGTTCAGGGGTAAGCCCGAGTATCTTATAGATATATCCCTGACGCCAGCGCATATACCCATCAAAGGTCTTTGTAAATATTGATCTGCGATATTGTCTGAACCAATAACAATTTTTTATTCTTGTAAAATTAGTATAAAAGAACCATTCGCTAATTGAAGGGAAGGCAACTTCGCAGCCTATTGATTCAAGTTTTTTCTCCAGAAATCCATTACTAAACTTCTGGGAACGGATGTAGATTTCACCGACTACACCGATCTTCGGTTTTGCGTTTTTTTCTATTCTGATACTATCAAATTCTTTTCTTGCCTTTCTCAATATCGGTATAATACTTCTGCCTTTTTCTATTTTTTTGCATAGGTCATCCAAGATATCCTGATACAGTTTATCGGCTTTACCTTTATCCAGCTCATACGGTCTGATTTTACGAATCTTTGCCTCAAGCCCATCAACTGCGCAAATACCGTCCCAGGTCAGAAAAAGAAATCTTATGCCCATTGGTCCAAGGTCGTCAAATAGACTTGGTCCTTGATTTGGTGCATAAATGGGTACTTCTTTCAATCCTGATTTGTCAAGGATTGTTCTGTGCAATTTGTAGTATTGCCCAAACCTGCAGGGTCCAGAACCCTGAGCCATAAAGAATGATGCTCTTCCCGGATCAAAATCTGATGACCTGATTTTTTTCAACATATCACCCGCAGTTATTATTGCTGGTAGACATTCCCTGCCGCTGGTAAATTGTCTGCCCAGCATAACTGAATTTTCATCAGGTGATTGCATTACCTGTGCTTCAATACCCGCAAATCGCATTCCGCTGCACAGAACCTTAGCACCATCGCACATATCAGGGATATATATTGTGCGGTCTTTTTTCAGCGAACTGGTACTCACTATTTCCACTGGTTGGATTTTCTTCTGATTTCCTTTGATACTATCTGCAAATGCCTCAAGTCTTGTAACAAATCCTGCATCGCCTGAGTGTTCATCTAATTCCAGAACGAGCATCGGTTTTTTATTCAGTTTTTCTCTAAAAAAGTTTATCAGAAAAGAATCAGGGCCACAGGCAAAATTGGATAGATAAACCGGATACAAACTTTCTTTTTCAACAAGTTTCCCTGTTGCGGTCAAAATCTTCTGTCCGTAGTGCCAGTACATATTACTGAAGTCGGATATTATCTCTTCATAGTCCAATTGAACAAAATCCAAGGGAACAGGTAAGATCCCAAGGTTGCGAATCTTTTGTGTTAATTTCAGATTGAGTCCAAGATCATAGCCATTGTAGGGACGTGAGCAGATGAGAAAGGCGGTTCCTTTGTGATTATTTATAACTTCCTGCGCCATTTCCCATAGTTTGCTTTGAATAGAATTTTGATACTCTATACCCAGTTTGATTGCTCGATCCACATCTTTATTATTCCTGCCATATTTCTTTGCGAAATCATAGAGGGCGGCACGAATCGGTTCAAGACCCCGGTCGAAATATAACACAGGATCATGGATATTGATATCTTTACCAAATATGGCGCGTGCTTGATAGGGAAATGATTGAACATAGGGACAAACAAAACTGCGATCAAAACACCGACTATTGGGTTTCATTGTGATGACACTTGGGATAAAGAGATCTTTGATTCCTTTTTCTACGAGATGATGAATATGACCGAGAGCGGTTTTTATTGGAAAACAAGTGTCTGCCACTGCAAATCCAGACCCCGCTTCAACTATTCGTCGGTTTGTTTCATCTGAAACGATAGGGCTGAATCCAATTTCTATCAGAAATTTATAGAAGAATGGAAAGAGTTCATAGAAGATCAAAGCCCGAGGTATACCGATAGGAATACCTTCTGTTTTCCAGGTCTGGAAGAAGATTTCGTTGCGCATTTTGAAAAGGTCAGGAAGGTTATTTGATTCAGTTTTTTCGTGTTCTTCATATCGTTCACACCTTCCGCCGCAGAATAGTGGTTTTTCATTGGCAATGGTTATGCGGTTGATTTCACATTCATTACTACAATGCTTGCATAAAAATGAATCAGTCTTATAAGGTTTATTCCCCAGGTCGAATCCCCGGAATCTGGTTTTTTGTATGCCACTATCACGGACAATAAGGGCAATACCTATTGCGCCGGTAACATCGTGGTTGGGTGGAACAATAATCTTTTTTTTCAAAACCTCTTCAAATGCTGAAACGACGGCCTTATTTGCAGCCACACCACCCTGGAATAATATATGATTGCCGATTCTCTTGTTGCCTACAACGCGATTCAGGTAGTTGAAGACGGTTGAATATCCAAGCCCCGCGAGCAAGTTTTCCCTTTCAGCGAGATTGTTTTGATGATGGATGACCTCAGAGCCGATGAAAACTGTGCAGCGCTCACCAAGATTTATTGGTGATTTTGCGTCAAGTGCCTGGTCTCCAAATTCTTCAAGTTTGACACCGAGTATCTGAGTTTGTTCTTCAAGAAATGAGCCGGTGCCCGCGGCACAAACTTTATTCATTTCAAAATCAACGATGGTTTTATTCTCAAGGGAAATATACTTTGAATCCTGTCCGCCGATTTCAAATATCGTATCAACTTCAGGATCAATTTCTATTGCTGCCCTTGCCTGGGCAGAGATTTCGTTTTTTACTATATCTGCACCAATAAGTTCACCGATTAGATAACGACCCGAGCCCGTGGTTCCGGCGCCAACAACCTTAACCCTGTCGCCAATTTCATTTCTGAGTTCAGCAAGCCCCTGGATTACAACATCAATGGGTTTGCCTTGTGTCCACAGATATTTTCTACAAAGAACATTGCCATATCTGTCAACCAATACGAGATTGGTTGAAATGGAGCCAACATCTACACCGAGATATGCCTGGGTTATTTCTGCGGGTGGGCATACAACAATACTTGGATGCCATTTTTTCCTGCCATCAAGGGGTGGAAGTCTACTGATTTTTTCGGGTTGGGACAGCCATCTTTCAAATTCTTCAATGCCTTTGAATTTCATATGCCAGTTTGACTCCCTTGCACACAAAACGGCACCAATTGCACCAATCGTGTTATGATAATCGGGAATGATAAACTCGGTGTCATCAATATGCAGAGTATTCTTCAAGGCATTGACCATTCCTTTATTTCCCGCAACACCACCAATAAATGCTACGGGCGTTTGTACTTCCCTGCCTTTTATGATGGCGCTCTTAAAGTTCCTTGCCAGGGCATAACAGAGCCCGGCAATCAAATCTTCTGCCGGTGTTCCTATTTGCTGCAGGTGAATCATATCACTTTTGGCAAAAACCGAACATCTGCCCGCAATGCGTGCTGGTTTATCAGAATTCAGGGCAATATCACCGAATTTCTCTACAGGAATGCATAGTCGCTGTGCCTGCTGGTCAAGGAATATTCCGGCTCCTGCGGCACAGAGAGTATTTGAAGAAAAATCCCTGAGTTGTTTATCTATGGCGATAAATTTTGAATTAATCCCACCGATTTCAATTATTGATCTTATTCGCGGGTGGAAATGTGTTGTTCCCTTTATTATTGCATCCACTTCGTTTATCCGCATAATGCCCAGACTTTCTACAACAGTTCCGGGAACATTACCGGTAAGCACAATTTTCTCTGAGTCTTTTATGTTCTTTATTATCTGTAGTAAATGGCTATAAGGACTACCTCTGTGGACTATATAATTGGTTCTCAAAAGATTGCCATGGTAGAATTCGGCAATCTTAATACTTACCGAACCAATGTCTATACCATATTCATGCATTTATGGGGTATAAAAAATACCAACTGATAAATGAAAGTCGTAATTTGCTTCTGTTCGATTCTGGGTATCCGGATCATCCGCAGTCAGGTTATAATTGAATGTAAATTCAGGAGTAAGTTTTAGTTTTATCAATTTTATGTCAGTTCCCAGAGATAACAATACACACAAATCACTCTCCAGATCATCAATGTTGCTCTTTATTGAACCAGTGTATGCATCTCCGTCCAGTTGAAAATTACCGGCAAATCCAATACCAAAATAAGGACTGACAACGGGTACCATACCAGCCTTGAATTGCAGGATAAAGGGTAGATATAGATTCTTGTAGTTGGCTCCAGTTTCAATATTCAAAATAGTTCTATTGAATGAGGTGGTTCTAAACACTGGTGCCATTTGAAGCCCTATTGTATTAACTATTTCAATTCCCATACCCAGCCCGATCTGAAAACCAACACCTGAGTAATTGCCTGCCTCGTCGTCCGGGTCAAAGATACTATAATTTATACCGGTCTGCAGACCGAAATAAGATCTTACTGGTGCTACACATTGTCCAGCAAGAAATGCTAATGAAATCAAAGTTAAGAGAATTATCTTTTTCATAATATCTCCATCAAGTTGATTATATCCTGAAATTGTGTTTAGTCAATATTTTTGGCCTACTATTCTTCACTTTCCATTTTGAACTTGAATTCAATCTGCTTATAGTCCGGGGGAATCCTGAACAGGTCTTCGCTCAGTTCTTTCACGGTCAAATTCTCTATTTCCATTTCTGTTGTGCTTTCTGAACTAATCTTTCCCTTCGCATCCGATGTCTTGCTTATGGTGACAGATTTCAAGATAAAGCCGACATTGCCGTATATCTCCATCTCTTTACGGATGAGTGAATCAAGTTCAGCAATACCTACGGAAATGGCCCTTTTTGAAAAATTGAGAGATATGTCCTCAAGATGTTGAGATGTCGTCCATATCTCTCGGGATTCTTCGGTATGTGATTTTACCTTCATAATCATTATCTTTGTCTCCATATCATAGGCAGTATTTATCTGAATATGCCGGCAGTCCACACCGTGAACATTTGCAGTCTCAAGTTCTTTTGATTCAATTTTGATATTGGAGATCGTAAATTTCACAAATTTGTTCAATACTCCTATAAATCTGGTTATTGAGTCCACATTCATCGCAAAATATGACTTTTCTTCAGGATCTACAATATAGATTTCATTCTTATCTGAAGAGTATAACCAGTACATACCCTTTTTGGTCAATTGATTTTCCTCACCTGAAACTTCAACATACTCTTCGCGCACCATGCCTTTCTGTGCATAGCCGTGGACAATCACCTTTGACTCTTTGTCTTTTATCTTTGTTATGGTATGTGCCTGCCATTCAATACCGCCAAAAAGAATCAAAGGGTATAAAAAAAATCCTGTGCAGATAATGGGCATCAGTTTTCGCATTTTGCCTCCTTGATTAGATTCTAATCAGATTTTCAGAAAAATCAAGTGAATTGATTATTTTCTCTATTAAAATTTTATCAGTTTTTGCTCGTACTTATGTTCTCCTGTGCTCAGAACAACAAAATATGTTCCGGGCACAACTTTATGACTATTATCATCCAGGCCGTTCCAGGTAATCTGATAGAGGCCTGCAGGTTGCCTTTTACTTACAATAGCCTTTTTCAAATTTCCTGCAGAATCATAAATTGAGAGATTGACCATAGTGTTCTTCTTTAGTGTATAACTGATTGTCGTCTTGTTCTTGAATGGATTTGGCGAGATTGTAATCATATCTATTCGGTCATCATTTTGCTCCTCTTTTCCAACATATTCCTGCCCAGCCGAGAATATGAATAGTGGCAGGTCAGTTGAAGGGATGCCAAGGGCATTGATAATTGCGGTTCTTTCGCTTGAACTGAAGTTTGCAGTAAAATATCCTTGAAGGTTAATGCAGGTTGCCTGCAAAAGGGCACTGGCACCTGCAAATCCTGCTTCAAGTAATTGATATCTGTTTGCAGTTGTTGCGCAATAGATAAAGTAATTTGGTGCGGTCTGGGGTAGACGGGTAATGGCATTTCTGAGTTGAGGTCTTCTATCACCGTCAGTGACCCTTTCAATGCGATGGTCGCGCGTATTTGGCTGACCTGATGGAAGTCTTATGTGATATCTTTCTACACCTGCTGAACGTACAATGTATATTCTGCCGGTAAGATAATAATTTGCTACTGCTGATGGAACAGTAATGCCAGCACGACCATTTGATGTACTATGTGGTGTGTTACCATAAGATGCCCAGGCAAGTTGTGAAAGTTGATTAAGACTGAGTTCAGTGTCAGCGAATATGTTGCCATACCTCAGATTGTTAAGGGCATTTTCTAGGATCACAGTGCCATTCGTATTGGGGTTTGGCAAACTACCATTTGATGATTGGGCAACACATTCTGATGTTATGCCGCTGACTGAAGACATCAAGCCATAAACATTTACCATCTGGACCGTAAGCGCAGGACTCCAGGTACTATTGGCATTGGTCGTGGCACTCTCTTTTGGAACACACGCAGGTTGGTTTGTTGCATTTGTCCAGAATGAAATCGCTGCGAGAAGTGCATATTGAATTGCAGTTCCTGCGTCTTCAGCAATATCACTGGCAATACCTACTTCAAATGCGGCATTTGATTCGGATTTATGATTTCCTGAAATATGGAGTATGATATCGTGGAGATTAGGGTCATAGCGATAGACATTATCAGTGCGGGCAACATATATTATTCGGTTTGACCCAATCATCGGCGCGCGGGAACCAGCCCATAAAACATTGGCAAGGATCTGGTCAGAAAGACTGCTTGTATAACCGCTGTGATATGATCTTCTACTATTGAGCACAATCTCAGACGAGAATGTATTTATCTGGGGTGGTGGTAGATATCTTGACTTTGTAAGAATAGATGGCAGGGGATTACCCAATGGTTTATTTAATAATGCGCTAATGCCACCAGCCATCAAAATCTTTAAGAACCTTCTTCTTTCCATAATTACCTCCGTAAGTGATTATATCCAGACATAAATTCGGTGTCAAGGAAAAAAGTTGTGTGTATGAGGTTCTGCTTACATTACAAATATATATCCTAACGATCTCTCTAAAATTATGTAAACAATCTTTTCAGGTTCCCATTTCCCAGGAGGCAAGATAATGTTTCTGCTCGGGAGTCAGTTTATCAATCTTAATGCCCATAGACTTTAGTTTCAGCTGCGCAATCTCCTGGTCAATTCTCATTGGCAGTGAATAGACCGTGTTCTTAAGGTTAGGATTATGCAGTATGTATTCGACTGCCAGTGCCTGATTGGCAAATGACATATCCATTACCATTGCTGGATGGCCTTCAGCCGCAGCGAGATTGACAAGTCTGCCTTCGGCGAGAAGATAAATCTTGTGATTGTTTTTGAGTGTGTATTCTTCGCAGAAATTTCTGATTGTTCTCTTTCTCCTGGTGATTTTTCTAAGACCAATTTTGTCTATCTCTACATCGAAATGTCCTGAATTACCAATTATTGCTCCGTCTTTCATCCTGAGCATATGCTCTCTTCTTATGACATTTATGTCGCCGGTGACAGTGATGAAGACATCGCCTATGCCAGCGGCTTCAAGCATTGTCATAACCTGATAGCCATCCATTCTTGCCTCAAGTGCCTTAACCGGGTCAACCTCAGTAATAATGACATTTGCACCGAATCCTTTTGCCCTCATTGCCAATCCCCTTCCACACCAGCCATAGCCTGCGACCACAAAATTGCAGCCGCTTATCAAGATATTTGTTGCCCTCAATATGCCATCAATGGTTGATTGCCCGGTACCATAACGATTATCAAATAAATGTTTGGTTAAAGAATCGTTGACGGCAATAATCGGGAACTTAAGGACATTATCTTCGGCCATCTGTTTCAATCTAATAACACCAGTGGTCGTCTCTTCTGTGCCGCCGAGGACACCTTTTATTTTTTTCTTATGGACCGTGGAAATCAGATCCGCGCCATCGTCAATGAGTATCTCGGGTTTGTTTCTCAACACCTGATTCATATTATTGTAGTATTCATTTCTTGATTCACCCTTTATGGCAAAGACACCGATGCCATCATCAACAAGTGCAGCTGCAACATCATCCTGGGTAGACAATGGATTTGATGCGGTCAAGAAAACCCGCGCACCACCTGCTTTCAAGGTTCTGATAAGATTTGCAGTTTCGGTTGTAACATGAAGGCAACAACCGATACACCGGTTTTTAAGAGGCTTTTGTCTTTCAAACCGTTCACGGATCAATCTTAGAACGGGCATCTTTGACTCTGCCCATTCGATCCTTTTGTGTCCTTCCTTTGCTAATTTTTTGTCTTTTATATTATATTCCACTTTTTCTCCGTTTTCTTACTATTTTTTTCTTCAACCATTTATTCAATTGATCAGATTCCTGCTTCCCTTTTTATTGCATCAGCCATATCGCAGATTTCCCAGGTAAAGCCTTCTTCTTCTCTGCCGAAATGCCCATAGCAGGCAGTCTTCTTGAATACCGGCCTTCGCAGATTTAATTTATCAATAATTCCCTGGGGTGTAAAATCAAAGAGTTTTTTCAATATTTTGACGATTTTTTCTTCTTCAATCCTTGCTGTACCGAATGTATTGGCGTTGATCGCTACAGGTTCAGCAACACCGATTGCATAAGCAAGAGAGACTTCCACCTTATCGCAGATGCCCGATGAAACAAGATTTTTTGCTACATACCTTGCCATATAGGATGCAGAACGGTCAACCTTGGTCGGGTCCTTTCCCGAGAAACAGCCACCACCATGATGACCTATGCCTCCATAGGTGTCAACCATAATCTTTCTGCCCGTAACACCAGTGTCGCCCTGAGGACCACCAATAACAAATCTGCCAGTTGGATTTATGAGGATCTTGGTTCTATCATCTATAAGGGCTGCCGGGATTATTTCCTGAACTACATGTTTTTTTAAATCAGAGTGAATCTGTTCATTTTTAATATCCGGATGATGCTGTGCTGAGAGTATTATTGTATCAACGCGCACTGGTTTATCGTTTTCATATTCCACAGTGACCTGAGATTTTCCATCAGGTCGTAAATAGGTCAGGATATTGGTTTTACGGACTTCGCTGAGCCGGCGGACAAGTTTGTGGGCAAGGATTATGGGCATTGGCATCAGTTCTTTGGTCTCTTTTGTAGCATAGCCAAACATCATACCCTGATCTCCGGCACCACCGATATTCACACCCATTGCAATGTCACTGGATTGTTCCTGTATCGCTGTGACAATTGCACAGGTGTAAGCATCAATACCCATATCTGTGTCAGTATAGCCAATTTCAACCAGCAGGTTTCTAATCAGATCTGGTATGTCAACATAGCAATTTGTTGTTACTTCACCAGCGACAAAAAGTAGCCCTCTGGTAGTTAAGACTTCGCAGGCAACCCTGCCAAAAGGGTCCTTTTCAAGGATTGCATCCAGGATTGCATCCGCAGACTGGTCACAAATCTTGTCTGGATGTCCTTCAGTAACCGATTCAGAAGTAATAAAATATCGTGCCATTTGCCTCCCTTCAAGATAACCAAAGTCTATTTGATAATATAATAAACATATTATAAATATTTTTCATTAAAAATCAAGTATTTTCAAGCGTGTATCTGTTGAGACCTTCCAGCACAATGGATTCAATTTGTTTAAATTGTCTATCTGGATAATATCACCCATACATACATTATCAAATTCTTGATTTACACTCTCAACATCCCGATTAAGTCTGATCAATTCAACAATTCCATATTCAGAACATAATAAGCACCGTTTTCTGCCTTTTTCCTTTGCCAATCGACTTATTACAAGATATTTATTTTCCCCAATGAAATTGGGGCACTTGTTACCTAAGATCAGATAAGAAAATTTCAGGTATTCAATCTTACGAAATAATTTCTGGTTGAGTATCTTCAAGTAATCGGGTGGTATCCATTTTATGCTCTGATGACACCATTCGTTTGTTCTGGTCAACCCGGGGCAGGATTTGTTATGGAGACAGGGGAGAAGGGTATAATAAGATCCATCCATTATGCAATCATCATGCAATTGCATTAACCGACGGGTTAGTTTTCTTAATGCTGGTTCAATAATGATGATCAGACCATCTGTAGTTAGTCTATTATGGAGACTTTTGACAAAAGATGCTGGAATCGTCCCTGATGGAAAGATTTCAGTAAGGACATTTGCCAGAACGATAAAATCATATTCGTTTCGGCTTCTGGATATAAACGAAGACATTGGTTCTCTCACTAATTCAATACTTACATTGGAATTGTTTTTCTCAAACCAACTACCAACTTTTTCACATCTGTTCAGCAAATTTCCGCTCAAGTCTACCCCGGTTAAGGAAAACTTTGATTCCACAGTTAGTTCTTTCAAGCCCCAGAATATCCCAAACATCCCAGCGCCATCACCACAACCAAGATCCAGGATTTTCAAGGTGTCTTTTGGTAATGGGATTCCATAGAGATTATGCAATTTGTTGATAATTATCAGTGTTTTCATAAAATTCGTGGGAAAGTTATAGGCAAAATATGCATCACAATATTTTGTTTCAGTGTAGGAAGCATCTGCAAAATCCGAAGAGAGGTAGACCATTTGTTTCCTCAATGCCTCTATCTTTTTTTGATGAATGAACCGGTTGTCATAGATCTCTGGGATGCCTAATTCACAGAGAATTTTCTCTTCTATCTCCGCAGGCAATCTCATTTTCTGAATGATTTTATGAAATAGCCGCTAAAGAGAAGAAATAACAATTCTACGGGAATGCGATACCTGACAAGGCCAATATGGGTAAAAATATATAATCCAGAAATAGAAAAAATAGCAAGGATTATTAACAGGACTGGTCTTTTTTCTTTAATAGAAAGTAATAAGCCTGTCCAGCCAAGAATCAACACTGGAATATAGGAAATGTATAATAATATACTATATTTTTGTAAATCTCTTGATCTATATTCACTGGAATTTGCAAACCACCAATAATAGTAGCATTTCTTTATCAACAACTTAAAGAATCCCAGTGGCTTTTCTTTGATAAATTCAACTGCCTGATGGATATAGAATCGCATTCGGTCAATTTCAGATACTCTATTCAGACTATCCAGAATATTCGGGGCGAGTGTCTGAGTCATCAAGATATAGTCATCATTCTCAATTGATCTGATTTTGAAGAAGTCAGTGCCCGTTGCATTAGGGTTATTGCCTATCCAAAAATTGACACCAAACTGGGTGGTAACAGGAATAAGGGTTTTGTGTATCTGGTAGTTTCTGATTGTCCAGGGTGCCAAAATGAAAAGTGAGACAATGATTATAAGTGCAGTTTTAAAAAAATTTATATTTTTACTGACAATAAAACAGAGGATGATCACAGGGTAGAGGACTAACGCTACAGGATCACACAGGATTGTCAAACCAAGGACTATGCCGCAAAAGATGTTGCTGATAAAATTTCTATTGGCTATTATCAAGTATATGGACAGGGAAATGAGAAATAGAAAAGTTGTTGTCGGAACGAGTTTGGTGCAGTAGTAAATTAGCGGTGGATACAGTCCAACCAACCATTCGGTAAGGCGGGCAACTGAGTAGTTGAAGATAATGCGGCTGGTTTTGAAGATTATATAAATGGTCAGAGTAGAAAGAATTGCCTGAATAAGTTGAATTATGAAATAAGTAAATGGCTTTGTACCGGTCCAATAAAAAAGGGTAAGAAAGAATGGATATAATGGGGCATGAGATGAGGTAGGTACAGGTCCTATATCTGAAAGAATTGTTCGGCTGAATCCCGCACCTGCTAAAATATTTCTGGCGATGTCTCCATATTCATAATCAGGCGGTTGATAAAAATTTGCAACAAGCAATATAAAGAGGATTCTAATACCGAAATAAAAAAAGTACTTTTTCAGGATTATCTGACTCTGGTTTTTATGAACTTCGCTAATCTTGATTTATACCGGGCAGCAGTATTCTTTTTAATTATTCCATCCTGGACTGACTTATCAATAACTGCCTGAACCTCAGGATAAATCTTCAGCGCCTCTTCTTTTGATTTGGCTCTCTTCAATTTTTTGATAGCCAGCTTCAAGTTCCTTTTCTTCTTCAAATTTGTTAGATAGCGCCGATGCGACTTGCGAATGTTCTTAAGAACCGTTCTTGATCTTTTCTTTATTGCCATACAGCATTATATATTAAAATTGAAAAAAGTCAAGTCCTGTTTTTAGCGAAAAGCGATCACAACTGCTTAACTTGTTGAAAGGGGAGAATCTAAATCAGGGGGGTTGACTTTTATCTAATTTCTAGTAATATATATAAAATAAAAGGGGGTTGATATGATTGTCTTATCTTTGTGTTTCTTTTTGTATAGTCAGGTGACTTTAGATTCACCCATAGATGCAGTAATGACGGCGGCAAAGGAAGTTATTGTCGCCAAAGGGTTCGAGATTGCCGAAACCACTGAGCAAAGATTGACAACCCATAAATTGGAAATGGATGCTAACAAGATGCAAGATTATATCATTGAGCAATATCCATGCGATAACCCAGGTTGGATGTTCGGCCATATGCAAATTTTCATTAGCATTGAATCACTTGGCAGATCAAAGGCAAAATTGATGGTCAATGTCTTTTTTGAACTTTATGGGACACCATCAGCATTACTTTCAATCCCACCGACTTGGAGTGAGGCATTCTCTAACGGAAAACTTGAGCGCGAGTTACTGGATGAAATTATCAACAAACTTTCAGCCCGGGAGGAAAAATGAGAATGTTAGTTTTGATACTAATCTCATCTGTGGTTCTATCATTTGCCAACCCACCCTGGATGACTAACATAAAGGTTAGCCAGGATCCAGGAACTGGTAATCAGAATGAAACGACAATGGCAATATATCAGGATACACTTGTCTGTGGTGGCTGGAATGATAGCAGGCAGTCATTGTATCATGTGGGCTTTGCCCGTTCCACTAATGGTGGTCAAACCTGGGCTGAGACTCTAATGATTGAACCAACATATCCATCTGATTGTGACCCCTGCATAGTGGTCAACGATTCTGGACACATCTGTTATGTCTGGCTTTCGTATAATTCATCTAATTACACAGGTGATATATATTTAACTAAATCAAGGGATTGGGGTCGAACCTGGGGTCCTTCGTTGTGTCTGACACCAGGGACACCAAGCACCCTTGATGACAAGCCCTGGGTAACAGTGGATGGGAACTATATGTTTTTGACCTGGTATGATTATGGTGGAACGAATCAATTGCGATTCAAACGGTCAACTGATTATGGACAGACCTGGTCAACTGGTGTGAATATTGGTTCTGGTGGTAATGGCACCTGGCCAATTCGCGGGACCGGCCAGAATCTCTTTGTTGGCTGGGGTTATCAGGATATCAGATTTAATCGCTCAACAAACCTCGGACAGAACTGGCTTGGGCAACAAACCATCATTACCTGCCCCTGGAGCCCGCCATCTACTCCTTATCGGTTGAATAATATCCCAGCCTGGGCAACGAGCAATGACCGCACAAGGATATATGTTGTGTTTGCCGATTCCAGATGGGGAAGCGGTCAGGTTGATGTGAGTTTTTCCCGTTCCACAGACCAGGGTGTAACCTGGTCAACACCGGTAAAGATAAATGATACACCTTCTGGTGACACAACATTGCAATTCTACCCCGCGATTGCAGTTGACCCGAATGACAATATTCATGTTGTCTGGCATGATACCCGGGGTCGGAGTAGATACTATATTGGGCAGTATTATGCCTACTCAACCAATTATGGTGTCACTTGGAGTGCAAATCAGCGGGTTTCTGATACTGTGGCATATACATCTACATTTATTGGGGATTATACTGCCTGTGCTGCAGGGAATCTTTACATCAGCGCACTCTGGTGTGATTGCAGAAATGGTTCCACCAATCCGGATATTTATTTCTCAAGGTGTTTGAATCAGATTGGGATACAGGAGACTTATAAAAGGGGTTCTCCAGAGAAAGAATTAAAATTGAACTTCGCCAATCCTTTTACGCGTCATTCTAAGATCATTTACTCTCCATCTGATGCAGAATTGCTTATCTTCAATACTGAAGGCAGAAGAGTACAGGATTTTTCTACGCCAGGGGTGTATTTTTTACAATTAATCAAGGGAAAGTTAAAAACTACAAGAAAACTTGTTGTGTTAAACTGAAGGGTGTCTATAGATATAAGACATTCTATCGCCAGTGAGTCATTGACTTATTAGCAAAGTTTTGGTATACTAAAGTTAATGGCTAAAGGCACTCCCTGTTTGGTTTTGACTGAAGAACGAATACTTTTGAAGAGTTTGCCCATAGAAAAAAGAGAATATACAATCGGTAGGGCGAATGAGTGTGACCTTGTCGTCGATGGAAAAGAGGTTTCCCGCTGTCATGCGCGAATATTTTATCAAGATGGTAGGTTCAAAATTGAAGACCTGGGGAGTACCAATGGAACATTTGTAAACGGGGAAAAAATAACCTGCACAATATTGAAACATTGTGATGAAATAAACATTGGCAATTTTATTATACTTTTTGATGATGGTCGGGGCGTAGAAGGGATCTATGATGAAACCCAGGTTGAGTCAGCAGGTGATGAAACCCAGCGACTTATTGCGGAATACAGATCACTCGCTGAAAAGATAAGGGAAAGGGATATTGCCCTTGACTTGAAGAGGTATCATGAGAAGGTCCTGAAAAGCAGGAAGAAACTCACCCAGCAGGCAAATTTTGACCGATTAACCGAACTCTATAACCGTAGGTATTTTGACAAAATCTTTGAAGAACATTTCAAAAATGCCCACCAGAACAGATACCCGCTTTCTATAATCTTCATAGATATTGACCATTTTAAGAAGGTTAATGATACATTGGGTCATGATAAAGGGGATGAGGTTTTAAGGGGTGTAGCACAGATTATTCGAGCGCTCTGCAGAAAGGATGATGTTGTTGCCCGTTATGGTGGTGAAGAGTTTGTAATTCTCTTTCCAAGAATGAATAAGGAGAGTGCAATTCAAATTGCTGAGACAATACGCATGGTTGTTGAGAAAAAATCAACAGAGATAATTGGCTTAAAGATTACCGTGAGTATCGGTGTGGCAACTGATTTTAGAAATTTCTCC
>CAYQKL010000042.1:0-15699 GCA_964418185.1 uncultured bacterium
GTTTTTTTTACACCCCAGTGTTCAAAAACCACCTTCGTCAATGCTCCAAATCTTTTCAAGGCCAATTCCTTAATACCTTCAAGAAGTTGTTTACCGGTTACATGTCGTTCCAAATTCAATTTTTCTCGGGTGTAGTTCAATGCCTCCAGCACAAAAATGTATGCCTCTATCCTGTATCGCGGGTCTCTTTCAAGAATTCTATCAAATACGGGATCTCTCATTAGCAAAAAATAATACATAAAATTCTCAGAAGGTCAAGAATCTGTTCATGGAAAATTCTTGACTTTGTCACAAAATTGGTTATTATTTGCTGTTATGAAGATATCAAAAAGATTGTTCATGACTCTTTGCCTTATTTTTTTTCTGGTTGTTTGTAGTAAACCAAAGACTGAAGAGAAGGTAGTGAAGAAGATTATGCCTGCACCAGAGGGTATGGTGTTGATACCCGGTGGTTATTTTAATATGGGCTCTGATTCAATCAATGAGAGCCCCAAACACAGAGTCTGGGTAGATACATTTTATCTTGATAAATATGAAGTGACAAATCGCCAGTATCTTGCATTTGTAAAAGCAACCGGTCATCCAAAACCCGCATTTATCAAAGATTCTTGTTTGAATGGTCTAAATCAGCCAGTTGTTGGAGTGAGTTATTTTGATGCATTATGTTATGCAAAATGGGCAGGTAAGAGGTTGCCTACTGAGGCAGAGTGGGAATACGCTGCACGGGGAGGGCTTGTTGATAAAGAATTTCCCTGGGGAGATGAACCACCTTTGAGAAAATGTAGCTATGCGCCAGAAGGGAATTTCGAGGCTGATGGATATAAATATACCGCACCAGTGGGTAGATTCCCGGCTAACAATTTTGGACTATATGATATGGCAGGTAATGTCTGGGAATGGTGTAATGATTTCTATGATACTACTTTTTATAAGATTAGTCAGGAGAAAAATCCGACTGGTCCAGATTCAGGATACACGAAGGTCTTGCGTGGTGGTTCCTGGTTGAGTATCAATCCTAAACATCTGAGATGCACCTCAAGGCTGGGTTTGAAGCCATTTGTCCAGGACCGTTATTATGGATTCCGTTGTGCCAGCGATGTAAAACGGGAGTAGTTGGTATAAATGGTTCTTGACATATAGAAGATTCTGGGTAAAATTATCTATTGAAATGAAGACATTTTTTAATGTACTGATCATAACTATCCTGTTGTTTATTCCAGATTTATGCAATTGTGCAGGGGAAGAAGTTACTGGTGTTAGCCCTAAAGATTCTACAAAATTAAACCCTTTTGGGAAAACGATTGATCTGGAAAGACGTCTGGTTCCTACAAATAAGATTATTAATTTCTTGTCTAATCCATTCCCTCAACTTGCTGAACCATCAATCATTCACCTCAACATTCAAAACCAACCAGTCCAAATAGAAAATAATGCTCCAGTCAGAACATTGGGAGATAAAACAATAACCTCTGAGGATAAGATATCATCTTTACCGCTGGTTTCGGATAGTTTAATCAATGGGATATTTCAGAGTATCTCTCTTGATAAGAAGATTTACAAACAGGGAGAAATTGCGACCTTGAATGTAACCACGGTTTTGCCGATTGTCAGGCCCGAAATAAGGTTTTTATACAAAACATATAAACTGTATCCGGCTGGAAAAAATACATACCGTACGGTTCTTGCGGTTCCGATGGATGTCGACACAGGACGGTACTTTATGACCTTGAAATACGAAGAAAATGAAGCAAGAAAGAGTTTGAGATTACCATTCAAGATAATTGCTGGTGATTTTGCAGAGCATGACACTGTGGAACTTGATATTCACATTCTAACTGAAGAAACTTTAGAGATGTTGAAATATGAAGGTAGATATTTTGCTAAAGCCTACAATAAAAATTTCGACACACTTTTGTGTGACGGAGATTTTATCTGGCCCTGTGCAGGTTCAATTACCTCAATGTATGGAATGGCAAGACGTTATAATAATGGGCTTGATAAATGGTCTCATAAAGCAATTGATATTGCTAATGCAATTGGCACAAAGGTAGTTGCTACGAATAGTGGAATTGTTGCGATGGTGGAAGAACTTGAGGGTCATGGCAAGAGTATTGTCCTTGCCCACGGTCAGGGAATTCATTCTGTTTATATTCACCTGAACAAAGTATTGATTGCTGCTGGCGACACCGTTAGAAAGGGACAGGAGATTGGTGAAATGGGCAAGACCGGGATGTGTACAGGGTCAAACCTGCACTTTCAGATAATGGTAAATAGGACTCCCACCGACCCAAGGTGCTGGATACCAGGGGCTGGCAAGGCGAAAAAAGGGGATATTGTAAACCCTGAACTGGCAAGTAAGTAAGTTCAGGTAAGATCCACCCATAAAAGTGATTAACATCTTGACTTTTTGCAGTTTTTATATATAATCTTATTTTACGAAAGGAGTTAAGTGGAAAAAGAAGGTAAGATAGATAGCATTATCGGCCGGAACACGGTTGTTAATGGAGATATTAAGATCACGGGTTCGGTGAAGATTGATGGTTCGGTTGAAGGTAATATTACGGTCAAGGACAATCTCTTTTGTGGAAACACGGGTTTTGTCAAAGGTAATATCAATTGTAAATCAGCCGTAGTTGGTGGTAAGATTGAGGGTAATATACAGGCAGAGGATGTTCTTGAATTTCAGAGTGGCGCCCAGATGTTTGGGGACATAATGTGCAAGGGATTGATAATCCAGGCCGGCGTATTCTTTGATGGTAACTGCCGAATGGGGCAGAAAATAAAGGACAAGGATTAAATGTTTATTAAATTCTTTGGAACGCGTGGATCAATTCCAGTATCGGGAACTTCAACTTTGCAATATGGCGGAAATACTACCTGTATTTATGTTGAAACCAGTAATGGTGAACCAATTATTGTTGATGCCGGTAGCGGAATCAGAGAACTTGGTGCATATTTGTTTCAGAACAAAAAGAGTAATTTACATCTCATCTTTACGCATTATCATTGGGATCACATTCAGGGATTCCCATTTTTTGGTCCGGCATATTCAACCAACACTTCAATCAATATGTATGGTCCGGAAAATGAGATTGGAGTAAAAAAGGCACTTTCTTATCAGATGCATATTCCCTTTTTCCCCACGATAAAATTGACTGACCTACCGGCAAGATTCATTTTCCAGAAAGTAAAAAACAGATTCAAAATTGGTAATATGATAATTCAGATCATCCAAAATAACCATCCAAACTATACATTTGGCTTAAAATTTATTGAAAATAACAAGAGTGCAGTGTTTTTAACTGACAATGAACTCCAGGCACCTCGCCCGAGAACACCTTACAAAAAGTTCGTCAAATTCATAAAAAATGCAAATGTATTGATACACGATGCCCAGTATGTAGATGAAAATTATATGAGCAAACTTGGCTGGGGACATTCTACATATAATCAGGTAATGAAACTTGCAAGTGATGGAGCCGTGAAAAGGGTCTTATTCACCCATCACGACCCCTCAAGCAGTGATGACTTTATCAATAAAAATCTTCAGGACCTTCGGGCAAAATTTCCTGAATATGAAATTGATGCCGCAAAAACCGGAACAGAAATCAATCTTTAAATTTCAATCAAAAATTTTTTCACCCATTTTGGTCATTGAAGTAAACAGGAGGTAATATGATTACTGAAATTGGCTTTGCTGCTGGTAATATCTGGAAGAAACTAAAGGATGAGGGAGAGATGGTTATTACAAGACTGCAAAGAAGATGTGGTATGTCAATAAGCATCTTCTATATGGGTTTGGGCTGGCTTGCCCGGGAGGATAAGGTAAAATTTAGGCGTGAAAAGCGAACCATATATGTTTCTCTAAAACAATGAAGATAAAGGTTCTTATCATCAGGGCAGCAGGAACCAATTGCGACCTTGAAACTGCTTATGCATTTGAACTTGCTGGTGCCCGACCTGAGCGGGTTTACATAGATGCGGTAAGAAACAAGAATCTGCTGGATTACAAGATTCTTGTCCTGCCGGGCGGTTTTACCTATGGAGATGATATAAGCGCCGGTAAGATTCTTGCCAATGAAATAAAATATAAATTAAAGGATAAAATCTTAAAGTTTGTTGAAAAGGGTAATTTAATAATTGGTATATGCAATGGCTTCCAGGTTCTTGTAAAATCAGGTATTCTACCAGGGGTTGATGGTTATTTTACAAACCAGACAGTGAGTTTGATCACAAATGATTCTGAACGATTTGAAGACCGCTGGGTAGATTTGAAGGTTTACAGTGAAAATTCTGTATTCACCAGAGGTATTAACAGAATAATTTCCCTGCCTGTTGCCCATGCCGAGGGGAAATTTGTGGTGTCCAATAGACAGGTTTTGAAGAAAATTGAGAAGCAGATAGTATTCCAGTATGTAGACGAGAAAGGTAGGCTTGGCGGTTATCCATATAACCCAAATGGCTCAATTATGAATGTTGCGGGCATTGCTGACAAAACGGGCAGGATCCTTGGTTTGATGCCTCATCCTGAACGACACATATCCTGTTTGCAAAATCCCCTTCATACAAGAAAGAAATTGAGTGAAAGGGGTGACGGTTTTGCAATCTTTGAAAATGCCGTGAACTATTTCAAATAATTATGGAAGGATATATAAAGATACATCCAGTTTTAGAATTCAGTCGAAAAAAAATAGTCAAATTCTATTTTGAAGATCAAGAACTTGAAGGTTATGAAGGTTTACCAATTGCGGCCGCACTTCATGCTGCAGGAATTAAAGTATTGAGATATTCAGAAAAATACAAGCGACCTCGGGGTTTCTTCTGTGCAGTAGGAAAATGTTCTTCGTGTTTGATGGAAGTTGACGGCAGGCCTAATGTGATGGTCTGTATGGAACCCCTGAGAGAAGGGATGCGCGTCAAAAGACAGCAGGGTAAGGGAAGAGTATAAGCAAGATGACAGATAATAGACGCCAGATATCAGAAAAAGAAGAATCTGGTTCTTATGATATCATTATTATTGGGGGTGGTCCAGCAGGCTTGAATGCAGGAATTGTAGCAAGGGAATTGGGTGCTTCAGTATTAATCATTGATGATAATCCTGTGCTCGGTGGTCAGTTGATAAAACAAACCCACAAGTTCTTTGGTTCAAAGGAACATTATTGTGGTGTTCGTGGTCTTGATATTGCAAAGATTTTGAGTGAAAAGGTTTATAAATTCGGAATTGATGTTCTTCTGAATGCAACTGTTATTGGCTACTATGATGACGATTCAATCGGTGTTCTGGAAAATGACAATCTTATTCAACTTAAGGCGAAGAGATATATCTTTGCAACCGGTGCAAGTGAAAATATGCTGGCATTTGAGAATGCTGATTTGCCAGGGGTATATGGTGCCGGTGCGGTCCAGACAATGATGAATGTCTATGGCGTTATCCCCGGAAAAAGGGCACTGGTAGTTGGTTCGGGTAATATTGGTTTGATTGTTCCCTATCAACTTTTGCAGGCAGGAGTTGAGGTCTGTGCAATTATTGAAGTTCTACCCAGGATTGGTGGTTATTATGTGCATGCCGCAAAGATAAGGAGGGCTGGTGTGCCAATTCTATTAAGGCATACGATCATTGAGGCAAGAGGTAAGGATTGTGTAGAATCTGCAGTGATTACCGAGGTTGATAACAATTTTGAATGTATTATGGGAAAAGAAAAAATTGTTGACTGCGATATCATTTTGATAGCGGTTGGTTTATCACCTCTCTGTGAATTATTGTATCAGGCTGGTTGCAGGATAGATTATATTCCTGAACTGGGGGGTAATGTTCCATATTATGATGAGAATATGCAGACCTCAAGGTTTAATATCTTTGTTTGTGGTGATCTGGCATCAATTGAGGAGGCATCAACCGCGATGCTTGAAGGTAAGATTGCAGGAGCAAAGGCTTATGAAAGTCTGTTTGGTACAAATAAGAATATTGATGAAATAGTTCAGCAGGCAAGAAGTGAACTTAAGATAATCCGTGGATCACCCTTTGAAGAACGTATTGTTTCTGGACATAAAAGATTATTAGATAGAGCAACACAAAGATAGATTTTTCTCAATAATTTAACACAATAGTTCTCCAGATGTTTGACAAACCAATTACCCTGGATATAATTTAAAATTGATATGGGTCAAACAAGAGAAAAATGGCGGCTACTTGATACGGGTCACCTGACAGCGGCTGAAAACATTGCATTGGATCAGACCCTCTTGGAATCAAGGGCAAGAGGATGGTCGCCAAATACAGTTCGTTTTTTGCAATTTTCTCCACCTGCGGTATTAGTTGGTTATCATCAGTCAATCCAGCAGGAAGTCAGGATTGATTATTGTCAAGTTAACAAAATTCATATTAACCGTCGCATAACTGGCGGTGGCACAGTTTTCTTTGATGAATCGCAACTGGGCTGGGAGATAATTGCGGATAGGTTGTTTTTCAATCTAAGCATTGCCAATCCCCATTTTTTTGAACAAATCAGCACGCCGATTGTAAGGGCACTGAATAGATTGGGTATCAATGCCCGTTTCAGACCAAGGAATGATATTGAAGTCAGGGGAAAGAAGATTTCAGGAACCGGTGGAACTGAAATGAATAATGCCTTTCTTTTTCAGGGAACACTTCTGACTGATTTTGATATTGATACAATGTTAAGGGCATTGCGCGTGCCTATCGAAAAGTTGAAAAGGCATGAAGTTAATGCTTTTAAGGATAGGGTAACCTGTATAAACTGGGAATTGAATTATCTGCCCCAAATTACTGAATTGAAATCCATAATAAAAAGAAGTTTTGAGGAAACTTTTCACATTGAACTGGTTGAAGGCGATTTGCTTTTTGAAGAAAGAGAACTGTTCAATAATATCCTATCCCATTATCACTCTGATGCCTGGATAAATAAAGTCAAGTCTTTAGAGATTGAACAGCCAATGGTTTGGGTGAGTGATTGTACCTCGGGCGGGATAATAAAAGCGTTCTTTGTTGTTAACCTGAGACTTCATTATATTCAAAGTGCTGTAATAACCGGTGATTTTTTTGTTACACCACCAGAAATTATATATGAACTTGAAGCATTGCTAAAAGGTATTCCACTTGATAAAGAATTAATAAAAAGAAGAATTGGAGAATTTTTTTCTGAGCACAGATTCCGTATGGCAGGTATAACGTCTGATGATTTTATCAATATCATTGATCGGCTATTTGATAAACTTGACCTTTGTAGATTCAATCTTCTACCACCGGTTTCCAATCACATATTTTTGGTTAATGGAACATTTGAACAAGTTTTGAGCAAGAGACCAAAATTTCTTCTATTGCCATATTGCGCAAAGTCGACTGAATGCGGATATCGTTATAAAAAGGAATGTACTGAATGTAATGAATGCACAGTTGGGCAGGCATATATCTTAAGCCATAGATACAATCTTGAGCCAGTGACAATAACAAGTTTTGATGATTTGATGCAGACCTTAAAAGAGTTTAAGAGAAAGAATGTAAGGGCATACATTGGTTGCTGTTGTGAACAATTTTATGTGAAACATCAGAATGATTTTGAAGCCTCGGCGATTCCAGCAATCCTACTGGATATAAATAGCGAAACCTGCTATGACCTGGGCAAGGCAAGTTTTGCCTACAACGGTACATTTGAAAATCAAACAAATTTGAACCTATACTTATTGGAGAAGGTGCTCAATGCATTATGATGTATTGATTGTAGGCGCGGGTCCGGCTGGAAGTTCAACCGCAAAGATTGTAGCACAACAGGGACTTAAAGTTTTAATTGTGGATAGAAAGAGAACAATAGGTGAACCAGTTCAATGTGCAGAATTTGTCCCGCAACTTTTAACCCAAGAAGTATCAATACCAGAAGATTGTATTGCCAAGGAAGTAAAATCAATGATAACCTATTTTCCTGATGGTTCATCTTACAGGACTCAATCCCCGGGTTTCATTTTGAACCGGGCATTATTTGACCGTACTTTGATTATTGAGGCTTTAAAAGTTGGTGCTGAATTATGGGTTAATACAAGATTTATTGGATTCTCTAATAATTGTGCATTGGTGATAAAGAGTAATGACCGAATTGAGGTTGAGGCAAAGGTGATTGTGGGTGCAGATGGTCCAATCTCAGTTGTAGGGAAAACGATTGGGCAGAAAAATAAAGATCTTATTTTGGGTCTGGAATATCAGGTGCCGATAGTAAATGATATGGATACTACTGAAGTCTATTTTAGCAAAGATTTCACGGGTGGTTATGCCTGGCTATTTCCAAAAAAATTGTATGCCAATGTGGGTGCAGGAATAAAATTACAGAAAGATTGTAGTAAAGGCTTAAGAAGTATTCTTAATCAATTTGTGGAAAAACTTGCGAAGGCAGGAAAAATTATAAATTCTCCAGTTTCAATGATTAGTGGTCTAATTCCGGTTGGTGGACCACTCAAGACGGTGAAAAAAAATATTATTCTGGTTGGTGATGCAGCGGGCCAGACTCATCCTATTACCGGTGCCGGCATTGTTCAAGCTGCAATATGTGGCAGGCTCGCAGGAGAATCTATTGTGCGGGCGATAAAGTTAAATGACATGGAACGATTATTAGATTATGAAAGAGATTGGCACAAATTATACTACAATGAATTGACCAGGGCGACTGAAAAGAGGCATTTATTGGAGATGAACTGGGACAGATTGGATGAAATTTTGAAAAAGTGCTGGGTCGTATTTCCTGAATATTATGGATGAATTAAGAGAACTGGCAAAAAGAGCAAGGCAGATCTCTTATCAATATTTTGGTAAGAATATCGTTTTTTATATTCCGGGAATGTTCTGCTACAATGGCGACTGGGGTAATTATCCAGCAATCTCTCTCACCGGGGGAAAATGTTTACTGCAATGCCCCCATTGTGTAGGTAAACTCTTAAAACCAATGATTCCTGCAAGAACTGCTCAGGAACTAATAGAAGTGGCATTTGACCTGGAAAACAAAAAGGTTGCGGGTTTTCTTTTGACCGGTGGTTTTGATGAAAATCTGTCCTTGCCCTGGTTAGATTTTGCATCTTCCATAGAAAGGATAAAAACAAAGACCAATCTGAAAATTTCAATTCATTGTGGCATTGTTGATACAAAAACTGCCCGGATTTTAAGAGAGGCAGGTGTTGACCAGGCATTGATTGATGTTATCGGCGACGACCAGACCCTGCAGAAAATATATCATACACAAAGGAGAGTTAAGGATATTTTCCAGACCATTGATAACCTCATTGCCGAGGGAATATCGGTCATTCCTCATATTGTTATTGGATTGAATTATGGAAAGATCAGTGGTGAATATAAGGCAATAAATATGCTTAAGAAACATCGGTTTGCGGCGCTTGTATTTGTTAGTCTTATGCCTCTTCCTGATACACCAATGGAGAGAATTGAACCACCGGATGCTCCGGAGATTGCCCGGATTCTTGCCTATGCCCGAGTTGAAATACCTGATACAATTATGTCCCTTGGTTGTGCAAGAAAAAGGGGAGATTGTAGTATTGAATTATGGGCAATTGATTGTGGAATAAATAGAATTGCCCTGCCCAGTGATGAAACTGTAGCAAAGGCAGAAGAATATGGTCTGAAGATTGAATGGAGAAAAACCTGTTGTTCATTAGATTAATCAGAAAGATTGGAGGTATAGACAATGGTTAATCAAAAGCAAGAAAGTCCTGAATTTGTTAGAATCAGTCTTGCAGCAGCGATGGTCTTGGGTTTTAAAAATGGAATTTTTTACAGGGACGCAAAATCACCCTGTATAAATATACTCTTGACCTATGATGCTGGTTGTGCGGGTAACTGTGCTTATTGCGGTTTATCAATGAAAAGGCCAGGTCAATTTGTAGAAAAGAGTTTTATTCGTGTGGAATGGAATATTTATGAATTTGAGCAGGTGATGGATAGAATCAAGCAGAGAAAGAGCGAAATTGAAAGAATCTGTATCTCAATGGTTACTAATAAAAGGGCAATTGCGGATACAATTAAACTAATAAATAATATCCATAGAACAGTGGATGTTCCCATTTCAGTCCTTTCCGCACCCACAATCCTGAAGAGAGATGATTTTCAGGCATTCAAAAATAATGGTGCAGATAGAATTGGTATTGCCGTGGATGCGGCAACACCCATACTCTTTGAGAGATTTCGTGGTAAGGGTGTAAGGGGACCACACAGATGGGAACAATACTGGCAATCTCTTGACCAGGCTGTGGATGTCTTTGGTAGAGGGTATGTAGGTGTTCATTTAATTGTTGGACTTGGTGAGACTGAAAAAGAGATGGTTGAAACAATTCAAACCGCACACAATAAAGGTATTGAGACACATCTTTTTACATTCTTTCCTGAGCCAGATTCTATTCTTGCATCTCATCTGCCACCTCCAATCGGGCAATATCGTAGAATTCAACTTGCCCGTTATCTAATCAATAACAATCTTGCGACAATCAATGATTTTAACTTTGATAAAGATAAAAGATTAATTGAATTCTGTCTTAATAAAAATAAACTGAACCAGATAATTGAGACAGGAAAACCCTTTATGACGAGCGGCTGTCCAAACAAAAATGGTGATATTGCATGCAATCGTCCATATTCAGATTGTCTGCCGGGAGATGATATCAGAAACTTTCCCTTCAAGCCTGAAAAATCAGATATTGAGAAGATAAAAAAGGAACTTTTCAACTGAATATTTTTTAATTGACCTGCAAATAACACATAATTGACACAAATATTTTTTGGATTATAATACCTTATAATACCTTATGGCAGAGATAACCAGACATAGAATATACCTGGATTATGCGGCAACAACACCGCTTCATCCTGAGGTGTTTGAGGTGATGAAGCCATATTTTTCCGCAAGATTTGGTAATCCTTCAAGCCTTCATACTTCAGGACAGGAAGCAAGGGAGGCAATAGAAAAATCAAGAAAGACTATTGCCAGTATACTTGGCGCCAGTCCTGAAGAGATTGTTTTTACCTCAGGTGGTAGTGAATCTGACAACACGGCAATAAAGGGTGTTGCCTATGCACTGGCAAACAAGGGGAATCATATAATAACTTCAAAGATTGAACATCACGCAGTCCTTGAGCCTTTTATTTTCTTACAATCCCGTGGTTACAAAACCTCATTTTTAGCGGTTGATAGGCACGGACTGGTTGACCCTGATGATGTGAAGAAGGTGATTACTCCAAAGACAATACTTGTTTCCATAATGCATGCGAATAACGAGATTGGAACAATAGAGCCAATTGAAGAAATTTCAAAGATATGTCGGGAAAAGGGTGTCTATTTGCATACCGATGCAGTTCAGTCATTCGGTGCGATTGATACCAATGTTAATAGACTTGGCATTGATTTACTTTCAATATCAGCCCATAAGTTTTATGGACCAAAGGGTGTGGGTGTATTATATATAAGAAAGGGCACAAGGATTGAACCATTGTTGCATGGTGGTGCGCAGGAGATGGGCAAGCGGTCTTCCACTCATAATGTTCCAGGTATCGTAGGAATGGCTCGAGCAGCAGAACTGGCAACCCGGGAAATGGTACAGCGGGTTGAGCATTCAAAGAGATTGCGCGACCGATTGATAAAATCATTAACCAATAATGTTGATGATATAATACTAAATGGTCATCCAGAAAAACGATTACCAAATAATTGTCATTTCATTGTCAAATATATTGAAGGAGAGGCATTACTCGTGGCACTTGACCAGGTGGGAATTGAAGTCGCGACTGGTTCTGCATGTTCATCTGGTTCACTTGATCCTTCGCATGTTCTGACCGCAATCGGGGTTCCGGTAGTTGATGCAAGAGGTTCAATCCGTATTACCATTGGCAGACTCACCACTGACGAAGATATTGATTATGTAATAGAGAAATTTCCCAAGATAGTAAAAGAGTTAAGATCAATATCACCCATTACAAAAAGATAATTTGATTTCCAAATGAAAGTTCTTGTGGCATTGAGCGGAGGGGTTGATTCATCTACGACCGCAGGAATCCTGAAAGAAAAAGACTATGAGGTTGAAGGTGCAACGATGCTATTCAAGGGTGTGGGAAAGAAAGATATTGAATATGCCCGGAGTGCCTGTGATGTTTTGGGAATAAAATTTCATCTATTTGATTTCACTGAATATTATCATAAGACAATAGTAGATAACTTTATCAGGGAATACCAATCTGGAAGGACTCCAAATCCATGCGTTTTATGCAACAAGGTTATAAAATTTGGAATATTTCTTGAAAGGGCACTTGATATGGGTTTTGATCTCATTGCCACTGGTCATTATGCAAAGATTGAAAGATCAGAAGAGTTTTTTTTGCTGAAACGAGGGATTGATAAGAATGAGCAGTCTTATTTTTTGTACCGATTGAACCAGAGTCAATTATCCCGGATGGTTTTGCCTTTAGGTAATTATACAAAAGAAGAGGTTAGGAAGTATGCCAAGCGACTGAAATTGCCAACTGCTCGGAGAAGGAAAAGTCAGGATGTTTGCTTTTTGCCAGATATGGATTATACTACTTATTTAAAAGGGGTAATTGAAGAAAAAAAGGGTCCGATCTATGACAGGGATAAAAAGAAGATTGGTGAGCATAAAGGAATTTTTCATTATACCTGGGGTCAACGAAAAGGAATCGGGATAAGTGATAAAGAACCTTATTATGTCATAAAAATTGATCCTTTTGAGAATGCAATATATGTTGGAAAAAGGGAAGATGTGTACAAAAAGAAGTTCATTGCCCGAGATTTGAACTTTATCATACCCTTTGATTATAGTCAACCAATAAGTGTGCTGGCAAAGACAAGGTATGTTGCACCATTGAGTTCGGCCATTGTTTGTCTTGAAAATAACTACACGAGGGTGGAGTTTGAAAAGCAACAGTGGGCAATAACCCCGGGCCAGTCAGTCGTGTTCTATAAGGATGATACAGTCCTGGGTGGGGGAATAATTGATGAGATCATTGATTAAGAGAAATGGTAAGAATAGGGGAGAATGAATAAAAGTGTATCAAATCATCATTTCCTGTGCTTTGTTAGATAGAATTTGGTAAAGTATCATCCACCTACAGGCAGGAGGCCATTTCTTAAACGTTTCAGCATCTCCATTGCCTTCTTATGGTCTGGCTTCTCTTTTAGTGTCCTCTGATAACAATACTCGGCTTTATCAGTTGATTGTAATAGATGGTAGATCAAACCGAGCTGAAAATAGATTTCTGCCCGATGGTAGTCGGTCTGTTTCAATACATTCAAATAGAGTGCCTCGGCAGTTGGAAAATCAAGTTTCAGTGATGCATAGAATGCCATCCTGGTAAGGGTAAGTGGATAATATTGTTTTTTATACAACCCTTCAAAAAGTAATCTTACACTGGATTTTAGCGGTGTTCTAAGTATCTTCCATTTTGCTGCATCTGTCAGGTTGGTAGGGATGTCCATTTCTTGAATAGTCGAAGACAATGAAATGGGCTTCAGTTCTTCGGCATATCCATTCTTGGCATAAATCACCGAAGTTTCATCCCAGTAAATAATGCGCCAATCTGGTGAGTTTCCTAAATCCATATCCCAGAATAGTGCCTCAGGGTAGGAATAATCAAATATTATAAGGGAGGGCTGGTACTTGTTAATTAGTTTCATTATACCACCAGGTTGGTGGCTATTATGAAATTCGCTGAATAGTTGTTCTCTTATCACCTCAAGTCTGCCGTCAATGTATACTGGTTGTCGCACTGCCCATATCAACCAGGAACCACGGTTCAGATCGTTTAAAATCCTGGCTGTCAGAGTGTTTTTGTTGATGAATTCACATAGTTTTATCGGATGGACAACAGGGTCAAATCCAACCCCAAAATTCCCCCCACCCCGCCAGGCATAGTAGGCGTCATTTTTGACCAGGATAACCAAGATAACCAAAAGTACTATGATGGGTATGGCGATTGCATTTTCAATTTTTTTCTGAACAAAGATTTCTTTCTTTATTCCTACCAGCAGATCCCTGATACCCGAGCCAAAAATCTGAAGGACAACTATCATAAACAAAGGTATATTCCTTACAGCAGTTACTGAGAGGTATCCAAAGGCGATGAACAGAATATATTCATGCAGTCTTCTATGGCGGTGAGTGAGAATGAGTAGCAATAATGATAATCCAATGAAGATAAAATAGAAAATTAATGCAGAATGAGAGGTAAGTAGGAAGCCTCGTGTTGAGAATGGTGAGGCAAATTCGGTAATTGAATCCTTAAAGATACTTGCATTCTGAAGCCGGGTGAAGAGATAGAATGGGAATAAAACTCCCTTAATATGATAAGGATTTAATATTGAAATGATGATTGAAATGATTGTCCATTTCAGTAATTCCTTAAACTCGGTTTTTTTATAAAAATACGTGCTTATCAGATAACTGCCCGCAATACCCCAACCCAAGATAAACAGTCCATGGAAATTGACCCAGAGTAACTGAATTAATGGAAGATAAAATAGATAATTTTTTTTATGAAAGTAATACAGATCAAGAATCAAAAGCATTAGAACCATAAAGATGTATGTAAAAATTTCTGGTCTAACCCCAAATCGTATTTCAAATGGGATGATACTTGATAAGAGTATGAGACAAATCAACCATAGAGGAGTCGAATTTTTATTTAAGCGCAGATATATCAAAAAGAACAGAAGTAAAATCAAAAAACTATTATAGATTGAAATTAAACTGTCGCCCCCTAACTTGAAGACCAGAAATAAGATAACCTGGTAGAGCCAGGACATTGCAATATATTCATTATGACGAACTGTGTAAGTGAACTGGTCATAATGGTGAAATGATTTATTGGTGAGCATCCATTCACCGCTACGCAGATGAAAACCGATGTCAACATCATATATCTTTCGCAGGGAAAAAAAGAGAATAAGTACAAAGATTAACAGCAGAAGCAGATGCCAGATGGTGAATCTTTTGAAAATCATATTGAATTATACATATTAAATCACGGTTGTCAAAGTTTTGATAACAATATTATTCTTGACTTTGTCATTGTGGCAGGTATACTCTTTTTTGATGGCGTTATGTCCAATTTTGTTTTTCTTTTCTGGACTTTCCTGCCTGATTTATGAGGTGGTCTGGGCAAAATCGTTCTCGCTTGTCTTCGGTTCTACAACTGCAGCAAATACTCTGGTAATAACTGCATTTATGCTCGGTATAGGCATCGGCAGTATATTCTTTGGTCTTTATGCAGACAGAACAAAAGAGCCAGGAAGGCTATTCTCTTTTTTGCAGTTTGGCATCGGGATTTTTTCTTTCTTGCTAATGGTTTTTTTACCAAAACTTCCATATTTGTACAAAGGTATTGTTATCGGATTCAATTTGAACCAAACAGGTTCTATATTGCTTATCTTTTTGGTTGCCCTTGTCTTTCTATTAATCCCAACATTTTTGATGGGTGGCACTTTTCCAGTTATTAGCCGCGTTTACATAATGAAAGACAAAGAGATAAAGAAGGGTATTGGATTGTTATATGGTATGAATACCCTGGGTGGCATCGCAGGTGCGTTAATGACTGGCTTTTTTCTTATTCGTAATCTGGGACTTGCATTGACACAGGTTATTGCCATTTCTTTGAACATAGGGATTGGTATCATTTTTTTCTTA
>CAYQKL010000042.1:15799-18725 GCA_964418185.1 uncultured bacterium
TTTTGACGGGATTGTATATTGTGATTGGGTGCATATTTTTGAACCGCCTGTCTGGTTTACTGTTTGCAATCAGGCAAATTCTTGAGATCCCAATCTTCAGAATGTTTTTGCCCGGACTCGTCCTTTCCTTTGTTGTTTTATTCATTCCAACCGTCTTTATGGGAATAAGTTTTCTTTTGCTATGCTCATTGTATAGCCAGGGAATAAAGGTGCTCGGAAACAAGATTGGAAGGGTCTATTTTATGAATACAATAGGAAGTGCACTTGGTTCTTTAATTGCTGGATTCTTTTTGATACACTATCTTGGAGTTATAAGGGGTTTGTTAATTGTCGCCTTCATCAATTTGTGTACGGGTATATTATTCACAATGTTCCAGAAGAAAAAGGCGGCAAACCTTGTGTTATTTGGTATTACTATGGTTATTTCAATATTTGCTATACAGAGAAGAATGATATTGCCTCCTTCAATATATCATACAACTGGAAGGCAGGATCGAGTCTTATACTATAGAGAAACAAGGGATGGAACTGTTATTGTCAGTGAAGATCGCAACACCGGTATAATGTCTTGCTATGTAAATAACAGTGCAGTTATCGGCACAACTTATGATGCACTTAAGGTAGTAAAAATGCTTGGAAATCTACCTTTTGTATTCAATCCAGAAGCAAGGAATGTGCTGGTCATCGGTTATGGAGTTGGTATTACAACCTCAGCGATAATCCGGTATGCTCCAAAGGAGATTGACTGTGTTGAAATATGTCCGGGTTTACGCGAGGCATCCAAATATTTTACCAACTTTAATAACTACATATTCAACAATCCAGTGGTGAATTTTGTCCCAAATGATGGTAGAAATTTTTTGCTTCTGAGTGACAAAAAATATGACATCATATCCTGTGACCCAACCCATCCTATATTGGGCAGTGGAAGTCTTTATACAAAAGAATACTTTTTATTGTGCAAGGAGCATCTAACTGAAAATGGTGTGGTCTGCCAGTATCTACCATTCCATAAATTGAGTCCGGAGGAATTTAGAACTCTGATTAAGACCTTTGCTGAGGTCTTTCCCTATACCTCAATCTGGCTTGGCTATTCACACGGTGTCCTTGTAGGAACCAAAAAGCCACAGATAGTAGGTTTTGAAATTTTGAAAAATGTAAGAGACGAAATACTTAATGACCCATACTTACTCGCTGTCTCCTTTGTCCTTGATGAAAATGCAATAAAAAAACTTTGTACCAAAGCAGGGGTAAACACTGATGACCGATCAATCTTGGAATTCTTCACGCCATTAAGTTTGAGAAGAGAAAACTGGGAGCTGAACATAAATTCAGTATTTGAGCAAAGGGTAGATATAGGCAGCGTCATAAGAGATGTTGAAGATTTAGAGAAGTTGAGCAAATATGTGTTTGGGCAGAAATATTTCATTGAGGGTCTTACATATCAAAACAGGGGAGACCAGCAAGGAATGATACAAGCATTCAGAAAAGCATTGGAAATAAATCCAGAAAATGAGGAAATAAGATTATTTCTGCATTCCCAGTAGTTATTTCTTGATTTTTACGATTTTTTGAATATAATACCTAATGAAGATAATAAAGACTATATTGATCATACTGGCAGTATTGATCGCAGTTTTCATTATCATTTTTGCCATTTATCTGATCAGTCATCGCCAGAGTGTAATTGCCTCAAAGGAAATCTCTCAGCCTTCAGCGGAATTCAAGGTTCTGATTGCAAGTCAGGGTAGTCCATTCAAGAACACTCTTGTTGACAGTCTTGTTTCTATGTTGAGGGAAAAGCCAATTAATATCAGGATAATTGATGTAACCGAGCTGGGTAGGATCAATGAAACGGATTGGAATGCGTTTATTCTTATTCACACAACAGAAAAATGGCAATTGCAACCGGATGTAAAGGCATTTTTGAATCGGGCAAAGGATTTGAATAACATAATACTTGTTGCTACTTCAGGAGATGGAAAATGGAAGACCAAGGATTATGATGTTGATGTTATCACCTCAGCATCAGAGAATAAAGAACTATCATCTATTACCCAGCAAATAAGAAACTGGCTGAATAGCAGATTAAAGTAGACTTATGTCGGGAATCATTTTTTTCAAAACCAGAGATTTAAATAGAATTAGAGATTTTTATACACAAATGGTTGGGATGGAAGTCTGGTTAGAACAACAAGATTGCGTGATTATGAAACATGATAATCTATTACTCGGTTTCTGTCAGCGCGAAGAAATGGAAAATCAAGGGGTCATCACATTCTTTTATGAAAATACAGACCAGGTTTATAATATGTACAAAAAATTTAGAACCGAAGCCCTGGCTGAACCAGTAGTGAATGAGAAATACAATATCTATCACTTTTTCATCAGAGACCCGGAAGGTAGACTGGTTGAATTTCAGACCTTTTTGAGCCCGGTGAAGATTTAATTCTTTATTAACACAATCTTTTTAACATAGACCCTGTTTGGTGTCGCTATCTTCAGAAAATAGATGCCATTATTCAGTGTCTCAGGTAGGTCCAGTATTCTGGATTTGTTTTTGTACAAAGTAGTAAATATCGTTCTTCCTGTGACATCATATATATTTAGCAAACCATTATAATCCCCGAGGCTAATCTCTAAAATTCCTTTGCAGGGATTGGGTATAATTGTGATCTCTGATAATTCTTTGGTGTTGTTTTCTTCTATATGGAGTGCTGATTGTAGAGACCGCCACAGATTTATCCTGCCCCAACCATAGGTATTATTAGGCCAGGTATATCCCCCCGGTACTGTATCAGCATTATCAAGGAACAGGTTATAAAGCTGAGTCACAGTCAGATTTGGCTTTGCCTGGCACATTATTGCTACGCCACCTGCGGCATGAGGATTTGTCCAGGAAGTGCCGTTCATAATCGCATAACTA
>CAYQKL010000043.1:0-17200 GCA_964418185.1 uncultured bacterium
GATCGGGAGATCAGGGTATCAGGGTATCAGGGGATCAGGAAATCAGGGGATCAGGTATGTTACCTCTTGATTTTTCTCAAAATAACATTATAATATAGAAAAAATAAAGGGGGTATAAATGGACATTAAAGGCTACAATATGCCAGAAGACTTATATTATCATGAGGAAGATGCATGGGTCAAGGTTGAGAGTGATGGCACTGTAACAATTGGAATGGATGACTTTTATCAAAAACAAGCTGGCGACACGACTTATGTAGATCTGCCTTTTGAAGGCGATACCATAACCCAGGGTGAAACCTGCGGTAAGATACAGTCGTCAAAATGGGTAGGAAAATTTGTTGCCCCGATTTCCGGAGAAATCATTCAAGTTAATTCAGAACTTGAAAACGATTGCCGTCTGATAAATAAAGACCCTTATGGTGCTGGCTGGATAATAAAGGTGAAACCCTCAAATCTTGAGGCAGAATTGAAAAATCTCGCCCACGGGCCTGAGGCAGTTCAAAAGTTCATTGATGACCACCTTACCAAGGCACAAAAAGGAAGTTAAGATCTTCAACACCAAATTCCGAAATCCAAATATCAATTCTTTTAATGATAGATTCAATTATTGGAATCTGTTTGGTATTTGGTATTTGGAATTTGGAATTTAGCCATTTAGGGGGTTATATGGAACTTCAGGTCCCTTATGGAAAAGAAGAGAAACTTAGCGTAAGCATTCCTGATAGAAATGTGCTCGCAGTCGTCTATCCCAATGAGGTGAAGAAGCAGAATGAATCTGAAATCCTCTTGAGGGCGATAGAGAATCCAGTAAATTCAAGGTCATTTAAGGAATTCTTAGCCAATGCAAAAGACATTCTATTTATCGTCAATGACGGCACACGACCAACACCCACCGCAAAGGTCCTTGAAATCATTTACGATCAGATAAAAGAAAAGAATATAAAATTTATAGTTGCAACTGGTGTTCACCGAGCTCCAACTCAGGAAGAATTTGATTTTATCTTTGGTAAATACTACAATATTTTTAAAGAAAGAATATTCGTTCACGATTGCAAGAAAGATGAAGATATGGTCCACATCGGTACGTCGAAAAATGGCACGGAAATGTTTGTGAATCATCTGGGGATTGAAGCCCATAAGATTGTAATTATTGGCTCGGTTGAACCTCACTATTTCGGCGGCTATACAGGTGGTAGAAAATCCTTCCTTCCAGGAATTGCTTCCCGCAGGACAATAGAACAAAACCACAAACACGCCCTAAAACTTGAAGCTCAGGCACTGGTTCTGAATGGCAATCCAGTTCACGAGGATATGATTGATGCGCTGAAGACAATAGCGGACAAAGAAATATTTTCTATTCAGACCGTGCTTGATGGCGAAAGAAATCTCTATGCAGTTACAAGTGGTCACATTCACAACTCATTCTATGCGGCTATTGATAGAGCAAAAGAGGTCTTTTGTGTGAAAATCCCTGAAAAAGCAGATATTGTAGTAAGCATTGCACCATACCCAATGGATATAGACCTTTATCAGTCACAAAAGGCACTGGATAATGGAAAACTTGCACTAAAAGAGAATGGAATTCTGATAATGGTCTCAAAATGCCGCACTGGTATTGGTGAACCTGCATTCTTTGAATTGTTATCTTCCTGCAAATCTCCCCGAGATGCCCTTGATAAAATTGCACAGGGCTATAAACTCGGCTATCATAAGGCATCAAAAATGGCAGAGATCGGCACCTGGGCTGAGATGTGGGGTGTTACAGATCTGGCAGATAAAGATATGCGTTCAATATTTATTAAACCTTTCCATAATCTACAGGAAGCAATTGATGAAGCAATTGCAAAAAAAGGAAGAGAAGCAAAAGTAATATTTCTAATGGACGGCAGTATAACCGTGCCATATGTAAATACTTAAATGCCTAAATACCTAAAATTAAAAAGGAGAAAAAATGCCTTTAAGTAACGATATATTAAGACAATTGCAGGACATTGTTGGTGACGAATACTGTAAAACCAGTAACGCAGAAGTCTATGTCTATGCGTTTGATGGTGGTATTCATCGCCGAAAACCAGATGTTGTGGTCCAGCCTCAGAATACCATGCAGATCCAGAAGATTGTAAAACTGGCGAATAAACACAAAATCCCGGTTGTGCCCCGTGGTGCAGGTTCAGCACTGTGTGGACACAGCGTACCAATAAATGGCGGCATTACTGTGGACCTGCAGAGAATGAACAAAATTAAAGACATCAGAATTCGCGATTTGTTTGTTGTCTGTGAACCAGGGGTCATCTGTGACAATTTCAATGCAGCAATAAAACCTTACAAGTTTTTTATTCCGGGTCCTGCCTCAAGTGAAGTCGCAACAATTGGTGGAATGGTTGCAATAAACGCCTCGGGTGAAAAGGCTGTGAAGTATGGTGCAACAAGGGATTATGTTCTGGGTCTTGAGGTTGTGCTACCCAACGGCGATATTGCCCATATGGGAACAAAAACCATCAAACACTCAACTGGTTATCAACTTGAAAGATTGATGTGTGGTTCAGAAGGAATGTTGGGGATTATCACAGAAATAAATATGAAAATCACCCCTCTGCCGGAAAAAATTGCCGGATGCATTGCTGCATTTGACAATCTTGAAAAAGCTGGACAATGCGTCGCGAATATTATTGCCAAACCACTTATTCCGTCTCAGTTAGAAATTATGTCTGCACCCTGTATCAAAGCAGTGAACAAGGCTGCAAAGATGAACTTACCTGAAGTTGAAGGAATTCTGTTAATTGAAATTGACGGTAGGCCCGAAACCATAAAACAGGATGTAGAGACTGTAGCAAAGATCTGCAAGGAAACCGGTGCTGTTTCGATGGAATTTACTGAGGACGAAAAGAGAATCACGGAGATATGGAAAGCAAGAAAACAAATGATCCCTTCGCTCAGTATTTTAAAAGAAGAATACGCAACCACAATGCTTGCCGATGATATGGCCGTCCCGGTGTCTCAAATACCAAAGGCGGTGGCAGGAATCTGGGAAATCTCACAGAAATATGACATTATTATTCCGCCTTATGGCCATGCAGGTGATGGTAATTTGCATACTAAGGTGTTAATGATTCCCACTGACCCCAAACACTGGGAGCAGGCAAAAAAGGCAGTTGCTGAAATCTATCAGTTGATTCGGGATTTAGGTGGAACCACAACTGGAGAGCATGGTATTGGCATTACTAAGGCAGAAGAGTTCCATAAAGAGAAAGGAAGTGTAGTGCCGGCAATGAAAGCGATAAAACAAGCCTTGGATCCAAACAATATTATGAATCCACAAAAGATGATCGATTGGGACAAGGGATTTATGTATGAGTTACGTTATCCGCTTGACCAGAACCGAAAACTTGAAGGGCACCTCGCTAAGTGGGAAAATGAAATGATGACCTGCACAATGTGTGGATATTGCAAAAATGTCTGTCCAACATTTGTGAATCAACTGTGGGACCCACCATCAGGAAGAGGTAGAATGGTTCTTTCCTACGGGATACTGGAGAAAGAACTTGAGATTGACGATTCTGTAGTAAAGGCTTTATATCAGTGCACACTCTGTCGCGATTGCAACCGACGTTGCCCGAGTAAAGTGAAGGTGCCGGATGTCGTCAGGGCAGCAAGGGCTGATCTTGTGGAACGGGGATTCGCCTATCCTGCGCATAAAGACTTTATAGAAAAAATCAAGAAAACCGGGAACATCTGGGGAGATGCTGAAGCAGCATTGCCCGTTCAGGAAGGAGAAATCCCGGTATTTGTCGGTTGTCAATTCCTGGCAAGACCCAACAAGACCAAACAGTACCTTAAGCTATTTGAAAAATTAGGGTTAAAACCCAAGGTCGTCAAGGAAGTGTGCTGTGGCTATCCAATGGAAGCACTGGGTTTTGTAAAGGATTTTGAGGAACACAAAGAAAAATTTCTCAAACTGTTTCCCTACAAGAATGCAATTACACTCTGCCCGACCTGCACAGTGTATCTACGCGAGGCATATAAGATTGATGCCCGCCATGCACTCCAGGTGATTGCAGAAAAACTGCCTGGAGCCAATCTCAAGAAACTCAGCGGTAAGGTAACCTATCACGACCCATGCGACCTCTCAAGAGGTGCCAAGATATTTAAAGAACCAAGAGAGATCATAAAGAATCTGGGACTGGAACTGGTTGAAATGAAATACAAACAAGACACATCGCGTTGTTGTGGTGGCGGTGGCGGTATTCTGGTATCTGATAATCCCCTTTCTACAAAGATTGCCGAAACAAGAATAAAAGAGGCACTGAACACAAAGGTAGAAACACTGGTTACCGCGTGCGCGACCTGTGAACAGGTTTTAAAGAGCGCAGCAACTGCGATCGCAGAGAAAGGCGGCGGTAAGATCAATGTCGTCGGTTTACAGGAAATGGTCTGGAAGGTGTTATAACAGACAACAGCGATTAGCATCCTTAACTGGTCAAAAATAATTTCGGGGGTTGAAACCAAAAAATTCTGATGGTTTTAACCCCCGAACTTTTATTAGTGCATTCAAGGTTATGTCTCTCTATAGACAGGCAAAAGTAATATTGACGAATCTATAAAATTAGATAAAATATTATATGCCCGCCAATCTACCGCCACAGTACTTTGAAGTTGAAAAGAAGTACCGCGAGGCAAAAACTATGCAGGAAAAACTCCTTTATTTGCAGGAACTTCTTGCCATCATTCCCAAACACAAGGGTACAGAAAAATTACAGGGAGAGCTGAAGGCAAAAATTTCAAAAACCAGGGAAATGATGGAAAAAGGCAAGAAATCCGGGGGTTCTACTGCCTGGTATCAAATAGAACGGCAGGGTGCTGGGCAAGTAATCCTGGTAGGCCTACCCAATTCTGGAAAATCTTCCTTGCTCAATCTTCTGACTCGCACCAGTGTTGAAGTTGCACCTTATCCCTTCACAACTTCCAACTTTCAAATCGGGATGATGGAATACGAGGATATAAAGATTCAAATTGTTGACACTCCGCCGGTTTCTGAAGGAGCACCCGCGTGGTTATATGCCGCATTCCGCTTTGCAGATCTGTTGCTCATTTTGCTTGATGCTTCAGGCGATGATTTGTTAGATCAAATGGAAACAATCAGTAGCCAACTTGAGGCAAGAAATATTTTTATACACAAAGATAAAGAAGGCACCAAAAAGGCAATTGTTCTGTTAAACAAAATAGAAACTGATAATGCAACGGAGAACGGCAAAATATTTCTTGATTTCTATCAAAATGAATTCAATATATTAGAAATTTCTACAGTTACCGCGGTTAATATACAAAAACTTAAGGTGATGATCTTTGAAAATCTTGATATTATCAGGGTTTATACAAAAAAAATAGGCCAACCACCGGTCAAGAAAGAACCGATTGTTCTAAAAGCCGGTTCAAGTGTTATTGAGGCAGCAGAATATATTCACAAGGATTTCAAGAAGAATCTTAAGTTCACTCGATTGTGGAATGATGCAGGATTTTCCGGACAACGCGTGGAAAAAAATTATGTATTGCACGATGGAGATATTATTGAATTCCATGTATGACGATTTGAATTCCAAATCCCAAACCCCAGTTTCTAAACAAATATTAATTTTAGAAAATAAAATTTACTTAATAATCATTTTGCTATTCAATAATAGAATGTCTCTTTCCAAAAGAATGTTTAGAATTTGGCAATTTGCATTTAACTGGTTTTTGTATTCTGGAATTTGTAGTTTTTCATAAGTTTATGGGCGAATTGGCATTGATTGATTATATTCGCAAAAGATTTCACAGAAAAAACCCTGATATTTCTATTGGTATAGGTGACGATGCTATGGTTTTCAAAAATGGCATTGTAGTTTCTACTGATTCCTTTGTTCAGGGTATTCATTTTGAATTCAAATATTTTTCAAAATTTGCTCTCGGTTACAGGGCAATGTGTGCAAGTCTCTCTGATCTTGCCGCAATGTCTGCAAAACCAATCTGCGCATTAGTGAGTCTATATCTTCCACATAGAACAAAAAACGATGATGTGATTCAACTTTACCGGGGTTTTGGTAAGATTTGCAAGAAATACAAGTGTGATATCTCTGGTGGTGATATCATTGAAAGTCCATTCTGGGGTCTTACGATCACTGTCATTGGAAAGACAAAGAAACCACTATTGAGGTCAGGTGCAAAACCTGGTGATTATCTTTATACTACCGGCTATCTCGGGCTTGCGGAGACTGGTAGAATTGTCCTTTCAGAAGGGTATAAAAAGAGTTTGTTTCCGCAATCAATAAAAAGACATCTTTATCCAGAACCGAGGATATATGAGGGATTAAAGATAAGAAAATTTGCTAATGGTGGCATAGACACATCTGATGGATTATCAACCGATGCATTCCATCTTGGCACCGAGAGCAAAGTCAGGGTGATCATTGATAATATACCGATTCATCCTGAGGTTGAACTATTATGCAAATTGAAAGGGCTATCTCCTGTGGAATTTATCCTTTCCGCAGGTGAAGACTTTGAACTCTTGATCGCTGGAAGAAAAATTAAAAATATTCCAGGGGTGAAACTATACAGGATTGGAAGAATCACCAAGGGAAAAGGAATTTTTATTTCATCAAACAAAAAATTAAAGAAAATTTCTTCTTCAGGATATGAACACCTCAAGGGATGATACACCAATCGATACGCCAAAAAGAAATATAATATTATTCGCCACAACAATAGGTTCATTCCTCACTCCTTTTATGGGCTCTTCCTTAAATGTTGCACTTCCTGCAATCGGCAATGAATTTAGTATTAATGCCCTCTTACTCAGCTGGGTTCCTGCATCCTATTTACTTGCTGCGGCAATGTGCCTTGTTCCAATCGGCAGGATAGCAGATATAATAGGCAGACAGAAAGTATTTTTTTATGGTGTTATCATCTTTGGAGTTTTTTCTTTTTTGTGTAGTATGGTGAAAGATTTTTTATTTTTTATTGTATGTCGTGTATTCCAGGGAATTGGCGGCGCAATGATATTTGGAACAGCAGTTGCAATACTAACCGGTAGTTTTCCAATCCAGCAAAGAGGTCGTGTCCTGGGCATAAATGTTGCCGGGGTTTATCTCGGGCTTTCCCTCGGTCCGATCTTAGGTGGAATTTTGACCCAGAACCTTGGCTGGCGGAGCATATTTTATTTAAATGCCTTTTTAGGATCTTTGATGTTTTTTTTGATCATCCTTTTTTTAAAACTTGAAAAAGAGAAAGTTACATTAAGAGATTTTGACCACATCGGAACTTTATTCTATAGCCCTATGCTGTTTCTTCTAATGTATGGTTTTTCCCTACTACCACAGATTTTGGGTTCTGTATTATTATTGATCGGAATAATATTTCTTTTTATTTTCATTAAATATGAAATGCATGCTGTCCAACCCTTATTAAATGTCGGTCTGTTCAAAGCAAATCCTGTATTTTTATTCTCCAACCTCGCCGCGCTCATAAACTATAGTGCAACAAGTGCGGTCTCTTTCTTGTTGAGTCTATATTTGCAATACATAAAAGGATATCCACCACAACAAGCAGGCATTATTTTGATTGCCCAACCTCTAACAATGACAATCCTCTCCCCTGTTGCGGGAAGATTATCAGACCGAATTCAACCCCAGATAATAGCATCGATTGGGATGGGTTTGACCGGTCTAGGATTATTCCTTTTATCTTTTATAAACAGTTCAGTCTCTGTTGATTCTATCACAATCTATTTACTCATACTTGGACTTGGTTTTGCTCTATTCTCATCTCCCAATACAAATGCAGTGATGAGCTCGGTGGAAAAAGCAAATTATGGCATAGCGTCAAGCTCCCTGGCAACGATGAGGTTACTCGGGCAGATGTCAAGTATGGGACTTGTTATGCTCATATTCTCACTCATCCTGGGCAGGATTAAGATCACCCCTGGGGTTTATCCATTATTTATAAATGCCCTGAAAATCGCCTTTTATATCTTCACCAGCTTATGTGTTTTCGGAATTTATGCTTCACTGAAAAGAGGAAAGATAAAAAGAGGGTAGATAGAATTTACTTTTTAAACTCGTTTATCGGTTTTATTTGTAGTATCCCTTTACGGGCAAACTTTATTGCTTCAATCTCAGCATAAGCAGAATTCAAAGCAGTGATGAAGGGAATATTTAACTCCACGGCAAGACGTCGCATTGTATATCCATCCCTCTTCGCGCTATAACTCATCGTCGGTGTATTGATTATCAAATCTATCTTCCCTTGCCTCATCATATCAAGTGCATTAGGTGATTTATGCTCGCTTATTCTGTAAACGGTCTCAACCTCTATACCATTTTCACACAAGAACTGAGCAGTCCCCCTTGTTGCTACAATTTTGAAACCTAAATTTGTTAATCTACGGGCAATATTGACTACCTCTTTTTTATCTTCATCACGTACGGTGATATATACGGTTCCTGAACTTGCAAATTTATTATCCGCAAGGATTGCCTTGTAATATGCACCACCAAATGTCTTATCAACAGCCATCACCTCTCCGGTTGACTTCATTTCTGGACCGAGTATCGGGTCAACTCCTGGAAGTTTCAGAAAAGGGAATACCGGACCTTTGACCGATATAAAATCCAATTTTATTTCGCGAGGAAGTTCAAGTTCTTTAATTGTGTAACCGAGCATTATCTTTGTCGCTATATTCGCAAGAGGAATACCTATTGTCTTTGATACATACGGCACAGTCCGTGATGCCCTTGGATTTGCCTCGAGGACATAAACAGTGCCATTTTGAATTGCCAATTGGATATTTATCATACCTATCGTCTTGAGTGCGATTGCGATATCGCAAACAATCCTTTTGATCTTCTCTATTGTCTTTTTGGATAAACTCCGCGGTGGAATCACACAATATGAATCCCCTGAATGGACACCTGCCTGCTCAATGTGTTCCATTATTCCTGCGATAAAAACATCCCTACCATCACACAATGCATCAACATCAACCTCTGTAGCATTTGCAATATATTTGTCAACAAGGATCGGATGTTCAGGAGAGACCTTTGCTGCCAGTCTTACGTATCTTTCAAGTTCCTGTTCGTCATAGATTATCTCCATCGCCCTGCCCCCAAGGACATAACTTGGACGGACAAGAACCGGATAACCAATTTTTCTGGCAATATCTTTTACTTCATCAAAACTAAAACCTGTAGCAAATGGGGGCTGAAGGATATTGAGTTCCTGGAGTATTTTTGAAAAGTCTTTACGGTCTTCAGCAAGATTCATATCAACTGGATTTGTGCCAAGTATCTTTGTTTTTAGACCATATTTTTTTATCGCCTTAAATAACGGCATTGCAAGATTTACAGATGTCTGTCCGCCGAACTGTAAAATAATACCATCAGGCTCTTCTTTGAAAACAACATTTAATACATCTTCAAGTTTTAATGGTTCAAAATAGAGACGGGTTGAAACATCAAAATCAGTGGAAACAGTCTCAGGATTATTGTTTATGATTATTGCCTCATAACCCAATTCTTTCAAGGCAATTGCTGAATGAACACAGGCATAATCAAACTCAATGCCCTGCCCTATTCTTATAGGACCCGAACCAACAATCAGAGCATTTTTTTTATTCCTGTGCCTGGTTTTTTTATTATCAGATTCACCCCAGTACGTAGAATAATAATAAGGTGTATATGCTTCAAATTCACCCGCACAGGTATCCACAATATTGAATGCAGGTGTAATATTATTTTCTAATCGCTTTGCTGTTATTTCATCGATCGGGATACCGGAGATCTTGCTAATATACAAATCACTGAATCCCATTTTCTTCGCCTGATTTATCAATTGGGCTGATACTCCCTGTTTTTTTATCATCTTTTCCATTTTTACAATATTTTCAATCTTTGCTATAAAGAATTCATCTACATAGTTCAGTTCCGAAATTTTCTTCTTGGTATATCCCCTGCGTAGAGCCTCGGCAACAGCAAAAATAAATCTATCGGTTGGTTCCTGGATTTCTTTTATCAATTCATATTCTTTCCAGTTATCCTGTTCAAGACCGATTTTATCGATCTCAAGAGAACGGATGGCTTTAAGCAGTGCTTCTTCAATAGTTGAACCGATCGCCATTGTCTCACCGGTAGATTTCATCTGTGTTCCGATCCTTCGGTCAACAGTGGGAAATTTGTCAAATGGCCAGCGTGGAATCTTCACAACAACATAATCCAGTGCCGGCTCAAAGCCTGCCTTTGTTTTCTTCGTGATGGCATTCGGGATCTCATCAAGGTTAAAACCAACGGCTATCTTTGCACTCACCCGCGCAATTGGATAACCAGTGGCTTTTGAGGCAAGGGCGGATGAACGAGAAACCCTGGGATTGACTTCAATGACCCGGTATTCCCATTTTTCTGGATTTACTGCAAATTGTATATTACATCCACCTGCAATCTTTAATGCACGGATAATTTTTATCGCAGCACTGCGCAATATCTGATACTCTTTATCAGTCAATGTCTGGGCAGGGGCAACGACCATACTTTCTCCCGTATGTATTCCCATCGGATCGATATTTTCCATACTGCAGATGATAATACAATTATCGTCATTATCGCGCATTACCTCATATTCATATTCTTTCCAGCCCAAAACACTCTCTTCAATTAGGACCTGTCTGATCGGCGAGCGGATCAAACCAGTCATAACAGCCTCATAAAATTGGTCTCCATCATATACGACACTGCTTCCTGTTCCTCCGAGTGTGTAAGCAGGCCTAATTAATAACGGGAAATTCATATCTTTTAAAACATGGCGTGCTTCATCAAAATTATGCACGGCAAAACTGCGTGGAATCGGTTCACCAATTCTGTTCATTAGCGCACGAAAATAATCTCGATTTTCCGCCATTTCAATCGTCTGGAGATTTGAGCCGAGTAATTCTACTTTGAATTTCTCAAGTATCCCCTGGCGTGCCAGTTCATAAGATAGATTCAATCCAGTTTGTCCACCAAAACCTGGGAGTAGCCCCTGTGGTCTTTCCTTTCTGATTATCTGCTCCAGGACCTCAATATTCAGGGGTTCAATATACACAATGTCCGCAGTCTCAAGATCAGTCTGTATTGTTGCCGGATTGGAATTTACAATAACTGTCTTGTATCCCTCTTCCCTTAATGACCTGCTTGCCTGAGAACCAGAAAAATCAAATTCAGCCGCCTGCCCAATTACGATCGGGCCAGAACCAATAATCAGAACCTTATCAATATCTTTGCGACCTGGCATCTATGATCTTGCTGAATTTTTCAAATAAGAATAAAGTATCGTTAGGACCAGGGGATGCTTCAGGATGAAATTGAACTGAAAAAACCGGATGCGAACGATGGTGTAAACCTTCAATCGTTCCATCATTTAGGTTGATCCAATCAATAATACTATTCTTATTCGTACCATCCATTTTCAAGGCATATCCGTGATTTTGGGAGGTAATATAAATCCGTTTGTTCTCCAGACATTTTACTGGATGATTATATCCACGATGACCAAATTTCATTTTGTAAGTTTTCAAACCCAGAGCGAGTCCAAGAATTTGATGACCTAAACATATCCCGAACACAGGATAACCCATCTTTATCAATTCTCTAATTACCCTTACTGTTGAATTCACAACTGCGGGATGCTCGGGATTGCCCGGACCATTAGAAATAACAATGCCTGAAGGTTTTAATCTTTTTATCGTGCCGAGGTCCGTATTGTAAGGGACCTGAACTACCGTAAAATATCTTTGAAGGTTCTTAATAATATTTTTCTTAACACCACAATCAATTAGCACAACGCGCCTGTTATTATGGCTTCTGTGTATGATTATTTTCTTGCAGGAAACCTTGGCAACCAGGTTTTTCCTGTGGGGGTGTGGAGTTTTCAATAGTCTCTTTGACAACAAAACAGGATTAACATGTCTGGAAGTAACTACCAGCATTGCCTTCATCGTACCGAAATACCTCAATTTCAGTGTCAGACGCCGCGTGTCAACATTCCACAAACAAGGCAAGTCATTCTGCAACAGGTATTCAATCATTCTACAATTACGAGATGAAAAAAAAGCGGGCTCTTTTACAACAAGCCCGCGAATCTTCACTGAATTTGATTGTTTATATTTTGTATTGAATCCATAATTACCGATCAAAGGGTAAGTCATCAACAGAATCTGTCCTGCATACGATGGGTCAGTAAATGACTCTTCATAACCCGACATTGCGGTATTAAAGACCAGTTCGCCATAAACAATCTTTTCCGCGCCCAATCCTATTCCTTTGACTATGGTCTTGTCTTCAAGGATGAGAAAGCCCTTTTTCATCAATTTATCAGTATACATAAAAATAATAAAATGTCAACAATTATGCAATTTTATACATCAAGATTCTTGAACTTTACATAAATAGGAACCACATGTTTTATCACGCTCTTAGCATCAGGTGTATTCTGAATATATGGATCCTTGATATAATTTAGAATTATTGTTATGAATACTGAATCCTTAAATCGTTCCAGTTCATCATAGTCTTCAGCATCTTTTTTTTCAGTAAATTTCTTCAATCTGTTAAGTGGCTCCCTGACCACGCCGAGACCATTATAATTAATACCCCCTATCCTTTGTTTTGCCTTTTTTATCTCCTGATCCGCAGTCAGCAATGTCAGTTCAATCTTCGTCTCATAATCATCTATTAGTTTTGATAGGTCATCGGCTGGAACTGCATAATTATGCAAAAAAGTGGTATCAATGTTCTGCTTTTGGTTCAAGAGGCCGTATAAATCTCCAAGCCGACGTATATATTGCCTCGTTCCCTCGGTCAAGGTTTTATAAAGACCTTTATTTTGGAGCCAACGTAAAGAAATGGCTACTTTTATCCGTCGTTTCGTCTTATCTACATGGGTCTCCCCGGGTTTATTATTTGTCTCTTCAAGGATTTTCTCAATATTTTCACTATTAAAATAGATTGGTTCATACGGGGGTTTCTTGAGAAACTTGTGAATATCCTGGATGATTCTATCAATCTTCTCCTTTTTACTCACATCTGACAAATCAGGATATGTTTTATCAATAAAAAACTTAATAAGGTATTTATTGATGGTGTACTTACCCTCGTCCAGTTCCTGTTTGCTCACTGCCCCGAAACACCATTCAGCAAACATCTCCACATCGGGTCTTTTCAAAAATTCCAGGTCATAAGGGAGTTCAGTGATAACCGTGTCAGGTTGGATCAGCCACTGGAGATTCATAAGAACCTCTTCAAGGTTATCCAGATGGTTTTTACCTGACCAGGCCATCTGTGCTCCTTTCATAAATAAACAGAAGGTAGTATTTGAACATAATAAATCATTATCATTTTACACAAAAATTGATAGATGTCAATGTCAAAAAAAGTGCCTGCCGAAGGCAGGCACTTTTTCTCGATTCATTATAGTATTTTCTGCTATTCACCACCCTTTAAAACCTTTAATCGTGCTTCGGTTCTCTTCTTATAATCTTTTGCACCCTTGTGATTTGGATCAAGAGCAAGTACCTGATTGAAAACCTTTAACGCCTCATCAAAATTATTAGCCGAGAAATAACTGACTCCCTTTTTATACAACCCCTCAATCTCCGCTGCAGTTACTTTCTTCTCGGGTTCTTTTGGCTTGGTGGTAGTTGGAGGTTTCTTTTCCTGCGTCACCTTTGCCTTTAACCGGGTAATTGCATCATTTGACTCAGTATTCTGTGGGTCAAGGTCAAGAACCTTTTGATAAAACTCAATTGCCTTTGTAAAATCATTCGCCTTTTCTCTATTGCGCGCCTCAGTAAGGTAGGCATTAATCAATTCAGTTCTGCGTGTCTCAATATTCCCCAGATAATCCTTTGCCTCAGTATTGTCCGGATCAAGAGAGAGCACCATTTCAAATGCCTTCTTCGCTTCTTTTAGATTGCCTTCGGAAAAGTAAATCTTCCCCTGAGACAGATAAGTCTTTATGCTCTTCTCCCTTTCCATCGCTGCGATCTCACGCTGTATGGCTTCTTCTGTCTTTTTCAAATTGAAAACAAGTTTGCTTTTCACGCCTGGCTTTACACTGATCTTGGCAATATAGTCAACATAATTCGCAGTGCTGACCGCTATTGTGTAATTGCCTGCTGGCAAACTCAAATTAAATGTCCCGGCTGGTGCCCGATACCGCTTATTAATCTCTTTTATGTCAACGATGCAGTTGGGTAATAATTCCTTTGAAGTCTGATCCTTAATCACACATTCAATTGAACCGACCTTTGGTGCAGACACAGCACTACGATTGTTGCCTTCAAGACCAAATGTCCAGCGCGGAGACCAGGGTCTGAAATGTCCCAGATATTCAACTTTACACAAGGCAATTGTAGCGGTGACTACGGGAAAATGATATTTCAACCCGATATTGGCATCCCTGCCATCCATTTCTACTGACATATCAAGTCCAAATGGGAAATTCAATGCACCGCCCATAAACAGCCCAAATGCCCACCAGGAATGGTCTTTAGTCGCATAGTCTTCGCCAAGCACAAGGAAATCAGTATTAAAGATATGGCTGCGCCATCCATAACCAACAAACCTGCCTCTTCCAAGACCGAGGACAAAATTTGCAATCTTGCCAAAATACTTTTGCATTGCAATATAACTTGAGAATAATTCCCAGGGTCTGCCATTCATATTCCTGTGATAACTTATTTCTTCAATTGTACCATCATTACCACCCGCGCCTACAGTTGAGATATGTTTCGCATAGGAGATATCATCAACTCCACAGAACCAGGCAGTCCCTCCTCCTTTTGCCTCTTTTAGCAGATAACTTACACTTGCCACCCAGGTCGTCGGTGTAAACATTGAAATCGCAAACTCGCCTCTGCCAAAACCATATTTGAATGCCATTGAGAAATCCTTGGGGTCAACAAAAACGCTGTCATTAGGATTAGGGTCATCTGTGTACATTGGAAAAGAAAACATTGTAGTTACTCCCCACATTCCCTTGATATCGTATTGAGGAACAGTGGGAATATCAAGATAACCAGATGTGCGACACAACTGCGAAACAATCACCAAATAAACTATTATCATAACACCTCCTTAGCTATGAAAACAATTAATCTCACCGCCTACTCCAATTCTATTATATATTATAATAAAAATTTCTATTTTGTCAAGCCCCATTTTGCACTCTTTAAAAAACTCAATTTGTTACGTTTTCTTTCCCAGGTTCCCTTAAAGGTTATCAAAAAAGAGATAATTATCAATTTCAAATCGAGGGAAAAACTCCTCTTGCGGGCATATAGCAGATCATATTTAAACTTATGCCGCCTGGGTAGATCACGCGGAGCAAAAATCTGGGCAATACCAGTTAGTCCAGGTTTTATCTTTATCCTTTGCTCATACCCGGGGATTTCCGAGATATGCAGATAACAATCATTATTTTCAACCTCAGCAGGCAAAAGCGCCCTTGGACCGACAAAACTCATATCCCCGAGCAGAATACTTATCAACTGGGGTAATTCATCCAGGGCAGTCTTGCGCAAAATCCTTCCCACAAATGTAATCCTCGGATCATCTTCAGATGCCTGAATATTAATCCTCTCCTTGAGCGTAGTTTTAAGCATTGAGCGGAATTTTATCACCTTGAATTTTCTGCCATTCTTTCCAATTCTAAATTGCTTTATACAACAGGGTGAACCATCCTCAAACCAGATTCCAATCCAGATCAATGCCCATAACCAGGAAGACAGAATCAATCCGAACCCGCTTAAAGAAATATCAAAAATCCGCTTCGCGATATGCTCTCTATCTTCTTCCGTATTGCCTTTATCCCTCACCTGGGCAATATTGCACATTACCCCATTAACTACTTCCATAGACTCCTCCTCTGAACAGCCTCCTTTCAAGGAATAATAGGGGGTCGACTATTTTCCCTGTTTAACTCAGTCTATTATAAATTATATACCAAAAATGGTCTTTGTCAATAGTTATTTTGATATATCTATTAAAATATTCTTTAGCCACTGAATCTGTTGTTCATACCAATTTATGGTTCTTTCTATTCCTTCTTCAAACCCAATCACTGGTTTCCAGCCCATCAAGAGCCTCGCCTTCTTTATATCTGCCCAGGTTGCCCTCAAATCTGCACTGGCAAATGGTCGCTTAACAACCTTTGCTTTTTTACCAAATCTCTTTTCAATTATGGATATCAACTCATTGATGCTGTGGGGTGTGCTATTGCCAAGATTTATTATCTCGTAACCTTTTATTCCAAGCGCCTTTACCGTCCCATCAGCAATATCATCAACATAGGTAAAATCCCGGCTCTGGGTTCCATCACCATAAAGAATCAACTCTTTCCCTTCATCAATCCACCTGATAAATCTAAATACACTCATATCAGGACGGCCTGCCGGTCCATAGACCGTAAAATAACGCAAAATAACGATATCCATATTATGCAGGTAATGATAAGTATAAGCAATTGATTCTGCTGCCTTTTTTGACGCCGCATAAGGTGAAATCGGGGTGTTTACGGCAAGGTCTTCTTTGAAAGGCATTTTTTGTCCTGCATAGAGTGAAGAAGTTGAAGCAAGGACCATCTTTTTAATATCATACTCCTTCATCAACTCCAATAGATTCAATGTCCCAAGGGCATTCGTTGTCATATAGACCTTAGGGTTTTTTATACTATAACGAACGCCTGCACGGGCAGCAAGATTTATTACTGCTTCAAAATTCTTTACCCTCGCAAAAAGTCTTCTTAGTGCCTCGTAATCTTCAATATCAATTTTTGTAAAATCAAAATTATCATATTTTTTCAATTGTTCCAGGCGCCATTCCTTTAGTCGCACATCATAATAATCATTAAGATTATCAACCCCAAATACTAAATATCTTTTATCCAGAAGGAATTCAGCGGTTTTGTATCCGATAAAACCAGCCGCACCGGTCAAAAGAATTTTTTTACTCTTTTGTATCATTTTGCGAAAAACCAGGCAATCAAGAGTTTTTTCTTTCCACCATCAACTACCTGCAAGAGATTGATTTCCAAAAATGGCACAATACCTCCTTTATAAAGCCGTAACACTTTTCTCACACTCCTTTAAATAGAATTTTAACAATCATATCACCTGCACTAATAGTATCCCATACAA
>CAYQKL010000044.1:0-16398 GCA_964418185.1 uncultured bacterium
ACCCTGAGCCCTAATGCAAGCAGTAATATGTTCATCATTGGCAACTGGAATTGATTCCAATCAATGGGTGAAGATACACCAATACTTAAGGCAGGTTTTTCTAAATTGTCTCTAATCATTGGATAAAGGCATAAGAATCTATCAAGAAAGACCTTCAGTTTTCCTGGAACTGTAAGCACATAGGTCGGTGCCAGCAAGATCAATGCATCTGACTTTATTATTGCGTCAGCGAGTTTATAAAGGTCATCATCCAACTTACACTTCATATCTTTAAAGACACAGGACATACAACCCTGGCATTGCCTTATTTCAAAATCCTTCAGATATACAATCTTAGATTCATTTCCTCTCTCTTTTATATATTTATCGGCAAATCTTGCAAGGAGGTGACAATTACCATTTCTTCTTTCAGAGGCAACGAGTATACAGATATTTTTCATATGATCTCACCAATATCAATCTTTTCTTCCACAATAAACATCTTAATTTAAATAATCGTCTTTTATGCCTCCGGCTTAACGACCCTGCCGATGAAAAGAATATTACCGGTGGTTTTCTCCTGTATTACAAAAATGAATGGATGGTCTGCCCTGAATACGGGAATCTGTGGTCCGACTGAGGTTATGCCCACCACCACACCCGTGGCGGCTGCGGCTTCAGTTCCTTCTTCATTAACATCAACAAATGCCTGATGTACAACTGCTTTGACATAGAGATTTTTTGTTCCATCTATTCCTGAAAAATCACAATGTGGAGCAAAGGCATTGGGCATACCAAGCTGGGAAAGGTTCACAGTCAAATTGTATTTTGTCTTGAAAGTAAAACGAGGAAGATAGACTTCCACCCTTCTTGGCGACAGAATCGCCTTCAATTCCTCAATTCTCTCCCAGTTTAAATCCTTATCTACCGAACCAATATTCTTACTACGCGGCAGAATAATCATCATTGATAAATCATCGCCTTCATAGGGGAGTTCAAGTATTTGCAGATCTTCGGTTTCAGCATAATTGTATACTGCCTCTGGGTCAGCCCTTCTCATCATTGGCACTTTTATTGACTTTGTTTCTGTTACCCAGAAATCTTCTTCTGCAGTAAGTTTTTTGTCAAACTGCTTTACCCAGGTGCCTTTGAAATATACTGCATTGGTGATAACCAGACGAGAATTTGCATCCAGGGAACCTGGGGGAAATAGATCTTTTATCTTATCATTGGTCTTTTTCTCCACCCATTTATTAATGGTCTGCCGTGCCTGTTCAGCAGCACCAATAAAATCGACATTCTGTGCATAACCATCATAATATTTTTCAATATTCTTTAAATAGGTTTGCAGAAGTGGATAATCCTTCTGCACCCAGAGTGCATTAGCAACCCTAAGCTTGTATTTCGCATTTTTCTTGTTCAACTGTTGGTATAGAGCCATGAATGTACCCTGACGGATTCTATTATCCTGTGGAAATCCAAAAACACTCTGCATCTCACTTGCAACCCATCCCTTCGCACCCTCAAACAGCATTGCCATTGCCATCGTTATACTGAATGGCGAATAGAAAATATTACCTGATTCTTTTTCAGTCAGGTTTTTATAAAGTTCAAAACAAAATCGGTTATTGCCATCAACAATTTTTTTGATATCTCCATCTGGCGGCTTCGGCACCTCTGCCCTGCCACCAAATGCAAAGACAAATGCACATAAAAGCACAATGCTTGATAGAATTTTGAACATAAAACCTCCTTTCAATTTATCTATTATCCTTATTTTTTCTTGAAAGTCAAGCAAGGGGTAAATTTTGATCTATATCTATCTACCCAGAATAACACATTTTTTTGAAACCTGCTTATCAGCATCGAGCATTATGAAATACATTCCTGGTGAAAGTCTTCTGCCATATCCATCCAGACAATCCCATTCTGCAGTGTGAAATCCTGAATTCATTACTTCATTCAGTAGACATCTTACCTCTTTACCTTGAAGGTCATATACTGAAAGGCGGACATTGGCATTGTTCGCAATCCTGTATTCAATGGAAAGATGATTCCGGCAAGGGTTTGGCAAAAGAGAAATTACCTCCTTTAAAGGAGGCAACAGAAAATCAGTTTCTTCCTCAATTGCTACATAAGGTTGGTCATGGGTAAATTCCCAGACTTCACCATTGCGATTACATCCATAGATTCTTACAGTATCATCATTCCTTCCCCTTCCTATGGCAATGCCACAGGTTGCCGCAGATACTGCGTCAATAACTGTATCAACCCAGGCGGTTCCAGACCAGGAGATCTCAATAAATTGAGTACCAGAACAAGAGACATAAACTCTGTTCTTTCCATCAATCTTTGTCTTACCTGTAGTAATATTATACCTTGCTTCATCGTTATAACCAGGCAAAATATCAACAACCTGCCAGGTTCCTGACTGATAGGTAAATTCATATACCTTTGTTCGAGAACTACAATAGATACGATTTATAACATCATTCCTGCCAGCGCCGATGGCAATTGAAAGTGGATTCCCCGTAACTGATGGTAGATCATTTCTTACAAATGCCGTACCATTCCAGGTATATTCTGCCACAGTCCGAACCGAACCCATAGAATTGGGCAAATATAGCCTCTGCACTCCATCATTCCTGCCCGGTCCAACTGTTGGCAGCCACTGCTGAAGATTTGCTGATTCCACAGTGTCTTTTAACCAGACCGAACCAGACCAGGCATATTCAACCGGCGGCACACCGTCACCACTTGCATAAACACGATTTATCCCATCATTTCTACCCGTTCCAACACACACACCGTAGATCGTTGAATTTGGATTGCCCAGACTCGTTCTAACCCATTGAGTTCCATTGTAAAAATATTCATGAATATTGCCATCAATCCTCGTTGCATAAACCCGGTTCAATCCATCATTCTTACCTTTACCAATATCAATACCAAGACACCATCCTGAACCAGGCATTGCACCCAGACTTACTCTGGTCCAACCTGTGCCTGTATATGTCCATTCATAGACATTGGCATCTTCACAGATAGCATAGACTCTCTGGACACCGTCATTTCTTCCATCACCGACACGAATCAAATTGAGCACATTCGGAGCCGTTCCCACAAGCGTCCTGTTCCACTGCCCTGAAACAGAGGTCATATTTAAAAAGAGCAGAAATATCAATCCAACAATTGTTTTCATAATCTATCCTCCTTTTGATACGTTCATACGAGAGTCATCCGTATGGAAAAAAATGTTATCTATTTACTTGAAATAAATTATTTTATTGTATTCAACTCTTTCTCCATTTTTCACCTTAACAAAATAAACACTGGTTGCCAATTTTGAGGAACGATAAGCAAGATTACCAGCTCCCTGTAATTCACCGCGGAATATATCGTCCACCAACCTTCCCGAAATATCGTAGAGGCTTATTTCAACATACTCAAGTTTCATCGTATGATAATACAGACTGATTTTTCCAGTTGCGGGATTCGGAATGATATTCACCATAACTGAATGCTTAATATCAAAGTAGTCTGGTTCAGAGGTCACACCAACAAATCTGTCCCACCAGGACTGGGCACTGTCTGAATTGACTTTGGCAATTGTAGTATCATTCCCGCCCACAATTGCATAGGCAACCCTGTAGTATTGACCGACCGGAATATTAAATGGTCCGGTGGAGGCAATAATTGACCAGTTTGTCGTGCTCGTGCTGCTGGGCACTTTCTTCTTACCCGTGAGAAAACTATCCTTGATAACCTCTGACATCATACTGGACGGTGTTACATACTGGGCGTGGTTTATCGCCGAGAGATTTCGTGCCAGTTTTGGTTCAAGAATCCTTATACCCACAGTGGGCTTTTGTGAACTCGTGGATCTTAGCATATAGATAAATCTTCTGATACTATCTGAACGGACAATGTTGTTGACACTGTTATAGACATCAAAATCAAACATCATACCCGAGTAAAAATTGTTTATCGAGCTTGCCCCATAATTGTAGTAATAGAAGCAGACAATAACCCAGTCATCATAGCCTGGTGGAGATAAAGAGAGGCTCCATTGTTTCACAACCAAGCCCTTTGGTGCTGGATGTCCTGAATCACTGTATAATGCCTGGTATTCTTCCTCTGCCTTTAATGGCGGAATCAAGGATTTTAAGGTATCAAGGATCTTGAAATCCTGATTGATGGTGGATGAATTTGGAGGTCCATAGAATCGGTCCACAATATAAGCTGGGTCAATTCCACAGACCATACTACCATAATACAGGCAACCATAGGATGCGAGTTTTGAATATTTAAATCCCGAACCCTCACCATAAGGATAGGTGGTCCCAAAACTACCATTGGTTGTGACCGTAAATGCACAGACACCTGTATCATGGTCAGCCCATATCCTCCTTGGCTCTGGTGGTACTCCTACCATTGCCTTGAAGAACGGTGTCCAGTTTCCCTGATTTGATGTGGTATTCACCAGAAATTCAACCTCAGTTCCCTGTGGCGTATTAGGTGAGACTGAGATGATAAATGAATCACCACCAGCACTGTCATTAATTGCGATATTATTATAAAAAGAGACTGAATCAAGCAATGTAATAAATGGATTTGATGTGCGTAATGTTCCATTTACATTTGTTGCATTCACATTCCCTTGATTTTTCAGGATCGCCCGCAATCTCACGGTCTCACCAGGGTCAAGTTTACCATTGTTATTGCCTGATTGATCAAAGATTTTGTGTGACTGATAGGTAATACACGGTTGTGAGGAACTACCTGATACTGAACAGGTTCCTTCATAGGGTTTGCAATCCGGAGCCGTTACTGTAACACTCATTGTTCCACTCGTAGCAGGATAGACAAAGAGGTCAATCCAGCCTGAAGAATTTGTCCTGCCAGCAGAATAGACTTCAGTGCCTTTCATTACACAGACAAGGGCATTTTTCAAAGGCTGTCCTGAGACCATAACCATAACCCTGAACATCTGCGGTCCGGCAGGGATTGAACCAGAATGCGTGACTGTAAGGGTCCTTGGTTTTTGTGTATAGATACTCGCATTTGGGTCACCAAATAGGGTGAGTTCATATACACACCATCTGGTCGGTGCCTGGCTCATTGCGAGATTGCGCAGGTTGTTCTTGGCAGTCGCAAGGGCAATTCCAAGTTCATTGATATTATTGATAAAATTCTTGAATAGTTCCAGGTCAAGCATTTCTGAAGGACCCAAGCCCGGTGGATAACCAAGTCCATAACGCGAATTTAGTATCGTTGCAATGCAACCGCCATTCGGATAATTCACCAGACTCTCGGCAATACAATCCTTTCCATCAAAACTGCCACAATCGCAGTTTATGCCATTCATCACATTATATTTTATACCATTCGTAAGCGTGGGGATCTGGGACATACTGAAAACAGTCATACTCGTTGGACTTCCATGGTCAGCCACATGGCAGAACTGATAACCAACATTCAAAGAATCACGCACTGCATTTGAAGGTGGGTCTTCAAGTTTTGAACGCTTCCAGGTAGAAGGATAATAACCGTGAATGATATTATTGATCACACGTCCGTGATATGGACTGAAGAGCATCTCTGAAGGCAGGAGCAGTGTCCTGACATAATTGGTATCGGGTCGCTTCTCAAATATTGTGTCTTTATTAATAAAGGTATTGATATTTGTAGCATTGTCCACTGGTGCACGTCCTACATAAAGGTCAAAAAATAAGTCAACTGTATCACCCATCTCACCAAAATAGTTATTATTATTTCCATCCCAGGACCACTGTAAATCTGCGTAATACATATCAGTAGGAATGCTACCAGTGATTGTGCTTTCTTCAATCACAAGACGGGTCTTTCTATCCGGCACAATAAAATCATCACCACCAAGTAATACATATTTGAGTCCCTTATTCTGCCAGTAGTCTTTAATACAATTTCTTATCTTTTCCTGGTTGTCCCTGCCTGAATACTGTGCATAGATAGAATCTGTTCCAATCACCTTTGTCTTCAACCCCTTTTTCGTCTTCCAGTCTATCAGGGCATTCCAGTTTGTCTTCAGTGAAGGACTCGTAATAATCAAATAATCAATCTCATCACCACGCAAATCCTGGACCAAGGGCTTGTATAAACCAACCATTTCCGGATTGAAAACAATATTTGCCACCTCTCTGCTGAACAATTCAACCTGGCTTGAAGAAAGTTTTGTTGGTTCATAGACATTCGTCTCATAATAGATATTCACTTTTATCTTATTATGGAATATGAGTTTCTTGCCCGCTCCAATGTACTGGACAGGAAAAACATTCAGGCCTGCAATACGAAAGCCAGCAAGGCAACCACTTGATATTCTTTCTACAATCTCAACTGGATATGGTTTTATCGCGGAATAGATTCCTAAGTCTGGCTCAACAAATTCAGGTATCTCAACAACTGAGAATGGTCTGACTGCCTGACAGGGATATGGTACAAAAGTACCAGGTAGTTCTTCCCTTTCTGAGGAGATTATCTCAACATTTGTGATTTCTGCATCTGGTGGAATAACAAAATAGAAACTTGAAAACGGCAAAATCGGTGCACCTATTTCTGAAGTATTCAGATTTCCAGGATACATTATCAAATCGTATCCATCAATTTTTGTAAAAACCAAATCCTGTCGTGAAAAAACAAATTCCTTTGTAATCACCCCAGAAAAAATAAACAAAGGGATGAACAGACAAAAACCTATAGATTTAAGTCTCATAACGCCCCCTTTTTCTCTTTTGTCTCTATAGTATATTATACCGATAATTTCTATATTGTCAATAGTTCAGTTGTCCGATGTCAATTAAAACTAACCTCTTTATTCTTTTTCCTCCAGTATCAAAAACTCTACCCGACGGTTTTTCTTCCTTCCCTCTTCTGTAGTATTATCTGCAATGGGTCTTCTTTCTCCATAGCCCACAGGAATCAAACGGACCGGTTCAATCATATGGACATCTATTAAATACTGCCGAACTGACTCTGCCCTTTTCTGAGATAATTTAAGATTATAAGCATCTGAACCAATGTCATCTGTGTGCCCCCGAACCTCAACATCTATCTCAGGATGCATTGTCAGAATCCTTGCCGCATCATCAAGTACTGGACACGATTCTGGTTTCAGTTTGGCACTGTTGAATTCAAATTCCACACCCTGTAAAACAATCGTTGAACCCTCACGGAAAATCCTTATCATCAGATCCGTGAACTTTCCTGAAACCACCACAGCGTCAGTCTGAGACGACACATAGTTCATCGCCTGAACCTTCAATAAATAAGTCCCTGCAGGAATATCTGCGAATTCAAAATAACCATTTTTTTCAGAAGCCACTGTGCGGTTCAATTCCATAATCGTTACCTGAGCAATTAGAGGTTCATTTGTTAGATAGTCAGCAATAATTCCCCGCACACCACCTTTTTTTACCTCTCCCCTCTTCAATACCTGGTCAAGTTCTATTTTTTTACCGTTCTCAACTTTGCAGGAAACTGTCTTTGACTCATACCCGGGCCTGGCATATATGACATTATGGTCGCCCGGTGGCAAGTCCTGTAGTATGTAATAACCCGCAGAATTAGTGTAAACCATAACATCCTGTTGACCGGCAATGGTGACCTCAACCCCTTCAATTGGATTATACTCTTCATCTGTTACAAAACCGTATATTGCACAGACTTCAACCAATCCTGAGGTCGTAAACATAGTACAGGAGAGTAAAGAAACAGCGCACAAAATTATAGCAGAAACAATCCAGCGATACACAAGACCTCCTTTGTTATTTCAATACAATTTGCGCATCTCAACCAGAAATTTTGCGTTCAAAATAACGACCGATTTATTAAGAACAAACATTCTGCCCTGACCAAACAACTGCCTGACTACTTCTTATAGTACTTTGAATAATACTTATAATAATAATGATAATAGTAACTCCCTGACCTTGGCGGTGCGCCATTAATAACCACACCAATAACATCTGCCCGAGCTGAGTTCAAAATCTCTTTGCTATTCTCAAGTTCCTTGAAGTCAGTTTTATTATACATTGTAGTAATTAAGACGCCATCACAATTACGGGCAAGGTATGTAGCATCTGCAAACAACAGCAAGGGCAAACCATCTATAAAGACATAACTATATTGTTTTTTCAATTCTTCAATGATATTATGCATTCTTTCGGATTCAAGAAAGATAAATGGATTTGCGGGCACATTGCCAATGGGTAAAACAAATAGCGGAATATTATCCGTTTCTTTAGTTTCATTATTCTGGGTACTCTCATTGATTTCTGCAAATGGAACAATCACATCATCAAGTCTTGCCTCCTCTCTCAGAACATCAAATATTCCCTTCTGTTTCTTCAGTTTTATAATATCAGTAAGATGACCCCGTTTTTTCCTGAAATCGGTATCAATCAACAGGACTTTCTTGCCCTTGGTTGCTGACACGTAACCGAGATTCAATGAGACAAAGGTCTTGCCATCCTCAGGACCAGGAGATGTAATATAAATCACCCTGTACTCCTTTTCTGGATGGGCAAATTCAAGATGGACTGAAAGTTTACGAAATGCCTCAAATTCAGCACTTGAACGATCCTCAACAATTTTCAGTTCCGAACTTCTATGGTCAGAATTCTTAAACCCAAGACCGTTCAACAGGGCGTACCTGATGTAATCAATATTAAAACTTGGTCTTATTTTCTTTTCTTCAGCATTCAGCATTGCCGGTATTGTACCGTAAATAGCAAGGTTGAGTTTCTCTTTTATTGCTTCCGGGTCTTTAATAGTATTATCAAAATATTCTGCAATGAATACTACGGCAGTGCCAACAAGCACAGCAAAAAATACCGACAAAAAAAGTGTCAAAATTGTTCGACGTGGGTTCACGGGACTACTGGAAACAAAAGGCGGATTTATCAATTTAATATCCGAGGTAACTCCGGCTTCCTGGACCCTGGTCTCCTCAAGTTTTTCTGAAAAGAATGTGTAAAGTTTTTCTGCGGTCTCCCGGTCTCTTTCAAGACGAGCAAGGCTAATCTCATCTGCGGGAATGTTTTCCAGCTTCATCTGGAGACTTCTTATCTGACTTGAAACACCCTGTATGTCAGTCTTTATCGTGGAAACCCGCTTTGAGATTTCATCCTTAAGTTGTTCTTTAAGCCCATCGTATTTCGCTTTTATTTCAGCATACTTGGGGTGGATCGTAGAGTATTCCTTTAATATACCCTTGAGTTCTGCATCTGCCTGTATTAATTGGGCATATAATTGCTGTATTCCCTGGTCAGAGATCATTGTCGTTGCAATATTCAGGGAGACATTCTTGTTCAGGGTATCGGCAAGTAGATAATTGTTAATGTCTATCAGGATGTTTTCTTCTATCTCAAGTTGATTTTTTCTTGATTCAAGCGTAGATACTTGATTTATCAATGCCTGAGTTGAAGCCTTCAAGTCTGCGATCTTTTTTACCTCCTTGAATGCCTTGATCTTCTCCTCAAGTTCATTCAAGCGGTCCTGATAAAATGCCAGCTGGGATTCAATAAATTTTCTTGATTGAATAAATTGGATGCTCTTTTCCATTATATTTTCCTTCACAAGAATCTCAGAAAATGCACGGGCAATTCGTAGCGCCTGTTCTCTATTTCCCCAGTAAAGTTCAATTCTCAAGATACCAATGATATTCATTCCCGGAAATATGGACTTTGCAGAAACCATATTTTTTGCCGCACCCTCTCCAGATACGGGCACGCCTGAATTATCACCCGGCCTTTCCACTTTGTCTGCCTCAAGTACCCTTACTGATATGGAATTGCGCAAAGCAAGTGCCATTCTATGCCTCGGATAAAATGTCACTGAATAGGTCTTACCTGTGATATTGTTCTGTCCCGGCACAAGAGTGAATTCCAGTGGTCCAAGGTTTGTATAATCGCCAAAGTTTTTCTGAATGACATCGCCGTCAATTTTTAAGGTAAAGCCATTCTCAGTAGTTCTCAGCAGATACGGGCCCAAAACCTGTGTAAAATCAGATTTCAAACGGGTGCCTGTAAGAATCTCTGAACCACCATTCTTTATAATCGTATATAAACCAAGTGTATCAACAACTTTTTCTGCAATATTAACACTGAGCAGATTGGCAATGAGTCGCTGGGTCACTGTGCCGATCTGAGCACTCGGTGTCTCAGCCATACCAGTAAAAAATCCTTCTACTGTCCGATTCTCAGCAACGCCGAGGTCAAAACTTGAAAGATATATTGGCGTATAAGGTTTTGATAATCTAAAAATCAAAATTCCAAAGAATATGGGAATTGCAAAAACAAAAAATAACTTTCTACGGCGCAGGAACTTCACCCACAGGTCCCTGAGGTCCAGGGGCTTTTCCTGTTCATAAGCATATTCAGGTGCTCTTTCAATATTGTTATCCATAACTAACGAGTAATGGTTATATATAGATTAACTGCTGTCAAACTCAGGGTCGCAACCTGTAAAATATAGGTCCAGTTTATTGCAAATCTCCTGCCAATGTAGATCCAATCTCCGGCTTTAAGTTCAAAATTATTTCTGTCAATGCCCTTTTTTAATATCTCACCAAGATTGACTGTGTAAACCTGCACACCAGTCTGAGTGTTGCGCACAACCTTAACCTTTTTAAGATTTGCACGATCAGTCGGACCACCGGCAAGGGCAACATAGTCACTCAGGCGCAAACCCCTTTGATACTGAACAGTACCAGGCCTCAAAACCTCACCATAGACTGCAACTGTCGAAATGGTTGGGCCCTTTAGAATAACTGAAACAAGGGGCTGGACAAAATACCTTTTCAATAGTGTGCTTATGGTATCAGCCACTTCATTTGTGCTCAGTCCAGCAACTCCAATATCACCAATCAAAGGGAATGTAATATTGCCATTATGCATAACGAGCAGATCACGAGATAATTCCTCTTCGCCAAGTATCACAATCTCCAGGACATCGCCCGGTTCAATGCGATAGGTGTCAGCCGAACCAGGAAAAGTGAACAATAAAAAAGTTACAATAATCAACATACATTTATTATATACATAAACCGCAAACTGTCAAGGATTATGAAGAGTAAAGAAATTTCATTCTCGCCTGTTATTCTGAGCGCAGGGACTTTAATCCTATGAGATTTTGAGACATAAGTCTCTACTCCATTTTTTCTTCTCGCCACTTGCTATTATCTACTGACTATAGGAGAGGTAGAGTTGAACGCTTACGATGCCCGTTTCGTCATAAAAGGTAACGTTATTCGTAATTTTTTTTGAAAGGCAACCCATTGCCGATCCACGATACGAGCCGCCAAACCGTATAACGATTAACGATCTTTCCACGAGGTACTTCCAGTGCCGATACCCTAAATCTCCTCTCCCCGCCAATCTTTGTGGCGGGGAGAGGGTAAGGGTGAGGGGAAAGAGCAATAAATTCAACCGAATAACGATGCCGACAGACGATACGGGCAGCGACACCGTTCATGGAAAGACGATTTTTTAAGGAGCGGTTTCCAACCGCGATAAAAACCCGAAGTCTTGGCATAAGATGTCAAGCTTGCTTGACCACTACAATAAAAATACTCAGTTTGGCATCTATTCCTGTTTCAGATGAACATCTTGACATTTCCTTTTTGGTGACTAAACTTGTCGTGTGAAGATTGATATAGGAATATACTATGGTCCGATTGACTTGCTTGTCTATCTGGTCCGGAAAAAAGAGGTTGATATCTTTGATATTCCCATTGCCCAGGTTGCCGAAGAATATCTCGACTATATCCAGAAGATTGAACGCAAAGATCTTGAAGATGCCGCAGACTTTCTATTGATGGCGGCAATACTTATCAGGTTAAAGATACGTTCACTCCTACCCCGTACCCCGGAGGACGAAGAAGAAACAAAACCCATCACCCTGATGCAGATCATTGAAGAATTCAAGAAATACAAAGAAATTGCCCGCACCTTTGGCGATATGGAACAAGAATCACACAAGCAATTTCCGAGATTCTCTAAGGTTGAACCTTCGGTCGTACTTGAGGAAGGTGAACTCGCAAGTCTTATTCTTGCCTTTCGCAGTTTCAGGCCAACTGAAAAAGATGCAGTATTGATAAAAAGGCAACTGATTCCGATTGAAAAGGTGATTAATGAACTGCACCGGGTTCTTGAAGAAAATGAAAGACTGAATTTCCTCAAATTCTTACAGGATAAAAAAAATACTGCTATTGCTGTTTCATACTTTTTCGGGATGCTTCAAATTGTAAAAGAAGGATTGGCATGCGTGGAACAGAATGAGACATTTGGGGAAATATACCTCTATAAGAAGGGTAAAGAAGGGTGAAGAAGGCAGTAAAGGCAATAAATGGCAGGTTTGTTCAAGGGTAGCCTTGCAATATATGATGTGATGGGCAGGATGGTCAAACAATTTAAGTTCCGCCATCGCGAGAATCATCGATTCACAGAATCCAAACATTTAACCATTAACCATTTTGTTGCTATTTTTTTGTTGTCTATGGTCTGTGGCTTCGCGTATGCACCTGAAGACTCTAACTGCCAGAATCTCCTTGATAAACAAATTGCCCACTATTTCCAGTCCTGGGAACTTGTCTTTGATTCCACAAAAAATGGTATGCGCACAAGCCAGGGCTGCCTTGACCTGCTCAACTGGTATGTCGAACTTGAGTTACGTTACGAGGCATATCTCTCAAAAATACTCGGAATACGCTATCAGAACCATTATCGTGGTGATTATGACGAGCACATATCCAATCACTATTTTCAGCCTTTTTTTCAAATAGCAGAAAATCGCCGACTGTTTCTATCCATTACCACACATTACTACAAGGGTGAGGATGAAATTGGCATTGGATACTTTTACGGCAGGGACTACTTGAATTTTTGCGAAATATTCCTGCTCGTGGAGAATTTTGACCGAAATTTTTCTCTGCAGAATATGGAAAATGGAAAAGAGAAGATAATTTACCGTGGATTACAATATCCGATAAAACTAAAAACAAAACTGAACAAAAACTGGCAAACCGGCAGATTCCGAACTGAATTCACCCTGAGTAAATCATATCTGCTTGAATCCACTGACGATCCCATAACATACCAGGAAAAAGGTTACACGCACACCTGGTATCTCAGATTCTGGCAGGATATAAATAAATTTCGTATAGGACTTTTAAATAACTTCAGGTATGCTACAAAGTCAATAACTGACTCAACTGATAATTTCAAAGATACCATTTTCGAAGTTATACCAGAAATCCAGTTTACATACCGGATCAGTCAAAAATTGGTTCCGAATCTTTATTTGACCTATAATTACAAAAGTGAAGAAGATACACTCTTTTATGAACGCAATGTCTATGCCTATTTATTCGACCTTGAATTTTATCCTGAGGGAAATTTTGTCTGGCATTTTGGAACGCAGCGTGAGTTTTACTACAATAATCAGAATGTTAATCTAAAAGAACGCAGGATAAATGTCGGTATGGAATATCGTTATAAGAATCTGTGGTTTTATCTGGTTGAAGCAATGGAGGGCGATTTTCCCACGCCAAAATATATGCACAACCACACCTATGTTCAATTGATGCTTCGTTTCTAATGTAAATCTATTTCTATTGGATTTAATTTACCAGACTGCCTTCAAGTATTTTTCAAAATATCTGCGATTCGTTTAGCCGCCTTTCCATCCCAGTATTGTGGTCTTATGGTTTCTTTCCTATTCCAGCCTTTTTCAATGATACTCCTTGCCTCCTTAAAAATTATTTTAGGGTCAGTGCCTACAAGGCAGTTTGTGCCCTGGGTAATCGTAATTGGCCTCTCTGTATTATGACGCAGGGTAAGACAGGGAACACCTAAAATAGTCGTCTCCTCCTGTATGCCGCCTGAATCAGTGAGCACAACCGTCGCCTTATCCATCAACGATAAAAACTCAAGATAACCGAGTGGCTCAATAAATATAATCCCTTTTTTGAATTCATCATCATAGAGCAGAAACTGTATATCATCATCTATGAGATTATAGGTCCGGGGATGAACCGGGAAGACGATCGGGATAATCCGCGATATATTGCTCACCGCATCAAGAATCCCCTGGAATACCCTTTTGTCATCAACATTTGAAGGACGGTGGAGCGTCAATATGCCATAACGAACCTTACCCAGACCGAGTTTTTCCCGCACCTTTAATTTCCGTGCCACAGAAAGATGTGTCACAAGTGTATCAATCATTGTATTACCCACAAAAAATATCTTATATTCTGGAATACCCTCGTGCAAAAGATTCTTATTTGCATCCTCACAGGTTGTAAAAAGAAAATCAGAAATCTGGTCCGTTAAAAGCCGGTTAATCTCCTCAGGCATTGTGCGATCATTACTTCTCAAACCCGCCTCAATATGCGCAACCTGGATACATAATTTTGCTGCAGTCAGGGCACCGGCAAGTGTGGTATTTACATCACCAACAACAATGACCAGGTCAGGCTTTTCCTTTATACATACCTTCTCAAACTCAACCATAACTTTGGCAGTCTGCTCACTATGTGAACCTGAACCCACACCCAAATAAACCTGTGGCTTGGGTAGATTGAGTTCATCAAAGAATATCTTTGACATCTCCCTATCATAGTGTTGACCACTATGGACAATAAAGGTCTTAAATCTTTTCATTTTTTTAAGTTCATTATAAACCGGTGCTGCCTTCATAAAATTTGGCCGCGCACCAACAAGGATAATTATCTTCTTCATCAATCTCATCCCCTATTCTACAAAAATTTCTGATAAAGTCAATGTAGTCCTCAATTCCACAATTCCATAATTGTGGAATTGAGAAATTGTGGAACAACTTTCACCACACTTACGAAGTGGGGGTGGAAATTTTTAAATTTTTGGAAATGTAGAAATTGTTGAGGGTGAGGGCATCAAGGCTGGAATGAATAAAGGTCTCAAGCCCATCTTTTGGTGAGCAGACGATCGGCTCACCATGTAAATTAAATGAAGTATTTAAAATCCCTCCCACACCAGTGAGTTCTTCAAACTTCTTCAATATCCGATAATACTTCGGATTCCAATCTTTCCTTACAACCTGGGGCCGACAGGTCAAATCATAAGGATGCAAACCCGCAATCAAATCAATATCACTCTACTTCATAAGTGGTGTTGGAAGTCGTTATCCTCAATCCATATTTCACGCTGTAAGAATCCACTTAACCCGTTTCTCTGAAAGTATTACAAGGCGGTCTTTAAAGTCCTCCATTTTGTATTCTCGCAGAAAAGGTAAAAGAAGACTTATAATCCTATCAGAAGTTGCAGGACGAACTTTAATACGAATGACACCGGGGTGTTTGCTGAGTGGTAAAACTACCCAATCGCCAAAATGCTCATCAAGTGTAATAAGTACGCGATTTTCAGCAATAGCTTTTTGCAGTATTTGCTGATCGTCTGCACGGCTTTGACCGGTATCTGAACTTCGTAGAACATCATATCCTTCTTTGCGCAATGCTTCAAAAACATCTACTCCAAGCATCTGATCAAGATATAGTCTGAGTTTTTCAGACATTAATCTCTTTAAGCTCTATATGTTCAAGCGACGCCTTTGCATATTGTAAAGCCGCATGGATATCATCTCTGGTTAATTCCGGATAATCAGTAAGAATTTTGTCCCAGGATTCACCTTCAGACAATCGTTCAAGAATAACAGTGACTGGTATTCTCGTTCCCTTAATTACAGGCTTGCCATTACAAACTGTCGGATTAATCTCTATCCTTTCTAATAATATCATAAATATTGCCTCCTATTGTGAAAAATCATCTTATTATAAATAAAAAAAATTTCAAGTCAATACTTCACCACAATATTTTTGATAGCCTAACCACTCGGCCCTTCACCTATAGAACACCTTCTCCCCTCTTACCTTTCCCCCACTTTCACCACACTTACGAAGTGGGGGTGGAAATTTTTAAATTTTTGGAAATGTAGAAATTGTTGAGGGTGAGGGCATCAAGGCTGGAATGAATAAAGGTCTCAAGCCCATCTTTTGGTGAGCAGACGATCGGCTCACCATGTAAATTAAATGAAGTATTTAAAATCCCTCCCACACCAGTGAGTTCTTCAAACTTCTTCAATATCCGATAATACTTCGGATTCCAATCCTTCCTCACCACCTGCGGCCTGCAGGTTAAATCATAAGGATGCAAACCCGCAATCAAATCCGCTTTCCGCAACTTTACAGGTGGTTTTTCTTCTTAATCAGGAAGCAGATGATGGAGCATCAGAATGGAGATACCATTCAATGGTTTTTTGCAAGCCCTGTAAAAATGGTGTCTTTGCCCTGAATCCAAATTCTCGTTCTGCTCTGGTTGTATCCAGCATCCTTCTTGGCTGACC
>CAYQKL010000045.1:0-15302 GCA_964418185.1 uncultured bacterium
GGATAAAATTCACCATATCTTCTCAATCCTGCGGTATTTATCTCAAGGCCAACCTCATATTCAGCCATTAGTTCAAAGAGATGATACACCCTATCCTGGTTAAACTGTTTTATTGCCTCACCATAGAAACTCAATCCATATTTCTTGTAGACATCAAAATGGGCAACTGTATCAAACAACTTTGAGCGAATCAATATTTCCATTGCTGAGAAGTATTCTTCAAGCAGTCTTTCTGATGAATTCCTTTCAAAATAACTATTACACTCTTTAGAACTATCAATGCAGATATGGTCAAGACAGTGAATACCAGCGAGAACATAGTCCAATCTTAGGTCTTTGATAATTTCGTTGAGTTTATTTTCAACACCATCAAAATAACCGACCTCAATCCCAAATCTTAGGTTCAACCCTTTATTTTTATAATGTTCCTTTAATGAGACTATTTCGTGCTGTAGACGGACAAGTCCAGCCCGGGTTATGGGCTCAATCACACCATTGAACCTTATGAGATTGTCTTTCCTCAGGTCATCCAATTCACAATGGTTGGTGATACAAATTTCTTTCAGACCCGAAATGGCTGCCCGTTCAAGATATTCTGATATACTGCCCTGGGCATCAATTGAATGATTAGTGTGGATATGATAATCAATCATCTTTTTGAACTGATGGGTCAGGAAAGAATTACCCGATCGTCAAGAGGTTCAAATCTATCTGCCTTTTCTTTCAGGTCATATGCGGTGTTTTCCGGAAACGAAAAAATCTCCACCCGCTTATGTTTGTTCCGAACGAATTCAACAAGCGGCACAAAATCACCGTCGCCTGAGGCAAGGATAATGGTGTCAACATAATCAATTATCCCGAGGATATCAAGGGCAATGCCCATATCCCAGTTCGCCTTGGCTGAGCCGTCTGCCCGAGTGCGCACATCTTTTATCTTCACAATGTATCCAATGTGTTCAAGGCTCGTGGCAAAAGGTTTTACATCACCTTCAGGTGGTTGAACAATGTATGCATACGCCTTTACAAGATTTCTTTCCCCGGTAATCAACCGCAGGAGTTTCTCGTAATTTACCTTGGCTCCATAACTCATCTTTGCCGAGTAATAGAGGTTCTGCGAATCAACAAAAAGCGCAATGTTCTCCTTTTTTGTTAGATTTGAAGCAGCAAGCAAAGTCCTCAATAAATGCACTTCATCATACATTTTGGCATGCCATTCTATGTCTTTGGCAATCATAGATTTTATATCTTCTATGGTTCGCAAAAAAAGTGATAATTTTTCAACAAATGTATCATTAATTTGTTCTTTTAGTTCTCTTGTTTCCATAACTACTCCTTTTTTTCTTCAAGTTCCTGCCTTTTAAAAAACGGTAGATAATAGTACAATGCCGGTTTTGATTTTTCATCCCGGGCATTGGTCCAGACAAGTGTATATTCCTGGGTTCCCCGGACATCAACAAAAATGAATTCCAAACCATTGTAGTACTGCCAGTATTCATAGGGCTTTGATTCTTCAAATTGTTTGTTTTCCATTTCGTCCGGAGCTCCATATCTGATGTATACACGACCCCGATCTGTCTTTGAACCAGGTTTTGTTCCCTCCTGGAAATGTCCATCAGCATATTCATAGCGTTGGGAAATCTCATAATAATTGTGTTTTTCCCAGAACTTCTTTAGATACATCTTTCTACCCTCATCTTCTAAACCCAAGAAACGTTTGTATTCTTGAGAATTTACAAAATATTCAATGCCATCATAATACGGCATTTCTTCTGTTAATTCAACCTTCTCTCGGGACTTTTTTACTCTGAAATTGACCGATTTTTCAAATGACCTGCCTGATGAAGAATCAATAACTGATATTCTCAAAACATAATCACCGGGTTTGAATGTCTCAATATTGAAGCCCAGATTGATTGCCTGATTGGAAAAGTTTTTTTCCATTGTTCGGGTAATCTTCCTGATAATCTTGCCCGTCGTATCCACAATTGTGTAGCAAATCAGATATTTTGAGGTATCGGAAATAATATCATATAGTTCATAGTAGACAAAAAGATTTTTGGTTCCCTCGTTGAAAATGCAGGAAGGATTCGAAATAATTTTCAGATTGCCTTTGGTCAGATAAGCACCGGTGGTATCCAGAAAAATTGCCTTTGCCATCAGGATGTCACTCATCAAATAATCATCAGCAGTAATCTTTCTTGTTCCCTGAACAACCCCTTTCTTATCTTCGGAATTCAGGGTAATTGAATACTCATAATCACCCACCGGTAGATATTTTCCAAACTGAACATAAAACGTCGTTCCCTCTGTTGCAGCCTGAGAGAAGGAAGGAATCGTGTAGCGTTGAAACAAGGAATCGATAAGTGAATCGCTATGTTCTCTGTTTACAATTTTAATTTCGATACGACAATCCGCCAAGATCTTACCATCACTTTCTTTGTAGGTAAGTTCATTATAAGGAATAGCGCAGTTGAACTCAAGGAAGAAGATATCCTCAGCAAAACTCTCAAGGCCAAGCGAATCCTGTAATTTCAGAGGACTGTGATATAAAACAGGCTGAACATAAAAATTAACAGTACTGATTAAGGATAACAAAAAGATCATATTCTCTCACCCAGTGGGTTCATAAGAATATATTCTCCAAAGCCGTGGCGGTCATAAAAGATAAATTTCAGATTAAGGCGATAATAGAACCAGATTTCGTAGGGTTTTGTAGAAAGTTCATAAGGACGCGATTGAATTTCATCGGGTGGACCAAATTTCACATAAATACGTCCCCGATCACTTCGCCACCCCTTATCACCAAAGGAAAAATGCTCCTGGGCATAATCAATCCGTTCAAAATACTCCACTTCTTTTTCATTATATTCAGTGTTCGGTGTCGGGTCATATTGTTTCCAGAATGCCTTCCAGACTGAATCTCTCTTTCCCATTTCAGCCTTTCTTAACTGGGCAAATTCACTCGGTGTAGCAATGTACTCAAGCTGACTCACTTTCAACTGCCAGGTTGTTTCATCAAGATAAAAAGGTCGGTCGATCTCAATCGGTACAGTAAGCACCTCAAAAGATTTGGCTTCCCCCGCCATTTTAAATTTGACTTCATATTTTCCATTGGCAAATAGCACCACCGGAAAGGCTATCGTATCTTCATAAATACCTTTCTTTAATGTCTTGTTCTGGTTCAATTCCTGCAAATTTGCATTAATCTCCCCTTCTATATTCATAGAGTTTATCACTGTAAAACTAATTATTAACGAGTCATTGATTGTCCGATAGCGAATATTGGCAAGAAATCTGATAGATCTAATATCTTCATATATGTTCAGAATCTCAGCGCCGGTCAAATCTATAACTCGCAAATTAAATCTTCGTGCAGAATTAGGGATGACCAGACTCAAGGAATCATAAAAATTTATGCTGTCTTCTTCCTTTTCCCTGAACCAGTAATCCCCTCCTATCTGATAACCTTTCTGATCGAATACCACTACCTGAATTTCGTAAGACGCAAGAAACAAAGAGTCCCGGGCAACAAATTTAAGATATTGAGCAGGGACTTCCAGAAATAGCTGCATATTGACACAAGAATCGCTCACCGGCAAATAAGATACCTGCCATTTTAGCGCAATCAACAAAAAGAACTCAAGTATCATTTCATCTTTCCAATACTTCGGGAGTTTTTGAAGATTTCATTCAGGGCTGAATCAATACGTTTTACAAATTTGAATTTAAGTCCTTTTCTCACATGGGTTGGTATTTCAAGTAAATCCTTCTTATTCTCTTCCGGCAGAAATATCTTATCAATGCCAGCGCGCTTTGCCGCGATAACTTTCTCTTTTATACCACCCACAGGTAATACCCTGCCGGTAAGAGTTATTTCCCCGGTAAAGGCAATCTTTGGATCGATTGCCTGATTACGAAACAGGGAAGTTAGAGACATCACAACTGCAAGTCCAGCCGAAGGTCCATCTTTGGGAATTGCCCCTGAAGGAATATGAATATGTAAATCATACTCATCAGGGTTCTCTTTTATACCCCACTTACCAAATCTGGTCTTCAAATATGATACGGCTGCCTGACAGGATTCTTTCATCACCTCACCGAGTAGACCAGTGAGAATAAGTCCTTTTTTGCCACGAACCTTTATTGATTCAATAAAAATAATCTCCCCACCAGTTGGTGTCCAGGCAAGACCAGTAGCGAGTCCGATTTCTCCTCGGCGCGCTGCGACTTCAGAAAAAATTTTGGGTGGTCCGAGAAACTCAAAAATATTATTGTGGTCAATATGCACTGCCTTCTTTTTGCCTTCGGCAAATCTCTTAGCCACTTTCCGGCAGATTGAACCAATTTCCCTTTCTAAGTTTCTTACCCCGGCTTCCCGGGTATAATTATTGATAATGGTCTTTATTGCACTTTCATCAAAATGAATAACTTCTGGTTTCAAACCACTTTCAGAAATCTGACGGGGAATGAGATACCTCTGTGCAATCTCAAGTTTCTCTTCTAAGATATAACCAGGTAATTCAATAATCTCCATTCGGTCCTTCAGCGCAGGAATTATTGGGTCAATTAAATTACCCGTGGCAATAAACATTACCTTTGAGAGGTCAAATGGAACCTCCAGATAATGGTCAGAAAATGTACTATTCTGTTCCGGGTCAAGTACCTCCAACAGGGCACTTGATGGATCACCGCGGAAATCAGTGCCGATCTTATCTATCTCATCAAGCATAAAGACTGGATTCTGTGAACCGCAGGTTTTAATGGATTGAATTATCCTTCCGGGCAGGGCACCTATGTAGGTCCTGCGATGCCCGCGAATCTCTGCCTCATCCCTTATTCCACCAAGAGATATACGGATAAATTTCCTGCCCAGTGCCCGGGCAATTGATTTTCCCAGAGATGTTTTGCCCACGCCTGGTGGTCCAATAAAACAGAGGATGGTTCCCTTTGAGTCTGGTTTCAATTTTTTCACTGCGAGGTATTCCAGGATCCGCTCCTTCACTTTTTCCAGATCATAATGGTCTTCATCCAGTATCCGCTTTGCCCGGACCAATTCGTGATTATCCTTTGTCGCTACGGACCAGGGCAGCGAGATCAACCAATCAAGATAGGTTCTTGAGACTGTATATTCAGCAGCCTGAGGCGGCATCTTGGCAAGTCGGTCAAGTTCCTTGTAGGCAACCTTTTCTACATTCTCAGGCATTTTGACCTCTTTAATCTTCTTTCTCAATTCTTCAATCTCCCGCGTGTGTTCATCGGCTTCACCCAATTCTTTCTGAATTGCCTTTAATTGTTCGCGCAGATAAAATTCCTTCTGTCCTTTGTCAAATTCATTCTTGACCTGGGAGCGAATCTTGGCACCCAGTTCCAGAATACTTATCTCTTTCTGCAGCATCGGAATTAACCTCAGAAATCGGTCTTTGGGATCCATAATTTCAAGAAGTTGTTGTTTTTCATTTGCCTCAAGATTTGTATAGCCCGTGACAAAATTGGCAAGTCGGTCAGGGTCATCAATGTTCAGCACAATTGCACCAAGTTCATCCGGAAGATAAGGCGCCAGTGAAACAAGTTGCTGGAACATCGTTTTCACATTACGCATCAATGCCTCAAGAGACATCGTTTTTTTATAGCCCTCAGGATAGAGTTGAATCTTTGCCCGCAAATATGGTTCAACCTGGGTATACTCAACAACCTTAAAACGCCTCAAACCTTTCACGAGCAGCCTGATTGTGCCATCCGGAAATCTCAACATTTTTGTTATCTGTATCACGCAACCAATTTCGTAAACCTCCTCGGGTTTGGGTTCTTCAATATCCGGATTGCGTTGAGTAAGGGCACCAGCAAGTTTATTTGTGGTCAATATCTCATCAATTAACTTGGCAAGTTTTTGAGTTTGAATTACCAGTGGCACAATCTGATCAGGGAAGATCACTCCGCCCTTTATGGGAATTATGCCAATTTCTTCAGGAATGGTAATTTCTTTCTCTTCCATCGTATTATACCTCCTCAATGGGTATGACACGTTCTTTTTGAACAGGAAATTTCATTCGCAAAACGCCATTAATAAAATTGTAAACTCCCTTTTTTGGTTCAATGGGAATAGGAAAGTCAATATGACGGGAAAATTTTCCGTAGGAAATTTCAAGGGTATGAAAGATCAAATTGTTACGGCTCATTTCTTCACTTTCCTTCATAAACGGTTTCTTTGTTCCAGAGATCATCAGGTTATTATTTCCCACATAGATTGTGATATCATGAATATCCACCCCGGGCAACTCAATGTTGATAAAAATTGTATCATCAGCAATGTATAGGTCATAAGCGGGTTCCCAGTTTACAATACCGGCTCCGGAATAGGTCTCGTCAACAAAACCATCTTCATTTTGGTAGATAATTCTAATCTCTGATAATAATACCCGCTTCAATTTTGTCCTTGCCTGCCGCATATTAAATTATATACCAAAAACTTTTCCTGTCAATATTACCCGAGGAAGCAGTCTAACGTGGTTGCATAAATGCAATAGGTAGAATCATCTCTTCCATTGATATTCCGCCATGTTGAAATGTATATTTGAATTCCTTTTCGTATTCGGTCGGTTTGGTAGGATATATAAAATAATAGTCTTCACGCGCAATAATAAAACGGACCGAAGGATCTTCGGCAGGAAGATATAGTTCTCCAGGATTATTTAATATCAAAGCCGTCTTCTCGTCTGCCCTGAGTGCGGGACCATACTTATATCTCAAATTAGGAGAAATTTCCCGGCCTCCGTATACGATGGTCGGTCTGCGAACATGAATAAATCCGTGATCTGTGGTAAGAATTATTTGCCGTTTTCTACTTGCGATCGCCTTGAATAATTCAAAAATCGGTGAAACTGGAAACCAGTAACTGAGCAAATTCAAAAGGACCCGCTCATCATCCAGGAGCCCTTTCATATCTCCCCTGCCTGGAATTGAATGCAACAATAGGTCAAAGAAATTGATAATCACAATGGTAATATCACTATTGGCACCTGTAATTTTAGGAATATTCTTTTCAATGTCTTCAATCGTGGACAGTTTATGAAAACTGAAATTGATCTTTAACCCATTTCTCTTTAGTAATTCGGCAAACAATTCTCTTTCAAAACGATTCTGCCCTTTCTCTTCAAAAAGCCAGTACTGGGGATATTTTTGGAGAATTTCAAGGGGAAGAAGACCAGAAAATATGCTATTTCGCGAATAGGGAGTTGCCGACGGAATGATTGAATAGTAGTACTGGGTAGTTATCTCAAACAAATCTCGCAGGTATGGCTGGAGTTTCAAATACTGATCAAGTCTCATAGAATCAAAGATAATAAACTCCAGGGGTCCATTTTTAAGCGCCGGGAATAAACTCAAATTGCATAGATTATGAGAAAGGATTGGGCCCTTACCCCTGACAAAGTTCTTATACTCATAGGTTATATACTTGGCAAAGCCAGCATTGGCGCTGAATTTCCTTTCATCGTGAATTTCCTTCAACTCCCTGCCTCCGTATTCCATAAATCTTATGTCCCAGGCAACAAGATTCCGATAGTATTCCACCCATTCATTAAAATCGTTAGGAAGGGCAATTGAGCGGAATTGACCCGCATATTCTTCAGCCATCTTTTCTTCAATCAAATGCCTTCTCTTGAGTATTCTATTTAAAACTGAAAGTATTTGATTAAAACTGAAGGGCTTGGTAATATAATCATCAACCCATCCGCTATACGCCTGTTTCATTAGTGATTCTTCCTCACTTTTGGTCACCATTACTACAACCTGCTGTGGATTATCAAGTTTTATTCTCTTCAAAACCTCAAGCCCATCAACCCCTGGCATTATCTCATCAAGAAAGACGAGGTCAAAGACCTCCTGGTTGGCAACCCTTATACCATCTTCACCAGAGGTTGCAGTCTTTACTTCATAACCCTCTTGATTTAAAAGATAAATAAATGGTTTTAATAGGTCAATTTCATCATCTATCCATAAAATCTTCATTTTGCGCTCCTTGGAATAAATATTTGAAAGGTTGTTCCGCCCGGACCGGTCTTCTTCAAAATTAGTTTTCCATTATGATATTCCTCAATTATTCTTCTGGTTAAAACCAATCCCAGGCCCCAGCCATATTTCTTTGTAGTATAACCGGGTTTGAATATCTCTTTTTCTTTTTTTATACCACTTCCAGTATCAGAAATCTCAATGACTGCTCCGTCTTCACCTGGTTGGGTCTTTATTGATACAATCCCGGGCTTTGAACCTATTGCATCCAAACCATTCTTCAAAATATTCTCCACTGCCCAGTCAAGAAGTATGTCATCAAATCTTATTAACGGCAACGGCTGATAATTCTCAATAATCTGTATCTGCGTATGGGCACGTCTTCTGATGTATCTTACCGCCTTTTGAATCACGGGCACCGGGTCCTTTTCAACCAGTCTGGCGGGCATCCCAATACGGGAGAATTTTTCCAGAACTTCTTTCATTCGTTCGCTATCTTCAGCAATACCTTCGTATATCTCCTGAGGTATGCTCTTTTTAAGGGTCTCCAGCCATCCGGATAGTGAGGAAAGTGGTGTTGCCAGTTGATGAGCAGTCTCTTTGGCGAGTGAATACCAGATCTTTTCTTCTTCACTCTTACGATAGATAAGGTAGCCCCAGAAACCCAGAAAGAGAAAGGCAACAAGAAAAGTGGTCATCAAAAATGGCAAAATCCTTAATGCCCTCGTAAAGGGAGAAAGTCCATAATGGACATAACCAACAAATGTGGAATCCGTACCACTCCGGATAACAATAGGAATTGGCTTGTGATCGTGATCCAGCATTTGGACAACTTTAGTTAGATCGGTTTCTGAAACATTCTTTGCAGAATAGGGCTTACCCTGGGCATCAGTCAATACCACCGGAAAATCAATCTTCTCAATCACCTCACGGAACAATAGCGCCAGCAATTCTTCTTCACTTGAACCTGGTCCCGATGCATAACTGGCAAAGATTCTTGAGGTTGTCTCGGTTTCCTTTTTGATCCGTTGAATGAGGTAATGCGAATAAACATAGGTTACAACACCAATGAGTGCTATGCCGATCAAAAAGTATATTATCAGTGTACGCGAGGTAAATCCCCCTGTCCTCGGCAGGATGTTCTTATCAGATTTAGTGCGGGACCGCATCATACTTCTTCCTTTTCTCCTGATATAACCTCTTATCTGCACAGTCAATAAGACTTCCAAAATCTCTGCCATCAATTGGATATGTCGCAATTCCACAGGAAAATCCAATCGGGATACTATCTGATTTTGACTGAGTAAACAACTGTCTTGCTTTTTTTATCCGATATTGAGCCGCGCGTAAACCTGCTTCCGGCAAAATAATGATAAACTCATCGCCCCCATAGCGCGTAACATAACCATCTTTTACTACAGTCTTCAACACTTGAGAAATTTTCTTAAGCATAAAATCGCCTGCAAGATGACCAAATTGATCATTATATTCTTTAAATCTATCAAGATCAATCATTGCGATCGCAAGAGACTTCGGTTCTTTTCTTAATAATTCATTCAATTTTTCCTTGAGAAACCGGTAGTTATAAACACCGGTTAAGTCATCAGTATATGAAAGATAGACATTCTTTGCAAAAAGTTGATTATTTTCCATTGCCAGCCCCAGGAAATCACCGAAGGCTTCTAACAATCGTATTTTACCTCTATCAGGAACCTGATTATATATTGGTTCAGCCAGTGATAATATCCCCAGCATATCGCCCTTGCGGGAAAAGATCGGGCTGATCAGAAGGTCACCGGGCGACCATAGATTATGGATCCTCTTTTGCCTGGGTATAGTTTTATATACCTCATATTCGCGTAAATCACTCAATACTTCTTCACTTGGAATATAGTATGAATTGGAGATACGAAAACGGTCCTGCATCATTGATTTGATAAGTTTGTAGGGCGGATGTATTTTTTTTGCCTGACGGAATTTTCTCGTTGAAATCCCCACACCGTGCACACGTTCAAAAGAATCAGTCACAGGATCGTAGATCGAGCACATTATCTTTTTAAAACCCAAAATCAACTGGGCACGACGCAGTAATTCATTGAAAACATATTTCAGTTCATAGGGTGATAATAAAAGTTTCGCTATCTCCTGAAGACCACGACTTTCCTGCAATGTTTTGTTCAATGCCTGGAATAACTCAATTCTTTCCAGAGCAAGTGCGGCTTGATTACCCAGGAATTTTAGGCGCATCACTGCATTGGATTGATCCTGAATTTCATTGAAATCATCTAACAAAAAAAATCCCCGCACTAAATTCTTGATGGTGAACGGAACAAAAAGGACTACACCGTCATTCGAGGATCCTATTAAAGATTTTAGAAATTTATTATCTTTCTTGTTTAACTTTATAATCTGCCTGCTCCGGGTAAGTAACTTAAAGACCCCTTCAGGTATGACCTTGATAGACAGCTTACCACGCTGGCAGACCAGATGGTCTTCTATCAAGTAAAAAAGATAAACCTTTTTTGTATCAAGCAATCGCTGGGCTGCAGATTCAGCAAACCAGATTACCTTCTTAACCTCCATCGTTGTTATCACATTCAAATTGAGTTCGTTGATTATCTGAAACTCTGAAATTCTCGCTTTTGCCAGATTCCCAATGGAAAGAAACTGGGCAATGATATGCAGTAAGCTCCGCAACTTCTGCACCTGCGCTTCAGTCAAGACATCACTCTCGCTGAATAGCATATACAGTTTGTATTTTAAACCACTAATTTCCAGTTCATCAGACAAGACTCGGTGCTCAATTTTACTAAAATCTCCGCTTATAAGATATTCCTGAGGAACCTTGTGCCGAAACACAACACGGTCATCAAGAACCAGAAAACAGCCCCGGCTTGCCACACTGGATCCTAAAAGTCGGACAATTTCTTTGATATCCGCATCGTGGAATCGCAGCTTGCTCAGCAATGCTATGAATTCACTTATCCTGTCGTCTATGGTCATATTCGTCCTATAATTTCTTTCTTGAAGATGCGGGCAATTTCGCAAAATTCATCATCCGGCCCATAATATGCATCACAGAGAAATAATCTTTTACATCCCTCCTCACCACTTTCAACCATCTTGTTGTATACAACCAAACCGCCCTGCCATTCAACACCTTCGGGCATTGTGTTCTTAGTGGTATTAACAAATAATAAAGGACGCTCGGCGGGCAATTTTTTTGAGATAGTCTTCAATTCCAGTTTATTAAACTTAAACAGTGTCCCCGGCTCAACCGATGTGATTTGGAAAAAATTGATGAGCGATTCTATTCCATCTTTTATCAGAATATTGTAGTAAGGAAAGTTTTCTGATCTATAAAAGGCAATCCGCTTTTCTACATCAACCAGATTCGGAAGTGAAAGATTTGCAATCTCATTTAATTCAATCAACCAGTTGTATTGATAATTTCTCAACGCCTTTTTTAGAGTATCACTCTCACGCGTCAGAATCTGTGGCGGATTTTTCCAGTAGATGGTCTGAAAAGTATTTGGCTTCAAAATTCCAATGTAAGGTGCGAATGTCTCCGGCAAAAGCAAAATGACATTGCCTATTTTTCTAATACCGCCGATAAAGGGAAGTACCTTGAGAAAACCCTTGACCTCACCAGGCGGTGATATTAGAAAAACATCTCTTTTCTTAACACCCAGGAACTTGAATGATTTGTATAATCTATACCTGACTGTTTTTAGGTAAATTTGCTGGATAACATTCATAGTATAAAAACGAAAACTCTACAGGGCACGCCTTCGGCTACTCTTTATATACTCGGGCTGGCAATTGTTTACCAGCACATCTCTTGTAATAATACACTTTTCTACCCCAGAAATATTGGGAAGATTGAACATAATATCAAGCATATGGTTTTCCATAATTGACCTCAATGCCCGTGCACCAGTATCATATTTCATTGCCTGGCTGACAATCTCTTCAATTGCCTCATTAGAAAACTCAAGTTTTATACCTTCAATTTCAAAATACTTTGCATACTGCTTGAGTAGAGCATTCTTTGGTTTTGTCAAAATTTCAACCAATGCCTGTTTTGATAATTTGTGGAATGGCGCAATCACCGGCACCCGACCAACAAATTCCGGGATCATCCCGTATTTTATCAAATCCTCGGGTTCCACACGGGAAAGGATCTCATCATAACTCAAATCGCTCATTTCTGAATCAGTAAGAAAACCGATTTTTGTTTTCCTTAGACGCCGCATTATGATCTCCTCAATGCCCGCAAAAGTTCCGCCCAGGATAAACAAAATCTTTTTTGTATTTATGGGAATATACTCTTGTTCCGGATGTTTCCTTCCGCCATGCGGTGGACAATGGGCAATGGTTCCTTCAAGAATCTTAAGAAGTGCCTGCTGCACGCCTTCGCCTGAAACATCCCTGGTTATTGAGGGTGAATCACTCTTTCTACTTATTTTATCAATCTCATCAAGATATATGATACCTACCTCAGCCGCCTTAATATCAAAATTTGCCGCCTGAATCAAACGAAGTAATATGTTCTCCACATCTTCACCCACATAACCTGCCTCAGTGAGTGGCGTTGCATCAGAAATTGAGAAGGGCACATGCAGTAATCGGGAAAGGGTTTCAGCAAGCAGGGTCTTGCCGGTTCCGGTTGGTCCAATAAGTAGAATATTACTCTTCTGCAATTCAATTTCATCATCAGGCATCATCGTCCTCTTGTAATGATTATAAACCGCGACCGAGATCACCTTTTTCGCGCGGTCCTGGCCAATCACATACTGGTCAAGAAAAGATTTGATCTCCTGAGGTTTGGGAAGGACAAAATTTGGGGGTTGTGCAGTCTTTTTTTCATCCTCAAGTAATTCATTACACAACCTTACACATTCATCACAGATATATACTTGATTGCCCCGGAATAACCTTCTTACCGCAGTTTTTGGTCGCTGGCAGAATGAGCACACTATCTTCATCTGTTATCCCTGATTATCCCTTTCTCGTAACTATTACTTCATCAATGATACCGTAGTCCTTTGCCTCATCCGCGGACATAAAATAATTTCGGTCGGTATCCTTGGCAATTTTTTCTTCTGTCTTGCCCGTATGACTGGCAAATAATTTATTCAGTACCTCGCGAATCTTTAGAACCTCACGGGCATGAATTTCAATATCTGAAGCCTGACCCTGAAATGCGCCTTCAGGTTGATGGATCATTATCCGCGAATGGGGCAGGGCATATCTTCTGCCTTTGGCACCTGCTGCCAGCAAAAGTGCTGCCATACTTGCTGCCATACCAATGCAGATAGTTGATACTGCGGGCTTAATATACTGCATCGTATCATAGATTGCCAGGCCCGATGAGACAATTCCTCCTGGAGAATTAATATAAAGAAAGATATCTTTGGCAGCATCTTCGGCTTCCAAGAATAAAAGTTGTGCCATCACGAGATTGGCAACTGTATCATCAATTGGTGTGCCAATAAAAATTATCCTCTCTTTCAATAAACGGGAATATATATCATATGCCCTTTCCCCCCGGCCAGTTTGTTCAATGACGAACGGGACGGTTAGCATTTTTTACCTCCTCGGGTGATAGAATCTTCCCTTTTTGAACAACCTTTGCATTTTGTAGCAAAAATTTGATAACTTCTTCCCGCAAAACAACCTTACGCAGGTATTCTCGCACCTCTTCATCAATATTTTCAAATTCAAGGGCATTGCGCTGTGCTGCTTTTTTTACCTCTTCATCCACTGCCCTGATATCCTCTTTCTGGGCGATCTTATCAAGGATGAGATTGAAGCGTGCCCTTTTTTCAGCAACAGACAGGAAACGTTCACGGGTTGAGTCGTTATCATTGAGATTATGGCTTTTGATAAAAAATTGATATTCACTATCAACAAGTGTCCTGGGAACTGAGAACTGAAATCGTTCAAGTATGACCCGGGCAAGATTTTCGCGCAATTCATCGGTCAAACGTTCTGCCTCTTCTTTTTCCAGCATCTCCTTGATACCCTTTTCCATCTCCTCAAGACTGCCGAAATTTAGCATCCTGGCAAACTCTTCGTCAATCTGAGGCAGTATCCGCTCTTCTACTTTTTTCACTTTAAACTTATATACTTTCTTTTCAATCTGTACCTCCTTTTTCTCGCCTTTTTTCACGCCAACCAGGGCACGATTCAAGTCATCGGGAAAACTACGGTCTCCAACCTTCACCACAATATCTGATTGCTTATCAACAACCTTGTTTTCTTCATTGATTTCAAGGTCCATTGTTACAAAATCATCCACTGCCGCGGGTTCGCTTGTTTCATTAACTGAAGCATAATTTTCTCTCAGACGATTAATCGTCTGCTCATACAAATATTCTGTTGGTAAAGGTTCTTCTTTGAACAATTCAATTCCTTTGTAATTATCCACCTCAAATTTCGGGAAAATTTCAATCCGCAACCTAAATTTTATCTCTGCACTATCATCAAGATTGGTCAATTCCGGATTTGCAACAGGTTCCCAGTTTTTTTCCTGTAAGACCTTTTTGTAAGAATCCATTATCAAATCGTTCAATGCCTGAGCTTTGAGTGTATCATAATATCTTGTCCGGATTAGACTTTTCGGTGCCCGACCCTTACGATAGCCTTTGATTGAAATCTTATCCCTCAATTTCTCAAGGGAATTCTCAATATAGGGATTAAGTTCCTGGGTGCCAAGATTAAATTCAATCTCCTTTTCGGTCTCACCGTCATTGATTATTTGATAGTCCAAAAAACCTCCTTCTTAAATATGTTCCCAAATGTCCGGCACAACTGAAGATAACCAGAGAATGCGAGGAGGGGGAGTTGAACCCCCAACCCTTGCGGGACTGGATCCTAAATCCAGCGCGTATGCCAGTTCCGCCATCCTCGCAGAAATTATAAAATCCTGTATTGATTTCTCAAAAATAATCAATTTGCTTGCAACCATTACTTAATTATATCCCAAAACCTGCCTGTGTCAATACAGGGAAGACCTCGGAATTTGGTGCACCACTCCAAATCTCCTTTCCCCGCCACAAAGATTGGCGGGGAAAGGGCAAGGGTGAGGGGTAAATATGGCCCTTTTTAAATATTCAGTCTTTGTCTTAAATCTATGATTTGGAGTTCAAAATTTGTTTGGAATTTAACTTTGATGCTGATACCCCCTGATCACCCTTTATACCCCTGCTTATAATAGGAGTAGGAAATTTTTCCCGTAAAAAAACGAGTTGAAATCTCTAATTCAGATTTTTTATCGCTACTTGCTACTC
>CAYQKL010000046.1:0-14320 GCA_964418185.1 uncultured bacterium
GGGCAGAAGACAGAAGTCAGAAGACAGAGGGCAGAAGGCAGAGGTAAGAAGATAGAAGAGGCTGGCACGGATTTTGCACTTATGGAGGATTGAAGATGGAGAATGGAAGATGAGAAATGGAAGATGGAGAATGGAAAATTAAAGAGTGAGAAAAGGAGATAATAATGGAGAAGATTTTGATTGTTGATGATATTGAGGAGTATTTGAGGTCTTTAGAGAATGCCCTCAAAAATGATTTTGAAATAATCAGGGCGATGTCTCTTGTTGAGGCAAAGGAGAAGATGAGTGAATCAATCAAGGTTGCGCTCGTTGATATAAGATTAAAAGAGGATGACCCGAATAATCGTGATGGCTTGGTCTTTCTTGAATGGGTGAAGATGAATTTTCCAAAGACAAAGGTTATCATAATGAGTGCATATAAAGAATTTGACCTGGCGGTTGAGGCTCTAAATCTTGGTGCCGAGTATTTCTTAAGAAAACCGATAAATTTGGTTGAGTTGAAAGGGACGATAAAGACTTTGTTGGAGGCAAGGTGACAGAAGGTAGAGGGCAGAAGACAGAAGGCAGAAGCAAGAAGATAGAGAGCAGAAGGAAGAAGGCAGAGGCAAGAAGACAGAGGTCAGAGGCAAGATGGCAGAGGACAGAAGCAAGAAGACAGAAGTCAGAGGGCAGAAGCAAGAAGTCAGAAGACAGAAGGCAGAAGCAAGAAGTCAGAAGACAGAGGCAAGAGGACAGAAGGCAGAGGTCAGAATTAAGAAATTGGAGGTAAGGGAAGGAGGAAAAAGATGATAAGAAGCTATAAAGATTTGGAAGTTTACAAAAAATCATATGAATTGGCAATGGAGATATTCTATTTAACTAAAAAATTTCCAAAGGAAGAGATGTATTCGCTTATAAGCCAAATAAGAGATTCTTCAAGGTCTGTTCCAGCAAATATTGCTGAAGGATGGGCGAAGAGAAAATACGAAAACATTTTCAAAAAACAATTGATTGATGCTGTTGGTTCAGCTGAGGAGACCCAGGTTTGGTTAGATTTTGCCTTAGATTGTAAATACATACTCAAAGAAGAACATAGCAATCTGACCTTTAGATACAAGGAGGTCGGTAAGATGCTCAATGGATTACTTGATAACTGGAAAACTTATGCCAAGTAAATATATCTTTTCTATCTGGCTTCTGATTTCTGACTTCTAAGAACTATGATACTCCAATTCCTCGCTAACGGCATTGCTCAAGGGTCGGTGTATGCACTTGTGGCATTTGGTTTTGCCTTGATTTATCGCACTATACGGGTATTCAATATTGCCCAGGGTGCAACCTATACAATCTCTGCCTATATATTTTTTACATTTGCAAAGATTATTAATTTACCCACGCTTATCAGTCTGATAATCGGCATATTTGCAGGCATAGTATTGACCACTATCACCGAATCCTTTATATTCTATCCTTTATATAAAAGAGATGCCTCTCCAGGAATTGCCCTCATATCTTCATTGGGAATCTATATATTTATGGTGAATCTTGTTGCCCTTTTCTATGGGAATGAAACGAAGATACTTTCACCAGGCATAGAAAAGACCTTCAGTTTCTGGGGTATCATCCTCACCAGGATCCAAATTTTTGAGATACTAACAGGTCTATTATTTATACCGGCATTTTTAATCTATCTTAAAAAATCAGTAATTGGTAGAGAGATAAGGGGCATAATTGATAATCCAAAACTTGCACTGGCAATGGGGATGGATATAAAGAGAGTCAGATTCATTGCTGGTTCATTTGGTGCAGGCTTCATTAGCCTTGCCTCAACCCTTGTAGCACTGGATGTTGGTATAGACCCACAAATTGGAATTGGAGCAATACTAAATGGTGCGGTTGGTATGATTATAGGTGGAATATCCTCTCTTTCTGGTGCAGGAATTGGGGGACTACTGCTCGGCATTATTCAAAACCTCGTTGTCTATCAGATATCAGCAAGATGGCAGAATACAATAACATTTGCAATTCTTATAATCTTTCTCATACTCAGACCAGAGGGTTTATTTGGTTCAAAGAAGAGGGTGGAGGAATGAGAATTGAAAATAGAAGATTGAAGATGGAGAATGGATGAGGGTTAGAAGATTATGAATTACATTTTACATATATTATTAATGATTTGTATCTATATTATCCTAACCCTTTCACTGAACCTTCTTGTAGGATATACTGGATTATTGTCAATCTGCCATGCGGCTTTTTACGGAATCGGTGCGTATACAACAACGCTTTTGATGGTAAAATTGGGCTGGAACTTCTTTCCTGCACTCATCTTGGGAATTTTTATGGCGATGGTTGTATCACTCATTGTCTCTATCCCATCATTAAGACTAAAAGGGGATTATTTTGTCCTTGCGGCACTGGGCTTTCAGATAATAATCTTTAGTATTCTTTACAATTGGATAGGATTAACCAGAGGTCCATATGGAATTCCAGGGATACCAAGACCAAATCTGTTTGGATTTGAGATTGATTCAATCCCTGCCTTCTTCATCCTTTCCCTTATCTTTGCGGGTATCACTATTTTGGTTAATTGGTACCTATATAATTCACCATTTGGCAGGGTTTTAAAGGCAATAAGGGAGGATGAGATTGTCGTTCTCTCACTGGGGCGTAATACCTCTCTATTCAAGACATCTGCATTTACAATTGCTGCCGGGATTGCCGGTATAGCAGGCGCACTTTATGCAACTTATGTTACCTATATTGACCCCACAAGTTTCACCATTGATGAATCAATATTTATTATCGCGATAGTGCTTGTAGGTGGTTCTGGTAATTTAAAAGGACCTATTGTCGGCACGATATTTATGATTATTCTTCCTGAGGCTTTAAGATTCCTCGGGATACCTGATACAATTGCTCCTAATATCAGGCAGATGATTTATGGTGCGGTACTAATCGTATTAATGATGTCCAGACCACAGGGTATTGCCGGGGAATATAGGATGGAGTGAAATGGAGAATAAAAGATGGAAAATTGAGGATAGAGGGAAGAAGTTAAAAGCAATAGGTTAGATTAAAATGCTTAGGATAAATAATTTGACAAAAACATTTGGTGGATTGAAGGCTGTGGATAATGTGACAGCTGAATTTAGACCGGGAATGATAACAAGCCTTATTGGTCCAAATGGTGCAGGAAAGACAACGCTCTTTAATCTAATCAGTGGTTTTTTGAAACCGGATGATGGGGAGATTGTGTTAGAAAATAGAAGATGGATGATGGATGATGGAGGATTGCAAGAGGTTAGAATTGATAGAATGACACCTTATGAAATAGCAAGACTTGGCATTGGTCGGCTGTTTCAAGATGTAAGAATTTTCAAAAAGATGAACTGCATTGACAATATTGTTACTGGTAGAAGGATTGCTGGTGAAAATCCTCTTGAAGCCCTGTTCCTGCGGAAAAAGGTAAAACTTGATGAAGACATAGCTATTAAAGAAGCAGAGGAAATATTAGAATTCGTAGGGCTGAAAGAAAAGGAAAGAATATTTGCCGAAGACCTTTCCTATGGGCAACAGAAACTTCTATCCATTGCAAGGCTCTTATATGGTGATTTTGACATACTTCTTCTTGACGAACCAACCGCGGGTGTCAACCCGGCAATGATAGAAAAGATATTGGAGGTAATAAAAAACCTTGCCAAAACGAATAAAACAATCATTATTATTGAACATAATATGAATGTGGTCTATCGTATCTCTGATTGGGTATATTTTATGAATGAAGGGTCAATCGTAGCATTTGGTCTTCCTGATGAGGTTTTAGGAAATGAAGAAGTGAGAAGAATTTATATTGGGTTGTAGAATTTAAGATGGAAAATTGAAAATAGAAAATGGAAGATATATAAAAAGAGAAGGAGATAGATGAGAGAGATGCTTTTGGCACAGAACATCCACGCATCATACGGGAAAAAAGAGGTTCTGAACGGAGTTTCAATCTCCATTAACAAAGGAGAGATTGTTGCCCTTATTGGTCCGAATGGAGCGGGCAAATCAACTATGCTTAAAGTATTATCGGGCTTTTTAAAAGCAAAACAGGGCAGGGTTATCTTCAATGGGAGTGAAATTACCAATGAAGACCCATATATGCGCATTAGAAGAGGGCTTGGTTATTTTATCCAGGGAGGTGAAATATTTAGAACAATGACTGTAGAGGAAAATTTGGAGATGGGACTGATTAGAGAAAAGAAGGCAGAAACAAGAAAAGAAGATGGAAAATGGAGAAGGGATAAGGGAGAAGGGAAGATAGAAAATGGAGAATGGAAAATGGAAAAAAGAAGTAAGATTACCAGAGAAGATATTTATCGTCTATTTCCGCGATTGTATGAAAAACGGAAATTAACAGGGGCTCTTCTTTCCGGTGGTGAGAGGCAGGCGCTGGCAATAGGGATGATTCTTATGACACAACCTGAACTCTTACTTCTGGATGAACCATCAGCCGGACTTGCTCCTACCTTAGTAAAAGATGTATTGGAGAAGATTATGAAGATAAATAAAGAATGGGGCATCACAGTTATGGTTGTTGAGCAAAATGTCCGTGAGGTATTAAGTATTTCACACCGGGTATATGTTATGAAACTCGGAACGATATATGCCGAAGGAAGACCCGAAGCCTTACAAAAAGGAAATATCTTGGAAGATGCCTTTCTTAAGTAGCAATGATGGTTGGTTTTGTTGAAAGAATCATATAAGTAAAATAGCACAGGACCAATTATGAAGGATAAATTTGAAGAACAAAGATTGATGAACCGGGTCCGGGGAATTTGGGCGATTATCACTATCCTGATAGGATATTTGGCTTATGTGAGTATCAGCGAATTGCGCCCCAAATGGGTTTATACAGTAATTAGCATAGGTTGTGCATTTGAAGGATTATTATTTATTGTTTGGATTACAAGAAGAGAAAAATAAAAGACGCAGAAAAGGAGATTCTTCGTCCTGCTTATTTGCAATAGGCGAGGGACTCAAAATGATAGAGAAAAAAACATAAAGTGGTTGACATAAGAGAAGTTTTGGTTATACTTAAATAGAGATTATGGCTGAAGCAATTGACCTTATATTGAGGGAGTACGAATCCTGCACAATTTGCCCCAAAAGATGTGGGGTAAACAGATTGAATAATGAAAAGGGTAAATGTGGCTTAGGCAGGGATTCAAAGGTGTTTAATACCACAGTTCTGGTCAATGAGAATGAAGAGATTGCACCGACCTATGCGATATATTTTGCCGGGTGCTCATTACAGTGTTCGTTTTGTTCAGTAGTTAATGAAAATGCACTGGTAAGGATGAAAATCCCAAATCCCAAAATCCAAACACCAAACAATGTCCAAAATCCAAATTCTAAACAACAAAATTTTGAACTAGATTATACAGAAACTAATGGAAACTTTATGAATGTAGATAATAAGTTTGTAGCGCGGGTGAGGAAGCAAATTACGGAGATAAAGCCAAAGACAGTCAGTTTTATCGGCGGTGAACCGAGCGTGCATCTTTTGACAATATTTGAACTAATTGATAAATTAAAACCAAAACTACCACTGGTTTTTTATACAAATATGTATTTTCAACCACAAGTAAGCCGAATTATAAACGAATTTTTCGAATATGTCATCGCAGATATACATTTTGGTAATAACGAATGTGCAGATACAATCGCAAAGGGCACAGAGTTCTTTGAGACGGTTACAAGAAATGTTATCCAACTAAAGAATAGGATTATACTCCGGCATCTGCTTTTACCCGGGCATCTGGATTGTTGCTACAAAAAGATTGTAGATTGGATTGTCTCAGAAATTCCTGATAAGAATTTATATCTTTTAACCAACTACTTTCCTTATGTAAACACACAGATGGACACAGCTAAGAAGAGTATCCACGAATTAGCACAGAAAAGAAAAAACGACGGATTATCACGGAGAGTAAACGTAAATGAGGTTGCCGAGGCAGTTGACTATGCAAAGAATAAGGGTATAATTGTTAAAATACTGGATTTATTAAAACCGAGACCTGATATGAACGACGCCTATACTTTAAATCAGGAGATAATTATTGATGAAGATGGCGTGGTAGCATTTAAATATCTGGATGGGGCAGCACTGGAAATGGCGCGTACCCTCGCTTTCTGTCATTCTGAGTCCTCGCCTATTACAAATAGGCGGGACGAAGAATCCTAATTTGAGATTGCTTCCCCACCAAAGAAAGTGGCGGGTCGCAATGACAAAAGTAAGAAGGATTTACCCCGTTAGATATGTGAGGTGAAGATGACAAAAAAAGAAGAATTAGAGATTTTAATCAGGGCAAGGTATCCTATTGTTCTTGTTGAGACCTATGAAGAATTAAGGGCGGAAAAGATGATTGCGGAAATCGCCCGGACAAGGGATAAAAAAATTTATTGCTGGTCTATCACCAGAGGGCTATATCCATACGGACAATCCATTCAATCAAAGAAGATAGACACCCAGACCTGCGACCCGATAATTGCCCTGAATAATGTAATTGAAATGGTGGAACCAGCGATATTTGTATTCAAGGATTTACACCCATTTATGGCTGAGCCTTCGGTTGTGCGTAAGTTGCGTGAATTGAGTGATTATCTAAAGAGTAGTTTCAAAACCTTAGTTCTTGTTTCACCCCATATGAAAATTCCAATAGAACTGGATAAAGAAATTACTGTTATGAACCTTGACCTTCCGGATTTAAAAGAATTGGATGAGCTTTTATCCCAGATTATAAAAGAAGTGAACGAAAAGACTGAATTAAAAATTTCATTGACACCTGAACAGCGCGAAAGGATTTTAAAATCTGCATTGGGATTGACCCTTAATGAAGCGGAGAATGTCTTTGCCAAAACCCTTGTTATGGGTGGAAGGTTGAAAGAAGAAGACATTCCAGTTATCCTTGCAGAAAAAGAACAGATCATCAAGAAATCAGGGCTCTTAGAATATTTTTCATCTACTGAGCAATTCAATAATATCGGTGGTCTGGAACTTTTGAAAGAATGGCTTAGAAAGAGAAGCCTGGCATTTTCCGAAAAAGCCAAGGAGTTTGGCTTGCCTGCACCAAAAGGAGTTTTGCTGATAGGAGTTCAAGGTTGCGGAAAGAGTTTATGTGCCAAGGCACTCGCCTCTTTATGGAAAGTCCCATTATTAAGATTTGACCTGGGAAAGGTCTTTTCCAGCCTTGTTGGTTCCTCTGAAGAGAATGTGCGCAAGGCAATACAGGTTTCTGAATCGGTTGCTCCGGCAATTTTATGGATTGATGAAATAGAAAAGGCATTTGCCGGCACGCAAAGTTCATCATTTTCTGATGCCGGAACTACAGCCAGGGTTTTTGGTAGTTTTATTACCTGGCTCCAGGAAAAGATCACTCCAGTCTTTGTGATTGCAACTGCCAATAATATTACCCAATTACCGCCTGAGTTATTAAGAAAGGGAAGGTTTGATGAAATATTCTTCGTTGATTTACCGACTCAGCGTGAGCGAAAGGAGATATTTACTATCCATCTGCTCAAAAGGCGGCGTGACCCAAAGAATTTTGATATAGAGATATTGAGCAAGATTACTGAAGGATTCAGTGGCGCAGAGATTGAAGAGGCAATTGTCTCAGCATTGTTTGATGTCTTTGAAAAAGGAGAGGATTTAACTACTGAGGCAATTGAAAAGGCAATAAAGGAGACGGTTCCTCTGTCAAGAACAATGCACGAGGAGATTGAAACCTTAAGACGATGGGCAGAGACAAGAACGAGAAGGGCTTCACTGGCTGAAGAAGAAAAAGATTCTGCTGAAAAAAGAAAATTGGAATTATAATTATAAGGAGGTATCTAATGCCAATAATTGTGATAATCGTTCCGGTAGTCATTGGTGGCTGGCCGGTTTTCAGTGCTTTGGCAGCCGCCGCAGCAGCTGGACTCGGTTTTAAGTTGTTAAAGAAGACCGAGATAAAGCAGGAAAAAACTATGAATGAGGTTGAATTGGTAGATGAGAAGAGCAAGGTTATTGAGGAGTCATTAAGACCTGAAGAAGAATTGGTGTTTACCAGAGAAGGTATTACGATAACATTCAAAAAGGATATACGGGAAAAATTTACAATATGTGTGCGTGGCGAAAACAAATCTGAAGAAGAATTGAAAAAAATAGGCACACAATTTTTGAATAAGATAAAACAGCAATATGCCTATCAGAAGGTAAAAGATGAGATGACTAAACGGGGATTCAACATAGTGCAGGAGACCACTGAAGAGCGCAGGATTAAGTTGGTTTTGAGAAAGTATTAAAATACGGAGAATCTATAAATGATTCCATCATCCTGCGTTTATCTCGTGAAATCCGTTTCCTGTAACCATCTACTTGCTAAATCCTGTGATAGTCTGTGTTCTGCGGAGCAGAAATGGGTAGATTTGAAAATTTAGAGATATCAATAAGACAAAAACCAAAACCTGAAGATATCAAACAGGGTTATGATGAAGTTTATTATATTAACCTGGCAAAGGAATCTCAATTAAATGGTGATTTTGAAGCGGCATTGCGATATTTTTCCCGGGCATTGAGTTATAAGATAGAAATTCCAGAAGCCTGGATAGGGCAGGTTTTATGTCTGATTGACCTCGGTGAGTTTGACGAAGCAATGGTCTGGGCTGAAAAAGCAGCTGAGGTGATTGGAAATGTTTCTGAATTGCTTGCTGTTAAGGCAATGGCACTGGGTAGAAAAGGTGAATTTGAGCGTGCCTTAGGTTATTCTGACCAGGCGATGAAGAAAGGAACTAACTCTCCATTGTTATGGCTGTGTCGGGGTGATATAATTATTGCAAATGATCATAAAAATGCCGAATTCTGTTTCCGTAAGGCAGTAGAATGCGATAAAGACAATCCATTTGTTTATCTAAGAATTGGCATAAGTCTTTTATCTGTAAAAGAACCGGCACCGGCTCTTACACACCTAAAAAGGGCATTAGAATTAGACCCCAAAAGCCCTCTGATAAATTTTCTTGTTGGTAAATGCTATCAGATGATGGGGTTGGATGACAATGCCAGAGATTATTATAGACGGGCACTACGGATAAAGCCTGACTACCAAGAATGTATTACCTCATACAAACAAGTTTGCAATGCAAATTTATTTAGAAAGTTTTATTATTGGATTATTCGCACTTTTTTCAAGCAAGAGGAGGTTCAATAATGCAAAAAACCGAATTGGAAATAATCATAGATGAAAATGGTGAGGTCCATCTGGATATTAAAGGCATCAAAGGTAAAAAATGCCTTGAAATAGCCGAACTGGTGGAAAAGGTTATCGGCGAGATGAAGGACAAAAAGCATAAACCAGAATATTACGAAACTGATGTCTCAATATCCTCTAAGATTGATACGGAGCAGAAGAAATGATGCAGATGAAATCTGTATACATCCGTGTCATTATCGGTGTCCGTCAGTGATTGCCTAAAAAATGAGATGCCCCAAGTGTGGATGGGAGAATTTACCGAATAGTAAAAAGTGCCTGCAATGTAATACAGATTTGTCACAGAATCAAGAAATACCTGTGTACCCACCGCGCGCAGGAAAGAAATCAAAATTCTCCACGCAAAGGATGAGGACGACCGGTGTTCGCAGATATCAGACCTATGGATCAAGTGTTATCTCATATCTAATGCGGTCTGGTCAAAATGCCACAAAACATTTTGCAAAGAGATTACCTATTTATCTGGACATAGTTCTTGTCACAATAGGTGGTTTTATCCCTGGTTTAGTTCACTTCCTGCAACGTCGTAAATGGATGGGCTGGCTCTTCATTATGTGCTTTTTACTTTTGCTTTTGATTTTCGTGATTGCCATTAATATGCCGGTCTCAGATTTTGTTTTAGTTCTTATTGGAATTTTAGTGATTTATTCCTCATACAATGCTGTCAATCATTACTTTGAAGTAAAGAAATTATTGCTTAATATACCAGTTAAAATCGGTATTGCCGCAACCTCAATATCTTTTTTCTTTCTTTGCAGGGCTCTTGTTTTTATTTTTTTGAATATCTTTTTCATCAATGCTACAATAGAAATTTCAGATTTCAAACCAACTCTTATTATGGGTGAGCAAATCTTTGGGATATATTCAAAGTTCTACCGAAAAGAATATCAAAGAGGCGATTTTGTCCTCTTCAAGTCCACATCCTACTATGGTGTAACAACAATTGGAAGGATAGTGGGAAAGCCTTTAGAAAAAATTGAAATCAAGCACAGTAATGTTTATGTTAATGGTTCCAGACTTCTTCCTATGGATTATCAACTCGTAAAAATATCTGATAATATTAACGAAACTTTTGTATCAGATTCAACACATTTCGTTGTGATAACATATACACCTCGTGGAATTTTTGAGCAAGTACCAAAAAATAATATTATCGCCAAAATTCTATGTGTAATATCACCACCTGAAAGAAGGAGGATTTTACAATGAACCAATTCTACAATTTGTTGAAATCTGCAAGAGAAGCAAATGCCTCTGACCTGCACTTGGTTGCCGGCACGCCACCATTTATCAGGGTGAATGGTGAAATAATCATTATGAACTATGAAGCACTTACACCAGTAGAGATTAAAACTCTACTTCTGGAAGTAATTTCTGAGGAACAAATAAGAAGATTTAGTCTGGAAAAAGAACTCTGCCTGGCTTTTTCATTGCCAGAAATCGGGTATTTCAGGCTCAGTCTATATTATCACCGTGGTAATATGGAAGCAGCATTAAGGCTGGGAATTGCTGAAATAAAAAATTTTGACGAACTTGGCTTACCGCCAATTCTCTTGGAGTTAAACCGAAAGGCCACTGGTTTATTGCTTATTACCGGAGCAACCGGGATGGGTAAAACCACGACCTTTAACGCAATAATTGATTTTATTAATCGCGAACGTCGTTGTAAGATTATTACAATAGAAGATCCAGTTGAATACATTCATACGCCCCAAAAGAGCATCATCGTTCAGCAAGAGGCATTTACTGATGCAAAATCATTCTCACGGGCACTGATTCATATCCTGAGACAGAATCCAGATATTATTGGCGTTGGTGAGATGAGAAATTTGGAAACTATCTCAACAACCCTAACTGCGGCGGAAACCGGGCATCTGGTTATTGCCACACTCCATACAATTGATGCGGCATCTTCAGTTGATAGAATTATTGATGTCTTTCCACCTCACCAACAAGAACAGATAAGATACCAGCTGTCTTCAGTCCTCCTGGCAGTTATCTGTCAAAGACTCTTACCCCGGGCTGATAAAAAAGGAAGGGTGCTTGCCTGTGAAGTTCTGATTGCTAATGAGGCAGTTAGAAATGTAATAAAAGAAAAAAAGACCAATCAGATAGATAATATCATTCGTACCAGTGCGTCCCAGCATATGCAATCTATGGATGAAGTAATCAAGAATTTATATTTACAGGGCTTGATAACTTACGATACTGCAATATCTGCTGCTAAAAATCCAAAGATATTTGAGAGACTAATCGGCCAAAATAATAGTTAGACCTGATTGTAAAAATCTTCTGCACAACAGGCAACAAAGGTCCATCAAAATGAAAAAGATAGCCTTCCAAATCAAAAATAATCTTACCACAACATTTCACAGGCAGGGGGAAATATGTTAGAGGATACGTTCTTGATACCTGATTCAGGATTCAGGATACAGGATACAGGATACAAGATACAGGATAAGGAATTAAGGAATTTTTTGTAGACTAAGATTTCCCTAATTCTCCTTTGAAAAGATATAATAAAAGGTTTGTCGATTGGGAAAAGGCAAGTGAGGATGCTTCTTATTCCCTTGCACCAGCATTTTTTAATAGTGATACTATATTCGTATATCCCTGTTTGGCAGCCAATGTTAGAGCAGGTATACCTTCATTATCTTTTGCATTTACATCAGCACCATTATCTGTGAGTAAACGCACTACCTCTGTATGACCTCTATTGGCAGCCTCCATCAATGCAGTAAATCCATTGGTTTCCCGGGCATTTATATCTGCACCTCCCTCAAGACAGATATTTAGGGCAAACATATCGCCCTTTTTTGCAGATTCAATCAAACCTTCGTTCAGGTTCACTTTACCCCCTTCTTATTTTGTCTTAGACTTTATAGCCTTATATTCAATTATCCGCTAAAAGTTATACTTTCTTACACACTCAGAAAAATTCACAGCCTTTTAAAAAATCAAAAACTACCCTTTGCCATCAGGACTGAATATCAAATTTCCCACAGAATAATAACATTCGCTCGCTTTACTGCAAAATACAACAAATTCTATTTTCTCTTTTCCTATTAGGAAATCTCTCTTGAACTTCATCGGTAATGTCCGTCTGCCAATTACGATAAATTTTAAACTCATTTGATTGTAGAATACCATATTTAGTATCTGATCCATTTATTCTGCCATTTAAAAAAAATAATTAAATTAGGAAAATTATACAAAAAAACTTCAAATGTCAATATCTGACCCAAACTAATATTAACTCAAAATCAAAATTGGAATCAAAATCGGACTAATGACGATTTTAAATCTGGGTAATTTTTATGAAATAAACAATTTTCTTCTGAAGTTTTACGGAATCTATGGGCGAAATAAATCTGAATGTCTTTATTATATCATAATGGTGTTTCTTTTGGTCCTCTATGCATTTTTCTATATTCTTTATTTGAGATTATACACCAGGAGAATTATTCCCCTGAAATCCCTCTGGACAGGAACAAGCCCTGTCCCTACATTTTTAATATTTTTTCTGTAGGGACAACCCTTGTGGTTGTCCGTTTTTTCTCCGCGTAATCCATTATTTCATCCGTTTGAATCCGAGGTATTGGATTGAAAATCCCATACCTTAAAATAATCCCAGTTGTGGCTGGGTTGCCTCTTTTTCTTTAAAAATTTTTATGGTTCCGAATTCCCCATCATAACCAGGATTTATGAGTATATCACCGCGGCGCATTCGTTCAATCCCTATTGCAATCCTCTCGTCAGTTACATTTTCAAGTTCCTGAATTGGCGTGTTGAGCAGGATTTCAAACTCACTGCCGAATTGGTGACAGAGTTTGAGATATTCATTCTTGACCCTTGCCGTGTCCCGACCAATACCTAAAACATCAGCAATGATTTCTTCCAGAGAGATTAGATTCTTAAAGGGAATGGCATCTGAGGGCACGAAGCCTTCTTCTCTATCCGCAAGAAGTTCAACCCGATGCATTACACCGATGGTGATATTTTTGAAGCAGACTGGGCAGAGGTTATTATTCAACCTCGCCTCCTTTGGTGAGAGTCGGACACCGCATTTTCGGTGTCCATCTAAATGGTATTTTCCTTCTTCGGGATAGAATTCAATTGTATAAAGAAATTTACTACGGTCTTTGTTCTTTAAAACATCACGCAAAGCAAAGTAGTCAAGTTCTTCGCTATAAACATTTGCCTCCCTTCCTAAGCGATTCGGAGAATGGGCATCAGAGTTTGAGACCAGGGTAAATCTATCAAGGACCGAGAGTCGCCAGTTCATTTTGGGATCTGAAGATAGTCCGGTTTCCAGGGAAAAAACCTTCCCGGTTAAGTTGCCAAAACACTCCTCAACAGAGTCAAAACCTGAATTGGAGCCAAAGAGTGAAAACCAGGACGTCCAGATATGGGAGGGTATGAGAAAGATATCAGGTGAAATATCAAGCAGACCGGCAAGCATCTCTTCTGCAGGCACTGAAAGAGTCGGTCTTCCATCAACTTCAAGATTACCCAATTTAGCTAGATACCGATTTATCTTTTCTGCAGTTTCAAAATCCGGGGCAAAGATAATATTATGGATTCTCCTCAACCGGCCATTTTTTGTGTAGATATTATTTACTTCAACGGAAAGAATAAATTTTATCTCCGAATATTCATAAAGACCATCAACAAATTTAAGATTCTCCTTTAATTCCTTTAACCAGAGGGGGTGGGTGAAGTCACCGGTACCGACAAGTTTTATTCCCTTTAATTTTGCGTACTCGGCAATTTTGGGGATTGTCATTTCCTGGGATGTTGCCCGGGAAAATCTTGAATGGATGTGTAGATCTGCAATCATCATAATTTTCTTGATACCCCCATAATTCTGATATCCAATTCACTTGCCGGTTGAAAGGATAAATGGCAATAGAGGGTAGACTGAAAGTCAGCAATGGAGAGCAGATTTTTTATTACATCAAGCGGATATGCCCTTTCCCGGTGCAATTCCTTAAACTCAACTTTGACAGTTCAGCTCCCTTTTTAACTATTTTGTCTTGAAATAACAT
>CAYQKL010000047.1:0-7613 GCA_964418185.1 uncultured bacterium
CCAAAGGATATTCACCACCCCTTGAATGTCAAGACTTTTTCTCATTATACACGAGCCAGCGGGTTGTGGTCTTTGAGGAGTTCACCAGGGTCTCGGGCTGAGCATATTGTCCTGGTGCAGCAAGAGGTCTTGCTGAGAATTATAATCGTTCCTATGATTCAGTAGTAGTCATTGCTTACCACGCAAATGGCTACCCATTCTCCTGCCCTGATGGTGTGGCAAGATGGAGCTATTATGGCGTTGGTGGCACGCCGATTATTCAGGTTGATGGTAGTAACCAGGAGGTCGGAGGTGTGAGTATGCCGGGCACGATGTATCCAATATACAGGCGGTGGATAACCCAGAGACTTGCTGTGTCAAGCCCTCTGACCATTGATATGACCTGCACTTATGATACGGTTGCTAATACCGGTTCAGTAAATGCATCAATTACAAATACCTCAAGTGGTTCGTTATCCGGAACACTCCAGTTTGCAATAGTGGAGAATAATATTCCATATTCCTGGTATGGATTGACCACAGTTGAGCATGTGTGCCGCGATATGCTTCCTGATGCCAATGGTGAGGCAGTAACAATTCCGGCCGGTGGTAATATTATTAAATCAAGAAATTTCACCATTAATGCTGGCTGGAATGAACAGAATTGCAAGATTGTTGCCTTTGTCCAGGGTTCTACAAGAGAGATATATCAGGCGGCGGAAGTCGGGGTTACGGGTAAAGTAAATATGGATTATTATGGCTTGACTTTTACCGAGACTTCAGGTAATGGTAATCGCATTGCCCAGCCTGGTGAGGCGATTAGGGCTTATATTATGGGAAAGAACTATGGCAATGGCACTTATACGGGTGGAGCAAGTATTTCTGAAAGTGACCCATATATCACGATAACATCAGCAACACCACAGACAGTGGCAATAACTGCGGGTGAGGTTGATACGGTTCTGATAGTCAATTTCACGATCAGTTCTTCCTGTCCCACACCGCGCACGGTCCAGTTTAGTTTTAATTTTGGTATACCTGGTGATACAAATACGATAAACTTTGTTGTTACGAATCAGCCAGGATTTGTTGACAACATAGAATCTGGTCAGGGTGGTTGGACCCATTCTGGTGGCAATGACAACTGGCATATCACAACCCACAAAAGTAATTCACCGACTCATTCCTGGTATTGTGGTGTAGAGAATACCTGGCAATATACAAATCTAAATGATGCCTCACTTGTTTCGCCCTACTTTGTAGTGACGCCTGATAGTGTACTCAGATTCTATCATCAATTTGCGACTGAAGTAAATTACGATTATTCATACTGCGAAATTGATAACAATTGTGGCTGGTGGCAGATCCTCGGTATATACAATGGCACTCAGAGTTCGTGGACGCAGGTTTCATATCCACTTTCTGCTTATGCAGGTCAGACTGTGCGTCTGAGATTCAGATTCGTCAGTGATCAAAGTGTTACGGCAGAAGGCTGGTACATTGATGATATAGCAGTGCCGATACTTGTGGGCATTGAGGAAGAAAAGAATAGAGAAATCCAATCTTTTGTTATTGCTCCGAATCCATTCAGAGAAAAAGTGATAATCAGATACACGATACAGGATACACGAAGGATATATGATGCAGGATACACGATACCGGATATGAATATGGAGATTTACGATGTAACAGGTAGGATTGTAAAACAATTTAACCATTTATCTGCCACACTGTATGGCGGAGTTCAACTGTTTAACCAAGTAATCTGGGATGGCACTGACGATTCTGGTAAAAGACTACCTGATGGCGTCTATTTTGTCAATCTGTCTGACGGTGAAAACAGTATCATTCACAAGATAGTAATGCTCAAATAGCCATTAAAAATTGGTAAAAAGGGGTTGTATTCACAACCCCTTTTTTATACTCCTTTATATTCATTTTTACAATTCTTGAACATATTATTGTTGATTCAGAACTCATTGACTTAGAATAGAATTTAGATATAATCAAAATGGTGAAAGGGGGTGATTGCGATGCCGAAAGGATTATTGTCCTTTATCAAGTGTGCGGGTTGAGCGAGCAAGATTTCTAAGGCGCAGTTAGCGCAGGCGCTATCTCAATTGCCTGAGATCAAGGACACAAACCTTCTTGTAGGATTGAATACTGCGGATGATGCAGGAGTCTACAAAATCAATGAAAATCTTGCCCTTGTCTATACTGTGGATATACTTGCGCCACTGGTTGAAGACCCATATCTTTTTGGAATGATTGCGGCAGCAAATTGTATTTCTGATATCTATGCAATGGGTGGTGAACCAAAATTGGCACTGAATGTCGTGGGCTTTCCTGGTACAGGTGACCCCAGAATACTTGGTGAGATACTAAGGGGCGGACAGACAAAGGCTCAGGAAGCAGGCGTAACAATCTGTGGTGGGCATACCTTTAATTCTGAAGGCATTATGTATGGACTTTCGGTCATCGGCTACATCAACCCTAAAAAAATCATTACAAATGCAAATGCAAAACCTGATGATGTGATTCTTCTGACAAAACCAATTGGTGTGGGGACGATTGTTCAGGCAACGCTACTGGATAGGGCAGAAGGGATTGACCTGAAACCAGTATATGAAGGAATTACAACACTGAATCGGAATGCCTCATTAGTAATGCAGGAAGTCGGTGTTGATTCAGCGACTGATATCACTGGATATGGGCTGGTTGGACATCTTGTAGAAATGGCTGAGGCGAGTAATATTGGGATTGAGATCTGGATTTCAAAGATTCCGGTTTACCCCGGTGCAATTGATGTTATTAAGAAAGGCATTATAGAACCGGGTATTAATATGAATACAAAATCATTTTCAAATAGGGTAGAGAAAAGTTATGATTTGGGAGAGATTGGAAATCTGATATTTGGTTCTGAGACTTCAGGTGGTCTGGCAATTGTCTTACCTGAAGAAAAGGTAAAGTTATTTTTGGAGAAATATCAAAGGTCAGCACGGATTATTGGTAAAATAACCCAGGAACATCCAGGTAAACTCAGAATTCTTCCATAACACAATTCTATATCAAAATTCGCAGCTCATAATCTGATGGTCTGTCCAGTACAATTCAACTCCTTTTTTTGTCAAAATAATTCTTCTTTAGTAAAAAGCATCATTGACTAACTGATAAAAATAGATATACTTTAAGTAATATTTGATTTGTTTATGGGTTCTGAACATATGTGGGATAAAAGATTAAGAATTTCTGGAAGGTCGTATTGCGGTTGTAGATTGCGATTGACGAAATGCTTTTCGCAACCGCTGAACGATAGACGATCTGTTAGCCCCTGTAGCTCAGCAGGATAGAGCAGCGGTTTCCTAAACCGCAGGCCACCCGTTCAAATCGGGTCAGGGGTATATACGGATAGTTATTGGTTGTAAGGTGTGGATGTTGGTTTGAAGAAATAAAAGGAGATCAGATATGAGAGATATGAAAAGAGGTGTTAAGACAGAGGATTCATTCCAGCGAACAATGGAGAAGGTTATGAAGTTTGTTGTCCAGCATCGGGAAACAGCGATCTGGATCGGTGTTGGTGTCGTGGTTGCGATTTTTGCTATTGCCTATCTGGCGTTTCCCAAAGAGTCTGTAAATCCTGAGGCTGAAATGATGTATACACAGGCAATGAGTCTGATAAATTTGGGACGTCTTCAGGAAGCAGAAAATTATTTTGTGCAATTGACTGAAAAATATGCCAGCACAAGGCCAGGGAAACTTGCCTTTTATTATCTTGGCGTGATCAATTATCATACCGCAAGGTTTAATGAAGCACTCGATTATTTTGATAAATTTTTGTCGAAAGAAAGAAAAGACCTTTTGCTTACGCCATCCGCACAATTCGGGGCAGGGTGCGCTGCTGAAGGGTTGAAAGACTATGAGCGGGCTCTAAAGTATTATGAAAAGGTTGCACAGAATAAAGAATCAGCCTTCCATTTTCTGGGAATGCTTGCTTGGGCAAGGGTGAATGGTATCCTGGGGAATACTGAAAAGTCTCAGGAAATTCTTAAGAAACTCATAGAACAGAATCCACCCCAGGATATCCTGGGTGATGCAAAATTCTATTTAGGATATTTTAACAAATAGTGTGTTATTGATTTCCGCCAACCCATTTGCATGGTTAAACCCTTAAGTATTTCTCATTATGAATAATTATTCACTTGCATTTTTGTGGCATTTCCATCAACCAATCTATTCTACACCTGATGATAAGGTACTTCCTATGCCCTGGGTAAGATTGCATGCGATAAAAGATTATCTTGATATGCTCAAAAACCTTCAGAAGTTTCCTGACATTCACGCAACTTTCAATTTTACTCCCTCACTGTTAATTCAAATTCAGGACTATAAAGAAAATGGGTTTACTGACCGACAATTTCTTTTGTTCAAAAAGCGTGCTGAAGATTTGACGCTTGAAGAAAAGATTGAAATTCTCAAGGATTTTTTTCTTGCCAACTGGGAAGAGATGATTGAACCATATCCAAGATATTTTTCATTATTGATGAAACGCGGTAAAAAACTCGTACCGGAAGAAGTTGCCAATGTCGCCCAGAATTTTACCGTTGATGAACTTCGGGATTTGCAGATATGGGCAAATCTTACCTGGATTGATCCAATGTTTCGTGATGAGATAAAAGAACTCTATCAACGAGGCAAGAATTTCCGTGAGCAAGACAAAGAAATTGTTATCAATCTGCAAAAGAAGATTATTGATGAAATCTTTGCTGAATATAAAAAGGCAGTGCAATCAGATCAGATTGAGATCACGACCTCTGCCCTTGCCCATCCGATTCTGCCATTGTTGATTGACAGCAATCTTGCGAAAATTTCTAATCCCAATCTTAAGAACCCCTTTGAATTTAGACACCCTGAGGATGCACGGGAACAGATTATTCAGGGGCTTAATGTTTTTGAGAAAATTTTCGGGTTTAGACCTTGCGGTCTCTGGCCCTCTGAGGGCAGTGTTTGCCAGGAATTGATTAGCATGTTATCTGAACTTGGAATAGAATGGATTGCTACTGATGAAGAAATACTTGCTCGTTCTATAAATGTATCATTTAAACGAGACGAAAATGGGATCCCCAATCATAGCCAGTTAATGTATAAACCCTGGCAACACGGGAAGGTGAAGATTTTTTTCCGTGATCATGTATTATCAGACCGTATTGCATTTGTGTATAACCAATTAGATGCCGACAAAGCTGTGCAGGATTTTGTTGGTAGAATAAAGCACATTGCACATTCGTTGCCATCATTAGATAGATTCATAATACCGATAATACTTGATGGAGAAAATGCCTGGGAATATTTCAAAAATGACGGGACAGATTTTATTCAACTACTTTATAAGACTTTTTGTGATGAAAAAATTTCTACGACTACATTCTCGGCATTCTTGAAGGGTAGCAGTTCAAGAATAAACAATCTAAATTATATCTTCCCCGGCTCCTGGATAGGGGCTAATTTCAATATCTGGATCGGTAAACCCGAAGACCACAAAGCCTGGCAGATAATAAAGAATTTGAGGGACGAACTTATAGCGAAAAAAATAACTGAAGAGGAATTATGGAAAAGATTTTATTTTTTGGAAGGAAGTGACTGGTTCTGGTGGTTTGGTGATGATTTCTTTGCAGTGACCAGTGAAGTTTTTGACGAACTATTCAGACAGAATGCAGTCTGGATATATAAAAGAATTGGTGTGCAACCACCTCATGAATTATTTATACCGATAAATCCTCAAACCGAAATTTGTGCCACACAGCCGATTGATAAAATTTCACCTGTTATTGATGGAAAATTAACATTTTTTTATGAATGGTACAATGCGGGCTATCTGGATTTGAGGAGAACAGGCGGTACAATGCAGCGATTTGCTGGATTGTTTTCAATGATTCATTATGGATTTGATGATGTAAATTTCTATGTCAGATTTGACGTTCTCAATCAGGATATAAATCAATACGAGTTTGAAATAGAGTTTGAAAGACCGACTATCTTGAAAATAGTTCTTGGAGAACGAGAGAACATTGTTTATAAAATCAATGAATTTGCTGAGGTAGCAATTCCCTTCTCGAGTTTGAATATTCAAGCAGAAGAGACAGTGGAATTTGTCATTCGTGCGCGAGAAAATGGGGTTGAGGTTGATCGCACACCACTTATAAGAGCCACGATTACTCAAAAGGGCATTATTTTGAAAAACTGGACCGTGTGAAACATAACATAACAAAAGATTTTTTGCAGAAGGTCTTTAACCGAAAGGAGTTTTAAGGTGAAAACGAGGATAATGACTTTTTTAATATGTATCTTTCTATTGAATATTCTCACTTGCGGGAAAAAAGTAATGATCCCGCCACGGATCAATTTGAAAGAATATGAAGTCGTTGGAATAATACAATTCAAATGTTCAAATGAGGGAAAACTTGCTTCACTTGCGACCCGAAGATTCAAGCAGTCAATTCGTGAAGACCAGGGTATGGTCAGAATTGTGGATCTGGGTACAGAAAAAGAGGTTCTCAAAACAATTGGTCGCAACAAGCTTGATAGAACATCTTTTCAGCTGATCGGCGAGAAACATAATGTCAGAACCATTTTTGTTGGCAATCTTAATATTTCTGATATTCGACCGGATATAGATATTGGATTGATTTTGAAGAGTATGAACATTAATGCAGAGGTGGATGCAGAACTGGATGTTCAAATGATTGAAACCAATACTGGAGCATCATTATGGAATGGTTCAGCAAGCGCAACCAGACGAATCGGTGGTGTGAGTATCATTGAAAGAAAGTTTTTTTCATTTGACGCCGAAGATCCTGACCAGGCATATGGTGAATTAATTGATGTGCTTGTAGATTATCTCTCCACCGACTTCAGAGTAAGGTGGGTGAGACAGTAGATCTATCAAGTGGTCATCGGTTGCAACTGATAAAACGTATTTCGAAACGGCTAAACAATTGACTAAAGATCATACCAACCTCAATATCTATCAACCATAGGCATTTCCAGTATCCAAATCCATAAGCCACAGACCTTCCATTATGGTTGATTGTTTGATGTGAATTTCTTTTCGTAGAGCAAACGTTTCGGTTGTGGATTATTGTGTTAGGACGGGTGAACCACACAAGAATTCCTCGAAACGACCTGTAAAATACGCATGACGATTTGGGCGTCGTAACCATTCAACAATAGACGAAGATTTTCTGGAGTACATTAGCTTGCTAATGCTATTTATGAAAATATCTCCTTAATTGGGATAGGGATTTTAGTCCCGTAAGAAAAATTAGACCGGAGTTTCTAACCGAGATTTCTATTCTGTTTTTCTCGCTACTTGCTACTAATAAGGGTGGATATGGTCTATTGTTAAAAGGACATTCATTGTTTATTATATTATGAAAAAGAGGAACATGATCGACGACCCCTTCCAGATTCATCGGGATCAGCAATATTCCAAGGTGCAGTGCATTGAGAAAGCTATCACACTATCAGGAATGCCGAGAGGGGGAGTCTGCCACTTGTTCCTACATTAGTTTTGTGTATTGATAAAAAGAGGAACATGATCGACGACCCCTTCCAGATTCATCGGGATCAGCAATATT
>CAYQKL010000047.1:7713-14043 GCA_964418185.1 uncultured bacterium
GGTGCAGTGCATTGAGAAAGCTATCACACTATCAGGAATGCCGAGAGGGGGAGTCGAACCCCCACGCGCCTTTCAGCACTGCGGATTTTGAGTCCGCCGCGTCTCCCAGTTCCGCCATCTCGGCAAATGACAACAACTTATATTATATTTACAAGATTGAAATTGTCAATTATCCAAACTATTGATTACAAATATTCTATTGACCCACAAAATAATTCCTCCGGTTATCTTACCCAGCCAAGTCTTTTGTATTCTTTGTAGATCAACTCCATCACCCTTTTGGGATTGGGAAATTCTCTTACCCATTTCAGTCCCTGCTTCTTTTTTTTCTGACGCAGATCAGGGTCAGTGAGTAAAGTGTACAGAATCTCTTCAAGGTTGTTTCTATCCGCGTTTATAAATGGATGTTCGGGCAGGAGATATTCATATTCTTTCGGTATTTCAGTGATTGTTGGAATGCCAAGGGCAAGAAATTCAAGTCCGCTTCTACCATAGGCAGTACCTGCATAGTTACCAATCTGGTCAATGCCGATGTCACAGGTCGCTTTCAATTCCATACACTTCTTATGCGAAACACCTTCAATCAACAAAAAATCAAAATTAATTTTTTTCTTCAATTTTTCAATTATTTTGATTATTTCATCGGTCCCTTTTGCTGTACGACGGGTGGGTGAATGACAGACTCTCAGAATTTTGTTTTCGTTATTACGGGGTGTTATTTTCTCTGCCTCAAAAGGAATGGGTAAAAATATTAAAGAAGGATCAATCCTAATGTGGTCAACTTCAGAGGTAAGTTTCAACTGCGCGTATTCTCTTAGATAAGGATTCATCCCCCATTTACGCAGATCGCTGCCAAAAAAATGGGTAACGATATGTTTATCTTTTAGTTTCTTTATAATTCTGTCACCATAAATAAATGGTATGTCACCATCAAAGTGATAAATGTCAAAATCACTGAGTCCGTATTTGTGCCATTTTCTGCTGAGTCTGTAGAGCCATAAAACATCCCGTGATCTAAAAAATGTTCTTTCAAAATAATTTTTACCTTTTATTCTTAATTTTAGCTCAGTGGGTAGCACATTAACATTATCACGGGCAGTAATTTTTCGCAGGTAATTTATCAGATTTGAGTTAAGTAAAGGATAGTTTAGCGATAAACCATTGGGAAACCCCAATCTTGATGGCGTCATTGTGATTAATACGCCTTCATCATTAAAATACTTGTGGCTACGACTCAATAAGCCCGGAACATCTTGGAAATTTTCAAAGGTTAAATGAAGAATTCTCACCTAAGTCTTTTGAATTTCAATCTTAAAAATTGGTGCAATTTCTTCAGTTTTTCAGGATTGGCTAATTTTGTTATCCCCGTTCTGAAACCATCCCAACCACTAAACCGCTTGCTGTAGATACGTAGAGCAATCTGTTCTAATTCCTGCTGACCAAGTTGTGGCTGGATCAGAATTGGTACCGAGCGTGTTTGCAAAATTGTTTCGTTCCATTCATTATCGTAAAGCATAGACCATTCAAAATCATCAGGTAGAAGGCGATTTTTTCTTGCATAAATTTCAAGATAAGTTCCTGGGTAGATCCGAACTCCAGCGCCGCTCGCAACAGTCGTTATCTTATCAGCATTCTTTTCAATGAATGCAAAGGTTTTTTCTACATCGTTCATTGTTTCGCCAATATGACCAAAAGAGAAAAATACCTTTGTTTTAATTCCTATGGATTTGCACATTTCCAGTAATTCTTCGGACTGCTCTACAGTAATTCCCTTGCGCATTAAATCAAGAACTTTCTGGCTTGCTGACTCAATCCCAATATCAATATAATAACAACCAGCACTTCTCATTCTTTCAAGGATTCCCTGATCAACGCTGCCGACTCTTACTTCGCACTCCCAGGGAAAATTCAGTTTACGAGATGATATTTCATCACAGAGTGACAGGATGTGCTCGCTATCAAGTGTAAGCGCACTATCAAAAAATTTTATTCCTTGATAGCCGTAATTTTTAAAAAGAAATTCAATTTCATCAAGTACATTGCTTGCCGAACGGTTTGTAATCAGGTGATTGAACATTTTGCTTGCGGAACAAAAAACACACCGATAGAGGCAGCCACGCGAACTAACAACTGAAATTCCCTTCTTGTTAACAAACTCCATCTTTGTAGCATATTTTTTCATATCCAATAGTTCATAAGCAACCCTGGGCAATGAATCAAGATGCAGGCGGGCTGAGGGCGGATTTTCCGCAATGGCCCCATTCTCACGAAAAGTCAACCCTCTTATTTTTGAAAAGACTTGGTCCCGATAAAAGGTTTTGAACAGCACATATAGAGTTTCTTCGCCCTCACCTCTTATGACAAAGTCAATTTCCGGAACATTTTTCAGAGTTTCCTGGGCGGTAAAAGTAGCATTTATCCCACCATAAACTGTGACAATATCTTTGTTGAATGATTTTGCTTCTCGGGCTAATCTGTATGACTCAAACCGTGTATGGGTTGTTCCAGAGATTCCCAGAAACTTCGGTTGATAAATTGTCAACCAGTGACTTAAGTCCTTGCTTTCTATTTCTAAATCAACAATCTTGACACTGATATCTTTTTCTTGCAAATAGGCAGCAATTGACCCGATGCCTAAGGGAGGTATTTTTTCAAAAAAACCACCTGATTCTTTAGGATTCACCAACAGTATGTCAATCATAATTGAATTTACAAATTGAAAAGTAACGGCTTATTTTTTCCGAAACTTCCAACTGCTCTGGGTATCTTTGAGGGAAGGCAAAAAGCGGAGGGTGAAATTTCAGCATTTACTGCACCCTGCACTCACTCGTATAAGGATAGGAACATCCTGGCGAAATTTACATACTACATTAGACAATAATGATAGTCGTATCATAAATAAGTCCTTAGGTATTTGAAAAGGAATCTTTGATTGCTGCTTCAATAGGAGTCTCTTTGAAACCCAAATCAGTTCTTGCTTTTTCGCAATCGCCACATAGCACCATCTTGCCTGTGTTCACCTTTTTCGGTTTCTTTCCGGTTATTGTTTCAATTTCTTTTATCAATTTTTCCAGTGGGACCGATGAACCACTTATATTGTAAACCGTATTTCCCGATGAATCACGCAATTTAATAAGAGGTTCAGCAATGTCATTAATGAATGTGGGGCAAATTGCTGCATAATCGGTTTCAATAATGCCTGTGGATTTTATCGTTTCAGAAAGATTATAGATATAGCCCTGTTGAAGCTTTTTGCCAAAGGGGAAAAATATTCTTAAAATCTTGATTTCAAAAATTCTGTTGTAATAGCGACAGAGAGTCTCTGCCTGAAACTTGGTGGTAGCGTAAAAACTTCGGGGGTTATAGGGTGAGTTCTCAGACAGGTTACTCCCATAGCCGTAAATTTCACCGGATGACAGCAAAATGAATCTGCTTGCCCCAATCTTCTTTGCCCATTCTAACAAGAGTAATGTGGTGGTAACATTAGCCATAAAGATTTTCGTAAACGAGCCAGTATAACTATCGAAAATATGGAAAATATTCTTTACCTTTCTTGGCAATCCTTTCTCAATGTTCAATTCCTGGTCAAATTTTATGAAGCCATATTTCAGATTTATTTTTCCTAAAAAAGACATAGGCACATCTTTTGGGGATGGAAAAATGGTATATACAGTCTCTCCGCGACTAATAAGACCAGAAATCAAGTGTTCACCAATACCCGAATGACTGGTGACGAGGTTTTCAATTTCCATACTTAATTATATAAGAAAAAGACTTTAAGTCAACTATGTCATTTTGTGGTATTATTTTTCTGAAAATCATCTGGGTTCGCTTCATTTTCAAAAATACCCTGAACTTTAGTCCATAATTCTGGGTCATTTATGTATTCTGTTGTTAGCGCAACAATATTATTGATGAGTTTCTTTCTGTTTCGCATCACAAAACTTGGGACAATTTTCTTTCCCGAACATAAGTTTGTCAGGTTGTATTCTCTAATCTTCAAAAAATAGCGAAAAATGTAGTAATCAAAAAAACCGGGGAGGTTGAAGAAGATCTGCGGGATGCCCATAATTGAAGCCTCTAATGAAGCAGTGCCTGAACAGGTGATGATCAAATCACAATTGCGCATTGCCTGGTAACGGTCATCGGTGATAACCAGTGGATTGGGATTGAAATTATTAAACTTCTTGGCAAAATGGTAGAACATATTGTCACCTATTGAATCAGGATGCAAGATGATAACAAATTCAATGTTACTGAGTTGGGTCCGATAAGATTCTACTGTACATTTAATAATTTCTATGATCACCGACAAATTTCTTTTTATCTCATTAGCCCTTGACCCGGGCATAAAACCGATCCGTTTTTTGTGATCACTTCGTTCATATCTCGCCAATAGTTTAAAAAGGGGGTTTTGCCAAAAGATAGTTTTTATATCTTTCTGATTGTAAAAATCATATTCAAAAAGAAAGACAGAGATGACCAGGTCAGTCCACTTCTTTATGAAATATTTTCTAAATTCTCCCCATGCCCATATTTGTGGAGGTAGTAGATAAATGACCTTTGCCCCAATTCTTCTTGCATAACTGCATAAAGGAAGATTTATCCCGGGATAAGAAACAGCAATAAAGGTTTGAGGTTTTATGGCATAAATTTTCCGGCAGATTTTTCGGTACATTCTGTAGTTCCTGATGAATGAAAAAATGCCTGCTGTAAATCCAAGAGTTTTGAGATTCTTATAATCATAGACTAATTCTACATTTTCTTTTTTCAAATTTTCTCCTCCTACGCCAAAAATCCTATAATGTTCTTTTCTTAATTGATGCCTGACGAATAAACTTGCGTATAAGTCTCCTGATGCCTCACAGGCACAGATAAAAATAGTAGATTCAGGATTAATGCCTGAGATTTGTGAAGGGGTTGTTAAATTATTCTTTCTAATCTTCTTAATGCTTCTTCGGGCGTAAGTTTACCCTTTTCCAGATCTTCAATAATTTTCCTCTTAGAATATCTGGGGAAGATTAAGAGATTGAAAAGACCAAAGAAAATTAGTAATACCGGCCAATCCCGTGACAGAGACAAAATGTTGAGATTAGAGAGCCAGAAAAATGCGGCGAGGAAAATAAAAATAATAGCGAGTCTCATTGTTTGATGACTTCTTTTAATTCAGAGGGTAATAATGAGGGGTCAAAATTTATTTGCTTCAGTTCACGGATAAAGATATCTTCTTTGGTTGCGTTTGAAAGAGCTTCATTGATAATAAAAAAAGACTTTTGCTTCAGGCGGCAGAAGCCACCCTTGCCAAAGAATCGGTCGTATTTAACAATAATTGAGAGTTTCTGGCAAAGTTCTTCAAACATTTCAATGAGCGTGGTTTTTTTCATTTATCACCTCCAAATAGCTTTGAAAAAAAGTTTGTTTTCTTTGATTCTAATCGCTCAATTCCCTTTTTTGCAGATTGATTTCCAGCATCCCAGTTCAATGCTTCGTAAAAATACTTTAACGCCTTTTCTTTATTGCCTACATATTCATAAGCAAGTCCCAGATTAACATAAACAATGGGATTGAACATTAATTGCTTTATTGCTTCATTGAGTCTTTCAAATCCTTCTCGTTGATATTGTCTTGTATACACAAGGGCAAGGCCAAGATATGACAGATAGAGCGGCTGGGGATCAAAGCGGCAGGCGATACGCAAAAGATTTACTGCACGCCAGGGGTCATTACGTTTCAAAAACTCAAGTGCCCGGTTAAAGGCATTTTTTGCCTGCGTTTCCTGGATCTGGTCCTTGGGTTTTGTGCCCTTTTCAAGCGAATGGTCATAATCGGCCCTTAATTTCTCATCAGAAAGCACCCGGTAGGCAGCAGTTATTCGAGCAAAATGCTCATTTGCCTTATGCTTCTCAGATTCATCCATGAACTTATCTGGATGGTACTGTTTTGCCAGTTTCATATATGCCATCTTTATTTCCGCCATTGTTGCGGTGCTACTTACTCCAAGAATGGTGTAATAATTTTCCATATATTAATCATAATATTATATCTAAGATAGCCAAAATGTCAAGTCCGATTATGGAGCAAATCTATTTAGAGATTAAGTGGTCAAGTCTATCTAAAGGAGAGTTATTTTATCGGTATCGGGTTTGAACTTGTAACCTTTCACAAAGACCTCTTCAAAGTCATAGATATCTTCAAAGTCTTCAATTTTATCTTCTTCAGTCTTGCTCAGAATATTTTCATGCACCATATTGAATACAATATTACCAAAGTCAATGGTTTTTTTTACACCCCAGTGTTCAAAAACCACCTTCGTCAATGCTCCAAATCTTT
>CAYQKL010000048.1:0-13661 GCA_964418185.1 uncultured bacterium
CAACTACATAGCGTAAGTTGACTCGCATTATAAGTGTTATTGTATTCTAATATCCTGCGATGTCAATATCCACAAAGTTAGGGGTACACCTTCAACCAACTATTTTAATCCTTAGCATTCTATCAATTCGAAATATTCGTTCTTCATTCTTTTTTACAATACGCACTAACACCTAATAAATCTTTGTGTCCTCTATCAAAATCTTCCCAATTTTATCTAATGAAGCCTAAACCTTTGTATATGGTGATGATTTCATAAAACAATTGCCACCCAGATGATAGATGAGCCCTGTCTTTTCTGTATCCCATACCCCATTCTTGAACAAATCCTCTTCGGCTTCAGCATAGAGTACCTCTCCAGAAAATAAAATATGGTCACCAATCTCGGTTGCATTAATCACCGAGCATTCAATTGAACCGATACACTCTTTAATCTTCGGTGTTTTTAGAAGTTTTACCGCCTTTTCTGGAGTAAGTTTTGTTTCCTTAAATTTATCTACATCCCTGCCTGAATGTGTTCCACAATAGAGCATCTGCTCTATTAAGTCCCAGTTTGGAATATTTACAATAAACTCATTAGAGCCTCTTATTAACTCTGCTGAAAATCGCTCTTTACCTACTGCAATTGTAAGTGCTGGTGGTTTTATAGAGACTGGTGTATGCCAGGCAATGGTTATTATGCTTGATTTATCTTTATAATGTGATGTGACAAGTATTACATTTCCTGAATTGATCAATCTATTTGCTTTTGAAATAGGAACTTCAATCTTCATAAATCCTCCTCCTCTATCCCAATTCTACAATCGGCACAAAGGCATCTACCTGCTCACCCTCTTTGAAATTTATCTTCTTCACAACTCCATCAATCGTTGCCCGCAACTCATTCTGCATCTTCATCGCCTCAACAATTGCCAGGGTCATTCCCGTCTGAATCTTCTCTCCAATCTTGACCGGAATTTTCACAATCACACCCGGCATCGGTGAGGCAACAAAATTTGATTTCTCGCCAGCAGCAACTGCTTCCCTCTTCTTTTCAATCTTCACCGGTTCTAATAAATAATATTCACCATCAATTGCGACATAGGCATTATCATTATCCATTGCAATGTAAACATTTTTCAACTCGCCATTGAACACAAATGAGATATGGTTAGAATGAGTTATATAATCATTTATTTGATAATTTCTTTCACCATTGATGGCAATAAAAAAAGCTTTATCCTTCTCTGTAATCTCTACTTCATAGGTTTTATCCCGGTAATTGAATCTATACTTCATAGTGTGATTATATACTTTTATGGGAAAAAATCAAGCCTTGTTTTTTTGCTATCAAAAATTTCTAATAAGCCTTTTGCCTCATTCTCGCCACAAACTTCTCAAGCATATCGCAGATTTCTAAAATTAAATCATCCTTTATCCAGTAAACCTTCTCTTTACCTTTCGTCTCATACCTGACCACATCTACATTTCTCAAAATTCTAAGGGTTGCGGAAACCAGTGTATCAGAAATCCCCATCTCCTCAGCAATCTCACTGGGTGTTTTTCTATTTTTCAAAAGAGATTTCACTATCTGATATGCAGTCGGATTACCCAGAACCCGACACAACCTTGAAGCACGGTAATCTGTTTCGGGCATCCTCTTTCTCATACCCAATTATATCTAAGACCAACCATTTGTCAATCCAACACTTGAACAATTGAACAATTGTTCAAGTGTTCAAGTGATATATGAATGAGTGTGGAAGAATTGGTTGCTATACACTAATTATTTTCGACTGCGGAGAATTATTACTACATACAACTAACTGTGTCAATATTGGTCATTATTATCTTTCAATTCTTTACATCCCTCCACATTCATTTTTATACCCTCCAGCCAGGGGTGATTTTCCAATTGCCCCAATATAAAGGTTTTTGAAAATCATTTGTAGGAGCGGTTTCCAACCGAGCTAAGAATAGTTTTCAGAACTATTTCTTACCGATACATGATACACGATACAAGTTGCAGGATTCAATATATAGTTGCCAAAATTGGTTGAAGTGAAAAAATTAGCATAATTGTCAAATCCGCCCACTACATTAAATGCAATTATTTCCATTGCGGATAATTAAGCGTATTAAGACGGATGCAACGACTATCGGTCGCCCTCGCACTCCTTTACGCAGTTACTAATCTAACATTGCTTTAGAATAAATTCTATAACCGGATAAAGATAAGTGTTCTGCTATTTTAGAATAAAAAGTTTTCAGTTTGAGGTAGTGTCCGTTACTATAAGTCCTGTCGTCTATATGAATTATCCAGGCTTTTCCATTTTTTTTCATAGAAATTAGATGGGAACCTATGTAATTACGATAACAATCACCATTTTTCTGTAAGATTTTTCGAAATAATCGTGCCGTTTCAACTGAGGGTTCCAACCATGCGAAACCACACCCTGAAAAATCCTTTTCCCAAAAAACTTTAGTCCCGGGAATGTAATTACCATGCAAATCCGCTTCATAAATAATAGCCGAACCTTCAACCACCTTCTCTTCTTCTTCGTATACAAGTTCTATTGCTTCTTCAAGACATTTCTTTAATATTTCAAGTTCTTCCATTTTTACCCCCTTTTAAATAATGCCAGGGTTCATAGTCAAAACCCTTTCTAATATATTATTTCCCAAAATTTTAAATTTTTCTTAACCCAAAATGCATTCCGGGCTGAAGAAAACCATAAAAAAGGGCACTTATACCTTCGGAAAAATGTTAATCAGTTGTTCCCCCAATACAGAGACGCAAAAGGATAATGAAACGGATGCAAGCAGACGGCGACCTGTGGTCGCCCTTGCAAATCTTTACTTAATAAGGTTGTTTTTTGTTTGATAATTTATCTCAAATCTTCCAATTTCCATTGATTATGAACTACAGATTCCCCATTTTCCAATCTCCAGCCAGGGGTTGGTTTGGGTGAGGTTTGAAGTCCCCATTTTTGTAACAGTTGCCTTTTTATTGTATGATTGTATCGCTGCAGTGATTATTGCTACATCAATCTTTTCGTGTCTTGGAGACAGGGCCTCAAGATTTTCATCAATGAAATGGGTATTGAGTTCACCATTTATAAATTGTGGTGTTTCTATGATTCTAATTAAAAACGGGATATTGGTCTTTATACCGAGAATGATATAATCTTTTAATGCCTGTGCCATCCGGGAAATAACCTCTTTTCTTGTCTCTGCCCAGACAATCAATTTGGAAAGTATCGGGTCATAATGGGGTGGCACATTCCACCCTGAATAAATTCCTGAATCAACCCTTATCCCTGGCCCAAGTGGTTCTTTTACAAATAAAATCCTACCTGGTGATGGAAAGAAATTATTCTCCGGGTCTTCAGCATATATCCTTGATTCAATTGCACTTCCACGCTGGTACACATCCTCCTGTCTGATATCAAGTTTTTCGCCTGCTGAAATCATAATCTGCCTCTTTACAATATCATATCCTGTGACCATCTCAGTAATGGGATGCTCAACCTGAACCCGTGCATTGACTTCAAGAAAATAGAATTTTTTATCCTTATCAAGCAGAAATTCTACAGTCCCGGCATTTACATATCCTGCAGCAGTGATTATCTTTTTGGCGGTCTCGCCCATCCTTTCGCGCAACTCAGGGGTCAGTGCAGGTGAAGGTGTCTCTTCAATTATCTTCTGATGCCTGCGCTGTATTGAACACTCCCTTTCACAGAGATGGACCACATTCCCATATTTATCACGAAGAACCTGAAATTCAATATGGCGCGGCTTTTCCAGATACTTTTCTAAATATACTGATTCATCACCAAATGCGCTCTTTGCTTCGCGCCTGCTCGTTGCAATATTATTTTTTAGTTCTATTTCGTTATTGGCAATATGCATCCCTTTTCCACCGCCACCTAATGCAGCTTTGACAATCACAGGATAGCCAACCTCATTTGCCATCTTCAAAAAATCTGTTATCTCTCCACCACATATCTCCATTCCAGGGATTACCGGAGCATTGATTTTCTTCGCAGTTATCCTTGAGGCAACTTTATCACCCACGAGTGCCAGTGCCTTTGAATCAGGACCTATGAAGATTATACCATTCTCCTCACAGGCTTTTGCAAAATCCGGATTCTCGGCAAGGAATCCATAACCAGGATGGATTGCCTCTGCACCAGTCTTTTTTGCAACCTCTATGATTTTTTTGATATTTAAATAACTTGATAATGGTGGTGGCTCACCAACACATATTGCCTCATCACAGTATTTCAGGTGCAGGGATTCTTTATCAATTGTTGAATAGATACCAATAACCTTTATGCCAAGTTCATAACATGCCTTTGCAACCCTTATTGCGATCTCACCACGATTGGCAATCAAAATCTTTTTAAACATCTATTGGCTCCATTTTGGTTTTCTTTTTTCCAAAAATGCAGACATCCCTTCCTGCGCTTCATCAGAGATTCGCATCCGGGCAATCACCTCAGCAGTGTATCTCTTGAACTCATCAACTGTCATTGAAGGGACATTGCGCAGCAATTCTTTGCACTTCTTAATTGCCTCTGGACCGCTTGAAAGCAATTGATTGACAAGGCCTTCAACTGCACAATCCAGTGCATCAGGTGGCACAATGATATTCACCAGCCCGGCATTAAAAGCCTTTTCTGCGGCCATCCTCTCACCGGTCAGAAAGAATTCACGACACCTTCCTTCACCACATTTTTTTACAACATAGGGTGAGATACAGGCAGGGATCAATCCTAATTTAACCTCACTAAAACTGAACTTTGCATCCATTGAGGCTATTGCAATGTCACATACTGCAACGAGTCCGGTTCCACCGCCGATTGCATAACCCTGAATTTTTGCAATGGTTGGCTTTGAGCAGGTGTATATCTTGTATAACATACCCGCAAGTGCCAGAGATTCTTTAAGATTTTCTTCATAAGAGTAGTCCTTTACCCGTCGCATCCAGTTTAAGTCCGCACCTGCACAGAAGGACTTTCCCTCACCAGAAAGAATCACCACGCGCAGTAATTCATCTTTTTCAATTTCATCAAAGACTATGCTTAATTCTTCAATCATCTTATCATTGAATGCATTGTGAACCTCAGGGCGATTGAGGATGACATTACCGATATTTTCTTGTTTTTTATATAAGATGGTCTCAAATTTATGTTCAGCCATAGTTTACATTATAACCAGATTTGAGAAAAATTCAAGCAGGATATACTGTATCCATTCTAATCATATTTATATTATAGCCAAAAGATAGACAGAATCAGTAAACCAGAAAGAGTACTAAAATCAGAAACCTGGACACATCTTCTTATTTTGATTTATTAAAACCCCAGCAAATATCTCCAAGAATTTCTTTTACAACCGAAAAAAATTCCCTGCGCTACTTGGAGTAGAAACTTCAGTCTCGTAAGTTTATTTGCCTGATAAATCAGGCAACTACAATGTCCTGGATGTGTCCAAGTTCTGACTTAAACATCTTGACTTTCAATAAATATTCATTATAATATCAGTGATGGAAGAAAAAACCATCAGGAAATCTTCCAGTCTGGAGAATTACCTGACCCCAGAAGAAATTGTTGCCCGGCTTGATAGATATATTATTGGGCAGTCTGCAGCAAAAAAGGCAGTTGCAATTGCCCTGAGAAATCGGTGGCGCAGACAAAGGGTAAAAGGTAAGATAAAAGAGGAGATCTATCCGAACAATATCATTCTCATCGGTCCTACCGGTGTGGGTAAGACAGAAATTGCCCGACGCCTTGCTGGTCTGGCGAGCGCGCCCTTTGTCAAAGTTGAAGCCTCAAGATATACTGAAGTCGGCTATGTGGGCAGGGATGTTGAATCTATGGTCCGCGACCTCGTAGAAATTGCGGTCAATATGGTACGTCAGGAAAAATATCTTGAGGTAGAAGAAAAGGCACGCCAGTATGCTGAAGAAAGAGTACTTGATGTAATTCTGCCTGGTCCAGCACGCACTGATAAAAATATTGATGCCCTGAATAATCAGACCCGGGAGAAAATGCGCAGTCTATTGAAGGCGAAAAAACTTGATGACCGAAATGTGGAAGTTGAAGTTACCCACCGCGTAACGCCATTCATTGAAGTGTTCAGCCAGGCGGGCATTGAGGATTTCAGCATTGCAATTGAAGAAGCATTAGGCAGTAAACTTCCGAAAAAGAAAAAGAAGAAGAAAATGACGGTAAAGGAAGCCCTGAGATATTTTCAGATGGAAGAAATTGATAAATTGATTGATATGGATGAAGTAATAAATGAAGCGCGTCAGCGCGCTGAGCAAAGTGGAATTGTCTTTATAGATGAAATTGATAAGATTGCTGGTGCCGGTGTCACCAGTGGCCCAGATGTATCAAGAGAAGGTGTCCAGCGCGACCTTTTACCAATAGTAGAAGGTTCAAGTGTTATGACCAAATATGGTATGGTAAAAACGGACCACATTTTGTTTATTGCGGCTGGTGCCTTTCACAATAAAAAACCTTCAGACCTAATCCCCGAGTTACAGGGAAGATTTCCAATAAGGGTGGAACTGTCGCCATTAACCAGAGAAGATTTTTGCCGTATTTTGGTGGAACCCGAAAACTCTCTGATAAAACAATACAGTGCCCTGTTCAGCACTGAGGGTATCAAATTAGAATTCACTGATGATGCGATCGATACTATCGCAGAAATCGCTGCAAAAGTAAACGACTCAACCGAAAACATTGGTGCCCGCAGGTTACATACGGTTATGACCAAACTTCTCGAAGACCTCCTATTTACCGCACCTAACACCAGTTTACGAAATATAAGGATAACCGGCGAATATGTTAACGAAAAATTGACTTCTTTCGTCAAGAATGTTGATGTCTCAAGATATATTCTATAAGCAATGAAATCAATGGGAAAGATTTAACAAATGGAATTTCCCAGGATTTTATTATATATTACTGATAATACCGACCAGTTGGTCTTCACGCCTACAGTTCAACTCTGCAAATTCTTCAAGAGCCAGTTATTTGCACTGTTTGTCCTTGAAGAACACCGTATCTCCAAGTTAGCCAGTATAACCCGTGAACCAGTAGATTCAATAAAACAGAGGATTGAAGAAGAAGGCTGGGAAATGCTCTATCTTGTAGAAGACGAAGCAGTGGAAAATGGTGTCAGAACATCACTCCATATGGAAAATGGCCTCGCAACAAGGGTCATTAGAAGGTACATTGAAAATTACAAGATAAATTTAGTTTTAATAAAAAAGCGTGAGGAGACAAAAAAAATCTTTGTCTCCTGTCCGATTCCAGTCATTGGTTTATGACCTAAACCTTTAAGGAGGTGTAATGGAATTAAGAATCTCAAACTTTTTAAAGCCAGAGGCAGTTATGATGGAAATAAATGCCACAGAAAAACTGGCGGCAATAGAAGAATTGGTTGAATTTATGGTTGGCAAGAACATTGCCCGTGACCGCCAGCAACTCTTTGATGCCCTGGCAAAAAGAGAAAATCTTGAATCCACAGGCATCGGGGAAGGCATTGCCATTCCCCATGCGCGCACTGATGCAGTAGATGATTTGGTCCTTGTCTTCGCCCGGTCTTCTTCGGGCATTGATTTTTCTTCAATTGATGGCAAACCATCCCACATTATCTTTTTAATCGCCTCGCCTGAGAATAAGAAATCAGAGTACATTATCGCACTGGCAAAACTGTCCCGACTTTTGAGGAGGCTGCCTGTAAGGGAACAGTTAAAAAATGCCCGTAATCCTCAGGAGGTTATGGAGATAATAAAGAAAAACGAGGAGTGACCAGACAAATCTATGTGTTTTAAGATATTCAAAATAAGAAAACACAGAGTAATGCCATTAGTTGCCTTGCTCTGTTCATTCATTGTGCAGTCTTTTGCCGACAAGATTCTGATTCCGATGGATCTCTCCCAAACCGACCACCTCAAGGCATATGGGATTGCCTTTCATTGCCTGCAATATGGAATGAATGTAGAATGGCTCCTCAATTATCGCGGTGGTTCATTTCTGATGGATTACAGTTCAAAGATTGAAAAGGAATGTGCACTTGAGGATGTGAGGATGGAATCTATAAGTCCATCTCAGGTCCTGGAAATTTATAGGACGATAGAAGAAAACAATATGGAGTCGATCCTTCTGGAAAAGGCACCGAAGATTGCGGTTTACATTCCGGAAAATTTTGAACCGTGGGATGATGCAGTCACCCTTGCCCTGGAATATGCCAAAATTCCCTACGACCAGATCTGGGATGAAGATGTCCTGAAAGGCAAACTCACGAAATACGATTGGCTACACCTGCATCATGAGGATTTCACAGGTCAGTATGGTAAATTTTACGCATCGTATCGGAATGCTGAATGGTATCAAGAAGAAGTGAAGAAAAACGAGGAAATGGCAAAAAAACTGGGGTTCAAAAAAGTTTCAAAACTCAAACTTGCTGTGGCACTGGCAATAAAAGATTACATCAATCAGGGTGGATTTGTCTTTTCAATGTGCTCAGCCTGTGACACCTGGGAGATTGCCCTTGCTGCGCAGTTTACTGATATCTGCCACAATGTGTTTGATGGCGACCCTTTTGACCGCGATGCCAACCGAAAACTTGATTATAAACAATGTCTTGCCTTTGAAAATTTTCAGGTTCTTCTTGATCCGCTTTTGTATGAGCATTCAACAATTGATGTTTCGGTAGAAGCAGCACAGCGCGGTCCCAACACATATTTCTCACTATTTGATTTCAGCGCCAAGTTTGACCCGGTGCCCTGTATGCTGGTCCAGAGCCACACGGCATTGGTCAAGGAGTTTCTTGGACAATGCAGCGGCTTTAAAAAGACCAGTGTAAGACAATCAGTACTGGTTCTTGGCGAGATCAGTAACACCGATGAAGTGAAATACCTGCATGGAAATTATGGAAAGGGGACTTTTACATATCTTGCTGGTCATGACCCTGAAGACTATCAACACTTTGTCGGTGATCCACCGACCGACCTGAGAAATTACAAAAACTCCCCGGGCTATCGCCTGATCTTGAACAATGTCCTTTTTCCTGCCGCAAGAAAGAAGGAGTTGAAAACATAGACCAATCAAGATTGTTAATTCCCCTGACTGAAATCACAGACCAGATAACCCTTGAATTCACGGATCTGAATGAGAAAGAATTAAACTTGACTATAGGAAAATACTACAGTAATTTGAAGATTGCGAGGACAAAAATAAATCTTATAAAAAAAGCCCTGGGCATAAGCGCGGACTTCAATGTTCGGTTTACAGTGACTCTTGTCTGCGCCCGATGTCTTGCAACATTTAAGAAAGAATTTAATGAAACCCTGCATCTTGATTACATCACAGGCAAAGATCCGCTTTTATCACTGGAAAAAGTTGAATTGAAGCCCGGAGACATTGACCGGGTGTATTACAATGGGCCAAATCTTGACACCAGTATTGGAATAAGAGAGGCAATCATACTTGCTATACCATCCGCTCCTCTGTGCAAAGAAGAGTGCCAGGGTCTGTGCCCGGTCTGTGGCAAAAATTTGAACAAGGAAAAATGCAATTGTCAGATTCAGAAGTTTGGTTTTTTTACGCCCCAGACAAAAGTAAAGAAATGATCGTTTTTCTTTTTTTTACAACATTATCTCTGGATACAATATTGAATGTACCAGAGCTGACCAATGCTCATTATGGTATTTATTTTTCAAAGTTAGGAGATGAAAATACAAAATATGAAATCAATGGACAAAAAGTTTTTGTGCCTGCCTCTAATATGAAAATCATTACGACCGCTGCGTCACTCTATTATCTGGGCACTGATTTCCGTTTTAAAACCCGGCTTTTTCTGCGCGGTGCGATAAAAGAAAAGAAATTATATGGAGATATTATTCTTCAGGGCGAAGGTGACCCGTGTTTAACTCTAAATAATCTGGAACAGTTTGTAAGCAGAATTAGAAACTTCGGTATTTCAGAGGTCACAGGGCGAATTCTTGTTGTGGATGACTATTTTACTGAAGAAAGGCTGCCTGCGGGCTGGTCCTGGCATTATCTTGATGCAAAATATGCACCGGAAATATGTGCCCTATCACTTAATAAGAATGTAGTATCAGTGAGAATCAGACCGACAAATGCAGGCGAATATGCTAATGTATCAATCTATCCACAAACCAATTATGTACAGTTGATAAATAGTATGAAGACAACTGCAGACAATGATAGCATTATTATCTTCAGAAAACCTGAAGCAAATGTAATATTTGTTGATGGCGCTATCAATATAAAAAGTGCAAGGGACATTGATGTTGCAGTTAAGGACCCTGGCCTTTTTACCGGTGAATATTTCAAAGAGAGGTTGATTGCCCAGGGTATTAAACTCCCGGGTTCTGTATCACGAATAAGAAATTATGAAATGTATCTCAATGGTTCAACCATTTCGGCAATTGACTCTATTCTTTCACCAACCCTTGTTGAAATCATCAGGGAAACGAATACCGAGAGCGAAAACCTCTATGCAGAAATACTCTTAAAGACCCTCGGGGCACAGCAGTATAGACAGGGAAGTTTTAATGCCGGTCTCAATGCACTCAAAGAATTCCTTAATATCTGTGGGGTGGATACCGGCAATATCTCACTCTGGGATGGTTCAGGACTTTCAAAGAATAACCTTATCTCACCATTCGCATTGGTTTCAGTTCTCAAATTTATGTACTACAGCAAGTTCTATGAAAATTTCTACAGTTCATTGCCTGAGCCGGGCAAGGGAACACTTAAATACCGTTTCAATGGATTTTTTGATACCCTGCGTGCCAAGACCGGAGCAATACAGGCGAGTTCCTGTCTCAGTGGTTATCTAAAAATAAATGGTACTGATTATGTATTTTCAATGCTCTTCAACAATTTTACCTGTCCATCAAAGAAAATTTTGTCTGTTCAGGAAAAGATTATCCGTGCGTTTATTGAAGAAATACGGAGTGGTGAGAGGAAAAGGATGGAATTGGAACAACCTGCAGAGGTAAGACAACAATGATTGATTTCAGAAAAAAACATCGTATCATTCCACCCAGAAAACACTATCAACCAATGCGTTTTGTTGGTCTGGGACTGATACTTATGATTATGATAATATTCTTCCTCTTCAAACTAATGATCAAATAGCCCGGGCTAATTCTTGTATTCTTTTCTTTATTCTATCGTCGACGCCGCCAGAGGCGCAGCAGTATAAGAATACCTATCACCACAAATATTATAGGCCAGTCGCGATAAAAAGAAAAAACCACAATCCCGTAGTTAGAAGCCCATATCCAGAGTCCAACCAGTATCAAAAAAATAGCCCATATTAAACCACACCCCATTTAACCTCCAATCTACTTTCATCATTTTTGTTTCTTTTCTACTGTTATATCACCGTGATTGCTCTTTAGCAAAATCTTTGATTTCGGTGCATTCAAAATGCCTTTGAGATAGTTATGTTTCTTTATCACATCTGTCAGAGGCAAATCACAATTTAGGTCACCGCTTACAGTTGAAATTTCAATCTCAGATTCAACACCTTCATCAAGTTTCAAGGTTATATCACCGGTGCGCGAGTAGATTGTGATCTGTTCAACACGGCCATACTCAAGGTCGACATCGCCAGAAACAAATTCACCGCTGAAACTACCTTCTAATCCACGCCCTTCTATATCACCAGAAACTGAACTCATCCAGACCTTGCTATTAAGATTATTGAGTGTAACATTTCCTGAGATACTTCTGATTTCGATGTCGGTATTCAATGGAACAATGATTTTGATGTCGCCACTAATTGTCTTCATTCTCAAAAGGTCGGGTTGCTCTTCAATCTTTGCGCAACCGTCTTTTTCAACTGAAATCTCTGAAACCTCAGCACCATATAAATTTATATCTCCACCCAGACCCTTGAGTTCAATCTTCTTCTTCGGCGACACCTTAATCTTTTCTTCTGTGGCATGATTTTTGAACGAAGCATCAAATATAGAAGAAATTATTGTCGGAATAGATTCAAAATTCTTGCCGAAAAAACCACGACGCCTATGAGGTTCAGATTCACCTATTGCCTCAAGGAGCCTAGCTGCTTCTTCAGCATTAATCTTGCCCTCTTCAAGAAGTTTCAAGATCTTCATCTGTTCATTCAATATACACCTCCACCCTTTCATCTTTTTCAGTGTCATCCACTTCCACCAGGTTAAATCTGCCACTTTCGCCAATCTCGCTCAGAATACTATCAAGCATCTCAGGTGTAAACTCATCCAGATGGAGCTCTTTGCCTTTGATATTCATTTTGAGTCCCTCAGGTGCTAAACCCTGAAATTTCGTACCTAATTTCAACAATAGTCTCAGGGCATTTATTGGTACATCAACTTTTATCCGTGGTTTTTCCTTATTTTTTTCATAGACACGCACCCGCAAAAACTTCGCCCGTCCAGACTCATCCTTCAAAACACCGAGGAGCCGCTCTGCCTCTTCAGGTGTTATCTTGCCTTCAGCAACCATATTAAGGATTTTTCTTCTCTCTTCAGACATATTACCTCCCTTACCTTCGCTTTGTCAAACATTTTAACAACTGGAACAAACCAATCAAAACGATAATCATAGGCCAATCTCTACGCCATAAAATATGGAGTAAACCAAGATTTGATAACCATATCACGGCGCCGATTATGACCAGCAATACTGCCTCATATACAGGAAGAACAAAAGATCTCATTGTTTTGAACCTCCTTTCTTTCTGCTCTTCAGAATAGCAATAGCCTCATCCACAGATAATTTACCCTGGGCAAGGGCTTCAAGTGGGTCAGTATGTTCTTCGTAAGATTTGAGATTGAGGCTATTCAAAAGATGTTCTATCTTCATCTTTATGGTTGGATAGGAAACACCCAGTATCTTTTCAATATCGGTTATCTTACCCTCAGTTCTCAGAAAAATCTTAAGGAATTCGTAGTCTTCCTCTGGTAATTGACAGAATTCGCAGGGAGAAAAGTCCTTTCTCACCCGCAAATCACAGTTTTTACACCTCAATTCACTTGTTACCATTTCTCCCCCACAAAGGGGACAGTTTTTGAATTTTTTTATCATATACCTATGTTATAATCAAATTTTTCAATTTGTCAAGGGGTAAAATGCATAAAATTTAATTTTGGTTGATTTTGAGTGAAATTGGTGGAGGCGGCGGGAATTGAACCCGCGTCCAGAGTGCTTCAGTGAAGAGGACTACATACTTATTCCCTTTATGTATCTCCCCTGACCTTAACCAAAGGACAGGTTGGTCCGGGCAAGCCTTTTAAGGAGACCCGATCAAACCCAAAGGCTAAGGAATGAAAGGGCTTTGCCCTTTATGACGCCTGGCCCCGGATCGGGCAAAATCCGGGCAGACGGACTGCATATTTTTATGCAGCCAGTGCGTATCCTGTATTTGCAGGATGTTTTTTTTCATGGTCGGATTAACGAGGTGGCCAGGAACCTCGGTATGCCCTCTTTCACCCCATTCACCCTGTCAAAACCGTTCGCCCCCTATTTGTTTAGACATCTCAATACCTCAATAATATTATACCCTGAATTTGATAAGTGTCAAGGGTTCTCTATCAATAGACCAGGCATTTTTTAATCAAGAAATCTCAATCTCGTCTACTTACCC
>CAYQKL010000049.1:0-13640 GCA_964418185.1 uncultured bacterium
TAAAACAATTTTTAAAGGTGAGCCCATCCGGTAAAGATACATCCCTTCTTATATTACCTGATTCTTTTATTATCCATAATTTAGCATGGTGGAAGACTTATCGGGTTAGAGATACCCTTTACTTATTTTGTAGATATAGTGTAATTAGAAAAGACAAAGGTACATTCACGGGCCGCGGTTTCCTTGTATTCGTTGGGGACTCACTCGGTTATGTAATACCTGAATCTGATTTTGAAGGCGGTCTACCCGAAATTATCACTGATTTTGCAGTTCCATCGTATGGACTTATATGGGTTGTGGACATAAATAATCGTGTAGTTCAACGCTATCGTTTAATCCCCCGCTAAAAAATCAGAGGTAAATATTTTTCAAGAAAAATGTGATATATCAAAATTCGCTCAATCTTCTTTTATTGATTTTACACCGTTGATTATTTGAAATTCTGGTATACTTGGGTGGTTGGTTCAATAGGATCGAGAACAGAACAATATTTAAAACAACTATTCTATCATTCTAACATATTAGAATGTTAACCTGAACATACTTCAGGGTTTCACCCTTGAAACCCCGCCCCTCAACTTTATCCTCTCTTCGTTAAAACGGGGAGAGGGCAGGGGTGAGGGGGAATTTATTCTGTCTTAATCCGTTTTTATCCATTTGAATCCAAGGTATTGGGATTATTGAAATTTCAATACCTTAGAATAATTATGAATTTAGTGACGGATTGACTTTCTAACATCTGCTAATCTGAACAATGAAGATGTTTTGCCTTTCACTTAAAAATTCAATTGTGGGCGATTTTGATATTTATATAATTAAAAATATGATGGTGTATAGTAAAAAAATCGAACCTTTATGTAGAAACTTCTGTCTTTGGTTTCTATTATGATGAAAAGCCTGAAAACCGTGACAACCAAGAGAAGACTAAATTAGTCTTCGAACAAATTCAAAAGGATTTTTTATAGCCCTTTATAGCAATATTGTGTTGGCAGAAATTGAGAAATTGGCAGACAATTTTAAAAAACATAGACTGTTAGAACTTATATCGCGTTTTGGTTTACGCAAAATTGATATGCCATCGGCAGAAGATGAATTGCTATTGCTATCAACAACCTTTCTTGAGAAATAAATTATCCCATTAAGCAAAAAGGATGATGCCTTGCATCTGGCATTAGTTATTCTTTCTCCTCAAATTGACTATTTCGTTACATGGAATTGTGAGCATTTAGCAAATGTAAATGTTTTTCGCAGAGTGAAAGCAGCTGTTCTTCCCTAAGGTTATGAATTGAAATTTGAAATTGTAACACCGGAGGAGTTGATTCTCTATGAATGACAATAAAAATTGGTTAGTAGAGGTTTGAGAAATCAAAGAAAAAATTGCTGAAGAAACGAAGACAATGAGTTTTTCTGATTATCTTAAATACCTTCGAAGTCTCGCCCAAAAGGCGGAGAGAAGAATTTTAACAACTGCAATCAAAGTTTTTGAAAAGTAGTGTCGACTTTACAACATTTTTTCGCCTGCCTGAAAAATGTTGCGGCAAGATTGTTTCTGATTTAAACCGGCCTAAAGATTCGAAAGGATCGCAGGCAATACCCCAAAAAGTCCAATTTTGATTTTGAACTAACACAAGTGCATTTTCCTCTTGACAAAAGTGAAATATTGGATAAAATAGTAGGATTATCAAGGAGGTATGATGAGAAAAATTTTTGCCTTATTGACGGTTGCGCTGTTATTTGTTGCCTGTGATTTTGCGAAGGAATCTGTAGAATTGAAGCCGGATATAGAGGTTACCTTTATAACTCCGGTGGCTGCGCCGGTTGACGGTGGGGGCACGGCTGATATTGATGAAATCCACTTTGTTGCTAAGAATTCTGTGGACTGCACTGTCAAACAGATGATCTGGGAATATTATGCGATTGACGGAACAAGATTTTTGGGTCCATTCCAGATTCCTATTTATATGAAGGTTAAGGGTATTGTTGATCCAGCAGAAGTGGATACCTCAGTTCTTATGAGTGTTCCTTTACCAGTTGATACAGTGCTGACATATCTTATTAACACAAATACCTATGAAGCACAGGCAAAATTGTACTTTGTTGCTTACGATGACTACAATATGGCAAAGGCAGATACAGCTGAGTTCTGGTTCGGACTTTACCGAAACCCATAGGTTAATAGAATAAGAATTAAAAAAGGGGACCTTTGAGTCCCCTTTTTTGTTGACAACCACAACAGAGTCTTATGCCCTAAAGACTTTTCTTATTACGGCCTCAATAATGTCAAGGCCAGTCTGGAGTTCTTCTTCATTTATGACCAGCGGGGGGATTATTCTCATCGTGCTTTCTCCAGCACCAAGAATAAGTAGACCCTGCTTAAATGCTTCATAGACAACTGCATCCCTTTTGTCTTTTGTAGGTGTCTTGGTCTTTTTGTCAGAGACAAATTCAATGCCAATCATCAGTCCCTTGCCTCGGACATCGCCAATGAAGTCATAACGGTCTTTTAATTCATTGATTCTTTTTAAGGCAGTTTCGCCAAGTTTTGCGGCATTTTCAATGAGTCCGTTTTCCAGTAGTTCTATGGTTTTAAGTGCAGCCGCACAGGATACAGGATTTCCACCAAATGTTGAGGCATGGGCACCAGGCGGCCAGTCCATTAATCCACTATTTGATACACAAACTCCAAGTGGCAGGCCTGAGGCAACTCCTTTTGCAATACAGTACATATCAGCTTTGGTATTAAAATGTTCAATAGCAAACATCTTACCAGTCCTGCCCATTCCGGCCTGTACTTCGTCATCAACCAGAATTATATCGTAATCACTGCATAGTTTCCTTAGTGAAGGAATAAAACTTTCCGGTGGAACAACATAACCACCTTCACCTTGAATTGGTTCTACAAATATTGCAGCAATTTCTTCCGGAGGTGCGATTTTTTTGAACACAACCTCTTCAATGTATTTGACACATTCAAGATTACAGGAAGGATAGGTAAGATTGAATGGGCAACGATAACAATAGGCATAAGGGACATGGGTCACATCCGGTAGAAGTGGTCCAAAAAATCTACGTTGTCCAGCCTTTGAAGAAGTGAGTGATAATGCACCATAGGTTCTGCCATGAAATGCACCGGTAAATGCAATATATCTTGGTCTTCTTGTATGATAACGGGCAAGTTTCATCGCACATTCTACTGCCTCAGCTCCAGAATTTCCAAAAAAGACCTTTTTGTTTTGTGCACCCGGTACTATTTCGGCAAGTTTTTCTGCCAGTTCAATTTGATATGGATAATAGAAATCAGTACCCGACATATGAAGCAGTTTTTCTGATTGTTCTTTTATTACTTTTGTTATCTCGGGATGGCAGTGTCCGGTTGCAAGCACAGCAATACCTGCAGAGAAATCCAAGAACTGATTGCCATCAACATCAGTTACCCAAACTCCGCTTCCATTTTCGATAACGGCTGGATAAGTCCGTGTGTAGGAAGGTGAGATATATTTTGAATCCCGTTTTAACAATTCTCTTGCCCTGGGTCCGGGAAGTTCAGTAATAATGTTTGGCTTTTTCATATTACCCCTATTTTTTCACCAGCGTCTTAACCTTTACTGTTTAACCATCTTTGTCCCAGGTGTCTATCTGTGCCTTTTGTAATGCACCTGAATAATCAATGTATACGGTCTTGATTTCAGTAAATATTTCATAGGCAGTCCAGCCACCTTCCCGATGTCCATTACCTGTGTTCTTCATACCACCAAAAGGTAAATGGCATTCAGCACCGATGGTTGGAGCATTAATATAGACGATACCAGTTTCGGCAAGTTCTGCGGCTTTCTGCGCCCTATTCAGGTCGTTTGTATAGATACTTGAAGATAATCCATAGGTTGTGCCATTTAAGATTTCAATTGCCTGCTCAAAATTCTTCGCCTTGATCACAGAAAGAACCGGTCCGAATATCTCTTCCTGGGCAATTCTCATTGTTGGCAGAACATCAATGAATACTGTAGGTTTATAGAACCAACCTTTGGCACACTCACCTTCAGTATATGGATGACCACCGGTCAGTAATTTTGCCCCTTCATTTTTGCCAATCTCCACATAACTTGCCACGGTATCCCTTTGAGCCTTATTAACGAGTGGTCCCACATCTACGGTTTCATCAAGTCCATTACCAAGTTTCAATTTTTCAACCCGTGCCTTGAGCATATCAACAAATTTGTTATATATCGGTTCTTCAACTATTAATCTTGAAGTTGCTGTGCAACGTTGACCAGTCGTTCCGAATGCGCCCCACAAGACACCTTCAATTGCCAGTTCCAAATTTGCATCGGCAAGCACCACCTGACCATTCTTGCCGCCGAGTTCTAAAGAACATCTTTTCAGGGTCTTTCCACAGACTTCACCAATCCGTCTGCCAATATCTGAAGAACCAGTAAAAGAAACCCCAACAATATCAGGATGATTTAGTATTGTCTCGCCAATTTCACCACCACCACCATAGATAATATTTAATACACCATCTGGTAATCCGGCCTGATGTAATACCTGGACCAATTCTCCAGCAGATGCCGGAGTATCAGTTGCTGGTTTGATAACTGCGGTGTTTCCGCTCAAAATACAGGGGAAAATTTTCCAGGATGGAATTGCAACCGGAAAGTTCCAGGGTGTTATCAATCCCCAGACACCAAGTGGGTCACGCCGGGTAAAACATATCTTGTTAGGAAGTTCTGATGGAACAGTATAACCAAAATATCGTCTGCCCTGGGCTGAGGCGTACAGTGCCGTATCAATGCCTTCCTGATAATCGCCCCGGGTCTCTTTTATAACCTTGCCCATTTCCCGGGTCATCAGTCTTGCTGCCTCTTCTTTTCTCTCAATCATTATTTCTGCGGCGCGGCGCATTATCTCAGCCCGTTTTGGTGCAGGAACTGCGCGCCATTTTGGATATGCTCTTTTTGCGGCTTCAATCGCCATATTCATATCTTCGGCATTAGACTTTGGGAAGGTGCCGATCAATTCATCCCAGTTCGCAGGATTTCTATTTTCAAATGTCCTGCCTGATTTGGAATCAACAAACTTACCATTGATAAAGTTTTTGTATTCCTTCATTCATCGCTCCTTGCTTTTGAAATAAATTATAACCAAAATGAGACCCAAGTCAAGGCTTATACATTATCTCAATTCCAGGAGATTTCAAAGAAAGCCGTTCTTCTGGGCATTGGGTAGTTTTTGTCAAAGATGCTATTGCCGAATTGAATCGCATAAGAATCATCAAAGAGATTTTTCACGCCCAGCACAAGCCCAAGATGTTCTAAAAATTTTCTGTGCAGGCTCAGATTTACAACATAATATGAAGCCAGTGTTTTTGTGTCCATCGTGATCTCAGGTAGATTGGTCCAGTTTTCATAGTAATTAAACCTGTTTGAGGTATAGTCGGCATTTATATTCAATGTAAGATTCTGTTCTAATCGCAGATCAAATTTTATTGAGAGCATCAAAGAGGGTATAAAGGCAGCAGTTCGCTCACGGTCTTGAAATTCCATCATTGGGTCGCTCAAGAAATCGTACCAACACAGTTCCCTGTTCTTCTGCCGTGCAAACAAATAAGTACCATCAAAAGTAATTTTCATACGTTCAGATAATCGGGTATGAAACTCGGTTTCCAATCCGGCAATTTTGATGTAATTTACATTTTGGGGCTTCCATAGACCATCGTTGGTTGGAAGCCAGGTAATTCGGTCATTAATCTCGCGGAAAAATATTGATAAACCCGCGAATAAGGCATAAACCGGTGAAGACTCAATTCGTAATTCATAGGCATTGCCATATTCTGGTTTCAAATCGCTGTTGCCATAGACCGGCCAGTATAGGTCATTGAATCCTGGGGCACGAAAGGCCCTTGCCAGTGATAACTTTAACCAGATTTTCTGATTTATCTCTGAAACTATGCCTAAAGATGGAGAAAGAAAATCACCATAAGCAGAATTATGGTCATAGCGTATACCAGGATTTAATGTCCAGCGTGTCGCAAATCTCTTTGTAATGGTAAGCCAGTAACCATAGTTTTCCGCCCGGGCAGACCATGTTGTATCACCGGTCTGAAAAGAAGTCCTTTGTGCTTGCAGGGTATCATAACGAAAATCAAATCCCAAAACAAGTTTATCAAATTCCTTTTCCCAGAGTAATGTTGTACTATTTCCAAATGTTGTCAGTGAGTAGTCATAATCTTCAATAGCAATATCCCAGAAGAAAAATTCTGTGTGGTATTTATTATTCTGGAGATTGCCAAAGAACTTTGTGACTAAAGATAGATTATTCAAAATCCGATAACTTATTGAGAGATCATTTAGCCATATTCTATCAATCTGTTTGTCATATCTGCTGGTAGAAGTGCTGTCACCTAACAAAGGTGCAAAATGTGTACTGTCAATCAGGGGCTGAGGACCGGGCAAGCCATAATTCCGGGTGTTGAAAATTGTCTGGAGCAAAATAGAGAAATGGGATTGATGATAGTTAAACTGATTTTTCGCAGAAAACCCATTGCAATCATTGTTGGCTCTACCACCGGTTGTAGAAATTTTAGCACCAGTTAATTTGTAATAACAATTTTTTGTCGGCAGTATGTAACTCAAAAAGAATTCAGAAGAAGAAAAAGGAATCGCAATCCTTCCAGCAGTCTGCCTTATTTTTGCATTGCCGACGGTAGATATTCCATTTCTTATGGTTACGATATTCACAACACCACCGATGGCATTGGCACCATAAAGACTTGAAACAGGTCCTTTTATAATCTCAATTCTTTCAATATCATTGATATCAATTATACTGATATCGGCAATGCCGGTCTGTATAGAATTCAGGGGAATACCATCTAAGAGTACGATTGCACCTGAGCCTGGAGTTCCTCTTATACTTATGCTTGAAACCGACCCAGGGATTCCATAATCTTTCACATCAATGCCCGCAAGATTATGGAGTAATTCGCTGAGGCTTGAGGGACTGTTCCTTTCCATTGACTCTCTGTCAATAACGATCGTGCCCGCAGCGATATCTTTCAGTAAGGCAGGATAACGGGTTGCTGTAACAACAACCCCTTCTACCTCATAGACTTGATTGATGATGATGAGTGATAGAAATAAGGGAATCATTTTACCTCCTTTCGTCCGAAGGACTCCCTTTACCCGCCAAATTTATTATCTTCTTTAGATTTCTGGCGGGATTTTGTTGCCGGGGATAGGTCTCCTGGCTTGGTCCATCTTAGCCGCCTTCCCATCCTTGCTCCGGACAGTGGCTTTCTGGCTAAGATTTTTCAGACTTTACAGTAGCGGCGACTGCGGCTGATTTTCACAGCGCTTCCCTTACATCCCTCAGCAAAATTATTTGTTATTATAACAAAAAAATTCTGTTTGTCAATGCAGGAAAATGTTATTCAAATTAAATCTTATCTTATTCTTCTTGCTGGCTTAATTGTAGATTTTATCTCAGAATTATTGAAATGTCCGATGCTCATGGGTAATCCTCTAAATGCGATGATGACGAATTCACCAAGACTATCTTGATTTTTTATACTTTCACCTTTAAGAATTTTTCTTAACTCCCATTCTTTTACTTCTATTACATTTTTTCTGGCGTTGGTGCCAAAAATCTGGATAAAGTCATTGTCGGGTTTGAGGTTGTTGTTGTATATTCTGCCGATCTCCAGACCTTTTCTTATTCCGGAAATCTCAAAAAAGGAATAGGTTTCGGCTGTTGTTATGTAATAGGTATCCTGTCTTTGATATACAGCAAAATCAGCAAACTGATCCTTTTCAACTCCAAATTGCTGGTGAAATATATCAATTACTTTTCCTTGAAATTCTATCTTTCCATGATATCCGGGTCGCACCTGCGGTATACCTCTTTTAGTAATCTTTGCTACAAAAAATGGTGCGGTGTCATTATCCTGGGGTAAAATTCTACCACAATTTTTTACCCTAAAATCATAGTAATTCTTTTGCCAGGTGGTGATACCCTCGCGCAATCTAAAATTAGGTATGTTCATTCCCAGAATTTCTGCTTCAGGAAATTTTTTCAAGAGGTAATCAATCACACCTTCATTTTCTTCAGGTGCAATGGTGCAGGTAGAATAGACCATTATGCCTCCGGGTTTCAATGCCCTGAATGCAGAGACGATCAGACCCTTCTGAATGTGCGACATCTTCTCAATGTTTCTTAGACCCCAGTGGTACAATACTTTCTTTGATTTTCTTATTGTCCCTTCGGCAGAACAGGGTGCATCAAGTAGGATTTTATCAAAATAATTTGGCAGGACATCACCAATCCTTTCGCCCGGCAGGGAAATTATTACCTCGTTTATCAGTCCACACTTTTTGACATTATGAATGAGACTTGATATCCTTTTGTGATCAATCTCATTGGTGATTATTGTCCCTTGATTATTCATCAGTTGTGCAAGTTGTGTAGTCTTTGAACCGGGTGATGCGCAAAGGTCAAGAACAGTTTCATGCGGTTTTGGTTCAAGCAATATTGCGGGTATCATTGAAGCGATTTCCTGGATATAGATAAGTCCTAATTGGTGCGTGAAATGGTTGCCAATGCCATAGTTATTTTCCACTGTATAACATTCTTTGTAAAATTTTGATTGTGTCAAACGGAAATCTTTGAGGAAATTCAAAACTATTTCTGGTTTGCATTTCAAAGTGTTGATTCTTACAGATGTTCTCTGGGGTTTATGCAGGATATCAATAAAATCTTTGAAATCAGGTATGATATTCTGATACCGGATATAAAGCCGTTCAATGTTCACACAGGATTATATTGAATAATGAACCTCTGTCAAGGAAATAGGGTTGCTTGCCATTCAAAAAAATTTTCTTGATTTTGACACTATTTTCTATATAATATGAGCCAATAAAATTTTTGCTGGAGAAAGGAGGTTTGATGCATCCATTATTCTGGCTTACGCCAGTTGCTTCAATTTTTGCTCTGCTTTTTGCCTGGTATTTATCCCTTAGCGTGAGAAAATTTGATGAGGGAACCGATGCAATGCGTGAGATTGCCCGGGCAGTCAGAGAAGGGGCAAGGGCATATATAAAGAGGCAGTATGGTGTGGTGACAATATTTTTTGTGGGGGTATTTGTAATTCTGTTGGTTATTGCATTCAGTAAGATGCTACCGATCTATGTCCCATTTGCCTTCATCACGGGTGGTTTCTTCTCTGGATTATCCGGATTTATCGGGCTTACCCAGGCTACAAATGCTTCAGCACGCACAGCCAATGCCTCAAGGCAGAGTTTGAACAGTGGTTTGAGGGTCGCATTTGCAGCGGGTGGTGTAATGGGATTTGTCGTTGTGGGATTGAGTTTACTGGATTTAAGCATCTGGTTTGTATTATTGAACTGGATCTATAGAAACCTACCCGAGGTACAGAAGATTCAGAATATCACCTCTACAATGATATGTTTTGGAATGGGTGCATCATTTCAGGCATTATTTGCCCGTGTTGGTGGAGGTATTTTTACAAAAGCCGCAGATGTTGGTGCAGACTTGGTGGGTAAAATAGAAGCAGGTATTCCTGAGGATGACCCGCGCAACCCGGCAGTGATAGCCGATAATGTTGGTGACAATGTGGGCGATGTTGCAGGTATGGGTGCAGACCTTTATGAATCCTATGTAGGATCAATCATTGCAACAATGGCACTGGCTGTAGCCGCGGGTCTGGGAATACAGGGGGTGGTTGTTCCCCAGGTAATGGCAACAGTCGGTGTACTCTGTTCAATCATCGGAACTTTTCTGGTGAGCACAAAAGAAGATGCGAGTCAGGGTGCATTATTGACGGCACTGCGACGGGGTATCTGGGGTTCAAGCATTCTGATTGCCATTGTTTCTGCAATCGTTATCAGATATCTGCTACCGGATTATTTTGGACTTTATTGGGCAATACTTGCCGGGCTTGTGGCGGGTGTCTTTATCGGTTTTAATACCGAATATTTTACTTCGGATTATTATTCACCTACACGGAGCATTTCAGATAGTTCAAAGACCGGACCTGCGACTGTTATCCTTAATGGTATCAGTGTAGGAATGCTTTCTACAGCACCTGCGGTCATTGCCGTAGTGATTGCCGTACTCTGTGCCTATTATTTGAGCGGTGGAGTTCATAATGCAAATTTGGGTTTATTTGGAGTTTCGCTGGCAGCGGTTGGAATGCTTTCTACACTGGGGATAACCCTGGCAACTGATGCCTATGGTCCGGTTGCAGACAATGCCGGTGGCAATGCCCAGATGGCAGGGCTGCCACCTGAAGTCCGTCAGCGTACTGATGCCCTTGATGCCCTGGGAAATACTACTGCAGCAACCGGTAAGGGATTTGCTATAGGTTCAGCCGCTTTGACCGCGCTTGCACTTATTGCTGCATACCGTGACCAGATTGAACTTGCAGGTTTACAACTTGACCTCAGGATTACCAATCCTGCAGTGATAACCGGTCTGTTTATCGGTGCAATGATGCCCTATGCATTCTGTTCGTTGACCTTGAAGGCAGTGGGCAGGGCAGCGGGTATGATTGTTGTTGAGGTGCGCAGGCAGTTCAAGGAGATAAAAGGACTTATGGAAGGCAAGGCAAAACCTGATTATGCCAAAGCAGTCAACATCTGTACAAAGGCGGCACAGAAAGAAATGATACTACCTTCTCTGCTGGCAATTCTATCACCGCTTGTTGTGGGGATCTTTCTCGGTCCGAATGGTGTCGTAGGAATTCTTGCTGGAGCATTGATTTCTGGATTTGTGGTTGCCCTGATGATGGCAAATAGTGGGGGTGCCTGGGATAATGCAAAGAAATATATAGAAAAAGGAAATCTTGGTGGTAAGGGTTCTCAGGAGCATAAGGCGGCAGTGGTTGGTGATACAGTAGGTGACCCATTCAAGGATACCTCAGGTCCTTCGTTAAACATTCTGATAAAACTTATGGCAACCTCTTCAATTACCCTTGCCGGCTTTGTCATAAGGGCAACCCTGATGAAGTGATTTACAATATCTATGCTAAATAAAATTTAACAATGAAGATCAAAGATTGGCCTGAGAATGAAAGACCCAGAGAAAGATTTTATGAGGCCGGAAGTTATGTGTTGAGCGATGCTGAACTTCTTGCCATCATTATTGGAAAAGGTGTAAAGAATCATTCAGCACTGGACCTTGCCAAGGAGATTCTAAGGAGAGTTGGCAGTCTAAAGAAACTTGCCGAAAAATCTGTTAAAGAAGTTGAAGGTCTCAGGATTCCTGGCCTGGGCAGGGCAAAGATAATCACGATACTCGCTGCCCTGGAAATGGGGAGAAGGTCATATTCAAAAAAACAGGAAAAGACTGTGAAATTTACAAAACCCGAGGATATCTATGAATACTACGCCCCGCTCATTGGTAGTCTGAAACAGGAATTATTCAAGGCTGCTGCAGTTGATGGGAAAAATTCTTTGATTAAAGATACAACCATTTCAAAAGGCATTCTTGATGCAAGTCTCACTCATCCCAGAGAGGTGTTCAAGTTTGCAATCATAGAAAATGCCAGTGGACTATTTTTGGTACACAATCATCCCAGTGGAATTTTGAAACCATCAGAAGATGATTTGAAAATCACTGAAAGATTGAAGAGCGCGGGTGATTTGATGGGGATTAGGATAATTGATCATATTATCATTGCCGAGGAAGGGTATTATTCTTTTTCGGAACATAATTTACTTTAAAAAAAGCCCCGGCTCAAGGCCGGGGCTTTTTTTCTTTCCTGTATTAGTGGGTAAGGACGAATTTCTGAGTGATTACACCATCATCCTTTTCCAGTGTTACAAAGTAGATACCATTCGCAAGTGATGCCTTCCTTGGATTCCAATTGATAATCTGGTCCTCATTACTAAACGGAACCTCAGCCACAAGCCGGCCGGAAATGTCATACACCTTCAGATTATAGACCTTCACATTATCCGGATTGATGTGGAATGAAAGGCTGCCTTTTGCAGGGTTCGGAACGACCTTCAACAGTTTCCACTGGGCAACATTATCTTTCTCTGATTCCTCAACCGGTGTAAGTGGTGTATAGAATCCCCGAACCTTTACAACCTGATTAACATAGGACCCACTTATCTGGACGATCGTTACCCAGTAATTGCCATCCCTTGGGTCAGCTTCAATACCCCTTATATTCCAGCCCGGATTGAGCAGGAATCTCTTGCCTGTAGCAACTGGTGGTGTTCCGCTCATCTCAACTACACCAACACTATCCAGTGTCGTCCCACCAGAATTGAACCAGGTCTGAACATTGACAAATGAATTGCCCAGACTATCATAGGCAAGGCAGCGGGTATTATAATATCCCTGAACCGGACTGTTATAAGAAGTTGCTACACCAAGGGTATCACCAATGTATATCAACTGGGTTCCACCAAGCGCTGACCTTCTATCTGCGTACCACATCGTATTTGGTGGACGGAATGCAAGACCTACTGGATAGTCAATGGCTGGATTATTAAACTGTCTTAATATTGCACCGGTTGATTTGTTAATCTTCCAGACGGTCTTTGGATTAAAGGCGCAGACATAGAGGGCATCACCTATCCGACTGTAGGTGATATCTGTCACACTATCTGCTGGACCGGTAAGCGCACCATAATAGGTTACAAGACTATCTGAAGAGTAGTATCTTATCTGATTGGAATAGAAGTCAAGCACATAGATCCTATCACCAATGCGGTCATAGGCAACACCATAGATGAAATTGTTTGTTGGAAAATTGGGCAGGGATTTTGGACCCCAGATGATTTCTCCTGGTGCAATGCCAACCTGATATGAGAAGGTTCTCACCCAGGTCGTTTCTGCAGCGATGAGTGTAAGCTGGAAATTCGCTATATGGCCTGGTGGTGTTGAGGCATTGACACTAACATCATAAGGATCAGAGGCATTGTTTGTGCTATCACCAGGATTTATCGTGCCATAGGTGTAGGTGGAATCTGTGATTGTGATATAGGGTGATGTAGTTCTTAGTCTACCCTGGACATTCGTTGCAACGACACCGCCGGTATTCTTTACATAGGTAACAATACCCGCATTCTCACCAGGGTCAAGTTTACCATTGCCATTGTTGTCATTGACGATATTTGTCCTGCTCAATACCACATTCGGTCTGTTGCTTGTCGGCACTGCCTGTAATGAGCGCCAGAGATTAATTCTGCCCCAACCATAGTTATTATTCGGATAAGAACCACCACCTGCGGGCTGGTCACAATAATTCCGGAATAAATCATACAAATCCTGAACCGTCAGACTTGAATTCTTCTGCAACAAAACCGCAGTGCCACCAGTAACATGGGGTGATGCCATTGATGTGCCACTCATACTACCATAACCACCAGTATTGAGGGAAGAACGGACATTCTCACCCGGTGCCGAAACATCAGGCTTTAAGAGATTCCAGGTTGAATAATACCAGTATTGCGGATCATTCCAGGGACTCTGATTCGGTGCTGGACCACGGGAAGAAAAACTTGAAATGGCATCTGAACTATTTGTAGAACCCACGCCACAGGATAATGGATAACTCGCCGGTGAACCAACCGTACCTGAACCAGGACCTGAATTACCATTGGAAAAGACCGGAA
>CAYQKL010000050.1:0-13219 GCA_964418185.1 uncultured bacterium
AAATCCCATTATATATAGTATAATCAAAATTTGAAGTGTGTCAAGACTCAAATGTAATGTTTGAGGACCTTGTTACCACTTTCCCACCATGAACTGGTACTAAGATTATCTAAAACCACAGGTGGGAACAACGCAATATCTTTATTCAACACTGGCATAACCTCCTTAGCATACTCAATCGGTATCTTGCCGTCAAGGTTGTCTCCGGTATACGCTCGTTTTGTATTGTAATATCTAATCCATCTATACGCCATTAAAACAGAGCATTGGTGTTTTTAATCTCAAGCCCATAAAGAATATAATACCCCAATAACCAACTTCCGTTCCTTGATACCCGCCACACTTCTTGGCGGGCAGCGACACCGTATAACGATAAACGATCTTCTGTAGGAGTCACTTCCAGTACCGATATTGTATCGAACATCCTGTATCTTACATCCTATATCCTGTATCAAGGAACATCCTGTATCGTGAATCGCACCGCTACAATAACAATCCCCATTACTCCTCCCATTTCCCAAAGGGAGAAACCGCGGGATTTAATTGAATCATGCATCAAAAAGAAAAACCAATCTTGATTGCTTGACATCATAAGAAATTTGATTATAATCAAATATGCCTATTGATAGTGGTTGGAGAAGACTTATACCCGAACAATTGAAGAATGCACCGGATTATCCAGGTGTATTTGAACTCTCAGATATCCTTCAGGATATCATCTATATCGGATATACTCAAAGCCTTGCCCAGACAATGCAGATTATCTATGAAAAACGGGATCCGGATTTTAATATTGCAGCATTCTTCAGATTCCAGACCACAAATGACCCTGAGAATGAGTATAAAAAACTGATTGAAGAGTTTCAACAGAAATACAATAGATTTCCTGTGATAAATCAAAAAAAGTCTCAAATGAATGGTTAAAGAAGAATACTTCACTGAAAAAAATATTTATAGAAAGACAAGAAAATTTATTCAGGAACTAAAAAACCTTTATCATTTCCCAAAGATTGATTTTGACATTAACACCTCTGCCCTGCTTATTATTGATATGCAGGATTATTTTTTAGATAAAAATTCTCATGCATTCTTACCTTCATCAAAGGCAATTATGCCGAATATAAAAAAACTTATCAAATTCTTTCGTAAAAAAAAAGACCTGTAATCTATACACAACATATCAATACCCAGAAAGATGCTGGAATATTAAAAGAATGGTGGAATGAAATAATTACCACTGAAAATAAATATTATAAACTCAGTAAAAAAATATTTTCTCCAGGTGCACCTATTATAATAAAAACCCAGTATGATGCATTCTATAAAACAAACCTTAAAAAAGTTTTAAATAAATACAAGATAAAACAGGTTGTCATCACTGGAGTGATGACCAATCTCTGTTGTGAGACCACTGCCCGCTCTGCATTTGTCCAGGGATACAAAGTATTTTTTGTCGTAGATGGAACCTGCGCCCAGAACGAGATGATGCACCGGGCAACCGTGATAAATCTCTCTTACGGCTTTGCAATTCCTGTTTTGACCGAAGACATATTGAGAAATGATAAAATCTGAAATCAGTATAATCGGTGCCGGACCATCCGGAATTGCCTGTGCAATACAATTAAAAAGATTTGGGCTTGATTATCTATTCTTTGAGAAGCAAGGTTATGGCGGATTAATAAAGAATGCATTTTTAGTTGAAAACTATTTAGGCTTTCCCGAAGGAATAACTGGCAGAGAATTTGTAAAACTTCTCAAAAACCAGATTCAAAAGCATAGAATAAAAATTATAAAAGAAGAGGTTGTTTCAGTCAGATATAAAAATGACAAATTCTATATTAAGACCAAAAATGGGAATTACCAGACATCTATCCTTGTTGTAGCCACAGGCACAATACCAAAACCATTACCAGTCTCCGTGAGTAAAAATTGTGAGTTAAGAATTTTCTATGAGGTGTATCCACTAAGAAAAATTAGAAATAAATTAGTTGCTGTTATCGGCAGTGGTGATGCGGCATTTGACTATGCCTTGAGTCTGAGTAAAAAAAACAAAGTCTTGATTTTAAAAAGAACTGAAAGGGTCAAATGTCTTCCGGTCCTTTTTCAACGGGCTATGCAAAACAAAAGGATTGATTATGAAACCAACATAGAGATAAAAAGGATTAATTTTGAAGATAACAAACTTGCACTCTATACCAGTAGAAAAAAGAAGATAATTGTAGACTATCTCGTTGTGGCGATTGGACGCAAACCGAATCTAAATTTTTTTGATAAGTCATTAAAAGAGAAGACAAAAATCCTTGAAACAAAGAAAAAGCTGTATATAATAGGTGATGCAAAGAATGGGATATTCAGGCAGACTGCTATTGCAATTGGCGATGGAATTAAAGCGGCAATGGAAATATATAGAAAAGGGCTTAAAAAGGCTAAAAAAGGCAACAAGAAAGGGCGAATAAGGGTGAAGAAGGATAAAAAGGGGTAAAGAAGGAAAAAATTGGGGGAAAAAATTGAAGGCAAAAATGTTCAAAATAAAGAAAGGAAAAAGGATTAAAGATTATGAAAATAGTTGGTAAAACAGGTAGACAAGATATTGCAACAGTATATATTGCTAAAACAGAAACCGGAAAACTGATTGAATTTGTAGAATCGGTCCAGCCACCTATTCCAAAAGAAGAAAAATGGGTTTTGATTTTATCCACACTTTTTGGCTGTCCGGTAAAATGCAAAATCTGTGATGCTGGTGGTCATTATCACGGCAAATTATCAAAGACTGAAATTTTTGAACAGATTGATTATCTGGTTAACAAGTATTATCCGGATAAAAATATTCCAGTAAAAAAGTTTAAAATCCAGTTTGCAAGGATTGGCGAGCCTGGATTCAATGATGCGGTAATTGAAGTCTTTGAAGAATTACCAGAGAGATATAATGCTCCAGGCTTAATGCCCTGTATATCAACGATAGCACCAACAGGAACAGAGGGATTTTTTGAAAAACTTCTTAAGATTAAAAAGAAATACTATAAAGGCAGGTTCCAGCTCCAATTCTCCATACATACAACCGATGAAAGATTAAGAGATTGGTTAATACCAATAAGCAAATGGAATTTCAGCAAAATTTCGGATTATGGTAAAGCATTTTATGAAGATGGAGATAGAAAAATTGCCCTAAATTTTGCCCTTGGTAAAGATATGCCGGTTGACCCCTTAATTCTTCTAAAATATTTTGACCCTAAATATTTTTGCATAAAGATTACACCAGTAAACCCGACAATTAACGCAATTCAAAATCAAATTGATTCGTATATCACAACAGAAACTGAAAAATATGAAGTTATTGAAAGACTGAAGGATTTTGGATATGAAGTCATTTTAAGCATCGGCGAATTAGAAGAGAACCAGATTGGCTCAAACTGTGGCCAGTATATCCAGCACTATCTTAACTCCAGTAAAAAGATAAAAGAAGGTTATACATACCCAATAGAAGCCTGTCCCCTGGAAAATCTGTAATGAGCCTTTTTCACAATTTCAGGACAAAGCATTCCCGATACTTTCATTGCTATTTTTGACCAAAACACCTTCTTTTGTCATCTTAACAAAATCATTTTTTGGGTTAATCTATAACTACCAACTTCCAAATTACAGAAATAAACCCCACCAGGCAATCTTTCACCACCATCATCCCTTCCATCCCAAATCACACTGGATACCTGATTCAGGATACCTGATTCAAGATTATTCGTGAAATCCCTTACCACTCTTCCCGAGATATCATAGATTTTTAGCTCTATGCCCTTCGCACTATGCCCCATGCCAAAACTGACTGTCGTCAGTTTTGTAAACGGATTTGGATGAACTGCCATTATCTTCCCCTGTCTCGTTCTCCCTACCGCCCATGTTTCGCTTATTCCTATCACTTCATCCCCCACCTTCTGGGCATATCCCCGTGCCTGACCACTGCGATAGTCAGTCCAGCAAATGATTGCTCTGCCAGAATCAGAAACAATCATTTCAGGGTATCGTTCGTATGGATCTACTACCGTACACACTGGCATTCCGTTCGTCTCCCACAAGATATTACCCAGTGAATCAATATGCTGGGCATAGATATCCCAGTTACCTGAGCGATTATCCTGCCAGCAGATAATTGCACCAGAACGACCATCAGTAACAATTCGGTAATCCCAGTATGCGCTGTTAGTATTGCAAATTGGAACACCTTGATTAGTCCATAACTTGTTCCCATTCGCATCTATTCTCTGGGCATAAATATTTTTAAATCCGTTTCGCTCATCAAGCCAACAGACAATAGCACCACCTTCTGTATCAGCGATGAGTAACCCTCCCCCCTGCAGATTTATTGTATCACAAACAACTTGCCCATTGGACACCCACAATGGTAAACCGTCGGTAGTCAATTTTTGAGCGTAGATATCATAATCACCATTGCGTCTATCACTCCATGAAACAATAATAGTAGTGTCAGATGCAATAATCACTGAACTTCCCCCTTGTGCATCAATGGTGTCGCATATCGCTATCCCATTAACCTGCCAAGATGGAGTTCCATTACCATCCAATCGCTGGCCATAAACATCATAATCTCCATTTCTATAATCATTCCACGTAATGACACTATTTCCCCTATTATCACAGGTAATTGCAGGAAATTCTTGACTACTATCCGCCGCACACACCGCCACTCCATAGTCTCCCCAGCGCCTGACACCATTAGAATCAATCCGCTGGGCATAGATATCCCACCCCCGTGCATCAACTCTACTCTCCTGCCAGACAACTATTATCCCTTTTGCACCATCAGAGACAACTGCTGGACACCCCTGTGCGCTGTCGGAAAGTGTAACCCGCTGGGCATTTAAACCCCACATCCGATTTCCTAAAGAATCAACCCGCTGACAAAAAAGTTTCTGAGGAAAATCTTTGCACCATACACCAATCACACCACCAGCACAGTCACTCACACCCGTTAACCCACCCTGATACCCAGCATAACCAGCTACAACACGGCCTTGCAATCCCCAAGGTAAATTACCATTACGATCGACCCTAATGACAACAATAGACTCCGCATACACAGCAAACACAAAAGCACCGCCCTTCATATCATCACTCAATCCAGCCACACCACTGTGTGTACTGACCATTACCCCATTCGGCGTCCAGTAGACCTTGCCACCAGCAAATAGCAAGTAGGGAGTAGTTAGTAGGCAGTAGCCAATAAGAAAGAAAAATATTGAAGGCTGGAAGTCAGGAAGATACGAGGTTATGATTTTTAAAAAACGCCCTGCGCAGAGATCAGCGGCTAAAACCCGTTTGCATCTAAAATTTTCCAATAGACACTTGAGTCTCTTCATATTTCCCCCTTCATTAAAAATACACCAGGGGAATCCTTCCCCTGAAATCCCTTAAAATCCCCCTTATTCCCCCTTTACAAAAGGGGGAAATTCATTATGTTTTAATTCGTTTGAATCCGAGTATTGGACTGAAAAATCCAATACCTCAATGTTATTGTAATAAAAAACTTCCTCCCTGTCAAGACTCATAACGAAGAATCTTGCCTTTCTTCAAAAAATTTTTTTCTGTCATTCCAATTTGACAACCTTCTTGATCTCGTAAATATCCTCAAAACCAAACTTGACAAAATAAACCCCACCAGGCAATCTTTGGCCCAAATCATCATCGCCTGACCAGGAAATCTGGTTAAATGTACAATTGGTTAAATGGTTAAATGATTTTACCACCCTGCCTGTTACATCATATTTCTTTATACTTATTTCCTGTATCTTTTATCTTGAATCTTGCATCTTTTTGTTTGTATCCTGTATCGTGAATTATAAATCATGTATAAAGGAAAAGCCTGTATCCTGCCTTTCTTGCACCTTGACCACAAGTTAATATTAATTATAATCTATCATAATGAAAAATGACAACATAAGTCAAATCTTAAAAAAAATAAGAAGCTTGACTGGTGCATACAGAGGCGAAGAAAATCCCTTAAATAGACTTGATTGGCTACAATCATTGATTTCGGCATACGAGAAATATCTACCTATGAGGGTAATAGAAAAAATAAAAATTGACCCCACAGCCAATAGAATAGAAGGAGAAAGACGGTATATCACAGTCCTTTTTGCAGACCTCTCTGGCTTTACTGCCCTTTCGGAAACAATGGATGCCGAAGACATTGCAAGAATAATAAATGATTTCTTTGCCAGAATGGTAAAAATCGTTCACAAATATGGCGGTAGTGTTGATAAATTTCTCGGTGATGCCCTGATGGTTTTATTCGGAGCACCTGTTACCCATCATGACGACCCTGAAAGGGCAGTGCGTGCTGCTCTTGAAATGCAGGAAGAAATGGAAAGATTTAATGCTGAAAAGAAATTTCCTTCTCCCCTATCAATGAGTATTGGTATAAACACTGGTCCTGCTGTCGCATTAAATGTTGGGTCTGATGAAAGAATGGAATATACAGTTATTGGTGATACAGTAAATCTTGCAGCAAGATTAGAGAGTGTATCAGGTCCAAAAGAAATTATTATCAGCATCTTTACCTACGAAAAAATAGCCGATTTTATTGATGCTGAAAAGAGACCATCAGTAAAGGTAAAGGGCAAGAAGAAACCTGTGGTTAACTATCTTGTCAAAGGCATCCAGGAGCATTATCGCCTGCCGGAAATCACTAAAATCAAATTTGTAGGAAGGGAGCCAGAACTGGAAGTGGTTAAAAAGACAATTATTCAAACAAGAAATAATGTTTTGAAGGTAATAGGTGTTGGAGGCGAACCTGGTTCAGGAAAGACAAGATTTGGGATTGAATCTGAATTGATTGCCAGTGAAAATGATTACGTGACATTTGCTGTCAGGTGTGTTCCTTACGAAATGAATATTCCATACAATACTTTTGTGCAATTTTTCAATAATTACTTTCGTTTTAAGAAAAATGTAACGGAAGAGGAGAAAAAACTTTTGATAAGTCTAAAATTGAAAGAACTTGGCTTTTCGCTTGATGATATTCTACCTTATTTAGGTATCCTTTATGGTATGGATTTTGCCGAAACAGAGTCCCTACCTCCTGATGAATTGAAACGAAGGATATTTAGCACTATAAAGATAATATTTGAAAAAGAATCATCAAAGAAACCAATATTTATGAGAATTGAAGACCTTCAGTGGATAGATCCTACAAGTTTGGAAGTTTTTGACTATCTGTTAAAAGAATTAAAAGAACATCCCATTCTTTTCTTTTTTGAATACCGTGCCGATTATGCATTTCCCTATCTATCATATGAAAACTGCCAGAATATTTTTTTGAAAAACCTCAACAAAGACCAGGTAAACAGTTTGATAGAATCAATGTTGGAACATACAAATGTTGCCGAAGAAATCAATAACCTGGTGTTTGAAAAATCTTCTGGTAACCCACTATTTACTACTGAAATTGTTAAGGTGCTGGTAAAGAAAAATGGTATCAGAAAAACAAAAGAAGGAATTGTAACAACTGAAAGATTCAGAAAACTGGATATTGCAGAATCAGTTTCATCTGTTATCCTGGACCAGATTGATCGGATGAGCGAATATGACAAGAGAATTCTTCAATATGCATCAATTATCGGCAGGAGTTTTGAGCCAGGTTTGCTGACTACACTTCTAAAAATCCCTGTACAAAACCTGCTTGCAGACCTTGAACGATTGGAACATTTTGAGGGTGCGTTGTTCTTAAACCAAAATACAAATACTTATGATTTCACTTCACCTACGACCTATGAAGTAGTTTATGGTTCACTCTTAAAGCATAAAAGAAAGGAATTGCACACCATAATAGGGGGAGAACTTGAAAAGACACCCAAAGAGGCAATTTTTGAAAATCTGGAAAAACTCGCTTATCATTTTACTCGTTCAAGTGATGAACTTAAGGGTGTATATTATCTGAAATCGGCCGCAGATAAATCATACCATTTTTATGCCTTGAGAGAAACTTTAACCTTTTTTGAGCAGGCATTAGAATTGCTTAATAGAAAGGAACTTTCCAGTGAGGAGACCAGGGACAAACTAGAGATTTTGAGAAGACAGGGTTTAATTTTAAGGTTGCTTGGTAATCTATCTGAAGCAATAAAAAAACAAAGGGAATCATTACGTTTTGCACGCAAACAATCGTCACTGAAAGACGAGGCTGGCGCCTATGTGAACATTGGAAAAATTTATGAAGAATTAGGTATACCACAAAAGGCTTTTAACTACTGGACAAAGGCAAAAGGAATTGCCAATAAAATCAACGATAAACAAATAGAAATACTTGCCGAGAATAATATAGCAACATCTTATCTCCAAACCGGCAATATCAGCAAAGCTTATGATAGTTTTCTCAGTGTTTTAAAGCTGAGTGAAGACATTGGCGATAAAAGAGGCATTGCATTTGCAAATCTTAATCTTGGAACAGTAATGGAGAAAAGAGGTGATTTTGCAAGGGCATTGAATTATTATGAAAAAGCCTACGCCTCTTTTGAAGATACTGGTGATAAAGAAAATGCCTTACGCAGTTTGCATCAGATGGCAATTGCACGGATGCTTTCAGGAGATTTGCAAGCATGCTTGAAGGACTTTAATAATGTGGCAGAATTATCTGCAAAATATGGCGACCGAATGATGGAGTCACTCGCTCTGGGTAGCATTGGTGAGGTTTACGGAAGAATGTGGCAACTTGATAAAGCTTATGATAAATTCTTGCAATCACTATCAATCGCACAGATGGTCGGTGAGCCACAACAGAAAATAGTCTTGAATATAAATATCGGCGATGTCCACTTTTATCAAGGTAGTTTGGACCAGGCAATTGAATATCATAAAAAGGCAATTGAAATAGCCGCACAGATTCAAGACCCATTCAATGAGGCACTGGCACGACGTTCCCTGGGCTGGGATTTCTATTATTGTGCAGATTATATAAAAGCAAGGGATGAATTTGAAACGAGCAAGAATATTTTTCAGAAAATTGGTGACAAAAGAAATAGCATAATTTCTATGCTTGTTCAAATGGCTATAGATATCAAACTCGGCAACATTGAAGAGACTGAACAAATTGTTAGAGACATTGAACAAAAGGCAAGAGCAATGAATGACTTAGAAATAATTTCGTTAGCACTTGACATCAGAACTGATGCCTTTTTCTACAAAGATGACTACGAAACTGCAACAAAAATCCTTATTGAATTATTTGAAATTACCAAACAGACAAACAACAAAAGGGGTTTTGCCTGGGTAAATGCAAAAATGGGAGATACAATTCTTAGAAAAACATCATCTTTTAGCAAAAATGATAAAGATATTTTGCTTGAAGTTGGTAAATATTTAGAACAAAGTCTAACACTCGCCCGTGAACTTGGCGATAGAATTCTTGAGTTACACGCCTACATTCTCAATGCAGAAATACTTTTGAGAAAATCCGACTTTATGAATAGTCTGAATGTTTTGATTAAAGGGACGGACTTGGCAAATCAGTGTGGGGCAAGAGAATTCTATGCCAGAATCCTGTTATTAATGAGCCAGATATATGAAAAATTCGGAGATAACAAAGAGAGTAAAGATTATCTCCTAAGACATAAGAAACTGGTAAATAATATAACAGAAGACCTCAACAACCGGGGAAAAAAGAATTATTACGACAGAATATTCAACCGGTTATTTTAAATAAACTATCTTTACTATTTCATCTTTTTCCGGTGTTTTTAATTTGCAGAAATAAATTCCCCGAGGAAGTGCATTGCCATAATCATCAAGACCATCCCAGATAATAACCGATGTCTGATTCAGGATACAGGATTCAAGATTAAAAGACTTTACCAATCTGCCACTGACATCGTAAATCTTCAGACTCATATCTTGTATCATGTATCCTGTATCGCATATTCTGTATCTGATCTCTATTTTCTCCCTGAATGGATTTGGATAGACAGTAAGTGATTTCAACTCTTGAACAATCTGTTGATTTCCTTTTTCTTCAATTCCTATTGTTTGTCTGCGTGCTGGTACTTTGCCAGATGTCAAACCATCTGAACCCCAGGAATAATACTGCACAATATTTTTGTAGGTACCGAGGGGATTATATATGGGAAAAGCATTGGTAATATTATTTGTGGCTTCATCAGTCATTAAAACGACTAATTTGAATGGATTACCTGCAGTATATGCCATTGTATCATAACGAATATAGACCTCTGTATAAAGATAACTATTTATTACATAGTCTTCCATAACATATGTCCCACCAGAATCAACATAAACCCAGGAACCGCGTTCGTCTTTTGACGCAACCCATTTTCTATATCGTCTGATTCCTGAATTTTCAATGATTAAACAATAATCAGGCCTGAAACTATCCACTGCTGTCTTAAAAAATCCGGATCTACCCGAGGACCCATTGTAGGGAACAGTGCTATCTGCTCCACCTGATTTTGTATCAAGATAGATAAACAGATCACCTTCAATGTTGAGGTTACACCTTGCAAAACCCAATTCAAACCAGGGTGGTGAGATCGGGTAATCCCAGGTGACAAATAGCGAATCAAAATCTGTACCACTATCATTTATTCTTCGTCTATCAATCAATTCGTATTTATTAGAAAAATCCTTTACATAGTTATTGCCAAAGGTAATTGTATGAGGTGTCATTGAGTCGCCTGCAACGATTGCCCTAGGTTCAGCGCCGAGCGCATCCCATAGTGTGTCTTCATCACTTACCTTTAAGACGAAGATAAGGGTATCCATTGGTGGTAACCCTATTAGATATTGTGTGATCAAGGTGCCAACAGGTTGCGATGAGGTATTCCAGGTCTGGTAGTATGTCTCTGAAGAGTCATTAAACGCCGATTCCGAACCCATCTTTTTTCGCGCAAATTTCAGTTTGTAAGGACCCTTGGCAGATTCAGTAGGAGAATCGTCCGAGACTACTCTCCAGGTAATCGTTACCCTTCCTTCTGATGAACCGGTCGTTGCTGTTAATGTTGTTATTGGTTCTGGCTGGCAGTTTAGTCCTAAATACCCGAGAAGCCTGCGATAGAACTCGGCATAGGTATGGGGATGAGTTCTACTTTTTATTCCACTAAGAGGGAATGTAGCATAAACTTTAAAACTATCCTGAACCAGTCGGTTGTCTTCTTTCCAATAAGTTCCAGAACCTACTGCCCTGCCTGTCGCCCATCTGTCTGTTGCTCCACTACCTCGCAAGATCAATTCATAACCTGGTCTGGCGTTTATAGAATCTGCATAGTTATCCACCCAGGTCATATAATCATATTTTAGAGTTTCATCTACAAATGAAGTACCAGAGACACCATAAAGTGTATCAATGTTCCCAAGTGAATAATAAGCGCCAGGACCTAAATAGTTTGCACCATACTTATTAAACAGCGTTGTTCCATTATACATCTCACCAAAATCATTGCCTTCAACCATTGTCGGTTGTCTGCTATTGATATAATCAATCAGTGTCTGCTGGTCATTTGGACTAATAACTCCGGCTGAGGCATCATCTGTCCTAAACCCAAGATCAAGAAACACCGCATCGTAAATATTCAATTCACCAGCCTTCTGGCGTCTTGGTAAGGTATCTTCGTTAAAGATGCGATACTGACCGTTTGTATTTAATTCCATAATTTGATCAACAATTGCTGAATCAAGATCAAGAAAAACCGAATCTGGTTCGTCAATTGGGTCTTCATTCCAATCTGTGGTAAGGGGATTATCATAGTTTTCATCATCAAAATACCAACCCTTTCTTCCGCCTACGGTGTCATAAGGTGTTACTCGAACTGTATCAGTCAATGGAACCATATTATCATTCGTACGTCGGTAGGCACGGCAAAAAATATCAAAATAATTCTTTCCAAGCACCGAAAGCTTCTCCTGGCTCATCCAGGTAACAATGCAACTATCTGAATTTCTGCATTCAACATCAGGATATCCTTGATTAAGGGTATCCTGATTTATAATAATTTGTGACATCGGATTTGCGCCAATCCAGAGGCGACCCACAATGTCATAACTTGTTGCAGCACTACGATACTCGTCCCAGACTACAAAGAAATCATTAGTGGGAAAAACTGTAACATGTGGGAATCTTGAGTTATTTGTAGATGTAGTAACCGCAAACTCAGTACCAAAGGTAATACTATTACTACTGGGTTTCATCTGAAAAGTTCTACCATAGATATCAATATTAGTCAAAGAATACGAGTACTGCCACATAACCACACCAAAACCATAAGAATTGACAGCGACTGCTGGATAATCTTCATTACCGCCCGTATTACTTACTCTTATTCGTTCAGCAATCAGTGCACCATTTCTATCACGATATTGCAAGTAAACTGAGCGCTGAGTGCCATCCGCGCTTGAGTCATCATAAACCACAACGAATCCAGAGTCACAAAAGGCAACCCTGGAAACCGGAATATGGTGTCTAAGAGAATCAAGTGGTTTGACATTACCACTGTTCAATAGATTACCATTTGCGCTATAAAGACGCCAGTCAATTTTGGGAAGGGCTCCAGGATCATAATTTGCGTAGGAAACAACGAATTGTCCATCATTCTTAACGGACACCGAAGGGCGTTTTTGAGAACGAGCACCAGCATAAACCGTGAATGGTGGATTTGTATAAATGCGTGCCTTGATTTCAGTCGGCCTTTGATGTCCGGGTTTATACATTGAATCTTCCCATACAAAAACATATTGACTGGTAGGATTACCTTCTATATCTGGATAAATTTGTTGATACTGACCAAAAGAATCAATGCTCACAATTGTGTTAACGCCGTTCAAAGTTCCATTCCAGCGCACTCCTTGCCGATAAATATCACAATCATTCCACCTGCCATCCTGCCACCCAATGAATGCACCCCAGTTTATTGCCGCAACTGTCGGGAAATATTGTATAGATTTCCCCCGATCATTATCCCAGAGATAAATTGAATCTACATTAATTTGTGACCACAAGGTCAAAGGCAGTAAACATAAGACAACCAGCAAAAACCTGTTCATATAACCCCCTTTTGCCATCCAAATATTGGTTCCTCTTCCATACAGGTTTATTTGGCAAAAATTGTGCCAGTTCCTATACCAAAATAGTTGAAAAATAAACAATTTCTCTTTCATAAATACAATAGCGATATACTTTTTTATAATGTTTATACAAATATGCAAC
>CAYQKL010000051.1:0-12914 GCA_964418185.1 uncultured bacterium
TAACAATACCGTACTTAGATTTATTACGCAAAGGTACAAGAATCAAATCTCCGACTTGCAAATCAAGTTCTGTTTTGTAAGTCAAATAATCAAACTTTGTATTCGGTATTGCGACATCTACTAACATTCCCATTGTATGCTCCTCAATTGTTTCCGCAGTTCACTATCAAAATACTTCAATATTCTAACCTCTTTCATATTGATATATTTAGATATCTAAATATGCATAATTGCACAATTGCACATGCGCCTAATCCTCAGATTCAACGCCCCGCAGGATTCGACTGATGAAACCATTCAATGCAATCAATATCTTTCGTACCTCTTCAGGATACTTTATCCAGTAGTAACTACCATCCTGCTTGGTTTCATAACGCACGAGTTCCAGATGCCTCAACTGAGCAAGATGATAGGATACCGTCGGCTGTGAACGTCTCACTCTTCGAGCGATTTCATTGACGCTTAACGAACCGCTATGCAACAACGAATTTACTATTGTAAATTTTGCCGGATCGCCCAAAGCCCTGGCTATCCGTGATGCCCGATAATGCATCTCCTTCATAGGCTTGGTTCTAATTATTCCGCTCATATTCCTCCTTTTTTTATTCCCAACATTATACATAACTTCCTCAAAATTTCAACAATCACATAAATCTACAACAATTCCCTTATTGATACATATAGATATCTAAATATCCATAATTATATAATTATATATATAATTGAACTACAGATATGGTTAAGTAGGGTATGAATGATTTTTATATTGTGATCGTAAAGGAGTTTTTTGCCTGATTCATGGTTTCGTTTTGCTCGTATTCTTTGCTGGTTAATTATGCTTTGTCAAAAAAAAAGGCGAGACAGTTTATAGTTTTGCTTTGCTCGCATCTTTTGTTCATAATTTTTATGTTGTTATTTGCCTTTACCCTATAAGCCACGCATCTTTCTATTTGTGTTATTGAAGTTATAGTAACTTTTCGCTTCTCCGATATTTTACTTTCTCTGATCCAAATCTTTTGATTTATTGCGCTGGAACATCTCTTCCATAATAGTAACACCAGTTGATGTGCCAATGCGGTTTGCACCCGCTCGGATAAAAGCAGTTACTGTATTGTAATCTCTGATACCACCAGATGCCTTAATCCCGAACTTTGGTCCTACAATTTTTCTCAGCAATTCAACATCCTCAAGTCTCGCCCCGACTTTTGAAAAACCAGTTGAGGTCTTAACAAAATGGGCGCCACTCTCCTTGATTATGTTTGCTGAAGCAATCTTCTCCTGTTCACTCAAAAGACAGGTTTCAATGATTACCTTGACAACTCTACCTTGAGCAGATTCAACCACTGCTTTTATTTCTTTGCCAACATATCTGTAATCTGCTGACTTTAGCCTTCCAATATTCATCACCATATCAATCTCATCGCAGCCCAATCCTATTAGATCTTCTGCTGCATATATCTTCGCTTTAGTTGTTGATGCTCCAAGAGGAAAACCAACAACGCTGCAAATTTTAATGTCCTCTGGTAGCTCTTTCCGTGCTAATTCTACCCAACAGGGATTAACACAGGCAGAGAAAAATTTATATTTTTTTACGCCTGATATAAATTGCAGAATATCCTGTTTTGTCGCATCTGCCCTTAAGATTGTCTGATCAATATATTGATTTATATCTCTCATAATATACCTCCCAAAATTTCATACTACTACCTGTTATAATACAGCTCATTAAATTTTCTTTTGATTGTCCAATGAACATAAATTGGCAAAAAATCTGCCTTGATTTTACTCTTTTTAATCCATTCGCAACAGCCTTTTATCTCTTTTATACGGAAAACATAAATTCCTGACCTCGTCTCAATAATCTTCTTTTCGCCTTTTTTTGCCTCAAATACTGCCCTGACAAGGGGATTCATTGCTTCGGGATAAATCATTTTTTTAAATTCATATCTTCTTAATTTCCTTGCCTTCTCTCTCACGACACTGCTATCGCCATTGTTCCACTTGATAAAGGTATATTCAATCTCTCTCTTTGGGGGTTCAAGCAATTTGTTATCTATTAAGAAAAGTCTTCTGTTCAGATACTCAAAACTTGCTACATCATATTGCAAATACTTCAAAAAATCTTCCCTCTTCATACCCAATTTAATGAAATCCTGGTCAGGGTTTACAGCTAGAGAAATAAGAAATCTTGCAAAATCAAGATCTTCACCATATCTAACATACTTAACTCCTTCCCGAATCCAATCTTCAGGTGCTTTCTCACTAAATACGCTATTCGTATCTGTCAATACAAAATTCTTGGAAAACTGTAACACACTTTCGGGCAAAATCAGTGTGCTATCCATCAACATATTCAAATCTGCCATTGTATCAAGAGAGGCAAAATCAAAGTAGCAAATGCCCTTTCCATTTGTCCTTCGTGCCAATTCCTTCTGCGCATTTGCCTGAACTTCCATACCCCTCCACAAAAGACCAATACCCATTATAGCATTGGGTAAATTATACATCGCATAATTAAGAAAATCGCAGAACAAACTTACATCTGTAGTATATGACATAACCACCGGATAGTCAATTACCCCTTTCCATTCACACCAGTTCTGTGCGTATTGATAAATTGCCCGCGCCGGATTTGCCACAACTGCACAGGACAGAACACAATCTCTGCTAACCTTCTTTATTGCACAATTTATTTGTCCTACTAATTCAGATATTTTCCTTTGTCGATTTTTGTTCTCAAGATACATATTGTATACAATCCAGCGCTCAAAAAATTCTAATTTAGGATATCGCAAAAGTGTAAGCCAACGTAAATCTTTATTATTAAGACCCAATATCAAGGCAGCCCTCATTGTATCCTCAATACCCCAAAAGACACCAGGATACCTGATAAAATCAAGGTGTATTCCTGCAACCTTGTATTTCTTGACAATTTCCAAACAGATGTCTCTCAAAAAATCTCTCACTTCTTCCCTACCTGGATCAATGAATGTTCCTTCAACTCCAAAATCCTGCCTTTCAACAGATGTGTAATCCATCATATTACGACCAAATACATCCCTTAAGAACCAATCAGGATGGCTGTGATGAATATGCCGGGTAGAATCAGGTATACTATCCATTGACCATATCAAGAGGGTATTGACCCAGGCATGGACCCGGATATTCTTTTTTCTTGCCATATTGAGCAGAGAATCCAATGGTTCATAATCAGGTGGTGCATTCTTCACAAGATATTCACTTTTCGGCAATATCTCAGATTTGTAGTATGCGTAACCGCCAACAACCACCTGAACATATAGATCAGTGGCCTGAAGTTTTTCAGCCAGGTCAATCACCCTATGAACAGAATTTGGCGTCGCAATAGACATTGCCCTGACCCACAGACCACGATGAAAAATAGTTAATGGATTAGAGTTAAGGAGTTGGAAAAAGAATAGAAAGCATCCTAATCCCAACCTGTATGCCATTTTACCGGCCAAATCTTTTGTCAAGGTCATCAAGGCTTACTTTAATAACTATTGGTCTACCATGAGGGCAGATAAATGGATTTTCGCAGGCAAATAATTGATCAATTAAACTTTGCATTTCATAGGCTGAAAGTTTCTGGCCCGCCTTAATTGCCATTCTGCAGGCAACAACCTTTGCCAGTTCTTTCCTTTCATTCATCAAAGTTCCAAGACTGCCAATCTCACCAAAGAATCCCTGGAGGTCTTCTCTTGTCAATTTTGAATCTGCAGGTATAGTATCAAGCACAAGAGTCCTGCTGGAAAATTCCTTAAATTCAATTCCTATTGATTTAAGTGTATCTTTTGTTCGCTGGTATATGCGATACTCTTCAGGCGTTAATTCCAGAGTCAAAGGGAACAGAAGATGTTGAGCAGAACCCTTGTTGCCAAGAATGGCTTCATAAATAATCCTCTCATGAGCCACATGCTGATCAACAATGATCAATCCGGTGCTGGTTTGGGCAAAGATATAGGTACTGTGTAACTGCCAGAATTCGATAGTATCCTGACCTCTCCCATCAGACCGAGGCGTGGTATCAGTGTAGGGGATAACAAAATCCTGAACCAATCTGATGTTGGCATTTGCATCAACAAATCCGGTCCTCTCGGATGTATAATCTTTTGAAGCAGTTCCCGGGAAAATTTTCTTTTTTATGCCCTGCGTCAACAAATCCATAATATACCTCTCTTCTTTTATCTTTACCTCATTCTTGGTAGGATGTATGTTTATATCAAGCATTTGTCCAGGCACTTTGATGCTCAACAGATATTGGGGCGATTCCTTTGGTTGTTGATAAACTTCAGCAATAATTCGGGCAATCCGGGGATACCTCACAGGCCGCGAATTCACATAAATAAGATTCAAATTAATTTTCTCATTGAGACCAAGGGGTGATAAGAAACCGCGGAATGAAATGGCTCCGACATCCAATTCAAAGGATAATAATTTATTAACTGCAGATTCAGAATAAATCTGCATCAATCTCATCTTCATATTTTCAACAGCAGGAAGATTTAAAATACTTCTATTTGGTTCGGTTAGGACAAAATGCACTTGAGGTGAAATAAGGGCATAGGTCTTAACCACCTCTATAATCAAGCGTCTTTCATATTCATCAGATTTCAAAAATTTCAGACGCGCCGGAAGATTGAAGAAAAGATTGGAAACTTTGATGCGGGTGCCCCTATCCCGAAATGTATCCACAACCTGTTTACGCTCACCACCTTCAACAAAAATCTTTGTGCCTTCATTTCCATCAGCAGTCTCAAGTTCTAAAAAAGAAACCTGGGCAATGCTCGCCAGCGCCTCACCCCTGAACCCGAAAGTCTTTATGTCCTCTATATCATCAATTGTTTCAATCTTGCTTGTTGCATATCTTTCAATTGACAGAAGGGCATCTGCCCTTGACATCCCGATGCCATCGTCATTCACAAGGCACTTCTTTTTACCACCTAACTCAATCTCAATTTCAATCCTTTTTGAACCGGCATCAAGAGAATTTTCAATCAGTTCTTTTATCACTGAATTTGGACGAACAATTACCTCGCCGGCCGCAATCTTTGAACGGACCTCTGAAGAAAGCAATCTTATCTTTGGCACAGCATATTTTATAAAGAGCGAAGTGAAAGTCAAGAATTGTGTTCAAATTATTGACTTTTTGTAAACTCTGGATATAATTACTGAATTCCTCGGTAGCTCAATGGTGGAGCATCCGGCTGTTAACCGGAGGGTTGCAGGTTCGAGTCCTGCCCGAGGAGTTAACCTATTACCCTTACTTTATATCCCTTTCAGGCTATCAAATCCTTTTATCTCTTAAAGACTTTTTGTTCCCACCGCTTAATCAATCTTATAAATGCGGGGCGAGGAGATTTAGAGTGGCGCATCAAATTCCAAATAAATTCAAATCCGCCACGCCGATTGGCGGACTAAATCATAAATTCTAAACTATTGCTTCTGCAGATAGTAACGAGTAGAGAACAGCAAGTAGCGAAAAAAAATTAAAATAGAAGTTTCAGATTCAAATAAAAGACAGAAAAACTTTCGTCTGTCAAAGAGAGCGGCGGACTCAGAATGACAAAAATGGTTTGATCAGAACGAAGAACGGCAAGAAAATGGTTCACGGTATTAAAGTCCCTATTTTAGAAAATGAATTGATAGATGGGAGTCAGAATGACAGGGCAAGTTTTTGCTGCCCGTAGCGTCGTAAAGCATTTTAATAGCATATTGACAAAAATCAATTTTTTTGTAAAATTTAAACAATGTTAATATTAATATCTATTCTAATAACACTAAATAGTGATAATCAAGAAATCAAGTTCCCCCTTTCCTTTGTCCGATTTTCTACAGAGGGTGCTGAACTTGGGGAGAGTTATCTTCCTTATCTTGATTCGCTTGCTGAATTTTTGAAATTGACCGACGTCAAAATAGAAGTTGGTGGATATACTGATAATGTTGGTTCACCAGCAGAAAAACAACGATTATCTGAGGCAAGGGCAAAGGCGGTCTGCGATTATCTTAAAACACGGCATAATATACCCGAGTCAAAACTCATCTTTAAGGGTTATGGACCTGCAAATCCCGTTGCTACAAATCGGACTGCAGAAGGCAGGGCAAAAAATAATCGTGTAGAAATTAAGATTTTATCTCCTATTCCAAGGGTTGAGATTGAGATAATTAACGGCAAGATCCTTGTCAATAAATCAGGACTTTCAGAACCCATAGAACTGACCAATCCAGAGATTCTTACAATCTCTGATAGAATTCTGAGTGATTCTACAGGCAGGGCTAATCTTAAATTTAATAGCATAAATATAAAGATTATGCCCAATACCGAAATTCTGATTAAAAATCTGGATGAGAAAAAGAAGAAATTTGAATCATATTTAAAACAGGGTAAATTGATTTGTAATGTTTCTAATGAAAGTTTATTCGTGACGACACCGATCTGTTCTATATCAACTGGTAATTCAGAATTCCTCGTGGAGTCTGATTTATATTATCAGGACTTGGTCTCGGTCTGGACTGGTTCATTAATGGTCACAGCGAATGGTTTTGTCCAGTTGACCGAAGAAAATAGAGGGACCATCTGCTATTATGGAAAGAAACCATCACCAGTTAAAGAGCTACCTGAACCCCCAATCATAGATACAACCAGGCAGAGATTCTCTTTAGATTATGATAAAGAAAATCCCCTTAGATTTTATTATACAAGACCAGGGCAGAATAGAATCCATTTCTTATTAAGCAGTGATCCGGAATTCAATGATATAATCTATGAGACGATAACCGATTTAGAATCCTGCCTTGTTAAACCAATTGATATACCAGAGGTTTATCTCTCTTTGACTTCTATTGATGAATCAGGCCTTGAATCAAAAAGGACAAAGTCTTATAGATTTGAAATAATTAATCCCAAAAGAAGATATGCAGGTCCAGGGCTTGAGATTACCAGACAATTGGTTGAGAAGAAAGGAAAAGAGATTGCTATTGTGCTTGAAGGCAGGACCGAGCCCGAATGTGAATTGCTCATCAATAATGTAAAGGTCAAGGTTCAAAAGAATGGCAAATTTGCGCTTCGTGCAAAACTATTGCCCGAAACCCGGTTTGTCCATTTATCAGCGATTGATAAGAAGGGTATGAAAACAGAGATTTATATACCATTGGGTTTGAAGAAGAATTTTAATCTGGGCATTGGTCTTGGTCCATCAATGCTTGCTGGTGGCGGGCTTGATGCCTCAAAGATCGGTTTTATTTTTGGAGGAAGTTTTGAATACTATCTACAGGAAAAATGGATTATCGGACCATTTTTGAATAACGGAACTATCGGGTGCAAGACTACTGAATGGGAGCCAGAAGGTGCTCATTTCAAGACCAATCTATATATTGCAGGTCTCAGAGGAAGATACATATTGAATCCATTCTCAAGTTTATCCCTTTATTTTGCTGGTGAGATTGGGGGTGGATACTGGAAATCCCTTTACGATAATACAGTATATGAATGGGGAATAAACCCTTATGCCGGAGGTTTTTTGGGAATTAATAAGGAACTTTCCAAGAAGATTTTACTCTTCATTGAGACCGGTGCAGGTTATTTGAGAAATAAAACCAAGCCCAATATGGGAACCAAAGATATAAACTACATTTTACCTAAAGGTTGCATTGGGATATCTTTTAGTTTATGATCGGCTATTTTTTAAGAGCATATCTAATTATCAATGCAGTAATTCTAAATCTAACTACTTTCCTTTTGTTTGAAGCCAGAGAATTAGGGCAATTATTAAAAATATAACCAAAGAACCAATATTGGCGAAATTGCCGAGCCAGGCACCGACGGGCAGATTTTCATAGATTCTATTCAAAGCAGGGATTCCAATCAAGAATGCAAGTAGGACCCCAATGAGCGCATCACCTGCAACAAGACCAGAAGAAAATAGAATGCCTTTTTCTTCGCGCAACCTCAATGATTCACCCGAAGAAGTCCTCTGAACAATAGCATAGACCAGTGCACCGACCATAATCGGCAGGGAGAGGGAGAGTGGAAGATATAGACCGATTGCAAATGGTAGGGCTGATATACCCAGTAATTCAACCGCAATTGCAAGGATTGCACCAAGACCAACAAATGTCCAGGGCAGGGTTCCGGTGAGCACACCCTTTACTACAAATGACATCAATGTTGCCTGTGGTGCAGGAAGTTTATCAGAACCGATGACCATTGTCTTGTGCAAAAGCATTAAAATACCACCCATAAATAATGCCGGAATTATTACACCGATGAATTCAGCAATCTGCTGATAGAATGGTGTAGAACCAACAAGGAATCCGGTCTTCAAATCCTGGGATGCATCACCTGCCATACAGATTGCAATACATACTACACTTCCAATGGACATTGCGCCGATCATACCAGGCATACCACGCCAGCCAAATGCTACAAATATCAAACAGGTAATGAGTAAAGTAGCGATTGTCATACCCGAAACCGGGCTTGAGGAACTTCCTACAATACCAACAATCCTTGAGGCAACCGTCACGAAAAAGAAACTGAATAATACTACAATCAGCATTCCAATAATGCCGATATGGGTCTGGGGAATTAGTAGCATCAGGATTGCTATGATTATAGCACCTGCTATTACCACGCTCATCGGGATATCTTGCTCGGTTCTTAAGGCACCCTTATCAGGTAGAAATTTAAAAGCCCTGAATATTTCAATAAATCCGATTTTAAAACAACGAAATACGATCGGACAGGCACGCAATAAACTTATCAGACCACCTACTGCGACTGCACCCGCACCAATATATCGGATATAATAACTCCTTATCTCACCCGGTGAGAGCATTGAGATAATATTATCTGCAGGTGGAATCGGGATACTCAATCCTGCGCCAATAAACGCAATCAATGGACTTATCACCAGATAGCCGAGAACAGCACCAGCAAGCATATATGAGGCAATCTGGGGACCGATGATAAAACCGACTCCGAGTAGTGCCGGTGTGAGGTCAATACCAATCTCCATCCCTTTTACACCACTCACAAGATAGGTTGCAGTCTCCTTCCATAATTTCAAACCACTCATCAAGAATTTGTATATCGCACCGATGCCCACACCAGTAAATACAATCTTTGCCTTTGCACCACCTTTGTCACCGGCTTTAAGAATTTCTGCACAAGCAGTTCCTTCTGGATAAGGAAGTGTTTTGTGTTCCTGGACAATGAGGTATCTGCGTAAAGGAATCATAAAAAGAATACCAAGGAATCCCCCTAAAAAGGAGATTAAGATTATTGTCCAGGCATCTGGAAAATAGTCCCACATAAAGAATGCAGGTATTGTAAATATTATGCCTGCAGCAAGGGATTCACCAGAAGAACCGATGGTCTGGGAGATGTTATTTTCCAAGATTGTGCCTTTTTTTAGTGCACCTCTCAGAATTGCCATTGATATTACGGCAGCAGGGATCGATGCCGAGACGGTCATACCAACCTTTAATCCAAGATAGGCATTTGCCAGACCAAAGACAATTGCAAGGATTGAACCGAGCACAACTGCCCGCACTGTTAATTCACCAATCTGTTCTTCAGGTCCTATATAAGGTCTGAAATCAGAATTTGTTCTTTGCTTGTGATTCATATATTCTCCTTATTTAGATAAGCACTGCTGATATAATATATTCAGAAAATTGTCTTTTTCAAGAATATTATGAAAGAAACAATTCTATATCTTTCATCCTATCTGCGCCTCTTTTTGCTGCTGGCATTTACCATAAATATTGACACACGCATATATTTAATTATGCTTATTAAAATTGCGCTACCTGATTTCTCTATTGAAAGAAGAAGAATAAGGTGAGTGCGGAAGGAGAACATAATGTCTAATTCAAGCAATCTGATTGCCTACTGTGGACTTGATTGTGCCCTATGCCCTGCATACATTGCGCATAAAAACAATGATGATTCCCTGCGTATAAAGACTGCTGCGGAATGGTCAAAAATGTTTAATGTTGAACTTAAACCTGAAGAAACAAACTGTGACGGTTGTACAGTCGTGGGCAGACACATCGCCTACTGTGATAGTATGTGTGAAATAAGAAAATGTGCAATGGATAGAAAAATCATCAATTGCGCCTATTGTGATAAATATGCCTGCGAGGCACTTGACGCATTTCTAAGACAGGTGCCCGAGGCAAAAAAGCGACTTGACGAAATAGCGAAAAGCCAATAATAGAAAGATCTAACGAATCAGTGTAATCCGCCTTACAAATAGTTTATCTTCTGATTTTACCGCAACAAAATAGACACCTGGAGGCAACAACCTACCCTTATCATTATAGCCCTTCCAGATTGCAATGCCCTTATTGACCGGCGCTAATCTACCTACCACCTGACCCAGGGCGTTATAGATAATAATCCGCGCTATGCTATTATGCCCTAACTGGAATCGGATCACAAATTCCTTCCCCAGATTTGGCAGAACTGAAATATCATCAATATTATCATCGGTCTTTTGTTCTTCCACCACCACGCCACTATGAATTGGCACAGCAAGTTTTGCTAAAGCCGCTGCCCCGGTTTGTATCACCTTGGTTGCAAAGGGCAAATGATTTACGCCACAGTTTGTGTATAAGTGCGGACCGATGGTATCACCAGTTGTATGGTATGCCGGCGTTAGTACTCGTTCAATTCCCAGCAGTGCCTTGTATCCCCTTTTCCAAAAACTCGCATGGTCTGATGAGCCACTGGTTCCGGTATTTCTGACCAACCTTATCTTCAACTGGGTGTAAGTATCCGCAACTGCCTTGAAAAAAGAACAGACAAATACACTGCATCCAGGTACCGCTGTAGAATAATGGGTATTCATTGTATCGCGATTGGGATTTGCTGGAGTCACATAACCAATCATATCAAAATTCAAGACACCAAGGATTGTGTCACCATTGCGCCAGGCGCGGGTTGCAAAAGAATCACTACCGTATAGACCCAATTCTTCAGCATTAAATGCTATATAAACAATTGTGTTTTCAAACAGATAATCCTTCATCACCCTTGCTGCTTCAAGCATCGCAGTTGTGCCTGATGCATTATCATCTGCACCTGGTGCATAGCCGCTTGAAGGCACATCATCCATATGGCCGCCGATGAGGCAGTATTTCTTAATACTCGGATAGAGAAAGCCCCTTCTTATCCCCACTACATTTGGGCCATAATTGCTATTGAAGTATTGAAAATAAACACTATCACAACCATAACTAATCAACCTATTTCTGATCCAGTTTACTGCAACTATTTTGTTAGAATCAGTAGTTGTATATCTTGTATACATCCTCTGCATACGCAAGATTGAAGCCTGCACACTATCCTGGGATACAGCCGTAACTATCTTCTGGATGATGGTATCGGGTGCTAAAGAATTTATCTTTAATGGATACGGGTCATAATCAAAAAATCGGACTGGATCAAATGTCAATCTCCGTAACTCCACCCTCAATCTATTCAATTCGATTAAACGGTCTTCAGTAGTTCTGAGTAATAAACAATCCTCATACTGGTCAAGGATATCACCACATTGAGCAATATTTGTCAGATCTTCATCAAGAAAATATACGATCTGGTAATATTTCTCTCTGGGATTATCATCAAGAATCGTGTAGACAATATGATTCTTTTCGAGATTTAGAATATCTATCTCATTGGCAATAATCAATGTATGATTCTGAATCAATTCAACAATATGAAAGTTTTTGTCCTGAAGATCATCCGCCCTTACCAGATACTCAGTGGCGACCAGTGGTCGCGTAAAAAACATCACCAGTACCAAACCTGAGAAAAGATATTTCTTCATAAGTACGCTCCTTTTTACAGGATATTATAACCACAGGCACCATCCTGTCAAGAGTTTGTTATACCAAATCTTTTCCAATATTTCAGATGATAAATGAATCTCCTTCACCATCCATTTCAAAAGATGAATTGTTGAATAGCCTAATAAATGCTCTGCTATTTGCATATTCAAAGTATTATTCAGTACCACCAATATCACCCCTTCCGTTTCAATCCTTGTTTTAATGGAACTTGCTTTTATGCTTATCGTCGGCTCCGCCTCCAACCATCTCCCTCGTAGTTTCAATCCTTGTTTTAATGGAACTTGCTTTTATGCCTATGGCTATATATCAAAATCAAAAATTCAAGAGAGTTTCAATCCTTGTTTTAATGGAACTTGCTTTTATACACAGAAAGAACAGAAAGATACGAAAAAGAAGTTGAGTTTCAATCCTTGTTTTAATGGAACTTGCTTTTATACCAGTGTGTAATTTGCACTCTTTTCTAATTCTGTCAAGTTTCAATCCTTGTTTTAATGGAACTTGCTTTTATACCATTAAGCAATCTTTTTTTTCTAATTGTTAGTAAATTGTTTCAATCCTTGTTTTAATGGAACTTGCTTTTATACAAGACATAATCACCCCTATTACTTGCTCCGGAAAGTTTCAATCCTTGTTTTAATGGAACTTGCTTTTATACAACACTGCCACTATCTTTTCAAGATGTGTGTCAGTTGGTTTCAATCCTTGTTTTAATGGAACTTGCTTTTATACCCTGCACATTCCAGTTATTTCCAATATCCGCTCCCTGTTTCAATCCTTGTTTTAATGGAACTTGCTTTTATACAAGGTAAAGCGGCAAAAAGTTGCTGATATCGAATTGATGTTTCAATCCTTGTTTTAATGGAACTTGCTTTTATACGAGAATGCAAAAGTAATAGCGAGTGAATTAAGCAAGTTTCAATCCTTGTTTTAATGGAACTTGCTTTTATACTCTCCTTGCTGCCTCATCAGTCCATTCTGCCGGGTTTCAATCCTTGTTTTAATGGAACTTGCTTTTATACCCTGCACATTCCAGTTAT
>CAYQKL010000052.1:0-11509 GCA_964418185.1 uncultured bacterium
GGCCTGGTGAAGATGTGCCCCGGGGTATTGCCTGGGATTTTTCAGATAGCGTGTTTACAATAAATGATGAAGGGATTGAAACTCATAACAGATATCAGATAACTGATTACATTTTGAAGATTTCACAAAATCCAGTATCAAGTAATAATCTAAAAATCCGGTATTCAATACCGAGATCATCAAAGGTTAAACTCGTTGTGTATAACGCCCTTGGTCAGTTAGTGCAGGTGTTGGTGAACAAAGAGATGGTTCCAGGAATTTATGAAATTGGATTAAAAAATCCCTTGACAGACGGTGTCTATTTTGTAAAATTAACTATAAACAAAAAAACGGTTACCCAAAAATGTGTGATATTGAAAGATTAAATAATAGAAAATCGCCCTTCCTTTGTAAGTGGGGGAAAATCCTTTCCCAATCCCCCCTTTGTAAAAGGGGGATAAAGGAGGATTTATGCCGGTGTGAAACCGGAATAGAGATGAATTGATTAACTATTAAGAGGAGGTGGATTATGAAAAGATTTTTGATAATATTATTATTAACCATCTGCACCATAAGTGCAGAAATCAGAAATAAGGCACAAGCCTTTCCTGATATATCATATTTTTCTCCAAGGAATCAACAGGATATCACTCCCAGGTTCACACGCCTGATAAAATCCCATTTTAATCCCATAGCCTATGGTGATGCAACAAGGATTATCTTTTCCAATGGGATATCATTTGATACAAAACTCCTTGGAAAGAATTGTGAACCACCATTACCAGGAGAATTGACAACCCATTATGCTGATGATGAAACAGGTTATTATATCATCCAGTTTTCAGGCCCGATATATGGTCAAGAAAAGGAATATCTTGAAAAGAATGACATAAAGATTCATTTCTATATTCCGAATTATGGTTTTGTGGTTACATTAAAAGATAAGGCACAAAGGGATGCAATCATTTCCAATCCTTCAGTCAACTGGCTCGGTATTTATCAACCTGCTTATAAGATTTCAACTCTGTTCAATCATATTGATAGCAGGCATAGGGTTACATTTTTGTTATTTATGGATGCAGATATTGATTCTGTTCTGTCTGAAATCAAAGGGATTACTGGTGAAGGGGATTTTATAATTTCAGACAATGGGATAAATAAGATTATTCAGGGTGAGATTTATGAAAAGGACGTGAATATTCTTGCCCATATAAAAGGGGTTTACTGGATTGAGCCATATCTCCAGCCCCAATTGTGTAATATTGACATCCAATGGATTCTCCAGGATTGTCAGCCCAATGTGCGCAACATCTGGAACAAAGGTATTATGGGTGAGGGTGAGATAGTAAATCTATTGGATACAGGAATATATACTACCCATTATACCCATTGTTCAGGTAGTCCACCAATCCCGAATTTTGGCTATTACCCTTTCCATAATGCAATAGTCGCCTATGACTCTGCAGGTCCTAATTGTGTCTTTGGTGGCTCCCAGCATGGCACATTTACTGCCGGCACCTTGACTGGTGATGATACCTTGACCCCAGGAAATTCCCTTTATGACGGAATTGCAAAGAGATCCAGATTATACCATCTTCAATTCGGTAGGAGTGGTAATACATTGACTCTCTGGCCCGACCTTAATGATGTATATATCCGTCCGTATAATTTGTATTATCCGCCAACACGGGCACACATAAGTAGTAATCCGTGGGGCGTGTCTAATGCTGGAGTATATGATTCCTATTGCTTGCAGGTTGATCAATTCACCTGGGGGCATAGGGATTTTTTAACTCTTTTTGCGGTAGGGAATAATGGCCCCTATCCAAGAAGTGTTATTTCACCAGCGTCTGCCAAGAATGTAATCGCTGTTGGAGCAACAGGAAATAGAGAGACGGGATATACACAGTATTTTTCTTTTAATAGTCGTGGTCCAACGGTTGATGGTCGATTAAAACCCATGGTACTCTCCCCTGGTGGACCTGTTACTTCAGCAGGCAGCCCTCCTAATGGTTATACCACTTTACAGGGCACGAGCGTTGCCACTCCAGGTGCAGCAGGTGCCGGAGCACTCATAAGGCAGTATCTCAACGAGGGGTGGTATCCAACAGGCAAGAAGATTCCTGAGAATGGCTGGGAGTATATAAGTTCAGCGATGGTCAAGGCAATTTTAATCAACTGTGCAGATACAAATATCAACCAGGGCACATTTGGTTATATACCAAATAACAACCTTGGCTGGGGAAGGATTGACCTCGATTCTACCCTCTATTTTGCGGGAGATTTACGAAAGGTCTTGCTCTATGATGATACAATAGGCCTTATGACCGGTGAAGCAAAGGATTTTTATTTTAACATCCCATCAGGCTCAGCAAACTTAAAGATCACCCTGGTCTGGACCGATTATCCAGGAAATCCTGTGGTCTTAAAACAACTCGTAAATGACCTTGACCTCTATGTCCAGAGCCCTTCAGGGATATATTATCGGGGTAACCAGTATTCCGATGGTCAGTCCATTCCCAATCCCTCAAATCGTGACACATTGAATGTTGAGGAGTGTGTCAGGGTTGATAATCCATCCCAGGGTGAATGGCTTATCCGTATTGAAGCGAGGAATGTGGTCTATGGACCCCAGCCTTTTGCCCTTGTGCTCACCTATACTGCCCCTGAAATTGCCAATCTCATTTCGCTAAATAAACCGGTATATCGGATAAATGATTTCATCACCGATACAGTGCGGATAAGGGTTGAGGACCAGAATTATGGCACGACTGGAATTATTGATACACTCCTGGTGATGATAAAGGGCAGGTACATTGAGACCCAGCCTGAGACCTTAAGGTGTGTAGAACTTGCCGAGAGTTCTTTTGTATTCAAATGTGAAATCCCATTATCATTCCGTGGTGCGGTCCATAATGATGGCAAATTATCAGTCTGTCAGGGTGATACGATATATGCGTTCTATATTGATGAAAATCCTCCATCCATCTCCAGTGCCTGGGCATCGGTTGATGCCTGGTATTTTATTATATCCGATGTCCATTGTGAGAATATAGATGCGACAGGCGTTGATGTCTGCTGGACAACGAATGAGGGTGCAAATTCCAAGGTCTATTATGGAACCGACCCAAATAATCTCAATCTTGTCGTCTCAGTTGATAAACTCTATGTGACCTTCCATCGTGTGAGACTCAGTGGGCTTGAGGAGCAGACCACTTATTATTATGATGTAGAATCAAGGGACTTTCGTGGTAATCGGGTCTTTGATAACAATAATGGTCTCCATTATACATTCACCACTGAACAGGCAAGGGGTAATGATGTATTGATTGTGGTTTTAAACAATCAGGGTATGGAGTTTGCCCATCCAGAATTTTTAAGGAATGCAATCAATGAGGGGGCATGGATATACAACTGGTGGTCAACAAGAGACCAGGGTGATTTTACCCGGGATGACCTTAAGTGGTATAAGGTCGTATTCTTCCAGGTTGGTCAGGAGAACTATCCGGTCTGGACCATTGCCCAGAAAGAGACGATAAAGCTCTATCATGATGGTGGAGCAAGGTTTGCAATGACCGGCCATGACATTGGCTTTGATACCTGGCAATACAGCAGGGTTGATACCCTATTTGCCAAGGACTATCTCCATTTCCGCTATATTGGTGATATTACCTCAAATTCCTGGAATACTCTTATGGGCATTGCCGGTGACCCAATCTCTGGTAACTATACAGGAGGTGTGCCGTATCAGCCATTCCGTTATGGTGCGGTTGGTGATTCAATCCAACTCTCTGGGACCGGTGCACCGGGGACGGGTTTCTATGTCTGGCATGGCAGTGCAGCGAATGACTCCTGTGGAATAAGATGGGAATCACAGAATCCAATGGGAACACCGGGTGATGGTGTATGGGGAGGTCATAGGACAAGGGTTGTGACCAATTGTTTTGAGATAACCCAGATTGATACCACAAACCAGAATAGCCCGATAAGAAATAATATAATCAATAATACCCTCATCTGGCTCATTGGCCATGACCATCCTGATGTGGTGATCCATTCACCTGTTTCTGATACCACATATAATACAAGCCCGATATTGATTTCCTGGGATGCATCTGCCTATGGTGGTGCTGAGATTGATACAACCTATATTGAATACTCACCGGACAATGGTAATACCTGGTATCTCATAATTGCGGATACAGGTCTGGTCGGTTATCTATGGGATGTGAGCAATATCCAGAATGGAGATAGATACCGGATTCGGATTACTGTGAATGATAAAGGAGTCTATCCTGAGTTAAAAGCAAGGGCAGAGACTGGTAATTTTCGCATAAATATTTCGGGTAATGACCATATTGGTCCAAAGGTCATTCCAAATTCCATTGTGGTTGAAAACAATCCGAAGTTTGTGACACAAAGTGATACATTGCTTGGATTCACTGCAATAGTGAGTGATTCCCAGACTGGTTTGAGTATCATCAGTTCTGCAGTTTATAATGCCCGTAGTCCGAGTGGGGATTCATCCGGTGAGGTAGGAATGCAGGTTTCAGATGGTGTCTGGGATGAGGTGATTGAGGATGTAAATGGTCTGATAAGAATGGTTTACATTCCTGGTGCAGTTAATGTCTGTTCCCTTTTTGTGCGGAGTCGTGATACTTTACAGAACTGGGGTGCCTGGTATTATCGGACATTCACATTGATTGATGGTGATATTCGTCAGGGGACCGGGATAAAAGAGACAAAGACAAGCATCCCATTAAGTTTCAGTTTATCAAAGCCTATGCCTAATCCATTCAGGAATAAGGTTATAATACGATACACGATTCAGGATACAAGATACAGGATTGGAGAAAATAGAGTTGCCAATATAAAGATTTTTGATATAAGTGGTAGGTTAGTCAAACAATTTAACAATTTAACCATTCAACCATTTAACCAAGTTATCTGGGATGGGACCGACGATTCTGGTCGCAAACTTCCTTCCGGGGTTTATTTCATCCGATTAGAGACTGATGGATTTAAGAAGAATGAGAAGGTGATTTTGTTAAGATAGGGGTAAAGAAGGGTAAACAAGGGTAAAAAGGGGTAAAAACGGGTGATTCGTGAAACGTGGAACGCAAAAATAAAAAGGCAATTGGTGGCAATTGAGGGCAACAAGAAGGCGTGAAACCTTTACCGTGAACCGTGAAAATGTAGGGTAAGGCTTCAGCCTTGCAAAGAAACTACAAAAGGGCTAACCCCGACCATATTTTTGTCGGGACTGGGAAGTCCCTCCTACATTAATACGAATCAGAGATTTTGAGATGGCAGAACTTGGTTGAAGAAGTGGGTTTGGAATTTGTTCTGTCCTGATACAGTCTGCGAAACCGTCCAACAATTAACGATATTTGAAATAGTTCAAATCGAATTCTTGACTTCAGTATTATTTTTGATATAATAAAATATGCCAACAATGAAAGCAGTCGTTAAGACAAAATCTGAATCAGGTGCAGAATTATTAGATGTGCCAGTTCCAACACCGGGGTCAGAAGAGGTTCTGGTAAAAGTTCTGGCAAGTTCCATATGCGGTACAGACCTGCATATCTTCCAATGGAATGAATGGGCGCAAAAAAGAATAAAAAAAATTCCCCAGATAATGGGACACGAATTATGCGGGCAGGTCATTGAGGTCGGTGCCAATGTTAAAAGCATAAAGAAAGACAGCATAATCTCAGCGGAAACCCATATTGCCTGTGGATATTGTTATCTCTGCAGAAATGGTCTTTCCCATATCTGCGAAAATGTTAAGATCTTCGGCGTGGATATTGATGGTGTATTCGCTGAATATGCAGTTGTTCCTGCAAGCAATGCCTGGGTTATTGAAGAAAAAATTCCCAATGACTATGTTTCAGTAATGGAACCACTCGGTAATGCAATTCACACAGTTCTTGCAGGTGAAATTTCTGGAAATACGGTTCTTATTACTGGTTGCGGTCCAATTGGCCTTATGTCTATCCTGGTTTGCCGAACCTGTGGTGCAACAAAAATCATCGCCACAGAAATAAACGAATACAGATCACATTTGGCAAAGAGATTAGGCGCGGATATTGTTTTGAATCCAAAGAATAATAAAATTATAGATGCGGTTTTGGAGAACACCAATGGCAAAGGTGTTGATGTGGTACTTGAGATGTCAGGAAATCAATCTGCGATAAACGAAGGACTTAAGGTTTTAAGACCTGGCGGCAGATATTCAATATTAGGGATCCCTGATAAACCTCTGAAAATAGACCTTGCTGAAGTGGTCTTCAAGTATTTTACAATCCAGGGAATAAATGGAAGATTGATGTATTCTACCTGGTTTAAGACCACGAGATTTCTTTCCTCAGGCAGGATTGACCTGGAACCAATAATAACTCACCGTTTCCGACTCGAGGAATTTCAAAAGGGAATGGAATTGATGGAAAGCGGTAATTGCGGTAAGATTTTATTGTATCCATAGTGAAGGATGATAAAAGGCATCGGCATTGATCTGAGTGAAATCCGCCGATTTTCAGAGGTATCAGAAGATTTTTTGATACAGGTGTTTACTACTCAGGAAATTGAAGCCACAAAGCAGAAACCATTGTTAACCAGTATTGCATTTTGCCTAAAAGAATCAATCTTGAAAGCACTTCGTAAAGGATTATATTTTGGTTTTTTCTGGCATAACATTGGCATAATTGAGAACAGAATTATTATTTCAGGATCATTAAAAAAAGATCTGCCGGGAAGATATAAGATACATACGAGCACAGGCAACTCAAAAGAATACGCCTGTGCCATTTCAGTGATCGAAGAAAAGCAGGAGGTTTTCTAATGTCTAACATTGGTTCATATGATGAACGATATAAAAATTTTGATTGGGAACAGAGTGAAAAAGAATTAGAATATGGCAAAAATGGTAATTATAATATCGGATACTACTGCAGTGATCGGATCTGTGAACTTGGACTCGGCGGTAAACTGGCGCTTATCTGGCAGGGTTTCAGCGGTGAGGTAAAACAATATACTTACGATGAGATTCGTATAAATAGCAACAAATTTGCCCATTTCTTGACTTCACTCGGGATTAAACCCGGTGAACGTGTGTGCATTTTTATGGACCGCATTCCCGAACTCTATATATCATTCGTCGGTATTCTCAAGGCAGGTTTTATTGTCCAACCGTTATTCTCAGCATTCGGTGAGGAAGCATTGTTCACCCGACTTGACGACGCCAAAACCACTGCCATAATAACCACGCGCAAGCATCTTTCAAAGGTAAGGAAGATAAAATCCCAACTCCCCGAACTAAAATTCATAGTCGTCTTACATAATGAAGGAAAGCAGCTTGAAGAACGGGAGATTGATTTCAGTATGAATGACTACGAACCTATTGAGAAATTCAATATCCAGCCTGTGGATAAAGAAACTCCCTCAGTTTTGCACTATACCTCAGGTACTACAGGTAAACCCAAGGGCGCATTGCATGTCCATTCCTCAATCATTGCCCAGTATATTACTGCAAAGTGGGTCCTGGACCTTAAGGAGGAGGATATTTACTGGTGCACGGCTGACCCAGGATGGGTTACTGGAACTTCCTATGGTATAATTGGTCCCTGGTCAAACGGAATAACACAGGCGGTTTACGACATTGGTTTTAATCCTGAAAAGTGGTATGCCTTTATTCAAAGACACAATGTCACAGTATGGTATAGTGCGCCCACAGCAATCAGATTATTAATGAAAGAAGGCGAGGAAGTTGTAAAGAAATTCAATCTAAAATCCTTGCGCCATCTGGTTAGTGTGGGCGAACCATTGAATGCCGAGGCTGTAGTTTGGTCAGAAAAAGTATTTGGTTTGCCATTCCACGATTCCTACTGGCAGACCGAGACAGGTTCAATTGTAATTTCCAATTATCCAGGGATGAAAATAAAACCCGGTTCAATGGGTAAGGCATTCCCGGGCATCACTGCCGTAGTACTGGATCCTAAAAAATATGAACCAATAAATACCCCGGGCTCTATTGGACTTATTGCAATAAAACCCGGCTGGCCATCAATGATGCGAATGTATTGGAACAACAAGGAAACCTACGACAAGAAATTCAAGAACGGTTGGTATATATGCGGCGACCGCGCCTATCTTGACAACGAAGGATATTTCTGGTTTATTGGTCGTGACGATGATGTGATAAACACTGCTGGTCATCTGGTCGGACCATTTGAGATTGAATCGGCACTGATAGAACATCCGGCAGTGGCTGAATCAGCCGCCGTAGGCAAACCAGACCCTGTCAATATGGAAGTTGTCAAGGCATTTGTCGCCCTGAAACCCGGCTACAAGCCAAGCAATGATCTGGAACTTGACATAATGAATTTTATCAGAAAAAAACTTTCACCCCTGGCTATGCCCCAGGAAATTGAATTTGTCAATTCACTGCCCAAGACGCGGAGTGGTAAAATAATGCGCCGTTTATTGAGGGCAAAAGAATGGGGTGAAGAAATTGGTGATCTCTCCACCCTGGAGAATGATTGATTAAACAATATTGACTGTATTTTAAGGAGGCAAAATGGCGGAAGATTTAAAAAAATTAATAATTGATTACGTAAAAAAAGAATATCTGGATGAAGATTCAGACCAGGAGATAACTGAGAATACACCTCTGATTTCCAGTGGAATTGTTGATTCTTTCTCAATGGTTTCACTCAAGACTTTCCTGGAAAAGAAATTCAACATAAAGATCCCTGATGAAAAGGCAACCACTGATGCGTTTGACAGTGTTAATAACATGATTAAACTACTTAGTGAATTTGTGAAACTTGATACCCAAAGATAAAAAGGGGACAGAATGGCATTTGACACAAAAATAAGAGAATTCTTTGCCAGTGAATTAAAGGGCATAAGAGAAAAAGGGTTGTTCAAAGAAGAAAGGTATATTGCATCGCCACAGTCAGCGTATATAAAAGTAGAATATCCTGCTGGTTCACCACCAAAAGAAGTCATAAACTTCTGTGCCAATAATTATCTGGGATTATCAAGCCACCCTGATGTTGTTAAAGCCGCCCATGAAGGACTTGAAAACCGGGGTTATGGAATGTCCTCGGTGCGGTTTATCTGTGGAACCCAGGATATCCACCGTGAACTTGAGAAAAAACTCACTGCCTTTTTGGGCACTGAAGACACAGTGTTGTTTCCTTCCTGTATGGATGCTAATGCCGGTGTTTTTGATGTAGCGCTTGATAAAGAAGATGCAATGATTGCGGACCGACTTGTGCACGCCTCTATTGTTGATGGCATGAAACTTTGCAAGGCACAGACCTTTAATTATAAACACCTGAATATGGCACACCTTGAAGAAAAACTTCAGGAAGCCCAGAGTTGCAGATTCCGGATGATCATCACTGATGGTGTATTTTCAATGGATGGAGATATTGCTCCCCTTGATAAAATCTGTGAACTTGCCGAAAGATACAATGCAATGGTGATGGTTGATGATTCCCATGCTACAGGATTTCTCGGCAAAAATGGCAGAGGGACACATGAACATTGTGGCGTGGTTGGTAAGATTGATATTATTACCACAACCCTGGGCAAGGCAATGGGTGGAGCATCGGGTGGATGTGTGAGCGGCCGTAAAGAGATCGTAGAAATGTGCCGTCAACGTGCTCGTCCCTATCTATTCTCCAACACCATTCCGCCGGTCGTAGTTGCCGCCGCAAACAAGGTCGTGGACCTTATCGCCAGCACGACCAAATTAAGAGATAAACTTGAAGAAAACACAAAATACTTCAGAACGAGGATAAGAGAGGCAGGACTTGATATTCGGGAAGGCGTACACCCGATTGTACCGATAATGCTCTACAATGCAAAACTCGCTCAGGATATGGCGCGGGATTTGTATAACGAAGGTATCTATGTCATCGGATTTTTCTACCCGGTTGTACCCCAGGGGCAGGCAAGGATTCGGGTTCAGATTTCCGCGGTTCACGAAAAAGAGCATCTTGATAAAGCAATTGAGGCATTCAAGAAAGTTGGAGCAAAATACAAAATTCTTGGTAAAAAGAAAGATGAAATCATAGCGATGTATGGATTGTGACTAAAATACCTAAATACTTGAAATCTTAAATGCCTAAAAAGAAAAGTTTTACGTCAAATGTAATACGGCATCGCTGCCCGTTTCGTTTATCTTTAATGGTCTTCCGTTTCTTTTACCGTCAAACGATGCCCTTAAACGATACGGGCTGCTAAACCGTAAAACCTTTAACCTTTGACTATGAGACGCACTGCTGATGCAATAATAATTGGTGGTGGAATCATCGGTTGTGCCACTGGGTATTATCTAACAAAAAAAGGGCTAAGGGTCTACCTATTTGAAAAAGACTATCTCACGGCTGGTTCTACTGGCCGTTGTATTGGAGGCATAAGACAACAGTTCTCTACTGAATTGAGTATCAAGACAGCAATGGAATCGGTCAAGAAATTCAAATTGATGAATGAAGAACTGGAAACTGATGTAGAATTTGAACAGGATGGTTATCTATTCTTGGCACATAGTAAGGAAAAAGAAGAAATCTACAAGAAATTGATTGCCCTTCAAAAAAGTATGGGACTGGATGTGGCATATGTTGATGTTCAAACCATAGAAAAAATTGTGCCCGGGATAAATACGGAAGGTTTACTGGGCGGTGCCTATTGTCCAAGCGACGGTCAGGCAAATCCATTCCTGGTAGTAGATGCTTATGCAAAGAAGATAAAAGAAAAAGGAAAAATCTTTAACCACTGTGAAGTGGAAAAACTGAATATTCAGGCTGACAGAGTAATATCAATAACCACTATTGATAACCAAACTTATTATGCACCAATTGTAGTAAACGCAACCGGACCATTCATCAGAGAATTTTCAAAACCTCTGGGACTTGATATTCCTGTTTTCCCGGAGCGCCACGAATCCTTGATTACTGAACCAATTGAGATTTTTTTCAAACCAATGGTGGTTGATTATCGACCCGATGGTTGTTATTTTCATCAAAAGGCAAAACAGGGAAGTATTATTGGATGCTACACGCCAGTTCCCAATATACCAGGTAACGATATTCGTTCATCCTTTGAATTTATAAGAGAAATGGGTAGAAGAATGGCGAGGTTGATTCCTAAACTTGAGAATATCAAAATAATCCGACAGTGGTCAGGAAGTTATGAAATGACCCCTGACGGCAATCCGATATTGGATAAAACAGATATTGAAGGACTTTGGATTATTAGCGGTTTCTGCGGCCATGGTTTTATGCTCGGTCCTGAAATTGGCTATATTGCTGCAGAGTTTATCACCACAGGCAAACCACCATATGATGTAAGTGAATTTTCCCTTTCCCGTGATTTTTCCGGAAAAGAAGTAATGAAATAAGACTTTTTTCGGGGCTTCAGGCACTAAATATCCTGGAATAATGGAAGTTTTCATTATAGAAAAAAACCGATACCCACAAGGGTTGTCCTTGCAGGAAAAATATTGAATAAAAATGTTCTA
>CAYQKL010000053.1:0-11454 GCA_964418185.1 uncultured bacterium
TTCAATCACACATCTTGCCGATGCGGCCAACCCACAGGGGTCAGGACCGGAACCGGAAACTGGTCTGTCTGGTTTATCTGGTCTGTCTCGTCTATCTGGTCTTTCTCGTCTTTCTGATCTATTTAGTCTTTCTGGTTTATCTTGTTTTTCTGGTCTATCTTGTTTCATAGTTTCTAATCTAAATCTCCTTTCCATTTCACGATCCGTGTCGCCCCTTTATTCTTTTCAAAGTCAATTTTTTGCAAGGCTGAAGCCTTGCCCTACATATTCACTTCTTTTAGTAGCGAGTAGAGAGTAGCAAGTAGCGAGAGGAAGATTTTAGCCTTCTCTTTTTTGCCTTCAATTGCCCCTTAAATGCCATCTGCATAACATATATGCAAATTTCGTGCCAGATTGAAAGTGCTGAAATTTCAAAACTCCAATTTCGAGATTTTTTAAATGATTATGCCAAAATCTTATGAAATTTCTTTAATTTTCGTTTAAGAGTTTGTAGAGTAATTTACCAAAGAGAGTTACGGAACGGACAGGAGAAATCTTTCGTAATTTTTAACTTTTGTAAGTTTTTATTACTTACCTTTCAGGTATCTGTAAATTGTACGTCGGGATATACCCAATCTTGTTGCAACCTCATCAATATTTCCATTCAGAAGTTTTAATTCGGAAAGTATTGTTTTTCGGCAATATTCATCAATTTTTTCCGGTAGTGTCTTGGGTTGAACTACTTTCAACCTCAAATCATCAATATCTATATCTTCCTTATTACAGAGCAAGAATGCCTGCTCCAACATCTTCTCAAGTTCACGCACATTGCCCGGGTAGTCATATTCCATTAAGGCTTTTTTCGCTTGTTCGGTCAATCCTCCAACGAAGCCTTTGTGTTTATTCTTGATCTTGAAAAATAGATGGTCAATCAAAGCCAGTATCTCCTCTTTTCTCTCCCGTAAAGGCGGGATTCTGACCATTGGTGAATTTATCCGATAATACAAATCCTCACGAAACTTTCCCTGTTCCACCAGCGACTCCAAAATCTTATTCGTTGCAAAGATAAACCTTACATCAACAACCTGCGCCTCGTTACTCCCTAATGGAACCACTTTTTTATCCTCAAGTACTCTTAAAAGTTTTGCCTGAATATCTAAAGATAGTTCACCAACCTCATCAAAAAAGAGCGTGCCTTTGTCTGCGTATTCAATCTTGCCAATTTTATCGCTATGCGCACCAGTAAATGCACCTTTTTTGTGACCGAAAAGTTCTGATTCAAATAATGTTTCAGGCATTGCAGCACAATTCACAACCACAAATCTTTTGTCCTTACGTGGACTTGCATTGTGGATTGCCGAGGCAAGCAGTTCTTTGCCTGTGCCACTTTCGCCAATTATCAACAGGTTCACCTCCTGCAATGCAAGGCGCCGGGCTTGCTTCTTGATTTCATGCAATCCCACCATATCATTAAAGGTATATAAAGCAGTGAGAGAATCTACTAAAGAGTCCTCAGGTGAATTGTTAGCAACGGGTTCAAAAACAAACAAAAATTCACTATTATATTCTTTTCGCCTAACCAGAAAACTTCTTTCCAGACGGTCTGAATCAACAATTTCATTAACGACCCGATTGAGCCTTAAGATATTATCGCTAAAATTTTTGAGAATATCTTCGCCCGCATTGGTCTTTAACAAATCGCGTGCTTTTGGAGTTACCCAGTTGATTGTTCCTTTCCTGTCTGTGGTCAGCGCTGCAACATTAAAGAAATTTGTCAGGGAAGTCAAAAGATCACCTTCTATCATTCTCTTATATGTTTCTCCAATTAATTCTGCCAGTGTCTTTATCAAAGCAAAGGTATGGGGATGGCCCTTTCTCTGAGGATGGACAATGATTATCGTGCCCAATAATTCGTTATCAAATAATACTGGTGCACAGAAACAGGCACCTGATTGGAACATTTTTAAATAGTATTCTTTCCCTTCCACATATACAGGCTTCTTGTGCCTGATTGCCAGAGCAGCTGCATTTGTGCCGGCATCTTCTTCGCGAAGTGAACCGCCTTCACCAAGTCCAGTTTTTACTCTATTCTTGAGAATAGATGCGGGTCCAATTGCTTTTAGTATATATCCTTCTTTGTCAGTTAATACGAGAATTGAACCACAAGGTTTAAATGTCTCACTGCACATCTGCATATAGGGTGCTGCAGAATTAATAAAGAGTTCATTCAATTTCTCTCTCTTTTTAAATTCAGAATGGGACAAGCATCTGGTAATACGGACTTTATTCGGGTCAAGTCCCAGTCTCTGACACCGTATCTTTGATTCAGTTATCCATCTTTTTCTTTCAGTCATCTCATCCATTTAAGACTCCATTTGTAAAAAATTTATTTTATAAATATCTTTATTAGCCTCTCTTTCATTCATCATTAAAATAAAAAAGGCATAAGGTCCCGGCTTAGAAATATTGTCAAAGCAAAAGTAAATCTTTCCTAATCTTTCGGAATGACTTATTTTTTACTTTATTACAATTCCCAAAGGGTCGGGGCCTTATACCTTCAGCGATGATTATACATAAATACTGAATAGTGTCAACATAGTAATTATATACAAGCCTCTTACAATTTTAACAATTCAAATTGTCCTGAGGTTTGTTCTATATGATAGATTTAATCAGAACAGGTGGATGTTAGATACCAGTTAGATTATACAAATCCAAGGGTTCGGGCAAGGGCAATCTTTAATTCCTCCTGCATTGTTTCAATGATTACATCTATAGAACCAAGAAAGGTAATTTTTTCTTTCTTTATAACCACGCCACCGGACATTTGGTCATCATCTTTTAGAACAAAGTTATAACCTTCTTGTTTCATAAATTTCTCAATCTGAGATTGGTATTTTTGCAGGTCAGCCCTGGATAGGTAGAGTTCGCCATCTTTCACGCCACTGCTTTTAATCAATCCCTTAAGGAAATCAAGATATTTCTTTTGCCCGGATAGTTTTTGAACGGCTGATTGTAGGACATTGTTTATATGCATTTGCATTTCAGTGGTTATTCTTTTGTTGAATTCAAGCCTCACCTGGGCAATTGCCTGCATAATCTGTTCCTGTTTTCGTTTTTCAATCTCGGCATTTAATCTTTTTTCGGCATTATCAATCCGAGCTTTATAGTCCTGTTTTATCTTGATGATTTCACTCTCGTAGCGCCGGGCAATTGCCTCAGCCTCTTTTTTCGCCTCATCAAGTATCTTTTCAATTACGCCCTGCATAGTTATAGTTTCATCCCCATCAAACTCAAGATTGTAACGATCAATCCCAGGACTGCATAGATCTCAACAAGAATGCCATAGATGACTGCCTTTGCAGATTCCTGAGGTTTTTTTGCAACCATTTCTACACCCGCAGTGCAGACTTTTCCCTGCCAGATTGCTGAAACAAGTCCTGCCAGGGCAATTGGCATACAGGCAAAGAATAATTGCAGTCCCTGCCAGAGTGAAATTGCCGGTACTGTACCACCAAGAAGTCCAATCTTGGTCATCAAAAGAAATGCTCCGAGAAATCCATAAAATCCCTGGGTTCCAGGTAGTGCGACAAGGATCAACAACTGCCCGAATTTATCCGGGTCTTCGCTTAAAACGCCGTTCGCTGCCTGGGCAGTATAGCCAATTCCTATGGCTGAACCAATGCCCGCAAGTATTGCCGCAAGGGCACCGCCAGCAATTGCTATTGCCAAACCTAATGGGTCAGTCATAATACCTCCTCTAAAAAAAGTTAAAGGTTAATGGTTTATGGATATGGCTGCTGGTCACGTTAATAGTTAGTGGTTTATGGTAGACAGGATTCTTGAATTTTCTGTTAGAAAGACCAGCAGCATTGTATAAAAACTTTCTATTCATTTTATTTAATCTCAACATATTTTGTCTCCATACCAAATGGTCTGAACATCTTGCCACCACCGGCATAGAATCTGCCAAAGAATTCAATGTAATGCAACCGCATTGTATGGATAAATCCGCCCAGCGCATTTATTACAATGTTAAAACTATGCCCACCAATCAATACTACAATTGCCAGAACTATTCCAATAACTGGAATCTTTAAGACCATCCAGGCAATCATATTCACGGTCACTGCAATACCACCGGTTACCATTCCCAGTGCCATTAATCTGATATATGATAAGACATTACTTACAAAAGATGTTATACCATAGAGTGTATAAAGACCCCAGGCAATTCGCACCAATATTTTTTTACTCTGTTTGAATCGCACAATTGCAACAACGAGTAGTGCCAGACAGATATATTTGAAAAACGGGGGAAATATTTTCATCGGTATTCCCAGCAAAAACAGAATAAGCAGTGTCCACAAAATCTGGTCAAACAGTTGCGGATTTCCGGCACGGTTGGAATAGAGAATAATACCGGTTACGGATAGTAGTATTAGAATCTTTAAGATTGGTGATTTGAATATCGTAAAGTATGCGGGCAGGCTGATTATCAGCACAAACCAGGTTAGGTTTTCAAATATTGCCCGGGCATAGTCCTGGTTGCGCAGGTCGTCAAAGACCTCAATGAGCACACCAAGAAGCACATGGATATAGCCAATACCTAAGGATAAATAGAAAAAGGGCATAGGATTGGTCAGGGGATCAAAGAGCATCAGTTTCTTAAAATTCTTGAAAAATCCAATACCGATCAGGTCAAAGAGATTGCCTGCCCAGCCTCCGACCATACTGCCGGTAAAGATCGTGATTATACCACCGGCGAACAAAATCCACAAAAGGCTCTTATCGCCAGGCACCTTGCGCATAAGATAGAGCGAGAATAGCGCAAGGAATATTCCATATATAGCGTCGGTCAGGCACAGAGCAAAGAAGATCGGGAAGAATACGGCAATAAACGGTGTTGGGTCATATTCTCTTTGCTCGGGCATACTATAGAGCCTTATCAGCATTTCATAGGGTGTGCTCCACCAGGGATTTTCAATTGCTACAGGCGGTCTTTCATCGGGTCCAGGAGCAATTCTTTCAAAGGCTACAAATTTGAATTCTTCAACAAGTCTTTTCAGTTTATTAATATCCTTCTTTTTTATCCAGCCAATGACATTTATTGTACTTACGGTTTCGGGGAGCGCTGAGGCAACACCGTTTTTTCTGAATTCATTCTCTATCCAGTCATAGATAATCTTCAAATTCATTATTTCCCGAGCAAGGTCAAATTCTCTTTTGTTCAATTCTTCAAGGCGTTGATAAATTTTTTCTATCTGCTGTTCATATCCAGATATTGCTACAGACGGAGTCTCTTCCATATCGGGCAGTTCAATGATTTCACAGCCAAGTTCAATCAATTTACCTTTGAACTTCTGAATATCGTTTTGACGCGCAAAAAATAGAATAAAGATTTTTGAACCTGTTTTGTTAATAACTTCAAATGAAAAGGGAATTTCGCTTATTGATTTTTCAATCGTTTCAAGTATCTGTTCCGACTTAATCTGGACTGCAATTGCTTCAACCTGTTTAAAATTTTTGATCTCGCTGAGTCTATTCTTCAATGGTTCAAAGGGTTTTAATAGCGCGACAAGATTTTTGAGATTATTCAATTGATTGGAAAAGATCTCCCGCTCTTGCTTGATTTGCTGCAATTCTGCAGCAGTGCGCTGAAAATCATATTTTTTTGTAAGTTGTTCAAAATCCTGTAGTTTCATTGGGATACGCGGACTGACAAAATTGTCCAGTACTCCTTTTTTCTGATATCCCGCAATCTGGGTAATGGCATCTCTTATTTTATCTAATTCTTCAGATGAATATATGGGTGTTTCTTTGAGTTCGGTAATATGTACTATTTTCAGTTTATGAAGTCTATCCAGAAACTGCTGACGGATGCTTTTATGAACAATGACTATTACTTTTTCTAATGAGACTGTTGCCATTTTAAAATGATCTCCTGTACCTGTTCAATTGCCTTATTCATATTTTTTTTGATTTGATTATTCAATTTTTGACTTTGCCGGGCATAGTCTTCTTCAATAATTTTCTTTTGCTCGGCGATAACCTTTTCAATCTCCTGCTGACTTATTTTTAATAACTCATTCCTTTTTCGGGCAATATCATCTAATCTCTTTTGAAGTTCTTCTTTTGTCTGTTCAAGAGATTTCATTCCCTTTTGCTCAGCATCTCTTCTTATTTTTTCTGCCTCTGTCTCAGTTTTCTTGATCTCTTCAATCAGACCCATAACACCTACCTTTTTCCGAGAATTTCTTTCACCCTCATCAATCTGGTCAAATCTGACCGTTCAATCTCAGATAACTTAAGATTGATATATTTGATCGTTTCTTCTATTGAGGGAATGAGAATAAATTCCAGTGCGTTTACCCGACGCCGGGTCTTTTCAATTTCAATTGCAAGGATTTCAAGTGCCTTTTCCAGTTCCGCAACCCTGAGTAGCCCTTCAAGTAGATTATCAATCTTTTTTAATGCAAGATCAAGGTCACCAGAAGTATTCAAAAATCCGTAACTGAGCATTGTCCCGGATATTTTCTTTATGAATTTCGGAATCCTGACATTGAACACCCTTTCTGTAGTATATTCAATTTCTATTTTTTTATCTGAACCCAGTAATGCTTCTTCTGTAGTATTTGGCGCCTGTTTGCTTGAGGCAAAGTAGAAAAAACTGTAGGCCGATTGCAATTCCCTCTCAATGTCCAGGCGCAATTCCTGGATTTGTTTTACAAGTTCCATAATCTTTCTTATGAGTTCATCCTGTTTGTCTTTTAGCAATTTGTGGCCACGGCGGGCAATGATATTTCTACGCTTCAGACGCAGAAGTTGCATTCGGGTAGGAGGTATATCAAGTTTCATAAAGGTTCTAATTCAATGGTTTCTGGAAACTCTGCCTGGGTCTATTGGTCATAGTATTTTTTAATGTACTCTTCCCTTACCCGTTTCATTTCAGTCCTGGGCACGAGTCTTAGCAATTCCCAACCCAGATTCAGGGTCTGTTCAATTGTGCGATTCTCATACTCACCCTGATTGATATAACGTTGCTCAAATACTGTGGCAAACTTGAGATAGATTTTATCCATATCAGATAGCGCTGCCTCGCCAAGGATTATTGCCAGTTCCTGGGCTTCTTTTCCTCTTGAATAACAGGCAATCAATTGGTTGAACAAATCCGAATGGTCTTCACGGGTTTTACCCTTGCCAATACCTTTATCCTTTAATCTTGATAATGACTGCATTACATCAACTGGTGGTAAAATCTTTTTCCTGTATAATCCCCGCGAAAGGATGATCTGACCTTCAGTGATATATCCAGTCAAGTCCGGAATAGGATGGGTCTTATCGTCCTCAGGCATTGTCAGGATCGGAATAAGGGTAATGGAGCCTTTTCTATCTTTTATCCTGCCTGAACGTTCATAGACTGTTGCCAGGTCTGTATAAAGATAACCTGGATAACCACGGCGTCCGGGAATCTCTTTTCTTGCGGCGGATATCTCACGCAATGCCTCAGCATAATTTGTCATATCAGAAAGAATCACCAGGATATGATAGCCCCTGGTAAACGCAAGATACTCAGCCACGGTGAGCACTACCCTTGGTGTTGATACCCGTTCAATTGCTGGATCATCGGTCAAATTCAAAAACAGCACAACCTTTTCCAGAGCACCAGTGGCAGTAAAATTACTGATAAAGAAATTCGCTTCCTCAAAGGTTATTCCCATTGCACCAAAGACAATTGCGAATTCTTGCTTTTCCTGAAGCACAGTTGCCTGCCTGACAATCTGGGCAGCAAGCCGATTATGGGGAAGACCTGAACCAGAAAATATTGGTAGTTTCTGCCCCCGCACCAGGGTATTTATTCCGTCTATTGCGGATATTCCGGTCTGGATAAATTCATTTGGATAATCACGGGCAGTTGGGTTTATTGGTGCACCATTGATATCAAGTAGTGCCTCAGGTACGATCTCAGGTCCATCATCAATGGGTCTACCAAGTCCGTCAAATACCCTTCCCAGCATCTTTGATGATACACCAATGTGCAGAGTCTTTGCAAGAAATCTGACCCGACAGTTTGCTACATCAATTCCTGATGAACCTTCAAATATTTGAACCAATGCTTTATCGCCATCAACCTCCAGGACCCGACCCCTTTTCTTTTCGCCAGTCTGGGTATATATCTCAACGAGTTCCTCATATTTTACACCCTGAGTTCCTTCAACGAGCAAAAGTGGACCACTTACATTGGCAATGCTTGTATATTCTTTGATCATTTTGCTACTCCAGATTGAATTTTACTCAGAAGTTCATTAAAACTTCGTGATATTTCATTTTTGGTTTCACTAATTTCATTCAAGCTCATCTCTTCAAGATACTTTACCCGGGCAATCTTCTCCCGCACAGGCAATTTTATAATATCATTGAACAAAACGCCTTTGCTCAATGCATCCTGTGCCTGGTTATAGAAAAACAAGCACAGATCCAGCATCTTGTATTGCTTTAATAAAGAACTATATGTATCAATTTCGTGAAAGGCATTCTGATGCAAAAAATCTTCGCGGATTGAACGAGCACCTTCTAAGAGTAACCGGTCCTGGGGAGATAAAGCATCAACACCGATAAGTCGGACAATCTCCTGAAGCTCAGCCTCTTGTTCCAGCAACCTCATTGCTTCCTTTGATAAGGCGGTATATCCCTCCGCGACACGGTCAAGGTCATCACTGACCTCATCCATATATAGTGAATAAGAATTCAACCAGCTGATTGCTGGGAAATGGCGCTGATATGCAAGTCTATCTTCAAGACTCCAGAATACCTTTACTACGCGGAGTGTAGCCTGGACAACTGGATCTGAAAGGTCTCCACCTGGAGGAGATACTGCGCCGATAACACTTAATGCACCTTCGCGCTCAGGATTGCCCAGAGGTTTCACCTTGCCTGCTCTTTCGTAGAATGAACTTATCCTTGCACCAAGATATGCTGGATAACCCTCTTCCCCGGGCATCTCTTCAAGCCTTCCAGAGATTTCTCTCATTGCCTCAGCCCATCGTGATGTTGAATCTGCCATCAATGCAATAGAATATCCCATATCCCTGAAATATTCAGCAATGGTAATACCCGTATACACTGATGCCTCGCGTGCGGCAACCGGCATATTTGAGGTATTGGCAACAAGCACTGTTCTTTTCATCAATGGTTCACCACTCTTTGGGTCCTTTAATTCTGGAAACTCAATGAGCACATCGGTCATTTCATTTCCCCGTTCACCGCAACCTACATAGACAATGATCTCGGCATCTGCCCATTTTGCTAACTGATGCTGGATCACGGTTTTGCCTGAACCAAAAGGTCCTGGACAGCAGGCAGTGCCACCACGGGCAATTGGAAAGAATGTATCAATTACCCTTTGACCTGTGCCTAAAATTGTCGTTGGTGCTAATCTCTTTTCATAAGGTCTGGGCACGCGCACGGGCCAGCGCTGTATTAGATTAAATTCTTTAATTCCTTCTTCGGTTTCTACAACATAGACATTATCCGTGACTTTAAATTTACCACCCTTGATATCTTTTAATACACCTGATACACCGGGCGGGATCATAATTCTGTGTATGACGAGCACACTCTCTCTAACCTGTCCGATTATATCACCCGGAAAGACTCTTATCCCTGGTTTGACAAACGGTTCAAATTCCCATAATCTTTCTCTATCAAGGGCAGGCACTTCAATACCACGGGTAATATTTGAACCTGCCTTTGCCTTGATCAAATTTAAGGGTCTTTGAATGCCATCGTAGATAGATTCAATCAATCCTGGACCAAGTTCCACAAATAGTGGCTGGTCAGTCAAGAATACTGGATCGCCAGGACCAATGCCTGAGGTATCTTCATATACCTGGATTGACGCACGGTCCTCTTCCAGACCAATGATTTCTCCGATAAGTCGTTCGTTACTCACTCTAACCACATCGTACATTCGAGCACCGGTTACATTGCGGGCAATTACAAGTGGTCCAGAAACCTTAACAATCTCACCCTGTCTCATAACTCCTCCAGAAATATATCTGCACCAACTGCCTTCTTAATGATTCTCCTGAGCCGTTCAACTGCGATACGGGTTTTTGTGGCTCCAGTTGAGAATGGAATCAGACACGGAAAAGTTTCAGTCTGGTATTTCTTTAAAACTTCGCCTAACTCTTCAGTGAACTCTTCAGTAAAAAGAATCACGCGTACACCCTGATTAATCAATTCCATTACTTTTGCCTCTACCTTGCCCTTTTCAACCGCGCAGATCATTGCGCCCGTTGCCAAAAATGGTAAGATATTTTGTCTTGTCCCTATGATAGCCAGATCACCAGACATCCGGGATGCTCTCCTTTAACTGCATTGCAGGAATATCATATTGTTTGCCCATATAGACCTGGCGCAATCTCCGTATCTCGGCAAGTTTGAATTGGTAATAACCGAATAAAGGTTCAATGCCAAATGTATAAAACCTTGCAATCTTCAGAAACTGTAATTTCATCTCCTCACACAGACGTTCAAGTCTTAAAAATGAACCCTGGGTTTCAAGATAATTTCCACCCTGTTCAATTAGATTACTGTACTTTGTATTGTGAAATTCACGATAAACTGTATTCAGATCTTTACTTAGATTTTCAAGAAAGATTTTTGCCGGGATACTGCCATATTCAATATACACCTGTTTAAAAATTCCAGCAGGGTTTTTAAATTTTCTTGCCCGGAAAAAACTGCGGATATTTTCTAAGTCAAAATAGAGTTGAAAATACTCAGAAAAGAACCGGGAAATAGCAGAAAGTTCACGAATTTTTTTGCAGAGCAGCCTGTCAAGTTCAGTGCAAAGAACAAAACTGCTTTTGTTCTTAAGATACTCAGAAATAATCCTCAGGATATCATCAGAAGATTCAAGGGTGCTGATTTCGTGATCAGCGGCAGAAAGATCATATAACAGATGGGCATCACCATTTTTCAGTTTCACCTTCAGGTTATGTATTGCCTCAGGCAACAAGACTATTTCTTTGATCCCGGGATGGAGGCAGTATTTATCAAAGAACTGTTTTTCCTGTTTTTCATTTTGTATTAACATTTCAAGAAATTCGACTGTACCTGTGTAAACCGTGTCGCTGAGAATGGGCCGGAAGTTTTCAATACCCGCATCAATGAGTCTATCAAAATGGTTTTTTTTCAAGAGTCTTGCCTCTTTTGCCCGGACAATGCCATTGACAAAGGCATATCTGGTATCATTGGTTCCTTGAATCATAAAGTCCTAAAATTATATCAAAAAAATCCCCGCTGTCAATCCTCTTTAGACTTAAGTCTTTGGAGAGAAGTTTTCATCTTCTATAGGTAATATCAGCAATTGCACCAACAGCCAGACCTGGCAATGTGATTACATAAGGGCAAAAAAGCAAAAGAAAGGGTGACAAGAAGGGGTAAAGAGGGGTGAATAAGGGTAAAGAC
>CAYQKL010000054.1:0-11263 GCA_964418185.1 uncultured bacterium
GAGTGCAAGATATTGCCCGGGAAAAAGGGTGTCTGCCGGGCAAGGATAAATGAAGAGAATAAACTCTGGGCAATTGACTATGGCGAGACCACATCTATTGCCCTTGACCCGATTGAAAAAAAGCCCTTATACCATTTTTATCCTGGCTCCCAGATACTTTCAATTGCCTGCAACAGTTGTAATATGCACTGTCCATTCTGCCAGAACTGGGAAATATCTCAGGTTGATTTCAAGACTGAATATCTGTCACCCGAAATGCTTGTGAAAGTCTATCGCGAACACCCATCTCTTGGTGTTTCTTATACCTATACCGAACCACTAATGTGGTTTGAGTATCTTCTTGATGCAGCAACATTGATTCGGGAAAATGGCGGAAAAAATGTGCTGGTAACAAACGGCTTGATTAACGAAGAACCATTGAAAGAACTCTTGCCTGTGATTGACGCAATGAATATTGACCTCAAATCGCTCAATGCTAATGTATACAAAAAGAAATTAGGCGGTGACTTAGAGACTATAAAAAGAACAATAGAAATCTCTCAGAAAGCCTGCCACATTGAAATCACCAATCTCATCGTCACCGGCCTTAATGACAAACCCGATGAAATAAATGCCCTTATTGATTATGTTGCAAGTGTAAACCCGGAGATTCCTTTGCATTTCTCAAGATACTATCCAAACTATAAGTATACAAAACCTCCAACCACTATTGATACCCTAATGAATGCCTATGAACAGGCAAGAAAAAAACTGAAATATGTCTATCTCGGTAATGTGCCCGGAGAGGATGGTTCAAATACCTATTGCCCAAAATGTGGGAGTCTATTAATTGAGCGGATGTATTTCAAGGCTTTGATAAAAGGATTAAAAGATGCACACTGTGCGAAATGTGGAGAAAAAATAAATATCATCATTAAGGAGGAATAATATGGCGGCAAAAAGAAACTTAAATACAATCATCATAGGAATTATGATCGGTGGAATAGTCGGATCTGCTTTATCCTATTTTTTGGGCAGCATTTTCCCACCCGGACCAGTAAAAGGTTTTTTCTTTAATGCCCTGAAGATTGGCTTTTCCACGGTCCATATAAATCTGGGATTCATCGCCTTGTCCTTTGGCTTATTTATCAATATCACGGTGCTAACAGTAGTCTTTATTTTTCTGATGATCTATTTATTATACAAATTGTGAAAATAATCAAATTAACCTCGTCCATAAAAAGATTGAAAATCTGTAGAATGTTGATATAATAAATTATGTTTATCAAAGGTAAAAGAATAATTAAAGATAGAAAGATCAGTGTGCTCAGCCCTTATAACAGTCAGACAATTGAAGAGGTTGGTTTAAGTGATGAGAAGGATGTTGTTGAAGCAATTCAGCTTGCCCGGGAGGGTTTTAAAATATTAAGAAATATGTCCGCGGGTGAGCGGGCAAGAGTTCTTGAGAAAACAGCAAAGATTATTGGGGAAAAAAGAGAAGATTTTGCCCGAGTAATATGCCTTGAGGTTGGTAAGACAATAAATGAAGCAAGGGCGGAAGTTGATCGGGCAATAAATACAATCAAACTTTCAAGCATTGCCGCGATGACTCTTAAAGGCGAGACTGTTCGCCTTGACCTCGGTAGTGGTACAAAAAAAATTGGATTCTACATTCGCGTTCCCCTTGGAATTGTTCTTGCAATATCACCCTTTAATTTCCCTTTGAACTTAAGTTGCCATAAGATCGGACCAGCAATCGCCGCGGGTAACTCTGTGATTCATAAACCCGCAACAAAAACCCCATTATCTGGTTTAATGCTTGCTGAGGCACTAATTCAAGCCGGGCTGCCCGAACAAGGAATTTCTGTTCTCGTTGGCCCAGGTTCTACAGTTGGTATGGCTTTGATAAAATCACCAGAGATCAGTAAGATAAGTTTTACTGGTTCTTTAGAAGTCGGCGAGACTATTATGGCAAATTGTGGGATGAAACGTGTAACTATGGAACTGGGGTCAAACTCAGCAGTGATTATTTTCAAGGATGCACCTATTAAACTCATCGCAAAAAAAATCCGTAAGGGCGGTTATACACTTGCTGGACAGGTATGTATTTCTGTCCAGCGGGTTTATGTTGAAGAAGAAATCGCCGAGGAATTTTTAAGAGAATTGTCCATTGAGGTAGGGCAGATAAAATACGGAAACCCGCTCTTAGAAGATACAGAAATGGGACCGATGATTGATGAATCAGCAATCAAAAAAACTGAAGAATTCATAGAAGATGCAAAAAAGCACAAAGGCATTTTGATTCTTGGTGGTTCAAGGCAGGGAACAATATTTTTACCGACAATTATCTTTGATGTCGATGAACAAGCAAAGGTTATACAGGAAGAGGCATTTGCTCCAATGGTTGCAGTTAATAGATTCAAGACCCTGGAAGAGGTAATCAAGAAAGTCAACGATACAAAATATGGATTGCAAACTGGCATCTTTACGAACAACCTCAACCTCGCCTTGAAATGTGCCCAGGAAATTGAATCCGGCGGGGTTTTGATAAACGAAATTCCAACTTTTCGAGTAGATAATATGCCCTATGGCGGGATGAAAGGCAGTGGTATAGGCAGGGAAGGTCCTGATTTCGCCATTAAAGAGATGACGGAAGAAAAACTGATCATCTTTGACCAGAATGAATAGACCAGATGATTGGACACAATGCTATTTGAATACCTGAAAGACTGGCTTGCAAAGATTCAAAATGATTATGGTGTTAATCCAATCATCTTTGCGGCTATTTATTTTGGAGGCGCACCGTTTTTCTGGTTTGCAATCTACAAAATAATTGCTGGACTGAGGAATAGGAACATCAAACAGGTGAGGATTTTTGGAATTATTTTGGGAATTACAATAATTGCGCCTTTTGTATATGTAGCAATATTTGGCCATAATGTGCCTTACTGGTTCTGGATATTTGCAGCAGTCATTATCGCCTACGCCATCTATAATGCCTTTCGGAGGATAAAGTAGTCGGACTAAGAAATAGCACTATTTTTTAGTAATTCTCTTACAAATCTTAGATTTAACCTGTGCGATGTGTTTACTGCTCGTATTTCTCCTGTCAGTCTCTTTTTCAATATATATAAATCACCGAGTAGATCCAGAACCTTATGACGTACTGGTTCATCAGAAAACCTCAGGGGTTCAGCACTGTAAAATTTTTCAGCGGTTATGCCTATTCCATATGGTGGAAGATCCTTGAGACGCGGATCCGATTTATCAGTAAAAACAAATGTCCGAGCAGGGGCTATCTTTTCTTCATAATCTTTTGGAGTTATCTCCAGCACAATTTGTTGTTCATCAATATAGGGGTGAATAAGTTTCATATCAATCAGAAGTCTGCTTTCTGATGGCTCGTAACTGATGGACGAATCACAATCCTGGACAGAAATTTTTTTATTGACTTTCCATGATTCAACTTTCGCGGAACCAGATAATAGTTTCAATGTCCTGACAAATTCAAGACTTGAGCCATCATAAAATGGTATTTCATCTCCATAAAGATCAATCTGGACATTAAAGACGCTTAAGCCATAGAGGGCAGAAAATAGATGTTCAACTACCTTTATTTTCTGCTCTCTACCGATTACAATAGTATGATTTTCAACTGCAAAATAATCTATATCAAAGGGGATTGAAAAATGTTTCCCATTCTTATGAAAACTGAGAATAAGGTGATTGGCTGGTTGAATTTTAACTCGACTAAAATTTCCATTTAAACATCTACCTTCAAGCGATATTTGCCTTACCATTTCATAATCCTCTGTACAGACGGGCAAGTGCCTTCAATACTGTATAATGTTCTCTTGCCGGAATCCCTGAATAGCGCTTGTTCGCGGCAAGATTTGAAAAGACCGCACTCTTTGCATAAACTACTACATTTTTGCCAACCTTCAAGTGATCACTAACCCCACTTTGCCCGCACAATATTACACTATCTCCAATCTCAGTTGAACCAGCGATCCCTACCTGCCCCATAATCAGGCAATTCTTACCAATGTGAACATTATGGGCAATGTGTACTAAGTTATCAATCTTTGTACCCTGCCCAATCATTGTATTTCCGATGGTTGCGCGGTCAATAACAACATTGCCACCAATATCCACATAATCTCTAATTATTACATTCCCGATGTGCGGCATTCTCTTATACCGGTTGAATTTGACATATCCAAAACCCGGTTTGCCAATGACTGAATTGGGTCCAATCTGAACATAATCACCAATCAAAGTATTTCTATAAATTACACTGTGATGTTCTATTGTACAGTACTTACCGATGAAGACATTCTGATCAAGATAAACACCTGTGCCGATATGACAACCCTTGCCAATTTTTACCCCCTGTCTAATGACTGTATAAGATTCAACAGTGCAGAATGCAGGAATTTGAACATCTTTTTCAATGACTGCATTTTCTGCTATCACCGGCAGTTTCCTTTCTTCAGTAATTTTTTTCAAAAAATAGAACATTGCCTTTTTACAATTAGCTACAACAATTCCGCTTTTCTCAGGTAACCTCACTTCAGCGACCACTGCCCCAGCACGGGTCTTTATATCAGTCCTGAACAGAAAGGTTAAGCTATTGCAGTCCGCCTCATCAGGGGGCAAAATATTTTCAATCTCGAAATCTTTACCATAAAATCTACCCTTCACAATCCGGGCAATCTCTTTCAGTTTCATATTCTATGCTACTCAATAAAGCCCTTTATGTCAAGACATTCTGACCTTGACTTTTAGAAGATTTCTCTTATAATCAATTAGTATGAGGCTTGATATTTTTCTTAAGAAAACAATGATTATTAAGCAGCGAAATGCTGCAAAGGACCTGTGCGATAAGGAATTGGTCAAAGTGAACGGTAAATATGCTAAACCAGCACGCGAAATAAGAATTGGTGATCTAATTGAAATAGAAACAATAAATGGTTCATTAAAATACAAGGTAATTGAAATTCCTCAAGGCAATATCCGGAAAAACGAGGTTCAGCAGTACTATGAAAATTGCAATAACGATCGGTGATCCAGCCGGCATTGGTCCAGAATTAATCCTGAAATCTCTACCCGGTTTTCTAAAATACCGACCTGTTGTTTATGGCAATCTGCAGATTCTTGAAAGGACCACCCGGAAATTAGGCTTGGAAGAAAATTATAATATGATAAAAGATTGCGTAAAAAATTCAGTACCTCCAATCAAATTTAACTTTGGTAAACCTGATGAAAATACGGGGAGGACTGCCCTGGATTCAATCAAATCAGCCCTTGCTGATAAACCTGACATTCTCATAACTGCGCCGATTGTAAAGAGTGTAATAAAAAAATTTTCAAAAGATTTTGTTGGCCATACAGAATTTCTTGCGAACTATTTTCATGTGAAAAATTTTGCTATGGTTGGCGTTCTGAAAACTCAAAAGATTATGTTCTTGACCACACATCTACCCCTTGCTGATATTCCTGAAAAGATCAAGGAGGATGAAATTTGTGAGAAATTGTTACTCTTTAACAACGGGTTGAAGAAGTTCTTCGGGATCAAAAATGCGCATCTTGGTGTTTCTGCCTTGAACCCTCATAGCGAAGAATTCGGTTATGGTGAAGAAAAAATTATAAGACGAGGAATTGTTCTGGCACGAAGAAAAGGAATATCAGTCTACGGGCCATTTCCGGCTGATTCTCTTTTCAGCCGGAAGTTTGACGGATTTCTTGTAATGTATCATGACCAGGGCTTTGTATACCTGAAGGCAAAAGAAGGTGGTTTAAACTGGACCCTTGGTTTACCCATCATCAGATTATCACCATTATACGGTGCAGCCCTGGACATTGCAGGAAGGAATTGTGCAAATATTATTGGCATGATAAATGCATTAAAAACAGGCATAAAGATGTACAATAAGAGCAAAGAGGAGTTATAATGAAGATAAAATTTTTTCTTATTGGCTTTTTGGCGATCTCACTTTTTTTTCAAACCTGCGGACGTAAAGGAGATGTAAAAGGAGCAACAGAGGCAATAAAAAAAGGAAAATACAATGAAGCGATAAAATCTCTTAAACTTGCGTTGGTGAATGATTCGCTTAATCCAGAAATCCATTTCAACCTTTCACTTGCCTATTGCTATCTTGATTCGGCAGACAGGGCATATAAGCATTTTCTAAAGGTTGTAGAATTCAATTCCCCACTCAAGGATAGTATGGAACTAAAATTGCTGATAACAAAATTCTTGCGGATAGAACCATATTCCTCAAGCCCTATCCTAATGGGCAAAATGAATCAGTTTAAGGGTTGTTTTGGTCCGGACAATGAATTGCTTGCAGTTGCCGCAGCAAAGAGGGATATTGCGGACATTTACCTGATGAAATTGGATGGGACAATTGTGAAAAAAATTACCAGTAGAGGGATGAATACTGACCCGGCATTTTCGCCAAGGGGGGATAAAATTGCCTATGTTTCAACTGCGGATGGAGATGAAGAGATCTATCTTTACGATATGAAAACCGACTCCACGACAAAATTGACCAACAATGAATACACTGATTTTTCGCCATCATTCTCACCTGATGGCAAGGAACTTGTCTATGTCACAAATCGTGATGGTAGTTGGGAAATATATAAGGCGAATCTTATACAGAGACAGGCTTTTAGATTAACCAGGAATAAATTCTGGGATGGCTTTCCATCCTATACACCGGATGGCAAGCTAATCGTCTTTTCTTCCAAACGGAATGGGAGTGAGGATATCTATATAATGAAGCCGAATGGCAGTGATGAGCGATTACTCTATTATACAAAGCATGACGAAACTGATCCACACCTTGCGGGCAATAGCCTTTTCTTTCGTTCTAATATTGACGGCGAGTTTGAAATCTACAGATTTGATATCAAGACAAAAATCCTTACAAGGCTCACATACAACGATGTTCCTGACTGGAATCCGAGAGTGAGCAGTGACGGTCAGAGAATAGTTATTGCGCATAAGACGAAAAAATTGTGGCAACTGTATTTTATTAATCTGTCAAGCCCGGTCCCTGCAGAGGTGATTGCCCAGAAAATAAAAGAAATTCCACCGATACCTGACTAAATTTTCTTTGATCTGATTAAGAAAAATATCCCGGCAATAACGATAATCAATGAGATTATTTGATTGATAAAAAAGTTACCGGCATTTTCGTAGTATCTGATAAAATCTACTCCAAATCTAAATCCTCCATAGAAGATCAAAAACAGGGCAAAAACTTCACCCTGGCGATGAGGTCTGTGGAGCATTTTTTGCAGAAAGAAAAAAAGCAATAAACCGAATAATGAAGAATATAGTTGTGTTGGATGTATTTTACAATCAAGTCCGGCAACATCGGCAAAGGAGCCAGGGGGAAAATGAACTCCCCAGGGTAATTCGGACGGCTTACCAAAACAACAACCATTCAAGAAACAACCGATTCGTGTAAAAAATTCACCGAGGGCAATTGAAGGACTTACTATATCACTGAGAAGGGTGAGTGGCAATCTCTGTTTTCTCACATATATTGCCCCGGCAATGAAGGCACCTATGAAACCTCCAAAGAACATCATTCCCCCATTCCAGATTTCAATTATGCTTATTAAATCTCTGAATTCTGCTGGGTGAAAAATTACATAGAGAACCCTGCCGCCAATAATGACACCGATCATCAACCAGAATGCAAGATTTTCAATGACTACCGGCGCGATATTATGTTTCCTTGCTTCTCGTTTTACGAGAAAAAGTGCAACAATGAAAGATATCACCAGCATTGTGCCATAACTGGGAATTCCAAACCCATCAAATTTAATGAGTATTGGCCTCATTTATTTTCTTTCTTTGAATCCTCAATTATCTTCTGGGTTATTTCCTTTGGTACTTCTTCATAATGATGGAATTTCATAGTAAAATATCCTCTACCCTGGGTCATTGAACGAAGGCTGGTAGAGTATTTGTACATTTCTGCCTCGGGCACCATTGCCTTGACAACCTGTATCTTACCCATTGCTTCCATTCCCATTATCTTGCCCCGACGGCTATTCAAATCGCCAATTACATCACCCATATATTCCTCAGGTACATAAACCTCAACTTCGTTTATCGGCTCCAACAAAATAACTCCACCCTTTTCTGCATTTGTTTTTATCGCCATTAAAGCTGCAATCTGGAACGCGATATCTGATGAATCAACTGGATGGTATGAACCATCATAGACAGTAACCTTTACATCAGTCAGCGGATAACCAGCCAGAAATCCCTTTTCAAGGGCTTCGCGCACACCTTTCTCAACCGAGGGGATATATCTTGAAGGAATAGCACCACCAAATATCTCATCAACAAATTCAATCCCCTGACCTCTGGGTAGTGGCTCAACCCTCAGATAGCAATCTCCATACTGCCCGTGCCCGCCGGTCTGTTTTTTGTATTTGCCCTGTGCTTCGGTTTTCTTCGTAAATGTCTCACGATATTTAATTTTGGTTTTGGTTAAATCCACATTTACACCATATTTTCTCTGGAGCCGGGACAGGATAATATCAAGGTGAAGTTCACCAATACCCGAGATGATCAATTGTTTTATCTCTGGGTCATAAGCAAAACTAAATGTCGGGTCTTCAGCCCTTAGTTTGCTCAATCCATTGGAAATTTTTTCTTCGTCGCCCTTTGCCTTCGGCACAATTGCCATTGAAATTGATGGCGCCGGGAACTCAATTTTAGGAAGTTTGATATTTGATTTAGTAAGTGTATCACCCGTATGAGTATTTTTTAATTTAACAAGTCCGGCAACCATCCCTGCAGTCAATATATTAGTCTCTTTCTTCTCTTTGCCCTTTAATAGATAAATTTGGTTTATCTTTTCTTCACCACTCTGGGTAGTATTATTTACTGATTCACCAACGCCAATCTTCCCGCTCATTACCTTAACATAACATAACTCACCGAGATGTGGTTCAACCGCTGTTTTGAAAACATAACCAACAAATGGCTCGGTATCCTTTCTATTTATCTTAATATCACCGATGAGAAAATCTGGCAACTCTTCATAGGCAGGCAAAAACTCTACCACCGTATTTAACAATTCCTGGATACCAATAAGTTCAAGTCCTTCACCACACAGGCAGGGTGCAATTTTGCTCTCCAATATTCCCTTTTTTACTGCAGGAATACATTCTTCAATATTCAAGGAACCGGTCTCAAGATATTTGTTCATAAGATTGTCATCATTGTCCGCCGCGCTTTCAATAAAAAGATCCTGATATTTTGCGACCTTATCTTTTAACTCCGCAGGAATAGAACCTTCTGTGATTTTACCATCTTTGATAAAAGATGCCTTTTCTTTAACAATGTTAACGACACCTTCAAATTTTTCGGCAGTGCCTATTGGAAGGCTAAATGGCACTACCTTCCTCTTTGAAATTTCATTTAAACTCTTTAAAACTTCATAGAAATCGGCGTTTTCTTTTTTAAGTTTATTTATGAAAAACAAAACCGGCAAACTTCTTTTTACTGCCTCGTTCAAAATCCTTTCTGTGCCAACCGCAACACCAGTGCTTGCATCAATTACAATCACACAGATGTCAGTTGCATAAATACCACTCATCATTTCACCTACAAAATCTGCATACCCTGGTGTATCTATGATATTAAATGTTATTCCATTATATTCAAAGGTCGCAACACCCAAGTTTAGACTGCAACCCCTTTTCTGCTCATCCGGGTCTGTATCAAACATACTTGTGCTATCGCTTACCTTACCAAACCTTGTATTGGCACCACAGGCAAACAATATTGCATCTGCAATTGTCGTCTTACCACTGCCCGCATGACCAAAAAATCCGATATTCCTAAACCCGCTATGTCCCATAGAAGAACCTCCTTATCATTAAAACCATTGAAATCAGGACCTGATATTATACTCTATTTTGGGTCAAAGTCAAGGATAACATATTCAAGGAGCAAATATGAGAGCTTGCCAAAGATGAGAGAAAAAAGATGCAAGATTTTGACCGATATGTTCATAAAGCAAAGACTCTTGAAATTACCCGCGCCAAAATAATTGATACAAAGACCATTGTGGTTGCATACTGGGTGAGAAACTGTTTACCGCAGTCATAGTTGTGCACCTTGATTTTCGTGGTAAAAACTGTATAATTTGAATAATGCAATCTATTGATTATATTATCAGAAAACTTGAACAGACAAACCCGCAGAATGTTGGAATGAAAGCCTGGAATCTCTTATTGTTAAAAAACAAATTTCCAATTCCTGAATTTATAGTCATCAGCACTGATGCGTATAATAGCTATTCCAAAAACAAGACCATTAGTCCTGACATCGAAAAACAAATAAAGGAAATCCTTGAAGAATTCTTAAAGAATGGCGCAGTAGCAGTCAGATCTTCGGGAACTGCTGAAGATTTATCAGATGCCTCATTTGCTGGAATGTATCAAACAATTCTTGGAATAAATAAGATTGAAGACGGAATAAGGGCAGTAAAAGATATATGGGATTCTGGGGTTTCACAGAGGGTGCAATCATATTGTAAAGAAATGAACATCAAAAGCGGACCGATTGCAGTCATTATCCAGGAGCAATTAAATCCAGAAGTCAGTGGTGTTATGATTACCCAAAGTCCTTATGCAATAAATGAATTGATGATTGAATGCTGTTCAGGACTTGGAGATAGACTCGTTTCGGGTAATATCACACCATCAAGATATCGTATAAAAGAAGGAAAAATCACTGAGCAAAAAGGTGAAAATATATTGATACCAGATCAAATTATACAGATTGAACAAATGGGTAAAGGTATTGAGAAAATTTTTAATTCACCCCAGGAAATTGAATGGGCAATAGGAAATAAGAAACTCTATGTTTTACAATCAAGGCCAATTACATCAAACAAGATAAAACCGAAGAGAAAATGCACGGTCTGGTGCAATGTGAATGTGCGCGAAACAATCCCTGACCCTGTTTCGCCTTTGATGTGGTCATTTTTTGAAGAATATCTTTTCCCAATGATCATCATAGATGTTTTTGGATTTCCTATCAGCAGGAAGAAATTTAGAAAATACCCACCTGTAGAAAATCTCTCAGGCGTGCTATACTGGAATATGAATAACACCATTGCCTACGGAAAGGTTGTTGGTAAACTCCTTGACATAATGGGATCAGACAAAAATCTTGATCCACAAATGGCGCTCGCATTCAAATCAGTTGATCAGAAAAACATTCCAGATATACTATCTCCCA
>CAYQKL010000055.1:0-11131 GCA_964418185.1 uncultured bacterium
TCTACTTTATCAACGACAGTGATCCTCGTCCCCGGATTCAAGGTATCAGGAATTTCATATTCAAAATCGTAGTTGAAGTAAACCTTGGTTCCTTCAAAACCAAAACCAATCATGGGTTCAAATGCCACTAAATTTTTGGAGATAATCGTCTGCAGATTCCAGGTATGACTGTTTACAATTTGATAGCCAGTTGAGTCCATTATGCCAAAATCCTGGAATGCACCGCCAAATGCAATATCAATAGGCAGAGGTATGGTCTTCATAAACGGTAAACCATTCAAGTGTTGTTTAAATCCAATGCCAAGAAAGTCTACTCTTGAGCCCCTGAAAGTAAAGGGCAGATAGCGTATTGTCAATTCAGAACCCATAATAAGACCGATATTCAACTGGGGCATTGCCAGGGGAACGCCTGAGACATTGAATCCTGCAGGAACATAAGGAGGGATTCCGACTGCACTTCCGGTAACTGGTACATCAGTTCTAATCTTTGGACCAAATATCGTGCTAACACTATCAAGCGTCAATGAGTCATAATAGAGTCTGTTATTCGCAAGGGAACAGGTTAGGACTTCGGCATCAAAATATCGGGCAAATTCTGGAATCTGGATATACATTACCCGGACACCAAGGTCAAAACCCAAAGTCTTATGGCTGCGCGCCGAGTGAAAAAGACCAGTAGAAATTCCTGTGCCAAAGGAAGTAATCAGAGGCTGGGTATAACCCTCAAGAAGACTTTCACTAATCTTTTTTATCTTTTCTGCCAGTCTTTCAGTGTTTTCCTGGCAGAAAAGGGGTGGAAAGATAAATGCGATTAGTAGAAAAATTTTTGTTAGTTTCATAGTGTATTATAACTACAATTTACATCTTGTCAATGGGGATTTAGAAGACGGGGCCGACGAGATTCGAACTCGCGACCTCCTGCGTGACAGGCAGGCGTTCTAACCAAGCTGAACTACGACCCCTTTAAGATTTGCTAACATATTATACTAAAAATCTCTATGAAGTCAAGCGTCATAATAAATTCCAAAATCCCAATGCGACTATAGAAAATTGTCGCGGTGCGATTTATCGCACAAAATTGAATTCTCATTGTTGCATAAATGCGACCACTACAAGTTAAGTTAATACACAAATGAACTGCCGCCGATGAATTCCCTTAAGATTGAATTAGAAGGCACATCTCGTTCATTCAGGTCGTGAAAGATAGCAAAATAGTCCAACAGTCTTTTTGCCTCAGGATAAAGTGGGTCTTTTTTCTCTATTTTCTTGAGAATGGGCACACAGTATTTTTTTAATACCGCAGGTTCATAGATGAGTGCTGAATTGAACATCTCGTCAGATTCTTCCTGAAATGGATAGATATTCTGTTCTTCTCCACTTCTTACCCTTCCCCATTGAATAAGTACACCCTGAACTGTGTAACCACGATAATGTGTATCCCTGACAATCCTGCGCATCATTCTTGTATCAGTTGTAGAAATACGATTGTGGTCATCAATATTCAACTGGGTCAGACAACTGATATAAATTTTGAATTTAATACTTTTGGGAATCAGCGGAGTTAATTCTTCATTAAGACAGTGAATACCTTCAACCAGAACAATGCCATTTTGTGGTAAATGAACGCTTGTACCGGTAATACGTCTGCCAGTAGTGAAATTGAACCCGGGTAATACAACTCTTTCCCCTTTGATTATTGACAGCAAATGTCTGTTTAAGAGATCAATATCAACTGCCCTGATTGATTCAAAGTCCAGTCTGCCAAATTTATCTTTTGGCGTCCTGCTGTGGGGTAAAAAATAATCATCAGTAGAAATCAATATCGGTCTGTAGCCATTTACCATCAACTGGACTGCAAGTCGTTTTGTAAAGGTTGTCTTGCCCGAACTACTTGGACCAGCGATAAGAATGACGCGTTTCTTTTCGGCGGTGATACGATCCGCAATGTATACAATCTTCTTTTCGTGAAGTGCTTCACTTACCCGAATGATATCTGAGCCCTGACCAAGTCTGATCGCCTGATTTAGATCCGCAACATCGGTTATGCCGAGAATTTGAACCCAGTTAAGATATTCATTAAATATCCTTGCGAGTTTGGGCTGGGGAATATACGGTGGTAGGGAATCAAGGTTATTCCAGTTCGGAAAGACGATGATGAATCCCGGCGTAAAATTTGTGAGATAAAACTTGTCAACCATTCCGGTTCTTTCAAACGGTGGATTTGGATACATATCAAAGAACCTATCAAGTTCGTAGATAAAAATCCTTTCTAAATCAATATTCTTTAATAGTCTAACTTTATCCTTTTGCCGGAATCGTTCAAATAATTTAATTGCCCTGAGTTTTGGCAGTACAATTCTTTCTATTGGTAGGTCAGTTCTGATTATCTCACGCATCTTCAGATCAATCGCTATCAAGTCTTTATCTATCACCTTTCTGTTAAGCAGACAGTAGAATCCGTGGCTTATTGAATGTTCTATACGCAGACTGGTATCAGGAAACAATTTTCTGACTGCAACATAGAGAATGAATGATAATGTTGATTGATACCGGCGCCAGAGGTTCAAGCAATTTATTTCTTCAATGCATTGGCTTCTATTTTCCATAAGTTTCAATCCCTTGGTCCAAAGATAGCAGTGCCGATCCGTATCATATTTGAACCCTCTTCAATCGCCACTTCAAAGTCAGAGGTCATTCCCATAGAAAGGACTGGAAACTCCTGGTCAAATGCCTGGGCGAGTTCATCGCGCAGGTCATGGAGCAGCGTGAATGAACTTCGTGAAGCCTCAGGATCAGTAATTGCCCAGCCCGGACCAATGGTCATCAGCCCAAGAACCTTAATCTTCTTAAAATTTTTTAACTCTTCGTAGAACTTAAACAAATCTTCCGGCTTTATTCCAAACTTTGTTGGCTCTTGCGAAGTATTGATTTCAATCAGACAATCAACTGGAGTCGATGCCCTTGTTTCAATCTCCTGGGCAAGTTTTATTGAATCAAGGCTGTGAATGAGATTGAATATCTTTAAGGCATCCTTTACTTTGTTGGTCTGGAGGTGGCCAACCATATGCCACTGGACACGATTCCCAATGATACCAAATTTTTCTTTTGCTTCCTGCACACGGTTTTCTCCAATAATTTTAATTCCGCAATCAATTGCCTGCTGGATTATCTCGGGTTGAACTGTTTTGGTGACAGCAACGAGTGTAATTTCATCAGGGTTTCGGTTAACCCTGCTCGCCGCCTTCTCAATCCTTTGCCTTAACCCGATGATATTTTCTCTGATATCCACAAAGAATTATATCAAAATAAAAAATGGTGTCAATCTTGAAAAAGGGGACAGGCAACTTTTTTGTTTTCCGAATGCAAACTTAAAGGCTTGCTCTACATTTCTCGAGTAGAGACTTCAGTCCCGCGAGGATTACAAGCATTCATCTGACAATAAATAACTCTTGACCAATTTCACTTAATAGATATAATCCTGCATGATAATATTTCTACTATTCCTCCAAATAAATGACGGCTATCTCACAGTCCGTGCTGAGAAAAAAGGACTGCCGGTCTTTGTTGACGACGATTTCATTGGCAATACCCCGGTGATTAAGTATCCGGTGAAGCCTGATGAATACGATGTTGGTTTTTTCCCGCAGGACTCGCTTGAGACTGCATCCTATCAATTTAAGAACGGAAATATAGGTGCATTATGGAGAATCGCAAAGTATGGCGAAGGGATTGTAAAGGTAAGGATTGAGGCAAATAAAGAAACGATTGTTGATTTGAATTATCAGGCGGTGAGGTCTGCACCGGGCAGGGCAAAACTGAAGGTTTTTGGCTGTCTGGGTGGTGCATTTATCCTCGGCATACTCGCCACCCTCGGATTTCAGGCGATATTTTAGAGCCAGAAACTTGACCCAGAGATCTTACTGGAGTAAGGGCTTTAGTCCCGTGGAAGAAGCTTACTTTTGGAATAGGAAATTTATTCCTTTGAAAACCACGCGACTGAAGTCGCTACTCCAGAGAGAAAACTGGAGTAGGGAATTTATTCCCATCTTTCCAATACCCTACTGGAATAGGGACTTTAGTCCCGTGAAAGAAGTTTATTTTTGGAATAGGGAATATATTCCCGTGAAAACCAATGGACAGGACTTTTCATAACCCACCCCATATCTACCTTGATAATGCTATTTATATCGTAACTGCCTGCACTTATGGTAAAAAACCATATTTTGACGCAAATGATAAGAAAAAAATGTTAATGGAAAAAATATTCAATTCAATCGATAAGATAGGTGCCAAATTATACGCATGGGTAATTCTAACAAATCATTACCACATTTTGTTTGAAATTTTTTCCGGGAAAAATCTTGGACGATTAATAAAACTTATAAATGGTTCAAGCTCGCGAGAATTAAATAGGATTGATAATACCTCTTTAAGAAAAATATGGTTCAATTACTGGGATACCTGTATAAGAACTGAAAGAGATTTTTATATGCGATTGAATTATATTCATAACAATCCAATTAAACACGGGTATATTAAGGACTATTCCGAATTAATGCATTATGCATTTTCAAGTTATCCGATTTATCTTAAAGAAAAAGGGCAAGAATATGTAGAGGATTTGTTTAGAAAATATCCCATAAAAGATTTTACAGAAAAAGGCGAACCTTAGTGATTTAAGAAATTAAGGTCCTCTCAATTCACGCGACTGAAGTCGCTACTCCAGAGAGAAAACTGGAGTAGGGAATTTATTCCCGTGAAAATTACAACTGAAGCATGCCCTGATGTAAATCAGGGTTGCTACTCCAGTTGATAGAAGTTTTTCAATCCATCTTCACAAAGACATCGACCAGATTCCCATCCCTGTCAAAAATCCTGTGTTCATTCTTGTATATTGCCTCGCTCTTTCCATCGTCTTCAACTTTTAGAATAATCCTTCCCCTTTTACAGGAAAAACAGATTGGGAACAGATATTCCCAGGTTTTGTTTGTTTGCGAATCTATAAAATAGATATAATCCCATAATTTTGTGTTATAGGGTTTTCTTCCATGAAAGAGGATATATTTTTTATTTTGAGAGATCTGGTAATCAATAATGCTATTCCACTGGTTCAGATCTATTGTTCTTTTTGCTTTGTTGAACTGGATAATCTCCATTTTTGGAGATTGATTATAGTGATTTGTGGTAAAAAGGATGAGCCTGTCTTCTAAGATTCGGGATAATTCAAAAGAAATCTTTCGGTCATCTTCTCCTCTGAATCTACCAAGCACCTTCTTGCGCGCATCATATAGAGTTAATTGGGTTTTTATACTGTCACCCGAATTGAAATACTGCTCCTTGTAGATAAAGAATCTCTTATTATCGGGCGAAACCTTTGCCTTTTCATTATAATACCCGCCGGATTCATTTTGTTCAGTCTTCAATATCCATTCATCAACGAGACTATCATTTTTGCAAAACTTCAGTGTATCACCGGATTGAAAGACCAAATTACCTATTAAAATAATGATTAACATTTACACCTGTAGTTGCCCGATTCATCGGGTATTGCATCAACAAGTTGAAGCACTCCAGAGAATCGCAATTCAGCAAGTAGTATGTCAAACCAGATCCCGATGACCGAACAAATTATCAAATTTGATTTTATGAAAATTATCTTCATAAAAAGTCTTAAAAATGCCGTTTTAGTTTTCCCAAAATATTTTTTGTAGCGGTCGGATTTATCCGACATCTTCATTATTGTATTCTAATTTTTGTGCAATGAATTGCACCGCTACATATTTAACTGCCATTTGATTCCTGCTGTTGCTATCTTTTCACAGTGTCAAATTCTTTTTCTGTCATGCTGAATTCATTTCAGCATCATTGTGATTCCCAATTACCGTTCACCGGCTACTGATTTACTGACTACTTATATTAAGGTGCAGTCAGTGTAAACTTTGCATCCAGATATGCGCCATCCGTATCTGTTGCCCGGATCGAGACTTCAAATGTATTAACATCACCAGCATTGCCATAGACCACGCCGGTATTTCTATTTATCTTCACGCCTTCTGGTGCAGATAGTAATTCAAATGTTAATTTATCACCATCCGGGTCAATGATTGGTACCTGGTAATACAAACTTTCAGGACTTGCTACAACCGAATCTATTCTCGTACTGAAAACAGGTGCAGCGTTGGCAATTTCCAGTTCGGCCAAGAACGGTTCAGATTTTGATTGTCCATCAAAGGCTACTACACCTGCTGTAATCCTATCACGCTTTTTAACCTTTAGTTTTCTTAAATCCAGAACATTTGAAGAATCAGAAAGCCGGTCATCATTCAACATCCAGTAGACAAATAACTGAAGTGAATCTCCATCGGGGTCTTCAGCATTTGCGGAAACTACAATTTTTGGCGTGTGGACAAACAAGGATTCAGGTATGATATTAACTGATAATATCCGCGGAGGCATTCCACCCAACGTAATTTCTCGACTCCGGACTGCTTTGCCCCATTCCTTACTATCAAATGGTGTTACTTCAGCAAAAATCTTATCACCCATTTTTGCTTCTTCATATCTGAATGACATCCCTTCACCAATCTCTTTGCCATTCACAAACCACGTCACTTTGTAGGTCAGCGGATCACCGTCTTTATCTATGGCAGAAATCCTTACGCTAATTTCAGACACAATTGAAGGATTCAACGGCAGCAAGGTAATTTCTTTTATTTCGGGTGGTGTATTCCCAGCCACACCTTCTTTTTTCCCACCACAGCCGACAAAAACAGATAGAACCAATAGAACCAACAGGAGACTTTTTCTCTTATTTTTCAACTGGACCTCCATTGTTCACTGGTTATTCTAATCAGAATTCTTCTGAAGTCAAGAGAAAAGGGTCAGGTCTTGTAGCGGTTTGGTCATCAAACATTAACAAGACCTGACCTCAAAAAATTATTTCTCCACTAATCGGCCATTAACCACATTATAGAATTTGTGGACCTTGATGTAGGTATGCGCAATACTGGCTTTGTCAGTTTCTTCTGTGGCTGCTATTTGTTGGTCTGGTTTAACAAGTGAAGCGGTAAATGGAAATGTGATTGAGTTTACACTTATCGCCTGACCATCTCCACTTATATATCTACCCAATGATAATCCCGGCACATAGACCTTCAGATTATCAACCAGAATCAGTGTATCACCTTGTGCGCCAGTAGCCATGCCAAGCCAGACCTCTTCGGCGATTAGTGGTAGGCAGAATACTATTAAAAGAAGAAATAATTTTTTCATTTTTGCCTCCTTATCTACCTTTCCAGAGTATAACACCTGGTTTGATTGCGGTTGGTAATCCAGTTTCCTGTTGGACAATGCCGCCATAGGTCTGAATAAAGACCTTGGTCTGGTCTGCAGTTACATAAAGTGCAGGTTCTGATGGCATACCCGGTCCTATACCTGTGTATAACCTGTGTGCTCCAAGTGTATCACCTAAATAAGACTCAGGATGTGGAGTTCCTGTTCTGTAGAACATTACGTAGAGATTACCATAACCACCATAAGAGCAGATATCACCGGTTGGCACAAAGGTAGTGAAGAGCACAGCACCGCCAAAAACCAGTGCTGGAGTAAGAGACCTTTCACCACCCTTTGCAAAGTAGCGATACCAGCCATTCGTTGCATAGACATCATCCATAAATTCCTCAAATGATTTGACAACCGCTCCTATATGGGCATCACCACTTGTATCAATCCAGACATTGGTTACATTATACATTGATGCCAGGGTAAAGGTGCTAACAGTATCCTCTTTTATGCCAACAAATAATTGTTTAGTCGTAGTATCCGCTTCATCAACATCAGAAAAGAATCTGCCTGAACCAAAATAGACCCAGAGTCGGTTAAATTCATCAATCGTGACATTTCCTTCAGCAATCATTGGTCTTTTCAAATTTTCTGTCACTGCCGAGAGTTCCCAGTCATTCGGGTCAGTGCTCTCTCTGGTCTTGATGCGATAGATTTTACCACCCCAGCCACCTGGTGCAGTATTATCACGGAAACAATCAGAGAAATAGATTAGGTCAACTGAATAGTCCTGGTCCCAGTCAATACCAAAGATATTGGCAACAAAAGAATTGGCATCTGGTACGGTGAAGATACGTCGGATATTTCCAGTGGATAGGTCAAGCACATAAATTCTTGCATTCTGATTGCTTTCTCCAGCACAATTTATCGGTCCTGAAGCAGTGACCATAAACCAGGCAGTATCAAGTGAATTCGCAAGCTTTATCGCGGTAGGATATGCCAGGGTATATTTAAGATTAGGATGCGTAAATTCCCACATTGGATTTGGATTCAGCGGGTCAGAGACATCAATAAATGCGTATGCAGAGTTAAGGGTATCAGTTGCTGTACGAATCTCTCCACCACCGAGTCTCATTCCAATTGTGAGCGCTGTTCCCCAGCCTTGAGGATGGACTGCATCGGGTGCAAATATCTGGACATCTGTAGGATAAGGCGTTAAATCTACATAATAGACATGGCAGTAATGTGGGTTCGGTAGCCACTTGAGATGGGCAAGAAGATTATAAGGAACATATGCCCAGAGTTCCTGACCTAAGGAGTAAGCACCGAGTGGATCCTGATAACCCACTTTGAACGGGTCAGGGTCCACAATATCCCGATAATACCCCGCATTAAATGCGTGAAGCATACCATCATTTGCTCCAACATAGACTATAGGTCTGCGTAAGGATTCGGCATTCCAGAAGTCCTGATAAGTAACATCTCCATACAGATAATCATACCGTTCCATTGGCCTTGCTACAACTGTTGCTGAGGAGTTTATAATATCACCGAGTTTCCAGACCTTACTATCCACAGTTCTCATCCTCAAGTTTGTAAAATCAGTTCCCCGAACAAATCTAATAACTGTATCTGCAGAATTGTCTGAAGGCACACCAAGGTGGGGTCTGAATGTCCCTGCATTAGCCGGGATAAAGTCTTTTATTTCATTGAGATCAACAATGCCATTTTTATTGCCATCCACAAATGCCTTTATTACACGGCTATCAGGTGAGTTATTCCAGAGCCATTTTCCACCATCCCAGACAGTCTTTAGTTCATCAAGGGCTACACTCGCTACATACACCAATGAATCGCCATCTCCATTTACATCCTGATACCTTTTTACCATAACATCACCAACCGTGGTATCGAATTCCACCTTGACTACATAATCGTTCTTTAGATGGAGATAGTGGTCCTGATTATTGTCCTCCCTTAGTAATCCGAACTTATCAATCCACAGGGAATAGATTGAGCCAGTCCAGTCAAGGAGTTCACCAGTAGAAAACTGCCTTCTTGGATAGAATTGTGCCTGGGTTGCAAGACCCGCACCTTTTGTTCCTGCACTCACAACCGCGGCCGCTGAAGCAGAAGAAACTTTGGCAAGCATCTCCATTATCGCCTTCATTATTGCCTCTTCAAGTTCGTAGCCAGTCTGGGCCTGGAAATAGTTGTCAGGGATGTTATCTCCGTTCTTATCATATTCTGCCAAAAGGTCCGGCCTGTTGTTTCCATTTAGATCTGTAAAACCACCAGTCTTTGCTGCGTCTTTTAGGAGATTAACTGCCGCGGAACTATTGCCAAAGGCGTAGATGATATAGCACTCTATTGACTGGTCATCAGCAAGGCTGCGGTTACCCCAGCCCGCATCTGGCCTCAAATCATTCACATGACCGTAAAGGGTAACATCGTCCAGATAATCGGTTCCATTAGAAGGGAGAGTTGGATTTATTCCATCCCAGTAGTTTTGGAGATTATTGCAGTTGGGCAGATGGGCACAGGAATTGGGAATTTCCATATCCTGGGTTGACTCACCATCGGTTAGAATCAGAATAAATGATCTTCTGCAGGGAGTCATTGTATGGGTATTCTTATCATACCAGGGGTCATGGAGGTTCCCTGGATTTGGAGAGTAGTCTGAATTGTAATAATGGGGGCTTGATTGGGAAAAATAATGCAAAAGCTCAAAGTAACATTCTGCAAGAGGTGTCCAGGTTTCACCACGAAATTCATTGACATGGTTTCGCAGGTCAATAATATCCGGATCACCAAGGTAGTCCCTTATATAACCTCCCCTATCATAGTTAAAATGCCAGAGTCCGAATAGTGGTGCATCATCATCCCAGTGGCGGTTATCATCCTTATCACCGATCTGGTCCAGAACCCCACGGTATTCTATTTCAGGAATATCAACCTGAACTTTTTCATTTGAAAGCGTTGCATTTATCGGTGGATTAGAGCCGTATTTACTAACGGTCAGATAGGTTGCATTAGCAGAATGGCTAATGGAAAATGTATTGTAATTACTCGGATCACGATAGTAATATTTCGTCCAACTGTAGCGTCCTTCGCTCAATAACCTGACAATACTGCCGAGTTCATTACCCTTTCCTCCAGTCAAGACCTTCTTCTCAATATCAGCCCTGGACATACATGCCCAGTTGAGAATCCGACCAGGAAATGGTCCATTAGGGTCTGAGACAAAACGATTTGTTTGCCATTGGTAATTTGAATCTGGCTTGAAATAGCCATACCATTTTGTGGTATCCGTCATATAAAGGGAGTTTCCGCCATAAGCCTGATCATACATACTGCCTGAATTGTCAAGCATAATCATTATGTTCGGTGGCACTACAGTTGTAACAAACGGTGGTGCACAACAATATGGCGCCATCTCCTGGGCAAATAAGGCACCCAGGCAGAGTGAAAGCATAATAATGAATCTCATTTTTACCTCCTATCTTGTTTCAACATATCTCTGCACAACATCTATTGCGGTCTTCTCTCCATTTCTACCGATTGCACTGGCATAGATATGATAGAGTTTATAGGTTCTTATTCCCACGGCCGCGCCAAGTGATGCACCAATGCCCCGGTATGCCCGGGCAAACTTCTGTGCCTCACCAGGTGGAGCAACTGCCTTGTCTGTTACCCTTGCTACAGTGAGACTGCAGAGATAATTGGAGATTAAATTTATTTCCTGGTCTGTAATTGGACCAACAGTCAAATCCCGATTCATCTTCTGGGCATGAGACCTGCCCATTTCAAGTATTGCTTCGCACGCCTCAAGCGTGTTTTCAGCCCTTGT
>CAYQKL010000056.1:0-10914 GCA_964418185.1 uncultured bacterium
TCCATCTGATCCAAGATACCCAGTGTTATTGAAAGAAGTAAGCACTGCATTATTTTTGGGATGGCCAAGCCCAGCCAGCATCAAATCCCATTTAAAAAGGGTATAGGCAACCTGCGCTTCTGTCTGTAGAACCGAAGTTTCACTTACCATAGTTGCCCTTTGCTGCTGTATTGTAAGGATAGAATAAATTGCTCCAAGGACAATCATCAAAATCACCAGAGAGACCATTACTTCAATCAATGTCATACCTCTACGCATAAAGCCTCCTTTAAAATTTTCTGCCCTTAATAATGTCCGTATGAATGCGATTGCGGTCATTATTCCATAAGACCCATAGACGAATCAATGTTTCAATCCGATCATCTACAGGATTTCCCACTTCATTAACAGCATTCCAGCATACACGATAAGTTACACCACCCATTTGATGATTCTCTTCAAAATCCGGCGGAGGGTCAGGAGGGGTGATAAAATCAAGGTCAAAGTTGTCACCGTCCCAGTTTTGAACTGAAGGATCGCTATTGGGAAGGTTGTTCAAAATTTCGTAATATCTGGACATAACAGCCCGTGCATACATTTTCTGATTAACAACTCTGGTAACTTGCATTCCCATAACAGTCATCTGCGATACAGCCAGAATGCCCACAGATAAAATTATTATCGCAACAAGTATTTCCACCAATGTAAATCCTCTTCTCATTTTTCCTCCTTATTTAATTCCAGGTGCCATTATTACTATTGTAACGGTAAACCCTTACTTTACCCAGGGAATTGATGCCAATTGCATAGTCATCTCTGTTGTCTGTAAGATAGATAACACCTTTATTCGCACCACCCCGGCCATTAAAAATAAGGGTTCCCGTAGGCATAAAATCAAAGCCGCTTGCGGGTGCAGAGGCTTGGTTCGCCTCGGGCGGAACTCCACCCGTGTAATTTGGACCTACGCCAAACCTTAAATTTCCACCTGTGCTACCCCCAAGTTTGTAGGTGTATGTATTGCCTTCAGGAGAAGTAACCATATATGTCCTATCATCTGGACGATCAACTGAATATTCACGGCTAATTGAGAGAGCCCTTTCTCGTATCTGTCTCAAGTCCTGGGCAATTTCATAAGCACCAGCCCGAATTCTTGCTTTTGCCTGCATTGCTGCGAAATTTGGAACAGCGATTGCAATGATCACACCAATGATTCCGATGACCACCATAAGTTCAATCAGTGTAAAACCTTTTCTCATAAAGCCTCCTTTTCAATCTCTTCTATGGTTAGAGCCTGGAAACTGGTCTCATTGACCCAGCTGCCAGACCTTAACCCATTATCCACAATTATATTGTATGCAAATTTCATTCCCGATTTTGGAAAAAAAGTGTTGAAATTTCATTGATTTTATGGAGAATTGGGAATAGATTGGATTATTTCTGCTATTATTGGGTAAAAAATTACATATATGCAACACTTTGGGGGCAGCCCCCAAAGTGTTGCATATTGTTGTTGACATATCTAAGAATTTGTGTATACTTATTTCCGTGGCAAAATACATTAGAATTTGTGGTGAAAATCTTTATCATCATATCTATGCCTGGGGCAATGACCGTAATCCAACATTTAAGGCACAGGCGCACTATTTATATTACCTGCGATTGCTTGAGAATGTTTCAAGGACACTTGACATTGATGTGATTGCCTATGCCCTGATGCAATGGCATATCCATCTTTTTATCTTTGACAGATTGAATAATATCTCAAGATTTATGAACGATTTGCATGGACAATATGCCCAGTTTTTTAACAAAGATACAGGCCAGGTTGGTCATGTATTCGGTGAACGTTTCAACAACAAGATTGTTCAACCAAATGAATATGCATTGTGGTTGTCGCGTTATATCCATCGCCAGGCAGTGGAGGCAGGAATCGTTTCTGACCCTGATGGATACCCCTGGACAAGTTATCGTCAGTATATTGGACTTGAGCCAATAAAATTTATAAAACCGCAGATAATCTATGAGCAGCTTGGCACGAATGCAAGAGACAGAAAAGAAGTAATTGCTTTATACAGAAATTTTGTGCTTGATGAAAAGGAGGTCTCAATAGACTGGGAAAGCAGAATTGTGAAAATAGTTGGTGATGCATATTTTACAAAAGAACTCGCAAAGACATTAAATTTGGAAATGCCCGAAGTTATTGACAGAGATGATTTTCTAAAAAGCATTTGTCTGGAACTTGATATTAAGATCGAACAATTACTTAATCCTTGTGGTATTGAAGAAAAGGGAAAGCGGCATAGGGCGATTAACATTATGATAAAGAAATATAAATTGACAATAGCGCAGACAGCAAGAATGTTAAAAATTTCACGGTTTACGGTAATGAGAAACATCGATTAAAATGCAACATTTTGGGGGCAGCCCCCAAAATGTTGCATTTTGTCTGTTCTGTTCCATTGACAGAACAACAAAAACGGCTATAATATTTGGTTATGGCAAATATATTAGTTATTTTTTTACTCTCAATGCCGCCGAGCCCTTATACAAGGGCACAGATTAGTCAACCCAAATTCCCCGCATTGATGAACAAAGGACCAGGAATGATACAACCAGCACTTGGTGAGAAGAAGGCAATTGTGATTTTAGTAGATTTTTCTGACAATCCTTCTACATATCAAACATCTCAATTTGATTCGCTCATTTATGGCGAGAGCGAAAATTCTATGCGCAGATATTATACTGAGGTATCATATGGTAGATTCACAATCAGCAAACAGAGTAATGTAATTGGCTGGGTGCGTGCACCACAACCATATTCATATTATGTTGGTGATTCGTTTGGGTTTTACAGCGATTATCCCCATAATGTCCAGAAACTCGTTGAGGATGCCTGTGCCCTTGCTGACAATTCTGTTGATTTCTCCCAGTATGATGGTGATGGTGATGGCATTGTTGATGGAATTTTTATCGTCCATTCAGGACCTGGTGCTGAGGAGACCGGTAGCCCACAGGATATCTGGTCACATCAATGGCAGTTGTCAAATACGGGAACGAGTTGTCCGGGTGCATACCAGACCAATGATGGTGTCAAAGTAGACTACTACTCAATGGAGCCGGAGCGGTTGGTCAATCCAGCAGCGAGGATAACAGTCGGTGTCTTTGTCCACGAATTTGGCCATGTCCTTGGTCTACCTGATCTGTATGATACAGACTATTCTACAAATGGCATTGGTTCATTCTGCCTGATGGCTGCGGGCTCCTGGGGTATGACAGGTTCTTCTGATTTGCCCGGTAATACTCCAGCGCATCTTTCCTCCTGGTGCAAGTATCAACTTGGCTGGCTCACACCGACTGCGGTGGAAAGGACAGGAATCAGCAAATTGGAAGATCAACAAATCCCTTGCTCAGCAAGAAGTCCATTTGTAATAAGAATGCTTGAGGACCCGGGTGGACCGAATTGGAATTCATCTACAGGTGGAACCGGTGAGTATTTTCTTATTGAAAATAGATTTCGCACTGGATTTGACCGTTCCCTTCCTGGTGATGGATTGTTGATACTACATATTGATGATTCAAGGACCAAAAACAGCAATGAAGACCACCCCCTGGTTGGAATAATGCAGGCTGATGGTGATAACGGTTTTCTGCTTCCAAGATCAACCTGGGGCAGGGCAGAGGATTTATGGAAGGATGATTCTATTGGTTTTTATGATGAGTCAACACCATCAAGCAGGTTCTATGGCGATTCAGCAAGCGGTATTACGGTTTATAATATTGGTCCTGCAGATTCAATTATGACTGCCTCATTCTGGATCAGTCCAATGTTTTTGGGCCGGGTTGCCTCCTATCCCAATCCATTCAGGGTTGACCGCATTCCAGCCTGGGGAAAGAGTGTGGTAATCAATTACACGCCTTCTGATACCTCAGAATTGGGTAGTCAATTTCCTGAATTCAAAGTTACCATATACAACATCGCCGGTGAGCGGGTGCGAGTCCTGGATTCTGAAGCAACCGGTGAGATTGACCGTTACCGTCGATGCGCATTCTGGAATTTGAAGAATGAAAAAAACAATGAAGTAGTAAGTGGTATGTATATCTATGTGATTGAATTACAGGGTGAAAGGATTGAGCGAAGCAAAGGCAGACTCACGATAATCAGGTGATATCAAAGTCCAAATGGTGAAAAGAAAGTCATATCCCAGGGACATTGCAACTGTCTCAGTAATATTTATTTTTTTGATAATTTTTCTTGCTGTGGTAAACCTTTATGTAAGCACTCAATTAAGAATCGCATTTGTTGATGCCCAGGAGGAAAGGGTTTTTTCTCTTGCCAAACTATGTGGTGTTTATTTGAATCATCAAGATAGAGAGAGATTAATAAGAAATGTAGCAGAGGCATTCGATGTAGGACAACTTGTGATTGTAGATACAAAGGGCAACAAGATTTATGATTCATATTTAAAATTTCCTGGTAGTTCATTTGATTATACCAAGTTTTTCAATAGACTTCCTGAATCCGGTAGAATAATCCAAAACAGGAATAATCTCGTTTACCATAATTCAGAACCAGAATTTTACCTGTATTTATTCAAATATCCGGGCTATGGTGCAATTGATAATGTATTTAGGTGGCATTTACTCTATGTTACTCTATCGTTAATTTTTATTTCTTTCTTGGGATTTTTTTTGATCAGGAATTTATTTTTGCCAATGCGCTATGTTGCACGAATTGCACAGCAATACGGTATTGAAATGAAAAAAGAAGATTTTGTGCCAGCAACCTTTAATGAATTATTTAATAAATTGAAAGAAAAAGAAAAAGAACTTCTTGAATTCTCCGCATACATTGCCCATGAATTCAGAAATTCTCTGGCAACGATCACGGGTCTGGCAAGATTGATACAGAAGGGCAAAAAAGACCCAGCTGAGATTGTCAAAGAATGTTTGATAATGGAAGGTTTGATTGCGAATCTTTTAGAATATGCCCGGCCAACAAAGTTGATGAAGACGGAATTTGTATTAAATGAAATGATAGAAGAAGCAATTAGAAAGACTGATTGTCCGGAAAGGGTAAATATAGAAAGGCATTTTGAATATCAGGGTAAAATCTACGGTGACTACGAACTTGTGCTTAATGCATTGGTCAATCTTTTGAAAAATGGCATTGAGGCAATTTCTAATAGCGGCAGGTTAATTATTAAAACAAGCGCAGCGGAAGATTCAATAATTATATCTGTTGCGGATACAGGCAGGGGCATCTCTGAAGAAAATCTGAATAATGTTTTTAGCCCATTTTATTCAGACAAAATTGGTGGGATTGGTCTGGGTCTGGCATTTGTAAAAAAGGTTGTGGATTTGCACGATGGAAGGATAATCGCAAGATCCAAACAGGGTAAAGGCACAGAATTTATTATAAGATTACCAATCAAACCCGGGGATTGAATCCTTTATACCAATTCGAACATCACCCTTGACGATAAAGGGAAATTTGGTTATAGTTAATCATCGGGAGTAGAAATGGAAAAAATTCTGAAAAATATCATTGATAGTCTGAAATTAAAGAAGACAGAATATGGAGATGTGCGTCTTGTGCAGGAGGAGTCTGAATCCATAACCATAAAAAATGGTATTATTGAAGGGCTCACACATAATTCTGATATGGGATTTGGGATTAGATTGATAAAGAATAATGCTTGGGGTTTTGCCTCTTCAAATCTTGTTAATTGCAAAGAGGCAAATCGGGTGATCAAAGATGCATTATTGATTACCCGGGCATCAGCCCGGATAAAAGGAAAACCAATAGTCCTTAGTCCGCTTCCATCAGAAAGAGGATCTTATCGGTCAAAAGTCAAGATTGATCCGTTCAAGGTTCCTTTGAGCGAAAAGATTGACCTTTTGCTCAGTTGTGACAAATTGCTCGCAGGAGATGCACGCATAAAGACGAGGATTGCTTTTATGTCGTTCAGACGTATAACTGTGCATTTTTTTTCAACAGAAGGATCAAGGATAGTGCAGGAATTTACCTATTCGGGGGGTGGAATAAGGGCATACGCAATGGATAAGGGTGAACTTCAGATACGTTCCTATGATGATTATGGACAGGCAGGATATGAATTCATTAAGGCATTGAATCTAATAGATAATTCAGACCGTGTAAGAGATGAAGCCGTGATGCTACTTAATGCAAAGCCCTGCCCTTCTGTGAAAACGACATTAATACTTGATTCAAACCAGATGGTCTTACAGGTTCATGAATCGTGTGGGCATCCAACTGAACTGGACCGAGTTTTGGGAACCGAGGCTTCCTATGCCGGGACATCATTTATGACCCCGGAGAAGTTAAATAAGCTAAAATATGGATCAAAGATTGTGAATATAGTGGCTGATGCTACAGTACCCAATGGTCTGGGTACCTTTGGCTGGGATGACGAAGGAGTGCCTGCACAAAAGGTATATCTGATTAAAGAAGGAGTTTTTGTTGGTTATCAGAGTTCCCGAGAAACTGCACCGGTGGTCAATAGCAAGTCCAGTGGTAATATGAGGGCTGATGGCTGGAATAGAATTCCATTGGTCAGAATGACCAACATTAATATCCTGCCAGGTGATTGGAAATTGGAAGATATGATTGCTGAGACCAAAGATGGCATTTTTATGACGACAAACAAATCCTGGTCAATTGATGACAAGAGACTGAATTTTCAGTTCGGTTGCGAACTCAGTAGAAGGATTGAGAATGGCAAATTGACCGATGTCTATAAAAATCCGACCTACGCCGATATCACGCCCCAGTTCTGGAACAAATGTGATGCCATCGCCAATAAAGATTACTGGCATGTCTATGGTGTGCCTAACTGTGGTAAGGGTGAACCTGGTCAGACAATGTATGTGGGACACGGAACAGCACCCGCACGATTCCGCAATGTCCAGGTAGGGATTGTCAGGTGATATTGAATGCTACACAGTCTCAAATATTCAAGGCGCAAAATCCAAGCCTGGTTTCAGACTGAATATCTGAATTCGGCTATTAGAAATTGTTTAGAACTTAGAAATTTAATATTAGGATTCACCTTTCTGATGCTGTTAACCGGGTGCGCCTATTTCAATACTTTTTACAACGCCCAGAATTATTTTCATCAGGGAATGAAGACGGTCACGACTGATACTTTGAAATTTGATTCTGAACTATTTGATAAAGCGATTGAAAAGTGTGCGGCAGTTATTGTAAAATATCCTGGTTCAAGGTATGTTGATGATGCCATCTTTATGATGGGCGCTTCTTACTACTATAAGGGTGATTATGCCCGCGCCCTTGACAAACTTCATTTTCTTGTTACAAACTTCCCGGGTTCAAAATTCTATGATGATGCGATGTATTATACCGGGCTCGCTTACTACAAAACCGAAAAATTTAGTCAAGCAATCATCTCCTTTAAGGAAGCTGGAAGATTTAAATATTTTGAAAAGAAAGCCACAGTAATGCTCTGTTATGCCTATTACCATGATGGCAATTATGGTGAGCTAATGAACACTGCTAATTCACTTCTAAAAGAAAGATTGAGCCGTAAGGAAAAGTTAATGATTCTCAATATTCTTGGTGAGGCAGAACATTTTCTAAAAGAATATGAATCTGCCCTCAAAACCTATAATGAGATAGTTGTTCTGGAGCAGAATACCGTTGAAAAGAAAAGAATAAAACTGAAGATCGCTACTATCTATCTTGAAATGAATCAATACGAAGAATGCAAAAAATTTCTTGAAAACGAATTTGACCCTGAATTCAGATTGCTCCTTGCAGAACTGAATTATAGAATGGGTAATGTAGAAGAGGCAAAATATCTTTATCAAGAAGTAAAAGAGAGTCAATCAGAGGATTATGGAACAAAGGCATATTATGAACTCGCGCAGATTGCTGAAAAAGAGGATAGCGTGGAACTGGCTATTGCCTATTATGATTCCCTTGTCAAAAGAGCATCCGGTGAGATGTTGAACAGAGCAAAGGTTCATTCAGACATTTTAAAGAAGATCTTAGAATTGACCAGCAAAACCGAAGATCTTGATAAGGCACAATTTGACCTTGGTGAATTATATTTTGTTGAATTGAAGGATATTCCCAGGGCAATGGCACACTATGAAAATGTCTATAAGGACTATCCGATGAGCAATCTGTCACCCAAAGCATTATATGCCAATTTCTGGATAAGCAAGATGGTTTTGAAACAGGACAGCCTTGCTTTTGAATACGCCAATGAATTAATAAAAAAATATTCCGGAACTGAATATGCAAAGAGCGCCATCAAATTAATGGAAGGGGAAACGTCTAATGAATAAGAGAACGGCTAATATATTGAAAAAACAATGGCTGAGTCCCAATTTGTTTATTCTTGAATGTCTATGTGAAAGGATCAACCCTGGACCAGGGCAGTTCCTGCAGGTTCAGATCAATGATACATTTGACCCAATTTTGAACAGACCCATAAGTATTGCCGGTTACAGTAGAGGTAAATTACTCTTGATTGTTAAGGTTGTGGGCAGGGGTACAGAAATATTGAGCAAAAAGAACCCCGGTGAGAGATTGACGATCTTTGGTCCGCTGGGAAAGAAAATTAGAATACAGCGGAAGAAAGGTCTTATCATTGCAGGCGGGATCGGTGTTGCTCCTCTTTATTTTCTTGCCCAGAAATTGCGCGCGCAAGATATTGATTTTACTTTTGTCTATGGCGCGCGAACCCCTGAGGAATTGATCTTAAAAGATGATTTGAAGAAGATTTCATCCAGGACTATCTTTATTACTGAGACCGGCAGAAGAAAAAAGGGCACTGCCCTTTCGGCACTGGCAGAATTGGACATAAGTGATTATGAGATCGGTTATGCCTGTGGTCCAAAGGCCATGCTCAGGGAACTGCAGTCAATGGAATTAAAAATTCCAGTATATGCCTTTTGTGAAGATTTTTTAGGTTGTGGTTGTGGACTCTGTCTTGGTTGTGCAATAAAATATTATGGAAAATACAAGAGAATCTGCGAAGATGGGCCGGTCTTTGCACTGAAAGGAATTGAATTTGATTGATAAAAATACTAAACAATATCTAAATTCAAAATTCCAATATTTAGAACGATTCAGGAAATTTGAAAATCTGGTAGGCGTAAAATTCAAGAATCCGGTTTTCCTCGCCTCGGGTGTATTCGGTTTTGGTTTAAAATATCGGGCAGTAACACGAGGAGTTGGTGCGATATTCACCAAAGGTATTACCCTTTTACCAAGGATGGGTAATCCACCGCCCAGGATTTATGAAACTGCTTCGGGTATTATAAATTCAGTTGGCCTTGAAAATCCTGGAGTCAAAGAGTTCTGCAAGATGATTCTACCAAAGATAAAGAAAATAAATGATAGAATATTTGTGAATGTTGCTGGATTCACGGTTGAAGAATATGCCCGAATCATTGAGGAAATAGGTGATAGAGTGACGGGTTTTGAATTGAATGTTTCCTGTCCCAATGTGAAAGAAGGTGGCGCATTGTTTGGCCAAAATCCTGAAATGGTTAGACGGATTGTCAGACTTGTTCGTAAGAAAACCATCCTGCCAATAATTGTGAAACTCACGGCCAATTTTTGCGACCCCCTGATAATTGCCAGGGCAGGTATTGATGCAGGGGCAGATGGGGTTTCATTGATCAATACGATTTATGCAATGGCATTTGATATAGCAAAAAGGAGACCGATAATAAGTGGAGGACTTTCTGGTCCGGCAATAAAACCGTTTGCATTACATTGTGTTCATAGATTAAAAGATCTGAACATTCCAGTTATTGGAATGGGTGGTATTATGACAGGCAGAGATGCGTATGAATTTTTGCTTGCCGGTGCTTCGGCAGTCGCAATAGGCACTGCGGTTTTGCGCGACCCGTATGCACCACTACGGATTATCAAAGAACTTAAGGGGTTGATGAGTCAAGGCGAAGATGCTGGATCTTATAAACATAGGAGGTAAGATGAATGAACAATTAATTGTTGCCCTGGATATGAACGATATAAACAAGATCAAAATGCTTGTTGATAAACTACAGGGTCTGGTGAAATACTACAAGATCGGAGCAATTCCTTTTACATATTTTGGTCCGGAAATTGTAAAATTTCTAAAAGACCGGAGTTTGAAGGTGATGCTGGACCTAAAATACCATGATATTCCCAATACTGTTGCCCGTGCCTGTGAGGGAGCAATGCAAATGGGTGTGGATATGCTCACGCTTCATATCAGTGGTGGTTTTATGATGATGGAAGAGGTAGTCAAGGCAGTATCCCTGATTTCAGATGTTAGAAAAACTCCCAAACCAAAATTGCTTGGTATCACGGTTCTCACCAGCATTGATGAGGCATATTTCAAGGACCTTTTTGGTGATGTAAAAAGGACCATTGAAGAACAGGTTGTTTTTCTGGCAAGGCTTGCCCAGAGTGCAGGGCTTGATGGTGTGGTTGTTTCACCTAAGGAGATTGAGCATATCAGACAGGCCTGCGGCAGAGATTTTTTGATTGTCACACCGGGGATAAGATCTGAAGGTGAAGAAATTGATGACCAGGCAAGGACAATGAGCGCTTCCCAGGCAATAAAGGCAGGTGCTGATTTTATTGTGGTGGGTAGACCAATTGTAGCGGCGAAAGATCCTCTGCATTCTGCAAAAGACATAATTAAGGAGATAGAAAATGTCCGTTGAAGATATTTTGCGTCAATATAAAGTATTGCTGGAAGGTCATTTTGTATTGAATTCTGGATTGCACAGCAAATATTATTTTGAAAAATTCCGTGTCCTTGAAAATCCTGAAGCAACCAGTAAACTCTGTTCAATGATTGCTGAAAAAGTTAGAGACAAAAAGATTGAATGGGTGATTGGTCCAACCACGGGCGGTATTATCATCGCCTTTGAAACTGCCCGACAATT
>CAYQKL010000057.1:0-9297 GCA_964418185.1 uncultured bacterium
GTTTAGATTTACAACCAGGCTATTATGAGGAATTTATGGATGTTCGGGAACTTTCCTGTGGGGTCTACTTTATAGTACTAAAACAAAATGAAAATAAAGTGAGTAGAAAACTTTTGGTGGTGAAGTAATGAATAACTACCTTCACCAAATTGCCTTCCCCGTCTATATTATAAATAATTTAGGAGGTATATTATATATAAAAAAGTATCTTCTTATTTTGGTCTTTATATTAGGATTCAGTCAGATAAGCTGGCAGATAGAGATTGCTGATTCTGTGCATACTGATAGTGGCGGAATTAGCTGGGCATCCCTGAAGTTGAACAGTCTCAGCCAACCCCGGATTGTTTATTATCAAAGTGGTTGGGATACCAACTGGGTTAAACTTATATATTTATCCAAAATCCAGGGTCAATGGATTAAAGAGACTGTGGACAGCAGTTACGGATACATCACAACCAACTACTATGTTTGGCCTGATTTGTGTTTGGACAGGAATGACCATCCCCATATTGCCTTTGTGCACCGCTATTCGGATAATACCGTTAAACTATTCTATGGCAATAAAGTGACTAATTACTGGTCAATCCAGAAATTAAACAGCATTCCCGAGCCGCATTGGAGTAAACATTCATTAGCACTTGATACGAATGATTATCCTGGTATTACCTGGGCGTATAGAAGCCCTGTTGATACGGTCTGGCGTATTAAATATTTCCACTGGGATGGTTTCACCTGGAACTCGGAAATAATCTATGATGGCAATGACCTGCCTGATTTTTGCCCTTCTCTGGCGATAGATTTTGAAAATAGACCCCACATTGTATACTACCAGAGAAATTCAGACTCTGTGAAATATGCATTCTGGAATGGAACAGACTGGCAATTCTGGGGTAATAGTACCAATCTGGGTATGGGTAACTATGGTCCATCTTTAAACCTTGACTCTTCTGGTTATCCCCATTTTATTCATGGTTGGGCAACAAATTATGTTCACTGGAATGGGAATTTTTGGAATTCTGAAACCACTGGAGCTGCTGATCCCTTGAACTATTTAAACCTTGATACCGATAATCTTCCTCATATTACCTTTCTTTGTGACCAGCGTCCGGCATATTGCTATCGCAATTCTACAGGTTGGCATTTATGTGGTTACATTGAGCCTGACCCATATTCAGTGACCGGACATTCACTTTCTTTTTGCCTTGATGATGATAAGCCCCATGTTGCATATATAGGTGGTTCTGGCAACTGGTATAGAATGAAATATGCCAAAGGCACTTTTTTGGGGATAGAAGACACTGCTATAAGATGCAGGATGCATAATACAAGATGGGAAATAGAAGTCAGTCCAATTATTTGTCATAGGAATTTGAATATTAAATATACGGCATCAGGTGCTGGTGAGATGGAGCTGGCAATCTATGATGTCTGTGGGAAAAGGATTAAATCAATGATTGAGAGAGATTGCCTTATAGGAGATCATAAAAAGACTTTGAATATTTCTGACCTTGCCTGCGGTGTCTATTTTATTGTCCTGAAACAGAGTGGTGAGCAGGTCAGTAAGAAGTTCACAATCATACGGTAAAAGTCAAAACTTTTCAGACGTCAACACCTTCCAGCCTGTCTGAAAAGTGTTGACTTTTGAAAAAATTATATTTTTTTGTAGCATACATTTTGACGATTCCATAATTGTGGAATTGATGAATGGATAATGGATAGAAAATTCAGTTTCAAAGTTAAAACAGGAGATTCTTCGTCCGCCAAAAAGAGTGGCGGATTCAAAATGACAAGAAAGGATTTGTAGAAACGATACTGCGTTTCCTGCGATTCCTGCAAGTCCCGACTTTTTTGTCGGGACGAACCTGCCGATGTTTTTGTAGTGGTCAAGTTTGCTTGACATCCTGAAATTATTTGCCGAGCAAGCTCGGCTACTACGTCTTTGATGAATTATACAGGATACACGATGCAGGATAAAAGAGGAAATGATTTGATTATGTTTATTGTAGTGGTCAAGCTTGCTTGACTTCTTTATGCCGAGTAAGCCGCCAAGAGGTGTGGCGGCCTGCCACTACAGTTTTCTTATTATGGATTTGTGCCGAGGTTATTATCGCGGTTGGAAACCGCTCCTACAAGCAAGGGGTATGAAGGGAGATAAAGGGTGATGATGGGTTATTAAGATGGTTAATCGTAATTCGGTTTCGCTGCCCGTATCCTCATAAGTCTATTGTCGTTCGTGTGTAATTTATTCTTTTTCACCCCTCACCTTTTTCGTCATTAAGTGTGGCGGACTCTCCCCGCAGGAGCGGGAAAAGGAGATGTAGAATTGCAGGGAGAGGGATTGGTATGTGGTTATTAGGCATTGATGCCAGTTTGGTAATTGGAGAGTTCAGGATACCCTTATTACTCTTTCAGGAGTTATGATAAAATTAACTTTTGTATCATTTTCATTATGTGGAACTTCATCCACAATCTGTAGTTCATGAACAGTGGTTGCAACAGGAATATTCCCAAACTTTTCAAAATTCATTTTAATCTCTCTGTCTCCATATCCACCGCCCTTTCCGAGCCGCCATCCATTCTTATCAACTGCAACACATCCTGTGATAATCAAATCTGGTTTTATTATCTCCTGAATTTTGATACCATATTTAAAAGAACCCCTGATTGTTGAAGCTTCAATTTCTTTCCCTTTAATATGCCTTGGTTCAATCTTTATAAAGCCTTCTTTTAATTTCGGTGACGCCATTATCAGAATCTTATTTTGTTTGAGTGCCAGCTCTCTTACCGGCTTTTGTGCGTAATCAGGATTAGCAAATACTACCTTTGCCATTTTCCACTCGGGTAATGTAGTAAGGAGAATTGCAGCCCTTTCAGAGCCGATGAAGTTTGGTATCCTGCCTTTTATTGGAAGAGGGAAACAGGCAACTTTTTTATCTTCCATTAACTTCCATATTTTTTCCCTTAATATTTGTTTTTCCTTATCGGACATATTTTATGTTATCTCAAAATCTGTTGTGACTTTGTCCCTTCCATTCTTTTTACTCTGATACATCAATTTATCTGCCCTCTTTATTATTGATTTTAATGTATCTTTTTGTCTGGAGAGGGTTACTCCTATTGAGACAGTAACGCTTATTATGTCAGAATTTATCTTCAGATTGGAAAGGGCAATCAAATTTTTGAATTTATGGGCAATTGTGTATAGTTGTGTTTCATTGACATTTGGGGCAATGACAATGAATTCCTCACCGCCCCATCTACCTACAAGGTCAAAAGACCTTGAGTTTTCCAGGAGCGTATTAGAGACCATTTTTAACACGCGGTCTCCAATTTCATGGCCATAGCGGTCATTAACGAGTTTAAAGTGGTCAATATCAATGAACATAATCCCGAACTGCCAGCCGAATCTTTTGAATTCATTTATCCTTGAACTCAATTGCATTTCAATGAAACGCCGATTTGCAATCCTGGTGAGACTATCAAGCAATGCCAATTTTTCAAGTTCTTTTATACGCAGATTTAATGCATTCCTTTCTGAATTTGCATCAAATATTTCAATGGCGCCGATTATCTTCTGCTCTTTATCTCTTACTGGAAAAGCTTTAATGCTCACCAATATCCGGTACCCGTCACGGTGCCTTAGATATAGTTCACCTTCATAGGCATTACCAGTAGTCAATACACTCGCGACCGGGCATAGTTCACAATTCTGGCATAGATTCTCTCCCTGCTCATTTATATGGACAAGAACATCATCCGCGCAACTTTTTCCCAGAACATCTTTTGCTGAATAGCCAGTTATCTTTTCTGCAGCATTGTTCCAGTAAATTTTTTTTTATCTTTATCAAGAAAATAAACTCCTTGATTTAGATGCTCAGTCAGGGCTTTATAATGTTCACACCATTCCATAATATTATCCTAAGGCAACATCAAGGATCATCATTATCAGAAATCCCACGATAGTGCCGGTCGTGGCAAGGTCAAAATTCCCATTCTTCTGGGATTCAGGAATTACCTCTTCTACAACAACAAATATCATTGCTCCAGCTGCAAAACTCAAGGCATAAGGTAACAGCGGTTTTATCCATATTATTGTCCCGGCACCTAAAATTGCTGCGAAGATTTCAACTATGCCTGACAGTTGTCCAAACCAGAAACTTTTGAATCGGGAGATTTTTTCGCGCCGAAGAGATATTGCTACGGCAAAACCCTCAGGAATGTTTTGGATGCCAATTCCAATGGTTAAGGCAATTGCCCCGGCAATTGTTGCCTCAGGTAGACCCTGAGATGCAGAACCAATTGCTACACCGACTGCAAGACCCTCAGGAATGTTGTGGAGAGTCACTGCCAGAACGAATAATACACTTCGTTGTAAGGATGTTTTAATGCCCTCTGATTCTTCTGTTAGAAAGCCAAGATGGAGATGAGGAATGATTCTGTCTATGATCCTCAAAAATAACACACCGAGTAAAAATCCAGTCGCCGGTATCAACCAGGCATAGACAGGGTTTTGTTGCCTTACGATCTCAATTGCCGGAGCAAGGAGTGACCAGAAACTCGCGGCAATCATCACACCTGCAGCAAAACCAAGCATACTATCAAAGACTTTCTGATTGAATTTCTTTGCTATAAAGACAAAGAGTGCTCCAAGTGCAGTCAAAAACCAGGTAAACATACCAGCAAACAGGGCAAAAAAAACAGGGTGGATGTTTACAAAATAATTTTCCACTAAGAAATTACCTGTTCAGTTTCTTGTGGCAGAGCCACCAATCAAAGCATTCAAATTCACCAGTTTTTGCTCTTTCCAATCTTTCCTTTGCGGTCTTCACATCTTTGGCTGGTGGAACTATCACATTGTCTCTAATAAGTTCATTATTTGGCCAGTTTGCAGGCATTGCAACACCATATTTATCCGATATCTGCATTGCCTCTACAGCCCTTAAGATTTCATCCATATTCCTGCCGAGTTCTTGTGGATAATAGAAAATTATCCTGATCTTTCCTTTGTCATCTACGACAAATACTGCACGCACAGTATTAGTTCCCTTGCCCGGATGGATTAGACCGAGTTTCTCCGCAACTGCACCGGTATCTGCAATAATAGGAAATTGAATTTCAACCCCGAACTTCTCTTTTATCCATTCCTCCCACTTAATATGGGAAAAGACCTGGTCAACACTCAAACCAATCAACTCGCAATTCAATGCCTTGAACTTGTCGTATCTTTTCTGGAATGCGACAAATTCAGTCGTGCAGACCGGAGTGAAATCTGCAGGATGGCTAAAAAGGACAAACCATTTCCCTGCATAATCCTTGGGCAAGTCAATCACTCCATGGGTTGTCTGCACCTTTATTTCCGGGAAATCATCGCCCAGAAGCGGCATTCTTTTTTGATTTAAGTTATCCATAATTACCTCCTCTCAGAAATGGTTGTTGTCCGGAAATTCCGAAACAACACTTTTTTTAAGAATTTTTTCAATTACCCATTGTCAAAGACTAATATAGGGCAAACCATCGGGTTTGCACTATCTCTTCAAGTCTACTCGATCAAGATTCATAACTTTATTCCAGGCATTCACAAAGTCAATCACGAATTTTTCCTTAGCATCGTTTGCTGCATAAACTTCACATAATGCGCGCAATTCAATGTGATGTCCAAAGATTAAATCCACTCTTGTGGCCGTCCACTTCTGGGTTTTCGTTTTTCTATCATATCCATTAAATAGATAATTATTTTCATCAGCTGGTTGCCACTCTATGTTCATATTGAGAAGATTGACAAAGAAATCGTTGGTAAGAACATTAGGATTGTCAGTAAGGACACCGTCTTTTGAAAACCTGTAGTTAACGCCCAGGACTCTTAGACCACCAATTAACACTACCATTTCAGGAACCGTTAATGTTAAGAGTTGAGCTTTATCTACTAATAGCCACTCTGCTTTTGCCTTGTATGGTTCTTTACAATAATTTCTAAAGCCATCTGCAAAAGGTTCCATCGCTGAATGGAATGCCACATCTATGTGTTCTTGCAAGGCATCTACTCGACCTGGAATAAAAGGAACCTTTATATTAAAGCCAGCCTTTCTTGCTGCTTCTTCTATCGCTGCACAACCGCCAAGGACTATCAGGTCGGCCATTGAAACTTTTTTCTTTGTCTGCCTTGAGTTAAAATCCTGCTGAATTTTGCCGTATATACCAATGATTTCTAATAGTTGATCAGGATGGTTAACTTCCCAATTTCTTTGCGGTTCTAAACGAATCCGGGCACCATTTGCCCCACCTCTTCTATCAGAATTTCTATATGTTGATGCCGAAGACCAGGCAGTATAAACCAACTGGGAAATACTTAAATCAGAGGATAGTATTTTATCTTTTAATTCTTTAATATCTGCTTCATCTATCAGTTCATAATCAACCTTAGGTAATGGGTCCTGCCAAACGAATATTTCTTGAGGGACTTCAGAACCTAAATAATATCCACGAGGGCCTAAATCTCTATGAGTAAGTTTGAACCAGGCTTTAGCAAATACCTTTTCAAATTCTGCGGGATTTTCAAGAAACCTTTTGGCAATCTTAGAATATTCCGGATCAAATTTCAATGCAAGGTCTGCTGTAAGCATCATTGGTGGATGCTTTTTGTCAGGGTTATGTGCATCAGGAATGATTGCCGGTGCATTTTTTGCAACCCATTGGTGTTTACCTGCTGGGCTCTTGGTTAATTCCCATTCATAATCAAACATAAGTTTGAGATAACCGATACCAAATTTTGTCGGGGTTGGAGACCAGGCAAGTTCAAAACCTGATGTATATGTATCAGGCCCTTTTCCTGTATTGTAAGTATACTTCCAACCTAATCCCTGTTGTTCAATTGGAGATGAATCCGGGTCAGGACCGAGATGTTTGTCAGAAGAGGCTCCATGACATTTACCAAACGAATGTCCGCCTGCAATTAATGCAACGGTTTCTTCGTCATTCATACCCATTCGGGCAAAGGCTTCTCTTATCTGTTTAGCAGAACCAATAGGGGCAGGATTTCCATCAGGACCTTCTGGATTAACATAAATTAATCCCATCTCTGTTGCCGCAAAAGGTTTTTCAAGTTGACCTTCTTTAAATCGTTCTTTACTGCCAGATACCATTTTAATTTCAGGACCCCAGTCTGCACTTTCATCAGGTTCCCAGATATCTTCCCTGCCACCAGCAAAACCAATCACTTTAACACCCATATCTTCTAATGCCACATTGCCTGCAAGTATAATTAGATCAGCCCAGGAAATTTTCCTTCCATATTTCTGTTTGATTGGCCAGAGCAAACGAATTGCCTTGTCAAGATTGATATTATCAGGCCAGTTAATCCTTGGTGGAAAACGCATTTCGCCTGTTTTAGCACCGCCTCTGCCATCGTAGATTCTATAACTTCCAGCGCTGTGCCATGCCATTCTGATGAATAATGGTCCATAATGCCCGAAATCGGCCGGCCACCATTCCTGAGAACTTTTCATAAGTTCCTTTAAGTCTTTCTTAACCTCAGAGAGGTTTAAACTCAAAAATTCCTTGGCATAGTCAAAATCAGGCACATAAGGGTTAGAACTCGGGCAATGTTGCCGAAGAATTCTAAGATTTAACCTATTGGGCCACCAGTCTGTAATCCATCTTTTAATGTTATTTTTTTTCATTGCACACCTTCCTAAAATTAAGCTCCATCTTTATTTTGATGGTATTGATTAAACCAAACAAAACTCTCAATTTTTTGCCTTTGAGGTCTATTTCTCTCTGCCTCAATCTGCTTTTCAGAAAGAACTGGATTTATTTTTTCAGAGTGTTTACCAACGATGACCAGTGTTATTACTTCCATCTCCTCAGGTATATTCAAAATCTGTTTGACTTTTGCTGGGTCATATCCAGCAATAGGATGGGCAACAAGACCCTTTTCAGTTGCCCTCAAAATCATTGAGGCAGTAGCCATACCAGTATCAAATAGATAGTACCTGCGTCCGTCTTTCATTATGCAGTCATATTCTGAAATACTAAAGACAACGATTATCATACTCGCTGATTGTGCCCATTCGTTTCCTTTAGAGAGTGCAGAATGGAGTTTTCTTAGAATATCTTTGTCATATACAAAGATATATCTCCAGGGTTGGTTATTGAAGCAGGAACAAAAAAGTTGAGCAGATTCAGCAAGGTCTTTGATTAATTCTTCTGTTATTTCTACAGGTGCTAATGAACGATATGCCCTTCGCATTCTAATCGTTTCTTCAACATTCATCTCTTACTCCATTTTTATCCATATAACATTTTCATTTTTCTAATGGTTCTAATTTACCAGGTGTAAGAACAAAATATACCCTTTTCTTCCCACTGATATTACAGGAAGCTGTGATGTTTAATGTATCACCAATTTTTACATCAATGAGTTTGAATATGTAATTTTGAGCTGCCTCGCTATTCTGCTTTGTGCTCAATTGTTCAATCTTTTTGTCACTGTTTGCAAGGATTTCTATTTTGTTAACATAGTGCTTATTTATGTATTTAACACTATGGTCAACTATAATCTTAATCGTTTGTTCAAGTGTATCATATTCCGCAGAGATGTCTGATGGTGGATGGGCTTTTAACAAAGCCAATAAAAAAAACAAACTGAGGATTGTTTTTGTAAAAAATTTCCTCATTTCTACACCTCCTAATAAAAATAAGTGGCATATAGAACGATAATTAGATGAATTGTCGCTCCGATAATGCCAAGGAGCGCAATCAGCCGATGCCATTTTATATTCACTTTGATTATCCTCAAACCAGTAAGGACTGCGAGCAAAATAAAGATATAGGTAATGATGCCTAAGGGTTTTATAAGATTCACCATAATTACACCTCTGGATTCAATCTATCTTTCTGTCGCAAATTGCTTTCTCAGTCTTGTTATGAAAATCACTCCCAGATTATCGTGCCCTTATTAGAAAGTTGATAGTATTCGTTCTCAAGCAGATTAAGATGCCTTCTTTCATCTTCAGAAAGATTGATGAATATCTGTTTCGTTTCTTTATCCTTAATCTGGTCAGCAATCTTTTTATATCGCTCCTGTGCCTGTTTTTCTGCCTTTATTCCAATATTTAATACATCAATGATTTCATCTTTGTTTGGCTCAAATTCTCCTGAAACCTCGGGTTTTATTGATTTATCAAATGGAGAAACCGGCGGCAGGGTAAGTGTTTTTCCTTTCTGCCGAGCTTCAATTATCCCTTTTATGTGCTCGTAGTGCGTATGCTCAAATTCAGCAAGTTCCCGAAATAGATTCTT
>CAYQKL010000058.1:0-7099 GCA_964418185.1 uncultured bacterium
TCTGATAATGATCACTACTGAGTGAGTATTTCACTATCTATGAATATTGCAGTTTTTGTTTCAGGCATTGCCGCAGTCATTGGCCAGACAATCATCATTCGCGAAGAAATAGCATTATTCTCAGGTAATGAATTGGTGTCGGGAATTGTATTATGTTTCTGGTTATTGTGGACGGGTATTGGAAGTCTGATTTATTCAAGAATAGATCTAAGGATTGAGCCAAAAAAGATTTATGCAATTTTGTTGTTTTTGCTTGGTTTTGCCCTGGTCTTTTCTCTGATGTTCATCAGGATCGCTCCAAAGATCTTCTCTCTGCCATTTGGTGAGATAATCGATTTCCAGAAAATAATTTTGATATCAATTCTTACCCTGTGTCCGACCTGCATAATTGTTGGCGCATTATTTCCAGCCGGGTCAGCCATTCTTCTACCTCGAAGGGTTTATTTTATTGAAGGACTTGGTTCATTCACGGGTGGGATAATTCTCTCTTTCCTTCTGATAAATATTCTGCCACCTTTTGGCATTCTTGCGATCTTGCTCGCTTTGTTGTTGTTTGCCGGACTATTTTGTTTGAGCAGGCGGTCATTGCTTTTTCTCTGCATCATTCCCTTGTTTGCTTTTCTCAAGATCAATGATATAGAATATTTTTTCAGAAAGATGCAGATGCGTGGACAAAATCTTATTGGCCTGTATGAATCAAGATACGGTACAATTGCGATTACAAAGTCTGAGACTCAACTAAATATCTACACCAGTGGATTTTTTGATTTTGCTTATCCTGATTTATATTCGGCAGAGGAGGCAGTCCAGTATCCTTTGTTATTGCATAATCGTCCTGAAGATGTCCTGCTCATTGGAGGTGGAATAAGTGGTGGGATAGAACAGATACTTAAGCACCGGAGTATAAAAAAGTTGGTCTGTCTTGAATTTGATCCGAAGGTTATTGAAATTGGAGAAAAATATATTAATCCTGCAATGTCAGATAATAGACTGAGCATTATCCCGGGCGATGGTAGATTCTATATAAAGAATAGTGAGGAGAAATTTGACTGTATTATTATAAACCTTCCCGATCCGATAAACGTTCAGTTGAACAGATACTACACAAAGGAATTTTTCCGGGAAGTAAGAAAAAGGCTGAAATCGGGCGGTCTCTTTTCTGTAAGGGTGAATTATTCTCCAGATATTCTGAGTCCGCTCTATAGCAAGTTTCTGGGGACAATTTATGCTACACTCAGACAGGTGTTTCAAAATATCTATATCCTGCCTGCAGCAAAAGCGACTTATATTGCTACGGAATATGAAGTTCAGGGCAGGATCAGAGATTTACTGAAAGAAGAGATACACAAAAGAAATCTGAACTTGACCTATGTGAATAGTTACTACTTTGATTACAATCTTAATGAAGAGCGAATTGAATATGTCAGGACGAGCATTGCCAGGTCCAATCCGTATGTTAATAGTGACTTAAAACCAGTGTGTTACTATTTTAGTGCTGTTCTATGGGGTGGTATAGTCTCGCAAAATTTGAAAAATATTTTTATGAAATTATTCGGCTTACACCCTGCTTTGTTTTTTCTACTTTTGATCCCGGTCCTATTCCTCCTGTATCATAGGTCAGTCGTTTACCTTTCTGTCTTTGCAGTTGGGGCTACGAGTATTTCCGTTGAGCTCATTCTGTTAATTCTGTTTCAGGTATTCTATGGCTATGTCTATGCCTGGCTGGGAGTCATCATTGGACTGTTTATGCTTGGTGTAACATCGGGAACTCTGCTCTTTATGAGATTGAAAAACGGCAATTTTTTGTTGAACTCAAATCAGACATCGGTTCTTTTTCTTTCTAATATTCAGATTTCAATCGGATTCTATCTTTTGATGATTATTCTTTTTGCAGTGCTACGGATTCCTAATGCGAACTATATTATTGCCATGCTGATTTTTATCGGTGGCTTTTTGGGTGGAATTCACTTTCCGTTAAGTATTGAGATCCTCGGCCCTGAAAAGGCAGGTATCCTATATGGTGTTGACCTTCTGGGTGCAGGCTTCAGTGCTATTCTCACAGCGATGATCTTTATTCCGATTGTGGGCATCATCTATTCGCTGATAGTCTTTGTTTTGCTGAACCTCTTCGTTGCTATTGGTTTGCGACTTCACAGGTAGGTGCAGCAGAAGTTTGTTGACATTAAAGTCTTTTCGGATAAGATTCTCATATGTGTGGTAGATATGTTCTTCATGTTAGTCTGATTGAGATAACCCAGGAATTTGAGATTTATGATGTAGATTTTGTCTGGGTGCCAAATTTTAATATTGCGCCCGGCAATAATGTGCCGGCGGTCATAAATGAACAGCAAAACAAACTTTCAACTTTCCACTGGGGGCTTATACCGAGTTGGTCAAAAGACCAGACCATTGGTAACAGAATGATCAATGCAAGGGCTGAGACACTTGCTCAAAAACCTTCTTTTTCGCGGATTTTGAAAAATCAGCGTTGTATTATTCCTGCGAATGGATTCTATGAGTGGTTCACTGATGAGGAAAAGAAAATAAAGAAACCATTCTACTTTTATCTCAGTTCAGGAAGACTTATGGGTTTTGCTGGTCTTTATGATGTATGGAGGTCACCGTCAGGCGAGCTGATAAAATCCTGTACCATAATCACCACGACTCCCAATGAATTGGTTGGACAGTATCATAATCGTATGCCGGCAATTCTCAAACCTGACCAGAGAAGAATCTGGCTGGATAAGAATGTTAATACACCAGAAGTTTTGCTGCCGCTTCTCAAACCGTTTCCTTCTGAGGAATTGGAAGTTTATGAAGTATCAAAGCAAGTCAACTCACCAAAATTCAATACACCAGATTGTATCAAACCAATTGAAAAGAATGAATAGATTTTTTATAGATTGCATAAAACGGGAAAAATGATTTTGGTTATAAGATTTGTTTATTTTCCTGAATTAAATAATTTATGAAAATTGGTCAATTTAAATCAAAAGTCATCATATTTTGAACTTCACCATCATTGATATAGTGGAAGCAAGATTAAATGTCCCATCTGCTATTTTCTTTTTCAGAAGAATCAAGGATAAAACCAAGAAGAATTCTATTGAAATTTCTAAATTTTTGTGTATAATTAGTAATTAGGGAGATTGGCTATGATTGAAGCGAAAATCAAAAATCGTAGTACTACCGATATTAAGGAATATTTTGAGAATCTACAACTCGACGATAGTTGGAGTTTCAGAAGTTCAACTCAAAAAGATACGAACTACATTACCCATGGGTACCACCGCTATCCAGCAAAATTCATACCCCAACTTGCCGCAAGACTAATAAGGGAACTTACAAAAGCGGGGGACTTGGTGGTTGATCCCTTTATGGGTTCAGGCACCACGCTTGTTGAGGCAAAAGCTTCAGGTCGTCCCTCTGTAGGTGTTGATATAAATCCGGTTGCCCAGTTAATTGCACAGGCAAAAGTGACACCTATTCCTCCTAATATACTTAGTGTTCACTTTGAAAATCTCATAAATATAATTTGGGATATTAGGAATGCACCGTTGTTTGTTGCGAAGGAGTCGGCAGTTGAGTACCGGGCTAAAACTCCTGATATTGACAGAATTGACTATTGGTTTAAACCCGAAACAAAGAAAAAGCTTGCATTTCTTTTTGAGACGATAACCAATATCAGAAACGAAAATATCCGTACCTTTTTCCTTTGTGGATTTTCTCATGTTCTGAAAAACTGCTCTATTTGGCTCCAGAAAAGCAATAAGCCGACAAGGGACTTCAAAAAGATTATTCCTGATCCATACGAAACTTTTTTGCGACATACAAAAAAAATGGTGCATAGGAACACTGAGTTCTGGAATCTTTTGCAAGAAAATGATACAATAAATGTCAGCACAAAGCCTCTCTGTGCTGATGCCCGTGACATTCCTGTAGATGATAACACAGTGTCTCTTGTAGTTACTTCCCCGCCCTATGTAACTTCCTATGAATATGCCGATTTACATCAACTTTCTGCCCTCTGGTTCAATTTCACTGACAACCTTACTACTTTTAGGCGGAGATTTATAGGAAGTTCAACAAATGGAGCAGAAGGGGCAAAATTTGTCATTGATAGTAAAATTGGCGAGGATATTGTTGAAGATTTAAGGCATAAGAAAAGTGGCAAGGCGGATGAGGTTGCAAAATACTTTACCGAAATGAGAGAAAGCTTTTTAGAGATGAAACGATATTTGAAACCACATGGGAAAGCTTGTATTGTAATAGGCGATACAGCATTTAAGGGTGTTCCAGTCTTGAACGCGGAGGTCTTTGTTGAACAGATGCAGAATATTGGTTTTAAAATATATAGGATAATTAAAAGAATGATACCATCAAAGAATTTACCTCAAACGAGAGACCCTAAAACAGGAAGATTTACTGCATCAAACAACAGCAATAAGATATTGGCATATCCTTATGAATATATAATAATAATGGAGAGAATATGAACAAAAAAGAAAAAGTAACCAAGAAATTTCTTAATTGGGCAATCATAAGATATGACGAGATCAACCAATATGAAAAAACGCCTTACAAAAAGTTCTCTAATATATTGTTAGAGGTTAAAGAACATTTTAAAGATGACGGCCATTTTAAAAAAGTAAAAGACGCTGAACAAGCCTGGAAAACAATTTTAGGAACAATATTAGAGGGATTAATTGAGTATGCACTTGAGAAAGAATTGGCTAAAATGAATCTGAAATGCATAAAGCCTATTAAAACGGCTATGGGAAAGTATTATAGGTTAATGGAAGAGCAGTTAGCAATTCAAATCGGTGGTTATCATCTATTGCCCGATGCTGACCGGGTTGTGTGCCAAATGGAGCCTTTTAGAATAATTGCAATATTATCAATCAAGAAGAAATTTAGAGAAAGAATTGCACAAGTTGGTTATTGGACAATACAGCTTAGGCAATCAGGTAAAAAGGTCAAAAACATAATGGTTACAACCGATGAAAATGGCACTTTTACAAAACCCAAACTTAAGAAGGATAAAATAAAAGCAAAAGCCATAGCACAAGAACACACTAACGGCACTTTTGTAGCAACTGAAGCAGAAATAGAAGAAAATGGAAAAGTGAAACAATTTGATAAAATAATAGATTTTCTTAAAAGGTTGATTGCTAATAATGACTAAAAGACAAATAGAACAAGAATATAGAAAGATAAAATACGAAATTATTGAAAATAAACCCAACGCGGACAAACCGTATCCACCTGATATTGTCAAGCGGCGTGAATTTTTGATTTTTGCCCAGGTTCATTTGGGTAATATTCTTGAAGCAAAAGTAAGAAAGGATAAACGGAAAGAAATTTTTGAGACCGAAATGTATAACAGGGTAATTGATATTTATTAAACTGGGACAAAAAATGAATAATGAACAGCCTAAATTAGAAACAACTACCCTGTGGGATTTTCCAGTACAAAACTATGGAAAAAAACCACACGGTGATAACAAATATCCCGGTGTAACACCGGCGTTTGTTATCTGGAATTTGCTCCAAAGATATACAAAACCTGGTGATTTTGTTATTGACCCGATGTGTGGTAGCGGAACAACTATTGATGTTGCCAAAGAATTAGGACGGAAAGTCATTGGTTATGATATAACTCCATATCGAAGAGATATTATTCAAAGTGACGCACGTCATATTCCTTTACAGGACAATTCAGTTGATTTTGTATTTATTGACTCACCCTACTCAGATAATATTAAATATTCTGACCATCCTGATTGTATTGGTAGAATATCTGCCGAGAAAGAGGAATTTTTTGAGGAATTAGAAAAGGTTGCCAGAGAAATATATAGAGTGCTTAAACCAGAGAAGGCAATGGCTTGGGTAATCGGCGACCACTGGCGTAAAAAATCAGGATTTATTCCCGTGGGGTTTAAATTATATCAGCAGCTTTGTAATTATTTTGATACAGTTGATATAATTTGTCTGACAAGGCGAAATCAAACCTCAAACACGCCTTTATGGCACCGTCGTGCGCGGCAGTTCAATTTTTTTCTACGGGGTTTTAAGTATTTGTTTATTATGAAGAAGACTTCAAGTATTTAATTCTTGAAGTGCTGGTATTTCTGAAGCGTGGTATGAGGAGCGGACAAGTGGACCACTTAACACATATTTTATTCCTGTATTTTCCCCAAGTCTTTTGAATTTTTTGAATTCCTCAGGAGTGTAGTATTTCTGAACCGGGATATGTTTTTTTGTCGGCTGAAGATACTGGCCAATTGTTACAATATCTACACCAGTATTTCTGAAATCCTTCAAGGTTTCAATGATTTCGTCCTCTGTTTCGCCAAGTCCGAGCATAAAGCCACTTTTTGTGAGAATATTTGAATCCATTTCTTTTAACATCTTTAAAACTCTTAAAGACTTTTCATAACCACACCTCCTGTCCCGGATATAGGGTGTCAATCTCTTTATGGTCTCAACATTATGACCAATTATTAAAGGTTTTGCCTCAACGATTTTATTCAAAAAATCAGATTGGCAATTGAAGTCCGGAATCAAAACTTCAACCCTGGTCTCGGGATTTTTTTCTTTTATTACCATAACAGTCCTTGCATAGTGACTGCTTCCCAGATCAGGAAGGTCATCGCGGTCAACCGAGGTTATCACCACATATCTTAAACCAAATCTCTTTATTACTTCAGCGACTTTGATTGGTTCATCAGGGTCAAGCAGACCTTTTGGATTTCCAGTTGAAACTGCGCAGAACCTGCAGGCACGGGTGCATATCTTGCCTAAAATCATTATTGTCGCACTCTTTTTATACCAGCATTCCGCAATATTTGGACACCTTGCCTCCTGGCAGACCGTAGATAGATTATAAGACTTGAGGGTTTCAAACACCTCTTTGAATTCATCTCCAGAAGGCAGTTTGACTTTTAGCCATTCAGGTTTTTTCAGATATTCTCTTTTAAATTTATGCGCCATTTTCCTACGCCCTTTTACCCCTTAATATAGTTCCTACAATTTTTTACAGAGTAAACTCTGCCACTACAATTTTTGTTTTTGATGCGAAACAAGTCTCGCTACTCCA
>CAYQKL010000058.1:7199-8783 GCA_964418185.1 uncultured bacterium
CTTCTTTTACCCCTGTTTACCCTTATTTACCCTTTCTTGTCACCCTTTTATTCCCCTATTATAATAAATACCTGGTTCTGTTCTTCCTCAATCTTGTTATTTTCGTTACCATTATCAAAAGGCAAAAAACAAACAGGGGTAATAACATACTGTTGCCAAAGCCCATATACCACTCTGGTTCTTCTTCTTTACGATATTCAGTATCATCAGGTGATTGATAGATAGTAATATCTGAAGACATACCCTGGGGGTGTTCATAAAACCTGCGCAGTTTTGTGATATAATCGCCTTCTCTAATATAATTGAATAGCACAGGAAAGTCCTCATGAATTGCCTCAAGTTCATCCTTTGAAATCCTGTTCGCATACAATAGTTCGGCATTATCAAAAAACATCTTGTGTAAGCCTATCACATAGAGATAGACAGAAATACCGTCGGTTGATGTGAGTGAGGATATCTTCATTGGATAGACAATCTCCGATGTGGCAAATTTGAAGCAGATGCCAATATTATTTTCGTAATTATAAGCAGAAGTATCAACCCGGGCAATAAAGAAATACTGCCACTGCCGATTAATATAGTCCTGGAACATATCACGCATACCATCAGGCAGTTGATAACCATTATTAATAAGCCAGTTTACAAGTGTATCAGGATTATCAGTCTGTATCAGCACAGTCTGCAAAAAGCCGATGGTCTGATATGCTATAATCTTGAAATAATCTTCACCGTAATAATAACCACCACCATAATATGGACCGCATCCACCATAGGTCTGATAAGTTGAACTTAGTCTTGATAGATTAATAAATAGACTATCATCTATTTCACTGATTGAGGGTAAAGATGGAAAGGGCACGACCCAGGCAAAACCATAATAGTCAACAGTATAGCCGAACTTCACCAGGATAGACAATTCTTCAGAGTCAGGAAGGACTTTTATCACTGCAACCTGGTCAGCACCATATATTTCGTGATAAATTGGTGGAACAACTCCGCCATCAGCCCAGATAAGGCTTACAATTATTGTGGGCAAAAAAAATCTTTTCATCTCTCTCCCTTCCTGCTCAATCCCAAAACCAGACCAAAGCCAACCGTATTAAGCGAAATATAATCTGGTGAACGCTGGTAATACCGAGGTTGCGGTGGTCTCTTTGTATCAAAAGAAATAAGATTTGTCCAGAATTTTAATCCAACAATTACCCAGCCGAAGTTGTGTAATAAGTTTACTCCTAAACCAAAACCAAGAGAATTGCGCGAATCAGTTTGTTTGATTACCCTCCCGCTATCACCAAGGACTGGATATGTGATTTTACCTGTGTAATAACCGAGTTTGACTCCGATTTCAATATCTCCAAGCCCCAGATATTTTAGTTGCAGACCTCCACCACCAGCATTGATTCCCACAGGCAGTCCCGATTTTATAAAATATGGGTCGCTATATGGATAATCCCTTTTATAAAAATAATCAAGGAAAATTCCCCAGCCAATATCTTTTCTATAGAAATCATTTTCCAGTGAAAACTGATAAATGTGGCTGAAATAATCATCAGTATAATCATCAGGAGCAAGAAGGTTTGCTGA
>CAYQKL010000059.1:0-8099 GCA_964418185.1 uncultured bacterium
ATATATTACATTATACCCATAATTGGCTATTTGTCAAGGGGGTAGTGAACTCTTTTATAGTGGTTGACTTTTGGAATAATTTTGTTATAATCTTTTATGCGGGTTTTGATTGTTAGTTGTCGGACTTCCTTGCAAAAAGAGGTTGGTGATTTAACACCGCTATTTGATGCAATAAATGATTACCGGAAAGAAAATCGCAGACATCAGATAAGATTGGTTTTTTATGATGAAAAAAATGAATTTGGAATTAACCCGGTTAAGAATAATCCCAAGGCGATAAGGGAATTCATTAACCGATCGGAAAAAATTTGGGGTGAAATATCCGTGGTTTTGATTATTGGTGGAGACAAGATTGTTCCGTTCTATCGTTTGCCTAATCCCTGTGATGATGATGATGAAAGGGTTTTTTCGGATAGTCCCTATGCCTCAAGGGATGATGATTTCTTGATTCCTGAGAGAGTTTGTGCAAGAATTCCCGATAATAGACGGCTTGACTTCATTATCAAACAATTGAATAAAGCACCTGTAAAATATGGCCGATCTTTTGGAATGAGCGCACTTGTCTGGAAAGAGGCATCGAAAAATGTTTATCAGCAAATTGGTAATCCGCGTGATTTGAAGATCTCGCCGCCAACAAATTCAGCGAACTTTCGCTCTGAGTGGCTTGCAAAAAGAGATTTCATCTATTTTAATCTTCATGGCAGTTTGGTTTCTTCAAACTGGTATGGACAGGAAGGTGGTAATTATCCTGTTGCCCTTACACCAGCAAATATTATGCAGGCAGGTGGTTTTGTTGCATCTGAAGCCTGCTACGGTGCCTACATTATAAACAAATCAGAAAAGAATGCAATTTCCCTTAAATTTCTTGACCAGGATGATATTGTCGGATTTTGCGGTTCTACGACGATTGCCTATGGACCACCAGTACCACCAGCAGGCGAGGCTGACCTTATGGTTAAATATCTCTTTGAATATTTGAAACAGGGTTTATTGATTGGTGAGGCATTCAAGAATGCAAAGATTGATTTTGCGCGCAAAAAGATCAGAAGAAATGGATTTCTTGACGATGATGATCAGAAAACTCTGTTACAGTTTGTGCTATATGGAAATCCTTTGTTAAAATTTGGGCAATGATTTTGTGCTGCCCAAAGGAGAATAATGCTTGAAACAAGGATATTGAAAAAGATCAAAAAGCTTATTGACAGAGAATTCCCGGAGTTTAGGGGAATTAAGCCGAAGGTTGTGAAGAAGAGCATTGCACCCCAGAAGAGTGTTTATAAAAAACTCTCTCTGGGAGTTCCAAAAGAGATACGGACAGTCTTCAACCTTCGCTTTGAAAAAATGGCAAAGACTGCGGATGCTGTGTCAATCAGACAGATATTGATAGTAACGACCAGTGAGTCAGGGGAGATTATTAAAGTAAGTCAGTCAAAATAAAAGGAGATTTATGGTTGAAGCATTGATTGCTATCCTTGTACTTTCTTTTCTTTCTTTAATTTTTTCAATGATTCAGAAATGGTGGACACCCATAGTTATTTTTCAGATTGTTACAATTCTATTTTCCATCTACCTTTTGATCAGGATTAGAGTTAAGATTTCAAGGGCAGAGAAAGAAAAATTGAGAGCAAAGATTGAAGAGCTTGAGAAGAAGATTGAGAGTTTAGGAAGGAAAGAAGTATAATCTAATTTACTCTACCAGGTTGCCTTTCTTACACCCGGAAGTTCTCCCTGCAGGGCAAGTTCTCTAAGACATATACGGCATAGTCCAAACTTGCGATAATACCCGCGTGGCCTTCCACATCTTTGACAACGATTGTACCTTCTGGTTGAGAATTTTGGTTGTTTTTGTGCCTTATTTATCAAACATAATTTTGCCAACTAACCCCCTTTTATTTTTTCTTTTCAAATGGCATACCCAGACCTTCAAGGAGCGCGAGTGCATCTTCGTCTTTCTGGGCTGAGGTAACAATTGCGATATCCATACCAAAGACTTTTTTTATTTTGTCATACTCAATCTCCGGGAAGATTGTCTGTTCGGTCAAACCAAGATTGTATGAACCGCGGCCATCAAAGGAATCTCGCTTGAATCCCTTGAAATCCCTGATCCTTGGTGCGGCAAAGTTGATAAAGCGGTCAAAGAATTCATACATTCTATTTCCGCGTAGTGTTACTTTCATTCCAATCACGAGACCTTTGCGGATCTTAAAATTAGAAATCGGTCGTTTAGCACGAGTAAAAACCGGTGCCTGTCCGGTTATGCGACCGAGGTCTTCTTTGATTATATCGAGAATTTTCGGGTCCACAACTGCCTCGCCAATGCCGGCATTTACTACAATTTTCTTCAATTCCGGTACCTGATAGATGTTTTTATAGCCCAATTTTTTTAATAAAGTCTTTCTAAGGGTTTCATCATAAAAGGATTTTAATCTTGGTTTATAACTGGTCTTCATTCTATTATCTCCCCGCATTCTTTACAGATTCTTGCTCTTCTCTTTTCAATCTTTTCTCTTTTGAGTTTTGTTTTCTTCCCACACTTCGGACAGATCAGCACAAGATTGGAGATGTGGATTGGTGCCGGTTTTGTAATGATCCCTGAGGGTTGGGTCTGGGAACGGGCGCGCTGATGTTTCTTTACGAGGTTTACCCCCTCAACTATCGCCTTTGCCTTTTCCCGGTCAATTTCCAGAACCCTACCTCTTCTACCTTTTTCTTCACCAGTGATGACCTCTACAAGGTCATTTTTCTTTATGTGAAATTTTATCAATTTCATTTCTTTTTTCATACCACTTCACTTGCCAGGGAAAGTATTTTTGTAAAACCTTTTTCGCGAAGTTCTCTTGCCACAGGACCGAAGACCCTTGTTCCCTTGGGTTCCTTTTGTTCGTTGATCAGGACACAGGCGTTATCGTCAAACCGAACATATGAACCATCAACCCTTCTAATTTCCTTTTTTGTTCTTACAATAACAGCCTTTGCCTTGTCCCCTTTCTTGATCGGTGCGTGGGGCAGGGTGTCCTTAATCGTGACATTTATAATATCACCAATGTATGCGTATCTTCTTCCCGAACTGCCTGTGACATGAATACACATTGCAACACGCGCACCCGTATTGTCACAGACTTTTAACCTTGAATAGATTTGTATCAAGTACTCCTCGCTATCAGTTCAGTAACCACATTCAATTTTTTCATGATATTTTCCTCAAAACCCGCCACCGTTTCAATCTGGAAAGTGGTCGGGTTTGTTCAATCAAGACTTTATCACCAACCTTACACTCATTCTTTTCATCATGTGCATAAACTTTGGTAATTTTTCTGACATATTTTTTGTAAAACGGATGTTTTACATACCTCATCAATTTGACGACGATTGTTTTCTGCATCTTATCACTCAACACGACGCCCACTTTGGTCCTGGTCATTTTTCTCCTTTTTTCTCTTTAGTTCTGGTTTGAGATTGCTTCGGTTGCAGTAGTTTGGTTTTTCCCAACTCATCTTCACGGAGTATAGTTCTTATCCGGGCAATATCCCGTTTGATCAGACGAATTTTCAATGGATTAGGTATTTCTTGGGAGGCATGTCGCATTCGCAGGTTAAAAAGTTCTTTGTATAAGCCGTTAAGTTGGCTAAACAATTCGTCTCTGGTTTTGTTTCTCAGTTCAAAAGCCTTCATATTTTAATCCTTCTTCTCTTTTAATAAATCTTGTTTTTATGGGTAATTTTCGTGCCGCAATACGCAAAAGTTCTTTTGCTTCGTCATTCGTGACACCTTCAATTTCAAACAGGATTCTCCCCGGTTTTACAACACTTACCCAGAATTCTGGTAAACCCTTACCCTTACCCATTCTCGTTTCTGCAGGTTTTTTGGTTACGGGTTTGTCGGGAAAGATTCTTACCCACATCTTTGCACCTTTTTTCATACTGTGGGTGATTGCGACGCGGGCGGCTTCTATCTGACGGGCGGTTATCCAGGCTGGCTCAAGCGCCATCAATCCATATTCGCCAAAGGCGACTGTGCTGCCACTCGTTGCCTTACCCTTACGGCGACCTCGCTGTTGTTTGCGGTATTTTACCTTCTTTGGTTCTAACATTACTGCGCGTCTCCTTTATATATCCAGACCTTCACACCTACCGTGCCATAGATTGTAAAAGCAGTGGAACGGGCAAAGTCAATATCCGCTTTGATAGTCTGCAGAGGTACTCTTCCTTCTCTATACCACTCGGTTCGGGCAATTTCAGCACCACCAAGTCTGCCACCACAAGTGACCTTTATTCCCTTGGCGCCGATCTTCATTGCGGAAATGACCACTCTCTTCATTGCCCGACGATGCGAAATCCTTTGTTCAATTTGCCGGGCAATATTCTGCGCAACAAGACTGGCATCAAGTTCGGGTATCCTGACTTCTTCAATATTTATTGAAACTTCACTCTTAATAAGACTTTTTATTTCTTCATGCAGTTTCTTTATCTCCTCACCACCCTTGCCAATGACCTTACCTGGCTGGGCAGTGTAGATACTGATGATCACCTTGTTTGAAACACGTCTGATAACAATATTTGCAACCATTGAATCAGCAAGACGCTTATTCAGATAGCGACGAATCTTGAAATCTTCGGTAACCATTTTTGCATAGGTATTTTCGTCAAACCACTTTGATTTCCAATCTTTCGTAATTCCGAGCCGGAAACCTATAGGATGAGATTTTTGTCCCATTATTCTCCTTTCTTAGTTGGAATTGGTTTGTGAGAATCAACGACCACAGTTATGTGGCAGGTTCTTCTTCTAACCATTGTGGGGCTTCCCCTGAAGCCCGGTCGCCACCGCTTCATCTGCGGTCCTTCATTAGCAACTGCTTCTTTCACATATAGGTCCTTGTCGTCAATGCGCACTGCACCAACTCTGTTTTTCAAATTTGCCACAGCAGAATTAAGGGTTTTAAGAATTGGTAACTTTGACCTTGAATGATATAACCCAAGAATCGCCCGTGCCTCCAGAATACCTTTGCCCTTTATCGCTTGCAAAATCTTCCTTACCTTTAATGGAGAAACTCTTTCGTATCTCTTAACCGCGCGGGTCATCATTTCTCAAACTCTCTTTCTTTTTCCGCCTTTCTTGTTCCAGAATGAGCACGGAATGTTCTCGTTGGCGCAAATTCACCGAGTTTGTGGCCTACCATTCTCTCGGTAACATAGACCGGTATGAAGCGATTTCCATTATGCACGGCAATCGTAAAACCAACGAATTCAGGCGGAATGACAGAATTCCTTGCCCAGGTCTTTATCACCTTTTTTTCTTTGGTCTCAATGAGATGATTTATCTTCTTCAGAAGTTTTTGATCAATATAAGGACCTTTTTTAAGCGAACGAGACATTACCTTCTCCTTTTTACAATGAATTTATCAGACATTTTCTTCGTCTTTCTTGTTTTCTTCCCTTTGGTTAACCAACCCCAGGGTGAAGTTGGATGTCTTCCACCATGTGAACGACCCTCGCCGCCACCCAGAGGATGGTCAATAGGATTCATTGCAACACCCCGCACATATGGTCTAATACCTCTATGCCTTGTCCTTCCTGCCTTGCCAATGGAAATGCTTGAGTGCAATGGATTAGAGACTTTGCCAATTGTAGCACGACATCTCAAGTCAATCAATCTGATCTCACCGGAGGGAAGTTTGATATGGGCATAGTTGCCTTCTTTTGCCATAATCTGACAGGAGAGCCCAGCACTTCTGACCAGTTCACCGCCTTTTTTCGGGGCAATCTCTACATTATGGATTTCTACACCCAGCGGGATATTGCTCAATGACAGGCAGTTCCCTATCTTTATTGGTACATCATCACCGGAAATCACCGTGTCACCCACATTGATTCCATCCGGGCATAATATGTATCTCTTTTCGCCATCTTTGTATGTCAGTAATGCGATGAGTGCACTCCGGTTGGGGTCGTATTCTATCGCACTTACTGCGGCGGGAATATTGTCTTTATCTCTTCTAAAATCTATAATCCTTATCTTTTTATGATGTCCACCACCACGGTGACGGGCAGTCAATCTTCCGAGATTATTTCTGCCACCGGTATTTTTTTCTGAAATTATAAGTTTTTTCTCAGGTTTCTTTTTTGTCACGGGTAAGACATTGACTGTGTAAAAACGCCGTGCTGGGGTTAGGGGACGATACACTTTAATACCCATTATACACCTTCAATTATTTCAATCTTCTGGCCCGGTTTTATCCAGACCGAAGCCTTTTTATAACCTGGACGATAGCCCGTTGAACGGCCGAGTCTGCGTATTTTCCCACGGTAGTTTGCGGTTCGTACTTCCACTACATTCACGCCAAATATCTTCTCTACTGATTCTTTAATCATCTGTTTTGTGGCATTTTTAATTACAATAAATTGATAACAATTCAGCTCCCTGAAACGATCTGCCTTTTCCGTGATTAATGGTTTGATTATTATTTGCTCGTAGCGCATCTCTTCTCCAGTTCGGTTATACTATTTTTTGTAATAATTAGATTATCTGCGGATATTACTTCATAGCAGTTCATATCAGAAGTTCTTTTCAACAGAACATAAGGTATGTTCCGCGCTGCCAGTAAGAGATTTTTGCCGATTTCATTCGTAACAATCAAAATCTTCTTTTCATTCAAGTTCATTTTGTTCAAAATTTCCTGCAATGCCCTTGTGCGCGGAGCATCAAGTTTCATTTCTTCAATCACCGAGACTCGGTTTTCCTGGGCAATTGCACTCAGTGCCGACAACAATGCACGGGTTTTCTTTCTCTGGGGAATGGTTTTGTGATAATCGCGCGGTTTGGGACCGAATACAACACCACCCTTGCGCCAGATGGGTGAACGAATACTACCATGTCTTGCCCAGCCAATACCTTTTTGGCGCCAGGGTTTCTTGCCACCACCCTTGACCTCAGCCCGGTTCTTTGCCTTTGCTGTTCCCTGTCTTTGATTATTCAAGATAATCTTCACTGTCTCCCAGAGGAGTGTCTTATTAACTTTGTTTTCAAAGAGGTTCTTCGGTAGTTTGAAATTTCCGATTTCTTCACCCTTTTGATTGTATAGTTTTGCTTCCATTATTCTTCCTTGGTTAGTAATAAAAAGCCATTTTTTGAGCCGGGAACAGCACCGTTAAGATAAATAACATTATTCTCTATCTTTATTATTTTCAGATTCTTGATTGTGACTCTTTCGTTACCATAATGACCGGGCATTGTCTTACCCTTCAGAATTCTCCCTGGATCTGAATGTCCATGGCTGGCAGAACCAATTCTTCTATGAGACATAGAACCGTGCGATGCTGGTCCGCCTTTCCAACCCCATCTTTTCATACCACCACTGAAACCTCTACCAATGGTATACCCACTGACTTTGATCTTGTCGCCCACAGCAAAGATTTTACTATCAAGTGTATCACCGATTTTATATTTCTCAATGTTTTTAACCCTTATTTCGGCAAGCCATTTCGCTGAGTTTAGATTTGCTTTTTTCAAATGTCCAGCAAGCGGTTTGGTTATTTTTTTCTTGATTCCAAAAGCGATTTGAATTGCCTTGTAACCATCTTTTTTTTCATCTTTTATCTGGACGATATGACAGGGTCCGGTTTCAACCAGACACACCGGGATGAGTCTGCCATCCTCAGTAAATATCTGAGACATTCCAATTTTTTTGCCAATCAAACCGATCATATTGCCTTGACCTCGACATAAACACCAGCAGGTATTTCAAGTTTGTTGAGCGCATCAATAATATCAGGTGTCACATCATTCAATTCAATCAATCGTTTATGGACACGCAATTCAAATTGCTCACGTGATTTTTTGTCAACATGAGGAGAACGAAGCACAGTATACAAGGAACGTTCGGTTGGCAGCGGAACAGGTCCTGAAATTCTGATACCAAATCTTTTCACTGTTTCGACGATTGATTTCACAGATTGGTCAAGTATTCTGTGGTCATAAGATTTTAATCTGATTCTCAGTTTATTCATCTATTCTTCCTTAACTATAATTATTTATTTGAATATCTTGTTTTGTCATTCTACCACTTATTCTATTATTTTGGTAACCACGCCGGCACCGACTGT
>CAYQKL010000060.1:0-8062 GCA_964418185.1 uncultured bacterium
AGGAGGCCCTATGGGGTGGATCTATGTCATTTTTTAGGAAAAACTTATCTGTTACATATATTATAATCAAAATTTGAAGTTTATCAAGACCCAAAATGCACTTTTCCGACACCTTCTTTCCCCAAAAAATTTTGGCACATACCCCCTTGACAAATCTTGATTTCTGAATATAATTACTAATATTATAAAATATTAGTATAGAAAGGAGCAAAAATGAACGAATTAGATAGATTAGAGAAGAACCGGCGGACAATTATTAAACAACTGCCTAAATTTGACCGAATCTTACGCACGACGATTAGTAAGTATTACCTGACCTGTGGCTATAAAAAATGCCGTTGCCATAAAGGCGAAAAACATGGGCCATTTATCTATCTCTCAGTAACCGAGAAAGGTAAAACCAAGATGTATTTTACCCCCAAGGAAATCATTAAGCATGTTAAAGAAGGGGTTAAAAACTACCATAAGTTATGGCAGGATATTTATCAATTATGTGAAATAAACCGCAAAATTCTGTGGTTAAAGAAACAATGGGAATAGACCCGCCTTGTGCCTTGCACAACCGCTGTCCGTAGCTTAATATTCAAGCGGCGGCAAAAGTTCTGGCCGAGCGGGATTATTTGAGGAAACGGGTTGAGGAAATGGAGCGCGTGATGCGGCTTGCCGAAGATAAGATTTTAAGTTTAGCGGCAGAAATTAAACAGCGCAAAGAGGAGAAGGAAGTACTGTTAAACGAATTGAATCAGGTCTGTCGTCGCCCCTTTAAGCCGAATAAAAAAGCCGATGAAGTATCGTCTAATCCGGCCATTAAGCGGGGTGCGCCTTATGGCCATCGGGGTGCGACTCGCAAAAAGCCCCAAAAAATTGATGAATATATTGATATTTATCCCAAGCGTTGTCCAAATTGTGGGAGCGAAGAAATTACAGCCTACGAAGCCTCTCAAGAGCATATTGTTGAAGACCTTGAGATTAGGGTAAAAACGACCGGTTGCCGACACCATTATGGGTATTGTCCAAAATGTAAAAAGACGGTTTATATTGACAAAGATGCCCGGGAATTGCCAAAGAGCAGTATTGGTCCGGTGGCGCGGGCGGTTGGTGGTTATTTACATTATCTGGGCATTTCTTTTCGTAAGACGCAGCAAATTTTTGAAAATATCTTTGGATTAAAAATTGCCCATCCCAGTTTCGTTGGTTTTGATAATCAGCTCGCGGAAAATGGGTCGGTGCTTTATGAACAGATCAAATCATTGGTGCGTCATTCTTCAGTGATTCATGGTGATGAGACCGGTTGGCGCGTGAACGGAATAAATCATTGGTTGTGGAATTTTACGAATCAAGATGTGGCATTATATCGGATTGAGCGGAGTCGGGGTAGCGAAGTAGTTGAAGATATCTTAGGCAAAAAGTATAATGGTTTTATTATTTCTGATTTTTATGCGGCGTATAATGTTATTGAAGCGAAAGGTAAACAGAAGTGTCTATGCCATCTTTTAGATGAAACCAAAGATGTTGAGAAAAAGAATAATTTCCCACCGGGTAGTTTGGGATGGATGTTTTGTCAGAAGTTGAAAGCGACATTAAAGGCTGGTTTAGAGGTTTGGAATAAATTTCAGGAAGGGAAGAAGACCTTTGAAGATTTAAAGATGATGAAAGGGAAAATTGCCCAGGTGTTGACTGAATTAGTTTTATATTCGTCTGAAAACGAGGATATCAAACGGTTACAGAAAAGAATCATCAGACATCATGAGGAACTACTGGTTTTTCTCGACCATCCCGAGGTTGAACCGACGAATAACCGTGCTGAGCGGCAATTGAGACCAAATGTGATTATGAGAAAAATAACCTTTGGTAATCGGTCTAACAATGGTGCAAGAAATCATCAGGTGATAATGAGTATTATTCAGACGGCGGTCTTAAACGGCATCGAACCATTTAACGCTTTTCTTTCCCTGGTATTGCATCAAAACCTACTTTTTACCAACCAAAAGGCAAGGGCACCTTAAAACTGCTCGGCAAAGACTAAGGTGCCCGCGCCCCAAACAAACGTTGATGTTTTTATAATGGCTTACCATTACAAAACTTCTCCCCCTTTGATGGCCCACTCTCGTAGAGTCCCGCCTTGTGAGGATTCTCGTTGCCACGGAACGAGGCTCTACAGAAGGGAGGATAGAGGTGGGGGTGAAAACGTATTGAGAAATCGTTCGTTTATCACCCTCCCTTTTATTCCCTCCCATCAAGGGAGGGAAATATGTGGTAATTTTTATGATGGCTAAACTGTTACATTGTGTCCTATCTTAAGGCAATCTGGGTCTTAGCCCATTACCGCTCCTCATTGCACTTAAAGGCATTTATTGAAAATAATCAACAATGGCTCTTAGAGGGAATTAAGGCGCAGGACTTTGAAGGTTTCCCTAAAGAAGAGCGTCGGGATTTAGCGCCCTTATTGGCTATCTCTACTCACATAAGAAAGCAACTGAAAAACATCAGTTCTTCAACGATTGAGCGGTTATTGAAACCGATTAAGGATGAGTATAAGTTGAAGAAGCGGTATCGTGTGCACCCTCATGCTTCGGTGTTGAAGAGGAAGATTCCAGTTGAGCCGCATTATAACAAGCCTACAGGGAAAGTTGGGTATATGGAGAGTGATACGGTGTATTTTAGTGGTGGTCGGTCTGAGAAGGGGTTTTGTTTGGGGTATGTGGAGGCAGAGCAGGAGACGGATTGGACTGAATCTCGGGCGTTACGGAATCGGGCGCATAGTTGGACTGAGCGGGCGATGTGGGTTATCGGCGTTATGATACGGATGATGAAGATGATTAAATCAATCAATTCTAACCCGATTATTCTTAAAAATCTTATCTTAATTTGGGTAAGATTTTATTTTGATTTAAGACGCCCACGTCTTGACATTATTAGAACAATGACTATCATTATTAAGTGAAGAGATTACTCATCATTTCCAACCGCCTGCCTGTGACCGTCACTTATAAAGATACCGAATTTAGATTCAAGACGAGTGTCGGTGGACTTGTGTCAGGACTCAGTGCTTACTTAGATTCTCTAAAGAATATTTCTGAAATACACTCTGAATATTTCTGGATAGGATGGCCTGGAATAACGATTGAAGATAGAGATCGACAGGAAACTTTAAATGAATTATTATTAAAAAAATACAATGCCCAGGCAGTATTCATAAACGAAGAAATGATGAATAAATTTTATCACGGCTTTTGTAACAAACTAATCTGGCCATTGTTCCATTACTTCCCTTCCTATGCCATATATGACCAGGACGCCTATTCATACTACAAAGATGTAAATCAAATCTTTGCTGAACATATTTTGAAGATTGCCCGACCAGAGGATACAATATGGATACATGATTACCATTTAATGCTACTACCCGGTTTACTCAGAGATAAGATACCCAATGCCAAGATTGGCTTTTTCCTCCATATCCCATTTCCATCATTTGAACTGTTTCGGCTTTTGCCTGAAAAATGGCGCCAGGGGATTCTACTTGGGATCTTAGGTGCGGATTTAATCGGCTTTCATACCAATGATTATACCCAGTATTTTTTAAGGTCGGTTTTGCGAGTTCTGGGATTTGAAAACAGTATTGGTGAGATAGTGTATAAAAACAGGATTGTCAAAGTGGACACATTCCCAATGGGAATAGATTTCAAAAAATATAACAACGCAGTCTATAGCATGAAAGTGGGGAGAGAAAGAAACAAATTCTTGAAGGTGCTGGGCAAACATAAAGTGATTCTTTCAATTGACCGCCTTGATTATACAAAGGGAATATTGAATCGTCTCAATGCCTATAAAATATTTCTCCAGAATAACCCAAATTGGAGAAAAAAGGTAGTTCTGGTGCTGGCCGTCGTCCCTTCAAGGATTGGGGTTGAACACTACCGACAAATAAAAAAGCAGATTGATGAATCAGTTGGCGAAATAAATGGCACATTTGGCTCAATGGATTGGACACCAATAATATACCAGTATAGATTTATGCCCCTTTACCCACTTGTTGCATTATACAGTATCAGTGATGTTACAATGGTCACACCTTTGCGGGATGGAATGAATTTGATTGCCAAGGAGTATCTTGCGTGTCGGCAAGACAGAACAGGGGTTTTGCTCCTGAGTGAAACTGCCGGAGCCGCCGAAGAATTGCGTGAGGCAATGATTGTTAATCCCAATAATCCTGACGAACTTGCAAGTAAAATCAAAGACGCCCTTGAAATGGATTTGGAAGAGCAGAAACGAAGAAATGTAATTATGCAGAATCGTATCAGTCGGTATAATGTTATAAGATGGGCAACCGAGTTTCTGCGCGGGTTAGATAAAGTCAAGGAACTCCAGGATAAATATACAACATATTTTTTAACCCCGGTGGTAAGACAGAGGTTAATAACTGATTTCAAAAATAGTGTCCATAAACTGATATTCCTTGATTACGATGGAACACTTGTGCCATTTGCACCAAGACCAGAGATGGCTGTTCCTGACCGAGAACTTCTTGAGATTTTGAAAAAATTATCAAATCTTAATAATACAGAATTGATTTTGATCAGTGGCCGTGACAGAAAAACCGTCCAATCCTGGTTTGGTTCATTGCCATTATCCCTTATTGCCGAACATGGTATCTGGCTAAGGGAAAAAGATAAAGAATGGGAATTGCTTAAACCTATGACTAATAATTGGATTTCTGATATTCGCGCGGTAATGGAGTTGTATGTAGACCGTCTCCCGGGTTCATTCATTGAAGAAAAAGAATATTCAATTGTCTGGCACTATCGGAATGCAAATCGGGAAAGGGCTGAGAGGGTTGCCAAAGAACTGATTGATAATCTAATTTATCTCACTGCAAACCTTGATTTACAGATACTTCAGGGAAGCAAGGTTGTAGAGGTGAGAAACTCCGGTGCAAATAAAGGAGCTGCCGGGCTTCACTGGCTCTCAAAGAAGACTTTTGATTTCATAATGGCTATCGGCGATGACTGGACTGATGAAGATTTGTTCAAACTTCTCCTTGATTACAATACCTACACAATCAAAGTAGGTACACCACAGTCTTATGCAAAATTTTATGTGCGCAGTCATATTGATGTGCGTACCCTCCTTGATGAACTGACAAAATCTGAAAATGCCTGAACTATTTTATTTCAAGACCAGCCTCCGGCTTATTCAACTTCTAGGAATAAGGGCTAAGAACCTCCCTGAATTACTGCAAGGAATAAAGACCGTGCCTCTATCTTCAATCTATTATCACACCCATCGGCTCTTATATCAACAACTAACATTATATCCTGAACCGCCCAATGACTTTGCCTACTGGGTGAATCACAGCTTGAATATAAAAGAACTCGGTGAGTCATTAGCAAGTATGGATATTATTAAATTTAATGAATTACAAACTTTGAAAGATCAATTCATAAATATAATCAATGAGTATATAATAAATAAAAGCCCAATTGCAATCGCACCTAAAGGCCAGGAATTCCATTTTATGGATTGTCAGACCTTTGTTCTGCCCACACCTTATGTGGCAAGTAATATTCGCGAATTTCTTGATGCTCTAAAAAAAGTCAGTATCAACTCATTATACTTCCATCTCATTGAATCAATAATTCGTTTACGAAATGGTGAGAGCGATTTTTCCCGCTGGTTAAAAGAAAATGGTGAAACAAAGGCAGGTCTTGAGATTGGACGATTGGACTTCTATACCATCACGCTTGAGGGTCTGCGCAAAAGAATCATTACAATACTTTCAAAATATGCCAGCGCTTAAAGAATACGCATCAATTGTAGGACAGGGAGTCATTGATGAATTACACCTCATCGCTGAAAAACTGAGTGGTAAAATTCTTCAAAATATCAATTCTACATCCGTAGGTGGTGGAGTTGCAGAAATTCTTATGCGAATGATACCACTTTTGAAAGAACTCGGCGTTGATGCCCGCTGGGATGTTATAAAAGGGGACGAGAAATTTTTTACCATCACCAAAAAGATGCATAATGCCCTGCATGGTGTTGCAGTAGAGTTGACCGATGATGAATTAGATTATTTTCTTGAAATCAACAGGATGAACTCTAAAGAGATGAATTTTTATGGAGATATTGTATTTGTCCACGACCCCCAGCCCATTGCCCTGGTAAATAAAAAACCAGAAATTGGCAAAAAATGGCTCTGGCGCTGCCATATTGATTTTACTGAACCCCAGGAAGATACAATAAATTTTTTAGAGTCCTATATCAACCAGTATGACAAGGCGGTCTTCTCAGCTCCAGCCTTTGCCAGGAAACTTAAAATTCCCCAGGTCTTGATTTCACCATCAATTGATCCATTGAGTGATAAAAATAGAGAACTACCCGATGATGTTATTTTGAGTATCCTTGGACGGTATGGTATTGATAAAGATAGACCAATTGTAACACAGATTTCCCGGTTTGATTATTTAAAAGACCCGATTGGTGTGATAAAAACTTATAAAAAAGTTAAACAGTATATTGACTGCCAGCTTGTCCTTGCTGGTGGTGGAGCAACCGATGACCCTGAAGGGATGAAGGTTTTGCAAGAGGTGCAGGATGCATCATCAGACGACCCTGATATACATATTCTCTTCTTACCACCGGCAAGCGATATAGAAATAAATGCGCTACAACGGACATCCACTATAATTTTACAGAAATCATTAAAAGAAGGATTTGGGCTTACTGTGGCTGAGGCATTGTGGAAGGCAAGACCCGTGATTGCCTCAGCAGTTGGTGGAATTCCTTTGCAGATAACCCATAAATACTCCGGAATTCTTACTTATTCTATTGATGGTACTGCATACTATTTGAAACAATTGCTGAATGAGCCTGAATATGCAAGAAAACTTGGTGAGAATGGGAAAAATAATATGAAAAACAACTTTCTCATAACCCGCCATATCCGCGACTATCTCTTGCTTTTCCTATCACTGAACTATGACGAAGATATTGTCTATTTATGAGTACCCCTTCGCACAAAAATCAACAATTTTTGACTGAATAGAACATTAACATTTTACCCCTTGACATTTGGCATTTTTTGATTATATTATTAGTGATAATGGAAACCATTTTCAAAAAGGAGAAAAATGCCAAGAAGGTTTGATTACTGTCCGCCCTGGTGGCACGGCAGATTTAGGGGCTGTGGTTATCGGATAACCGTTGCCCGACAGGCAATTCTTGATATTTTGAGCAAAACAACCGAGCATGTCAGTGCCGAGGATATTTACTTTGCAGTTCATAAAGATTATCCCAATATCGGGTTAACTACTGTCTATCGAACCCTGGAACTGCTTGTCCAGATTGGACTCGTTTATAAACACGACTTTGGTGATGGCAAGGCACGGTATGAGCTGACCGAAGGACCAAAGGGAAAACAACACCATCATCATTTGATCTGCACAAAATGCGGACGGGTAATAGATTATACGGATTTCATTGATGACGAACTTGAACTTCTCAAACGGACCGAAAAGGGGCTTTCTAAGAAACATAATTTTGAAATAACAGGACATCTGATTCAATTTTATGGGATTTGTGATAGATGCCAGCAAGAGAAATAAAAAAAATTTGCCAATAAATGAAAATGGTTATCATTAACAAAAACAAAGGAGGTGATTGAAATGCCCGCAGGAAATAGAACAGGACCTCTTGGATCGGGTCCTATGACTGGACGTGGTGCCGGCTATTGTGCTGGCTATCCTGTGCCTGGTTATATGAATCCAATTCCGGGATGGGGTTTCTGGGGTTGCGGCTGGTTTGGCCGTGGCGGTGGTCGTGGCTGGAGGCACTGGTATTATGCGACAGGACTTCCTAACTGGATTAGGGCAGGAACCGGTTATCCTGCCTTTGGAATTTGGCCAATGCCCTATGACTATGAACCAACCCCAAAGGAAGAAATGGCAATGCTGAAAGAACAATCAGAAATTCTAAAGAAGCAACTTGAAGAAATCCAAAATCGAATCAGCATCCTGGAAAAGGCACAAGAACAGGAGTAAAAAATGGTGAGGGGTGTTAA
>CAYQKL010000061.1:0-2151 GCA_964418185.1 uncultured bacterium
ATCGCCCGCCAGGAAATTGGCGGACTCGCAGGAGACGCAGTATCGCCTTTGGCTTGTTACCAGATAGATCAAAAAAACGAGAAAAATCAGACAGACCAGATTCCGGTATCGACCCCTGTGGAGATTTTAATAAACCGAAAAATAAGGAGTAAAAATGGCTGAAGCAAATATTCCAGTAGTATCAAATATTCCATTAAAGCATGCGCGTGTGTTAAGGGGGCCGCATCAAATGGCATTTGATACTACCAATAGGTGCAATTACAGATGTTTACATTGTTATAATCTAAGTGGTGAAAATCTGATCGTTGATAACGAATTAGACGATAAAGAGATACTCGAGTTTATTAAGGATGTGTTGGAGTTAAAACCATATAATCTATGTTTTTGCGGTGGAGAACCAATGCTAAGGGAAGATATTCTTTGCGAAGCTGCAAATATTTTGGCTACCAATGGAATTATGGTTTCAATGGTGACAAATGGCTCTTTAATAACAAGGGAAAAGGCAGAGAAGCTATTTAAAAGTGGCGTTAGAAATGTGCAGGTAAGCGTTGATGGTGCATGCCCGGAAACTCATGAAAAATTGCGTCCGCATAAGAATGCTTTTGTGCATGCAACTAATGCAATATTGTATTTTAAGGAAGCCGGCTTTAAGGATATTTCGGTTGCATTTGCGCCGACGAAATTTAATTGGCACGAGGTTGAAGAGGCATATCATTTATGTGCAAAATTAGGTGCGACCAGTTTTCGTGTTCAACCACTAATGATTCTCGGAAGGGCACAAATAAACATTCAGGAAATTACTCCTACGCCTACTCAATATCGTGCGATAGTAAGAAAAATTAACAAACTGCAGTGTAATAATGATATTCGTATTGAATGGGGTGACCCGGTAGACCATTTAATCCGTTTTAGAACAATTTGTAAACACTGTGTTAATTTTGTAAATGTAGGTGCTAATGGAAGCATTATAGTATCTCCATATTTGCCTTTAAGCGTTGGTAATTTACGGAGGCACAAATTGAGTGATTATTGGAATAATGGTCTGGCAAGAATTTGGGAGGTACCAAAGGTAAAAGAGTTGGCAGAAAGAATTGTTTCCTGTTTGGATTTTGGAAAAAGGGAAGAAGGAGTTCCTATTGTCTGGTTTGATAAGAATATTGAGTTGGACCTTATTGATGATAAATTATTAGAAGGATATAAATAATGAGCAGAGCGAAACCGATATTCAGAAAAGAAAACTTATCTTATTTACGGAAAGAAAAGGAAGGTTATTGGACATTCATTTCTAAAACACATCCTGAAACGCGAGATTTGATAATAAATCCTACTGCAAAGGAGATATTAGATCTTTGCGATGGCACAAGGGCATTAGAAGAGATAGAGAATGAAATGAAGAATAGATATCCTATGGTTGAAGAAAAGAGATTAAAGATGGATATTGCTAAAACCATTGCCAGTTTTTCTCGTCTTGGAATAATTGAATGGGAGGGCTATAATCCATTTTTATATCGTTTTAAGGAACCATTGAGTGCAGATTTTGCCCTTATCATTGGACAGGAAGATGATATACTCAAAATTGAGAGATTCATCAAATCATCTCCGATTTACCAATCTTCCGCCGATAATCAACAAAAGCTCTTTTGCTACAGGTCTCCGTATTTTAGGGATTTAGATTATGAAACACTGGCACTTCGTCAGAAACTCTTTGCTTATATTGAAGAATTCTTTTTATTATTTTATAGAGAAGAAATAATTGGTCTTATTTCTATAGAGTTGCCCTTACTTCAGAATACCACTGCGGCAACAATAAGATTAATTGTCTCTCTCAAGGATTGGTTTGCTAATCTATTGAGATATGCCAATGATAATTTTCCTGCGCTGGCGGTAAGAGAGATTACAAAAATAAGGATATTGGAATTATTAAAAGATTCTCTTGATTTAGAATTGAAAGAAATATTATTCAAAGAAGGGTTTGTAGAAGAAGGATTTTCAAAAAATGAATTTGGATTTGGAGGCGATGTTAAAATTTTAGCTTATTATTATGAATCTAAATTCATTGAAAGAATCAATAGAATAAAAATGAAAGGAGGTGATAAAAATGTCTCTTACCTATCAATCCCCAACCATTGAAACAGTCGGTGGTGATGATTA
>CAYQKL010000061.1:2251-7903 GCA_964418185.1 uncultured bacterium
GATGCTTAAAGATATTAAAAAATATTGCACCATTCTCGCAAAATATACGAAAGGCGAAGGTTTATACATTTTAGCCGGTATCGCTCTCGCTACCATCTCTCAAATCTGCACGCTCGCTACACCATTTCTCACAAGATTTCTAATCGATAATGTTATTGCACAAAAGAATCTTTTCCTGCTCTCAAGGTTTATTCTTTTCTGTATATTGGTTCTTATAGTTCTATTTGTTACTATGCTTGCTTCTAATTATATCTTGATTAAGGTTTTTCGGAAAAGCGGTATAAAATTTCGGATGGATCTCTTCGTGAGCCTTCAATATAATAGTCCATTAGAATTTTTCGGTAAAACCCAGAGCGGTGAGATTGCATACCGTTTATTACAAGATACCACTGTGCTTGAAACATCCTGGAGCAATATCTTAGTTACATTACCGCTTCAATTTATTCTATTAATTAGTGGTATATTTATGGTCTTATGGAATCTAAATCTATCTCTATTTACTTTTCTTATCCTTGGCATTCAAGTTATTATAATAACGAAGTTTCGGAAACCTTTACTCAAGTATTCGCTATTAGTTAAAACAAAGGACCAAGATCTTACCGGTTATACGGTAGAACATTTCCGAAGAATTCAACTGATTCGTTCATTATCTACTGAAAAAAAAGAACAGATTAGATTTCATAAGAAACTACATGAGCTGGTAAAGGTGAGTGTTCGTGCCTTTATGCTTGGTAAATTCTCAAGCACTATAGTGGCGACAGCAAATAACCTATGGGCATTTGGAATTTTATGGTATGGGGGCAGTCAGGTAATCAATGAGCATATAACACTTGGAACTCTGATGGCATTTCTTCTATTTACCAATATACTTTATCAACCAATTTATACCCTTACAAATCTCGTTTTGTCTTTTCAGGACATCCGCTCGAGTCTTAATAGATGTATAGAATATTTAAATCTTAAACCAAAGGTTTTAGAATCTTCAAGGTCAATTGATTATACTCCTAAGGATGGTAGGGTTACATTAAAAAATCTCTTCTTTGGTTATAATTGCCGACCGGTGTTGAAGGATATAAATCTTGAGATTCCCGCTAATAATATCTTTGCTTTGGTTGGAAAAAGTGGGGTGGGCAAAACGACACTCTGCAAGCTATTGGTTCGTTTTTACGAACCCAACCAAGGCGCAATTTTCTTAGATGATATGAATATAAAGGATATTACTATCGTATCTTTACGAAAATCTGTGCTCCTGATGCTTCAGAATGATTATGTCTTTCCGGGCACAATTTGGGAGAATATCATATACGGTCTGAAATTAATTTCTAAAGAAGATGTCTATAGGGTAGCAAAAGACGCCGCACTTGATTTTATTGGAGACCTTCCAGATGGTTATGAGACTTTTATTGGCGAAGGTGGAATTAACCTATCGGCAGGTGAGGCACAACGGATTGCACTTGCCCGTGCATTTTTAATAAAACCAAAAGTATTGATTTTAGATGAACCAACTTCATTTATAGACGCCGAAAGCGAAGAAAAGATAAAAAAGGTCTTGCTGAAAATGAAAGAAGATATGACTATAATATTGATTGCACATCGGTTATCTACAATAATGGTGGCAGATAAAATTTGTGTAATGGAAGAAGGACAAATTGTTGAAACAGGGACTCATAATGAACTGATAGAAAAGAATGGTGTATACCAAAAAATTTTCAAATCTGTTTCAAAAAAATAGGTGAGATATGAAAGATATTTTTTTAAATTATGAAAAGGCAATATACAGTATAAAATTTCTTGAAGGTACAAAAAGAACAACAGAAATTGGCAAATTGACTACAATATTTAAAAGAGATAATAACATTGAGATTGTAAATGAAACAATAATCTATCCCCCAAATATTAAAGAAAAAACGTTAGTTTATCTATCCAGGTTGGATTTTCGACCTTTGCGTTACGAGTCCTATATAACAAATCCCTATAAGGATGTGACAATAAAAGGTGAGTATCAGAAAAAAAATGTTATTGCCACAATTTTAACGGAACAAGAAACGAAAAAAATTAGAATTGATATCGATAATGATAATACCTATGATAACGTTTCAGCATTTTATATCTTCAGGCTTATTGCTTGCGGCATCTTGCCAATCAAAAGATTATATCTCATAAATCTTAACATCGGTCAAAAAATTCTAATAGAAGTAGAACCGATAGAAGAGACAGTCAAATGTAAGTTTGGTGAGATTGACTGTCTTGGAGTAAGGATGACGCTCTGTGCGCATCCACAGTCTCCAGCCCAAAAATTTCTTTACAGGAAAGAAAGTCCAAATTATTTAATCAAAAATATCGCAGGGCTTCAGGTGCTGGACATTGAAGAGACTGGAGGTGCAGATGGAAGTCATTAGACCAAGATTTTCAATATCAGGATGGCTAACCAGCATTTCGCTGGTTATCATTCTTGTTTTTTTTCTCCAACTTGCAATTAGAAACCCACATTCTGAACAAAGTTCATTTTTCGGCATTTTTATTTTCAGTATTATTCCTGGTGCATCAATATTCTTTTTGTTAATATATCCCACAATGCGCTATGAACTTAGAGCCGATGCACTCTGGTTAATATGTGGACCTTTTCACTGGAAGATTCCCTATTCTGAAATCAAGGAAATTAATAAAACTGACCTTCGGTATCGTCCTACATCCACAGGATGGAAATTACCAGGTTATACTATTAGTAAGGTTTATTATGCAGATTGAGGAAATGTGCGGATGTGTGCTACAGGAATGTGTAAAGATATAATTCTAATAAAAACTGATGAGGGTCTTTTTGGGCTTACACCCCGGGATGAGACGAGATTCATTCTATCATTGAAGGCAAAGTTGAGATGAATTTCTACATCTGGGCATTTATAGTTACAATTACAGGACTGGCTATTCTTTATCTCTGGGTTGGACGCTGGGGATTAAAAGAGATAAAATATTTTTATCTGTATTTAATTTTAAATCTGCCTTTGAGTCCGCTGGTAAATCTCGCTATAAAAAGAACGATTGGGCTTAAATTATTGTCATTGTTCAATCTATCAGAAGACCCAAAACTCTGGCCCTTATGGTTTTTACCCATTGCCAATTTGCTTGCTCCATTGACTGAAGAGGCAATAAAAATATTACCGGTTATTTTTAGCGATTTGAGGCAGGCATTAAAGGACAAAAAACAGGCATTAGTTGCCGGATTCGTTCTGGGTTTTGGCTTCGGTATCGGCGAAGCCTGGTATTTGGCAATCTCCTTTACTCAAAAAATGCCGGAATATGCCACTGGTTCTTTCTTGCTTTTATTGGGTTATTTTAGTGAAAGGATTATGGCTGTTGTTGTCCATGGGTGTATGACTGCAATTGTATTGATGGGTTTTCATCGTAATTTTTTGAAATATTATCTTCTTGCAGTCCTGTTCCATTATTTAGGAAATATCGGTGCCGCTTTATATCAGAGTGGGCGTTTATCAGGAGAAGTTGCTTATATCCCAATTCTAGTTGTGGTTATGTTAATCTTCTATTATATTTTCAGGATTGAAAAACAACTACGTAAAGAAACTCCTATAACAATGAGAGAGAAGATTCTTTACCAGAGGGAAAAAGATTGATGGGATATAAAAAAGGCATAATTTTATTGATAATTATCCTTGAGGTTATTGCAATCGGGTTAATGCTATTTCAATTTTTTCTAATTTTTAACTCGTGGTCAGTTATCCCGGATAAAGTTCCTGCCCATTTTGATATATCAGGAAAGCCCAATTCCTGGGGCGAAAAGAAATCATTGTTTATTCTGCCCGTTGTGTCAATAATACTCTTTTTGGCACTTACCCTTGCTGGTCATTATCCAAAGATGTTCGGTTATTTATTAAGTTATTCTGAAGAAGAAAATAGAGAGAGATTAAAAATAATGGATCATTGGTTAATTCGTATAATGAAAAATAATTGTACTTGGATTATTTACTTATATTGAATCGCAAAATATCCGAATAGCCATAGGCAAGGCGCAAAGCCTTGGATATACACCTGTAGTATTTTTAATCATTCTTATAATAATTGTGGTTATCACAAAATTTATTTTCTCTAAAAAAATAGAAAGTCTGAACCTCTCTATGTGAGAAATTCATCACATTCTACAAATTATCTATAATCTCTGTGTCTTTGTTTTGCACCGCTTTTCCGCCTGTCTGAAAAATTTGTCAGACACTGGATGCAGTGAATTATCAAATTCAAGTGTTCAAAGGGTTGGTGAATAAAAAAATTTTTTGCACATCGAAAATGCTAATAGCAATAAAATCCTTGACATGATTCAAAATATGATTAGAATCTATTCATATGATGAATAAATTCAAATCCAGTGAAAATGGTGATTACCGTCCAAGATGGCTTGCCACAAAGATAAAGAATACCCTTGATGTCAATCCTGTGATTGTTATTACAGGTGCCCGTCAGACCGGTAAGAGCACCTTGATACTTAACGAAGAGCCGTTCTGTGACTGGCAATATCTCTCTTTTGATGACCTTGATGTGCTTGGTCAGGCAAGAAGGAATCCTGAATCACTTTTATCTTTAGGTCGTAATGTCGTCATTGATGAGGTGCAGAAGGCACCACAAATACTCCCGGTCATTAAACGAATCGTTGATAAAAATCGGCAACAGCATTTTGTCCTATCTGGTTCAGCCAATTTATTACTTATGAAGCAGGTAACAGAAAGTCTGGCGGGACGGAGTTCATATTTTATTCTTCTACCCTTTTCATTGAGGGAATGGCAAAAAAAATCACCGACCTTAATCATTGATCTTGCCCAGGGGAAATTACCCGCAGAAGAAAGGGTTGATGCAGTGGATCCATTATTTTATATGTTTCGTGGATTTTTGGCTTCGGTTTTGAATTTTCAGGATAATGAACAGATTGTGGCATGGTGGGAAGGGTATACGAAGACTTATCTTGAGCGGGATTTAAGAGATTTAAGCGAAATTTCGTCATTGAGCGACTTCAATCGGGTAATGGAGGTATGTGCTATTAAGTCGGGCTCAATTTTGAATGAGATGGATGTTGCTCGGCGATGTGGAATGAGTCAACCGACTGTGCACCGCTATATCAATCTATTGGATGCATCTTGTCTCTTCATTAAATTAAGACCATACACAAAAGGCAGGTTGCGGCGGATTCTGAAATCTCCAAAAGGCTATTTCCTTGACCCGGGGCTGGTTTCCTATCTGGCTGGTTATCGAAATTATAAAATGATTCCATTAGAGTTTCAGGGTTATCTTTTTGAGACCCTCATTCTCCTCCATTTGAATATATATGCCTCTCTACTCAAAGGAAATTTATACTACTGGCGCACCTGGGGTGGAAAGGAGAAAGAAATTGATTTTGTTCTGGAAGTGGGACGGAAAATAATCGCGGTTGAAGTTAAACTTGCAAAAAAGGTTAATTACGATGACATACAGAATATGCAAGCCTTCATTGAAGACCATCCAATGACTGTTGCTGGGCTCGTTGTATATGCTGGATGTGAACTTCAATACCTGACGAAAAATATTCTTGCTGTGCCCTGGAATGCATTCTGTTAGAGAGAAATCATCGCAGCATTTTTACATAATTTATCAAAAAACAGGCATAGTTTTTAA
>CAYQKL010000062.1:0-7818 GCA_964418185.1 uncultured bacterium
AGAGAAAACCAAGACGATTAGTGAGATATTCAGTCTCACCAAAATCTGTGCCCGGTGTAGTAAAGACAAATTCATTGAATATCCCAAAGGTCATTGTTGGAGTAATCGTAAAATCAATTCTCGGTGTTGCCACAGGCCAGATGGCAATGATGGAATTCAAAGTATCCCATTCAATCCAGGAATAGGAATCAAAATTCAATGAAATACGCGGCATTATAGTCCAGTTAAAACCATGATAGGTTGATGCCTGATACGCAAGAAAATTACGGGGATAGTTGTAAGAGTAATTCACATTTCCACCAAACCAGGTGTTATATTTTGCACCATTACCCCAGATAGAAAGATTTACAGCACGGAATAGAAAGTTTGTATCTGCATCATAATAAGGTCCTGCCTCAATCTCAAGATTCCCTCCCCAGTTATTGCGCAGATTGGGATTGAAACAGAGAAATCCTATCTTTGACCAGTTCACTTCCCCAGGGTCCTGGATTAAGGCACCACCAAAACCAATCCAGATGGTCCTTAAAAGACCTTTTGGATAGGTCTTGTATGGTCCTGTAAAGAGCATAAATTTTTTCATTCCAGCCCAGGGCACATAACCAATATCCCGAACATCAAATGAATCCTGAATGTACTGGGCACTTGAAATGGTCATAAAATTCTTGATAAAACCCATAAAGCCCGAAGAAAATCCAAAACCCTTTTTATTATTTCTGTTACTAAAAGCACCTTGCATTAACAATTGGCTCGGACCAGAACGATATACACCATCAAGACCAATAGCATAATTATAGGTATCACTATTTACTGCCATCCCGCTCAACAAAAGTCCTAAATCAGAATTCTGCAATACACCTATCTTTGCACGCATAACCCCAAATCCTTTTTTCGGCTCGATGAGTGTATCACCATGCTTTAATTCATCTGTATAGGCACCAAAAATACCGTAATTCAATTCTTCTGATTTACTCGTCAGTTTTAACCCACCAATTATCGGCACAACCTCGTTATTTATTGATTTGCCAATCCTGCGGGAATAGAATATCCTTAAGGGTGTATAGAAACCAGCACCATGGCCAAAATCCGCCATTCTGAATATTTCAAAACCCTCAATAAAGAATGGCCTTCGCTCGTTCAGATAGGTCTCATATTTTGTTAGATTTAATGTGAATGGGTCAGATTCAATCTGGGCAAAATCAGGAAATGCCGTGGCATTGAGCGTGGTCTGTGAGGTTATATCCCATTTGAGATTCAAACTGCCACTGGGTTTAATCTTACCAGTTGAGTCTGCTTCTTTATCATAACGCACAAACCCTTCGGGATAGAATTCAAAGTAATAACCAGATGACTTGGGATTGATATTTTTTAATGTGCCATATTTGGAAACCAGATTTCCTTCTTTTTGTGTCACCTCGGTCCAGTAATCACTCTCCTGTTTTGCACTGATATACCGTTTAAAGTTTATCCCCCATTCTGAAAAATCTTTTTTATAGCGGATTGATTTAAAAGGAATTTTCATCTCCACTTCATATCTGTCATCATAGGTCTTCACTCCATAATTCCAGACCCCATCCCAGGAGTTATCCTTAGATCGATTGTCATCAAGGATCAAGCCATCGTTATATAAACCGCTGATATAGACAGTAAAGGAATAGGCAGTCGTTTTGCTACCAAATGGGTCTATATACAAAACAACTGCATCATCATTTGTAGTCATTTGTTTTACGGGTTTTGTATTCTTTGTCCAGCATCTAAAGGCAACATAGAGATTATTTTCATCCTGTAAGAGATAGACCACGGTCTCATCCGAAGGTGGGCACTTTTCATAAGGCATATTCTGGATAAAATCATAGGCTGAATCCGTTTTTTGCCAAACCTCTTCCATATACCCATCAATCACCGGTGCAGTATCACAGAACCGCATTTCGACAAATTTGTTATTCACACAGAGCAAAAAGATTAATAATAGATTCATTAAACCTCCTTTTAAATGATTTCGTCATTCGTTATACGGTTTCGCAACCCGTATCAGAAATAAATCCGAAATCCGAATCCGCCATCCGCCATGATGCTTGGCGGAAGAGGGGCGGATCAAAATTCCGATTTTCAAACTCTTTTGCAATCCTTCCGTCTATTTTTTCTCTTTCCCGTTTCACGGTACACGGTACACTTTTCACGTCTTCACCCTTGTTTACCCCTTTTTACCCTTTCTTGTGCCCTTTTTAGCCTTATAACTAAAATGTATTACGCTATTTTTTTCAAAAAAGTTTCATTGTAATTGATCACAATCATTCCACATTCTTATCTTGTACCACCTCTTGTCTGAACTGTGGTATTCTGAATCCAATTAATGCACCGATAATCAAAATTAAGCTGATAGTAATAAAGATGACTCGCAAAGAAAAGATATCAACCAGAAGGCCACTCAATGCCATTGAGACCGGCATTGCAACCTGGGCAATGGTGAATACAAAACTTGATACCACACCAATCTTATTCTGAGGAACCTTCTCTTGGAAGAAAGTCATTATAGGAAGATTAGAGAAATTCAGACCTAAACCAAGGATTACTGCAGCAATAATCAAAGGAATCATGCCTATGCCCAGCGCCATCAACATTATTGCAGATGCAGATATAATCAATCCCAATAATACTATTGATATCTTTCTAAGAAATTTACCAATAATACCAACAAGTAAACTGGAAACAATAAATCCGATTGACAACCCACTCATCATTGCCCCATATACTGTAGCACCAGACCCTGTTTTCTGGGATACTAAGGGCAGTAAAGGAAAAATCGGTGCACCAAAGAAATTTATACAGGCGGCATAGATAGCCAGGGTTAATAGAAATGAAGAACCTATCAAAAATCTATAGCCTGAATTCAGATCTGAGATAAATACTTTAAGCCCAAAACCCTTTTTATCTGTTTGAATAGGTGTTATTGCAATAAATATAATACATATCACTGAAACAAAAAAAGAAATGGCATCAAAAAAGAAACAGCTTGCAATACCGAAAATCCCAATAAATACACCACCTAAGGCAGGTGCAATAATTTGCATCAACCGTTTTGACCCGTTGAGTAATCCATTGGCAGACAATAGCAAATCTTTCTCAACCAACTGAGGAACGATTGCAAATTCCGCCCTGTGAAAGAATGGAGAGAATATGGCAAAACCAAGCGTGGCAACATAAATATGTAGAATAGTTGCCTTCTGGAATTTGACAAATATATATAACAAGAGCACGATTATTCCTCGTATAATGTCAATAAAAATGAGCAAGTTTTTTCTATTGACTCTGTCCACAATAGGACCGGCAATAAAACCGAAGAATATCTCACCAAGTGTATAAATACTGAGCACTCCACCCAGTGCTATACCTTTGCCACCAGATAGTTCCAGGGTTAACCACATAAAACCAATCATATAGAATCCATCACCCAATGATGAAATAGTTTGCCCGATGAGGTAAAGAACAAATGATTTAATCTGCCAGATATTCTTCATATATTAGAATTATGCCTTTTGCATTCCCCGTAAAAGAAAGTTTGCTTTCCCATCAATAAAAATACTGCCCTGGGTTGGGTTTATTAAACGGCAGAGGCATTTAATAGTCGTGGTCTTACCTGCACCATTTGGACCCAAAAAACCGACTATCTCACCCCTTTTTAACTCAAAAGAGATACCATCTAACGCCCTGACCCCCTGTCTCTTATTCTTATAAATCTTTGTTAAATTTTCGCAATAAATAACGCCATTTTTATTAAAATTTTTAATCATATGCCATATTATATTCAAATTTTTTAATTTGTCAAGGGTGGAAACGCAAGTTTTTATACCAATTTTATCCGCAACCTGAACTATTCACCAAAGTTGCCTATCCCCCAAATCAATTTTTTTACCAATCCTGTAGGAAAGGATGATTTTTTGGAATAAAAATTCAATATGGCCTTTTCTTTTTATTCATTTATCCTTTTCCTGATGCCAAAGTACGCTGGACAATTTCCTCAAGCGAATCCGTATATTTAGTAGCTTCTACGATTTTTATATTATTAGAGATAAGTTGTTTAAGGCGTAGGTTCATCTCTTCGGAATCGGTAAATGTTTCGGTTATTATTTCTCCATTTTCATTGTGTGTATAAGAAATTACATATTTTGGGCGCGAATGCCTTGATTTAAAATAATTGATGTCTTCTACTTCCAGAATCTTTCCATCATTAAAAATGGCTATCCTGTCAGCAACTTTTTCCACGAATGTCATAGCATGGGAAGCAATTAGAAGTGTTTTTTGTGTTTCTTTTAATTGATTTATCATATTGACCACTTCTTTAACCGATACGACATCAAGCCCGAGTGTTGGTTCATCAAGGATAATAACGGGTGCCTGGGTCGCGAGCATAAACGAAAGGGCTGCTTTTTGTAGCATTCCTCGGGAATAACGCGAAAGTGGTTCTTGAGCGCGATTAATAAGATTGAAGCGAGTAAAAATTTCATATAAATTATCACGCGGAAAGTTTTCCATCCAGTACTCAAACCAGAACCGGGCATTCTCCCAAAGCGAATTATCGCGTAGTAAAAAAGGTGTTTCAGGTAGAAAACGAAAGAAACGTGCCGCACGGGCGGGAAATTTGATAGGATTACAATTAAATATGGTAACCTCACCTGAATCAGGAAGGAGAATGCCCGTAATAATCCGCAAAAATGTTGTCTTCCCGGCACCATTAGGTCCAAGAAGTGCTACTGTCTCACCTTCATAAATATCTATCGAAACATCTTTTAATGCCTCCACCGGTGGTTTGGTGGGATAGGTTTTCTTCAATTGCTTTGCGGTAATCACCTTCATACTCTATTTACCCCGTTACCGATACGGTATTCTTTATAACTCCACTTAACAAACAAAAACCCTAAAAAATTATACACCAAAATACCGGCAAGAGTAATAAAGAAATGTTGAAACACATTACCCTCATTTTTGAAAACCGAAATTATACCAACGGGTGGAATAACAAATGAAAATACTAATCTCCCAGTTAATGGAAGTATTAAAATAAAAAAATAAAAGCCAAGGAATATGAGCTGTGCTAAATGAAAGGCAAAAAGAAAGCGAATTCCGAATCCAAAGCCTACACATATAAGTCCTATACACCACAAAACAAGAAGACAAAATCCTAAAAAAGAATTTAAAAAATAACACTGGGGTTGGACTAAAAAATATGCGATTACTAAACTAAGAAGTAATGTTGAAAAATAGATAGTTTGAACACCCAAAAAATAAGTCAATAGTGCAAGAATCCCACGGGGTGTAATCCAAAGATGAGCGGTAGTAGGTTCGCTAAATAGCTGATTTCCTCCCTGCATTGGAACATTTATCGCGCTCGCTGATAAGACAAATACAAGAAATGGAAAAAAAAGTTCGTGTATAGTGCCGCCTAAAGCACGTACTGTAAAATATGCTGTAAGAAAAATTGATATAGTCATTAAAGGAAGAAGAAGAAACTGAAGTCCATATCGAGCCTTCCTTAACATTCCTCTAAATTGGAGATACACAACCAATAAATATAACCTCATATTAATCTTTATGATTATACTAAAACTATTCTATCTGTCAACCAATCAAAAACAGGGCCCTCATAAAATTTATCATTGAGAGCCCTGTTCACATTGCGTTTAAATAACGCAACAGTATCCACAACCACTGCCGCAATTACCAGGTGCAGCAATTGGGATTGTAGGTTCTTTAGCCTTTACCACCGTAACCATTTTAATCACCTCCTTTCAAATATTTCTTCATGTAGTACATTCCCATCGCATCGGTTATAGATTGGTGTAGAATATAACACCCCTTTTTCCGTTTTTTTCGCGATAAAATGCATCCACCAACACATAAGGGAAGAAAAATACAATCTTGGCATTCACAATCATAAATCCAACTCTTTGTATCTGATTGCCATTCAGTTAATTTCTGATGATTAATGCTCAATGTTCCATTCTCTTCTAAATATCCTAAAGAGGAGGTTTCATCTAAGGCAACAGTACATTTCCATAATTTACCATTCGCACCAATCACCCAGCAACCAGAAAGCCCACCATAACAATAGACCGCTTTTGGCGAAGGTAATAGCACTTCATAAAAATACGAATCAGGAAAACCAAGTTTCTTCCACAAATATAATGAAAATTCACTTTCAATTTTTGCTGCCTTTTCTAAAGGACAAATTTTTAACTGCCTATCATTTTCTGAACCACTTCTGAATATGGGTCTTAAAAGCAATCTAAATCTTTTATCGTCTCCAAAATTTGTACTATAAAGATTGATCCACTCATCTAATTTATAAGTTGAATTTTGATCAAAGTTTGTCCTAACAATTACATAAATTTCATCATTTAGCCTTTTTATTCCGCATAAGTTCTCCAATATTCTCTGAAAAGTATCTCCGCCCTTTTTTAACTTTCTATATTGATTGTGAACCTCAGCAATTCCATCAATCGTCACTTGATAGCCGGTAATTCCAACTGCTATAAGATTTTTGCAGAGTCTCGGAGTAAGCAAGTAACCATTTGTCGTAACATCGGCTAAAAATTTTACACCATTTGCTTTTGCTAATCTTAAGCATTCCTGTGTAACGGATATAATTGATTCTGCTGCAAGTAATGGTTCTCCACCAAACCAGGAAATTTCTAATGTTTTGAGTTTCTTTATATGTCTATAAACAAATTTAACTATGGCTTTGGCAATTTCATTCGGCATCTTTCTGCCACTGAAAGTTTCATAGCAGTAGATACACCTAAAATTACACATTTCTGCAGGAAGTATTATCAGTCTCATAATAGTTTTATCATCTGTGACTTTTTTGAAATTTTCAATTACTTCGCCTCTTTCATTTCGCTCTTTCTCAATAATATATCCGTTTTTTACCAAATCAGTCAAATACCTTTCTTTATCTTCAGTATTTATAAATTGGGAAGTAAGTATACTAAATGCACCCGTTTTTGTATTAAAGATAAGAAGTGCCCCATCACTGGTTTTTTTGTAAATATTATAACGAGAAAATTTATATTTGTGAGAGTTTATCCCCAATGCTTTCGTAATTACATTATTTAATGAATTATTGCATTCTTCCTGATTTTCAGGTGACATTTCAACCATCCTATCATCCAGAACAAAAATTATCGTCTTTTAACATTTTCAGCAAATTCCCCATCTTATACTGTTAATCGTAACCACATAACTTCTTAAATTCCGTGTTAAACAATTTCTACTTTTTCTTTTATATTGTTCCATAATCTCTTATCCTCAAAATCTCCTTTTTTAATGCCACTCATATCGCACCTTTCACGCCTCTTCTCTTATTAATCCTTTCTTGTCTTCCATTTTGCCCTTTAGCCATTTTTAGCCTTTTTCTTTTATACCACTGATTGTCTTTTTTACAATCCCCCTCTTTCTCCCTTTGGAAAAAGGGGAGACAAAGGGGATTTTTGACTTCCATTGCCCCTTAAATGCCATCACATAATATATATGCAAAATTCGTGCCAGATTGAAAGTGCTGGAATTTCAAAACTTTTAAAAAATTTTGTGCCAAATTTGGCACAGAGTTATCCACATTTTATCCACAAAATCGCACAAATGGAGTCCAGTTCTGCATTTGCCGTTGTGCCAATTTTGGCACAGGTTTTGCCAATTTTGGCACAAAACTCCAATTTCGAGATTTTTTAAGTGATTATGCCAAAATCTTATGAAATTTCAATAATTTAATATTAAAAACTATGCCTGTTTTTTGATAAATTATGTAAAAATGCTGCGATGATTTCT
>CAYQKL010000063.1:0-7382 GCA_964418185.1 uncultured bacterium
TGTGGATAACTCACTGACATCAGATGTCAGTAAAAAAATTGAAAGTGTTGAAATTCCAGCACTTTCAATCTGGCACGAAATTTGCATATATATTCATTAAAGGGCTAAAAATGGCTATAGAAGGCTCAAAAGGGCTAATAGAATATGTAGGGCAAGGCTTCAGCCTTGCAAAAAATTGACTTTGAAAAGAATAAAGGGGCGACACGGATCCTGAAATGGAAAAGAGAATGTGAGGATAAAAAATGATTGAGCAGATTTTAGAAAAACAAGATAAACCAGAAAGACAAGAAAGACCAGATAAACCAGAATCCATTTCCGGTCCTGACCCCTGTGGGCTGGCCGCATCGGTAAGATGCGTGGTTGAATTCCCAGCCCATAGCGAGAAGGGTCCTTCAAAAAAGTCGTACTCCTCGGGGGCCGGGGTTGAAATTCACATTGTTTGATATTATAAATGGGAAGACTTTTATTCACTCCCAAAGTTCTATTGGTAACCAGTTCCGCTTCTGTAGAGGAGGCTAAAAATGAAAAAAATAAACAAAAAATCTTCGCATCTCATTCTTAACGAAGATATAGAAATCCTTATTAAAGAAGAAGTGGAAAGTGGATGCGAGATTCGCATTGAACAAATGGGTATTGACGCGGGTTGTCATCCGTCAGCACCGCGTCGGGTAATATAAATAAAAGGGGGCTTCTTCCAAAGAGAAACCTCCTTTTATAGTTTGCAAAACAATGGCTATGGAATTACCATATTGGTTGAAAGTCAAAAACAACAAAACATGCATATTAATTTATGACGTAAAAAGACGAAAGCTTTATCGCACAGATAGTTATTTATTGTATTTCATCTTCAAATTACATTCTTTAAAATTTAGCAAAATTAAAATTATAAAGCATTTGACAGAAAGGTTTGGGATACCAATTCACAATGCACAAAAAATGTATTCCTCTACTTTATCACAATTAAAAACATTAGTTGAGGGTAAGAACGTAGAAAATTGTGATAACTTTGAAGATTACACTTACAATAGTTGTGATTATGAAACACCTTTAGCTATTTCTCTTTTACTAACCTATAAATGTAATCTAAAATGTAGACATTGCTTAGTAGGAAATTTTAGATATAATAAATTTAACGAGATGAAGTTAAGCGAAATAGAAAATTTGGCGGCTCAAATGGAACAATATGAAGTTTTTAAAGTAGCACTTAATGGTGGTGAACCGTTAGTAAGAAGAGATTTTAGGGAAATCTTGAAAGCCTTTTACGGGCACAAAATTCCCATCGAAATTTCAACTAATGGCGTTGAGCTCTCTAAAAAGATGATTGAATTGATGAATGAATATAATGTTGTTGGGTATACTTTATCAATAGAAGGTGCCAACGCCAAGACTCACGATTTTATTCGTGGTGCTGGCACATTTAATAAAGTATTGTCAGCAATTTCCATCATCAAAAAATACTCCACTGCTTTTGAATTAAATGTTGAGATTACATACGGTAAGCATAATTTAAACCAAGTTGACGAAATTATAAAAATCTTAGCCGATCTTGGTATGGATAAAATTAAGTTTGCACGCCTTAAGCCTTGGAACTGGGGTGCACAATTATCCTATCTTATCCCAACCTTAGATGATGTAGTTTATCTTAATGAAAAAATTTGGAATCTACAAGAAAAATATATAAACATTACTGCAATTGAAGGAGATGTCCCAAAATCACCGAAAACACCACTTGGTATGGGGTGTAACATAACCGTTGGATTCGAAATTATGCCCAGTGGTGTTGTTCTGCCGTGCCGTATTTTTGAACAAAATCCGAACAGAAATATAATTTTAGGAAATATCAGAACCAATAACATATTTGAGATATGGAGTTCTCCAAAGGCAAAAATAATCCGCAGATATGCGAGGGAATTGTGCAAGAAAATTTTCTGCCCCAATTGTAAATTTACTCATTTTTGTCCAACAAAATATTGTATTGCTGAAAATTATTTAAGATTTGGTAATTTCATTCCTACAGGCAAGAGCTTAAGACTATGCAAGATTTAAAAAAGAATTTACGTTTTTTCTTATTACTTGTGTGTGCTTCCGGCTTTTTCAAATCTTTAATGGCACCTTTCTGGATTGTGTATTTTAATAAAATTGGCTTTACTTACGAGCAAATAGCATCTTTCGTTATTGTAAATCACTTGAGTACATTAGTATTTGAAATACCTACGGGAGTAGTTGCCGATATATATGGTCGGAAATTATCCGTAATTATTTCCCTACTTCTTGGTGCGATTGTGCCATTTGGGATATATTTCAGCAAATCTTATTTGATATTGTTATTTCTTCATCTGTTAGCAGGCATTGGAGCAACTTTTACGTCTGGTGCCTTCGATGCCTGGTTTGTGGATTCTCTTTTGTTAATTAATAAGGATTTGGATTTAACAAAATACTGGGGTAGATTAACTAGTTTCAATTACTTTGGAAATACGTTGGGCTTCCTAATGGGCAGTGCCTTAGTATATTTTCGCCTTTTTAAAGAAGTTTGGTTAATTGAAGGCGGTGGGATGCTATTTATTTTTTTGTATACAATTCTAAGGGGTCAAGAAAAAAAACTAAGTAAAATTCACGAAAAAAATAATTATTTAGTCTTTCTCAAAAAAATATTAAATGGTTCAACGTACCTATTTAAACATAAATATTTGCTGTTTGTAGTTTTAGGATCTTGCTCATTCTTTTTCTCATCCGGTATAGTTTCACTGCTATGGCAGCCGTATTTCCACACACTCGGAATGCCTCTAACATGGTTCGGACCTATCCTTGCAATTACGATGGTTGTTTCAATATTTGTGCCTCGTTATGTGGATGTTATCGTTAGATATTTAAAAAAAGCTATAATTTTCTTAATTATGAGTAGTGTGGTCTGTTCAATATTTTTGTTTGCAATGCTTTTTACAAATAAATATGCTTTTATCCCTTACATTGTGTATACCGCCATATACTCCACCCATACGCCGCTTATAATGGCTCACCTAAATGAATTCATTCCTTCATCAGAGCGCGCAACGATAATTTCAGCTTACAATTTATCAATTAGTCTTGCTACTGTCATTTGCACTTATTTGTTTGGTTTCTTAAGCTCCCGTTTTAATTTGACTTCAGCTTTATTACTTGCGACCGCTACCGCATTTTTATCTGCCGGATTTTTTTTCTATCCACTGGACAAAGGTTTGTATGAAGATGTACAAAATAAACGACAATAAACCATATTTTCAGTCCATTTTGAGAGTGTTGATTAATATACTAAAAGTGGTAGATTTGGAAGATCAATATGGATATAGGATTGTATACAAAAAAATAAAAGTTCAGATAAGAAAACAATATGTCGTTAATAATACTAAATCAAAAATTCATTACACAAGTTACACTACGGTAAGATTTACTGAACCTAGGTTTATTATGATAAAAAAACAATTAGAGAGCATTCTTTCATTTTTTACACTGCATTTTGATGGTAGAGAAATATTCATTAGGGGTTTCAGGCCAAAGCTAGAATATTGGTGTACCTCTCCTCCGACTACACTGTTAGAAAATCTTTGTTCACCCACATCTCAATGCAACGCTCAATGCAAGTTGTGTTACTTAAAAGGGGTTCCTTTTTGGGAACCATATGTGTTGAGTATGGAAGAAGTAGAGACACGTTTAAAATATTATTCACCAAAGACAAAAAAGGGGATATTTTTAACTTCGCACGAATATGGCGAACCTTTTTTGAATCCCGATTTTTTAAAAATATTAAAACTTGTAAGAAAAAAATGCCCCGATGAAGTTTTGTATCCAATAATAACAAATGGAACATTTCTAAGTGAACCAGTTGTAAAATATTTAGCTCAATTAAAACCTTTAGTTTTAGATGTATCATTAAATGCAATTACCGTAGACACTCGCAAAAAGCTTATGGGTGGCCGCAACCATGAAATAGCGATAAATTCTATTAAATTGTTACGAAAATATGGAATGCCATTCAGAGGAACTATCATTGCGTGGCCGGAATTATCCTATGGCGAACTGGAGAGAACAATCAGATACCTTGATGAGCATGAGGCTCAATTAATATGTCTTTATCCGCCGGGATATACTAAATACCATCATCTTGATTATACAATAAATCAAATAAATACTCACTGGATAAACCTAGTCGAATTCTTTTTAAAAATGCGTCATCAGATTAGTTCTCCGCTTTTATATAGTCCAAACTCTTTCTGGAATAAAGACTTGCGGGCCATAGTAGATGGTGTTATAAAAAATTCACCGGCTGAAAAAGCCGGTGTAAAAGTAGGGGACATAATTTATTCAATAAATGAACATAAAGTATTCTCGCGCGAATCCGCGCGTAATAAGCTACAAAATTTAAGTTGTGAGATGAACAGCAACGAGATAGCGATAGTCATAATAAGAAGTGGTAATATTATTACTTTCAAAATATCCGAATTTAAGGATAGAGATAAGGATTTTTATCCCTATAAACCGAAAGGGTATTTATCTGACCCCACAATGCCATATGGCATAATATTAGTTGAAACTTTCAAACCATTCTTCATTAAATATCTGAGAGAGATATTGAATAGATATGCAGTGCACAGGGTTATAATTTTTGTTTCTCTTTTAATGCAACCACAAATGGAGTTATTGCTTAGATACTACAAATTGAAGGAATTACTGAATGGAGTAAAAGTAAAATTCGTGATGATGAAAAATCTGTTTTGGGGCGGGAACATTATGCTTGGGGACCTGATGACTGTTGATGACTTTATATATTTGATTACCAACAGTAAGGAAATAAAGCAATTTTCTCCAGACATTATAATCTTACCATCTTCTTTTCTTATTAGATGGGGCCGGGATTACACTGGTAAGTATTACAAAGAAATAGAACGTACGACGAGTATAAAAATTGTGTTGTTACCCTGTCGGCCAATTTCATTATAGTTCTCAGATGAAAAAACACAGAAATAATAAAAAAAAGAACATCCAAAAAAGAGAAAATCATATTTTCCATTTTGAATTGAAGATACCCCCAATGCCTTCTAATTCATCGAATGCTGTTGTGTCAATAATAAAAGAAAATTTAAAAGCCATTTTAGATGTAGTCATTTTGACTTACAAAAGCAAAGAAGTTGAAGTTGATGGTTTTAAACTTGCAGAGAACGAGAATATAATTTATTATTTATACAATGAGAGCCCACCGCTTATCAATAGTAATGATAAATAGGAGTGGAAATATATTAGACATCTTGCTTCGTAAGTTTTCAATAGAAGTAGAAATAATCTCTGTTAAATCCTTATCCACAGAGACAGATTTTGCTGAGTTACGGGACACCCTCCAATTATTGTTACCGCAAAGATTATTCATACTTACAATTCTAAATGTATGCAGTATTTTTTATTAATTCTTTTTCCTTATTTAAGCAATAAATATATTGAGGTGAAACAAATAGAAAATGCACCAGTGATTGATGGGATGCTTGAGGAATTCTGGCAAGAAGCCGATTCAGCATATAGTTTTGTTCAGTATATGCCTTACGAGGATAAAGAACCTTCAGAAAATACTACAGTTTTCTTTATACAAGATGCAAATAACCTCTACATTGCTTTTCGTTGCTGGACCAAAAATCGTAAGCCAGAGGCACATCTGATGGGGGGTGAGGATTGGGTATGTTTATTCCTTGATACTTTTAATAGTAAAGCCACTGCCTATTTTTTCAGGGTAACGGCAAGTGGTATACAAGAAGATGGCATCATTCTTGATGATGGCAGGCAGTTTGACTTTTCCTGGGATGGAGTTTGGTATTCAGCAGTAAGATGCTACGATGATCGCTATGAGGTAGAAATCAAAATTCCTTTTAAATCAATCCGATATCACAAGAAGACTTCAGAGTGGGGTGCAAATTTTAAAAGGTTTATTCCGATCAATCAAGAAACCGACTTTTGGGTCTTGCCTTCTCAAAGAGAGGGCTTGCGAATTTCCAAATTTGGTGTTCTTACTGGAATAAATCCTAAATCTTCGGGTCATTATTTAGAATTTTATCCGGAAGGTATTTTCAGGTACGAAAATTATTATGGGGTGGGTAAAGAATTTCTACCCCAAATTAGTCTTAATCTAAAATGGGACTTAACATCACAATCAGCAATAAATACAACCATACATCCAGACTTTGCCCAGATTGAATCTGACCCCTATACCTTGAATTTATCCCAATATCCTATCTATTTAAGAGAAAATCGCCCGTTCTTTGTTGAAGGAAGTGATATTTTCAAAATGGCAGATTTTGATGATGGGGTTGGTTTCTATCAACCCCTTGAAATATTTTATTCCCGATTGGTTGGAAAATCGTTGAATGATAGACCGGTGCCAATTATCGGGGGATTAAAATTCACGAGTAAAACAAGCCGCTGGAATACAGGTTTTTTGGGCGTTCTTACTGATTCGCTTAAGACTGAGCCAGAAAAATGGTTTAGTGTGGTGCGGATTAAACGGACAATTTTTGAAAATTCTGCCCTGGGTTTGCTCTTAAGCGGGATGCACAGAAATGAAACTCAATACAATTATGCATTGGGCACTGATTTTGCTTACCGATTCAGGTCAAGCCAATTGCTTTTTCAATCAGCGATAAGTGATTATCAGGGAAAAGCGGGTCTTGCATTCACTGGTGGCTTTAAGGGTTATATAGGCAATTTTTTAACTAAGATGGGTTTTCAAACAATTGATGATTCCTTTGATGTAAGAGAAATTGGTTATGTCCCCTGGATTGGTCGTAAATCTATTTCAATTACGACTGGCCCATACCGAGAATTTGCTTCAGGGTTTATTCAAAATTTATTTTGTGGATTAGGAGTTCAATATGGAAAAGAGCCAGCCGTTATGGATTGGTCTAAAATATTTAATGTTGAATTTAACGGCTATTTTCGTAATAATTGGACATTAGACATAAAAACAAAATATGGCTCAGTTTATGAAACAGTGGCTAATTATAATACAAAGGATATTGATTTGTGGTTATGGGGAACAAACTCAAAGACTTACGATGCGAGTTTAGGTCTCTGGTTTAATTACGGTTATAATTACTTACGCAACTGGCTGGGCTATCAAGGTTCAGGATATTTTTGGTGTGCATACTATCTTTTTTCCCGGTTTTCGCTGATAATAGAAAGCAATACTTGGGTTGAATGGGATAATAAGAAAGTAATTATTGCCATCACGCCGGTGGTTACGCCGCGTATAGAATTTCGAATTTCTAAAGATGCAAAATTTTCTGTCTTCAATGAGTTTGTTTTTACTACGCCGGGCACAGATTTTGGTGAGACTGAATATCTCACTAATCGTCTTGGTTTTCTCT
>CAYQKL010000064.1:0-3738 GCA_964418185.1 uncultured bacterium
GGTGGGTATCACCTGAATCCAGATATAGAATTCACCAAACAACTTGTAGAATCACTCATTATAAATGAACAAAGATATGGTTATCCAGCCTGTCCCTGCCGTCTTGCATCGGGAACGAAAGAAGAAGATTTGGATATAATCTGCCCGTGTGATTATCGGGATGCAGATATCTTAGAATATGGTGCGTGTTATTGTGGATTATATGTTTCAGAAAAGATTCTAAAAGGAGAAGGTAAACTTCAGTCCATACCAGAAAGAAGACCACCGAAAGAGAAGAGAGATGTGTATAAGACTAAACAAATCAAAACCGGTCTCCCCTATCCAGTCTGGCGATGCAAGGTCTGTGGCTATCTCTGTGCCCGCGAATCACCACCCGAAGTCTGCCCGATCTGTAAAGCGAAGAAAGAAAGGTTTGAAAGATTTATGTAACAGATAAATTACGTTAAAATCAACGGGCATTATTTCAAATATTCATCTAATTATCCTCGCTATTTCACAATAGTTAACTCATTGCCAGAAATCTTAGAAATAAAAAAAAACGATTAACCTTTTCCTTACGCTACCTAAAGAGTAGTAATTTCTTCGTTTGTGAAAAATTATCCGCATTCAATTTTACAAAATATATCCCTGATGACAAAACTCTGCCCCTGTCATCACTTCCACTCCAGGATAACCGATGGTATCCGGGTTCTTTCATCCCAAAAACCAAACTCTTCACCAATTGACCATAAACATTATAAATTCTCAAGTTCATCTTGAGTTTTGTCGGCAAGTAGTAGTGGATAGTCGTTTGGCTTGAGAATAGCGTAGGTGACATTTTAAGGACTAATGGACTGCTGCTGTTCATTTCTTCACCAATACCTAAAGTAGAAATAGCACTTAAGGTGACAGCTCCAGCGCTACCCAATCCACCATAGTAAACCCTAATACGACCATCTGATAGTATTATTCCACTCGGGTCAACACAGCCTATAGAGTCATAAGGACTGGTTGGGTCTATGATAGTATCAATAATTACAAAAGTCAACCCGTCTTGGGATTCTGCATAACCAATATGCTGAGGCTGACCAACCTGAGTCGCAAAAAACATGAGATAAGAACTGTCCGGCAAGTAGAGCACATTTGGGTCAACACAATTTGCCAATCTAATTCCATCCTCAGGAATAAAATCAAGCCCATTATAAGATATTATGCTCCTAATTCCACCGGTTGCTGAGGTATAGTAGATCCTTATCCTTCCGTCAGGCAATTTTATTGCATCAGGAACTGATGTCCAACCATAATCTGGGTACCCTAAATTTTGATATCGTAGTCCTTCTTTTATCCAATTCAAACCATCTGATGAGACGGCACTAAAGATGCGGTGTCTTGCCTGTCCTGGCCCACCAGGTCCTGTGGCACCTTTATAATACATACGATAGCCATTTCCAATTTTTACCAATGTGGGGTCAGCGACGGTTCTTTCCATTGAATCCCCAGGTGGGATTCTCACGCCGGAGTCAGGTATGAAATTCAAACCATCAATTGAAAACGCACTTACAATCCCCTGTTGGTTACAATAGTAGAGACGAAAGGCCGTATCGCCTACAGAAATAACATAGGGCACACTGCCAGGCCCTATTCTAATACCTGGTTCTTTTATCCATTGGCTCAAAACAAAAAGCAAAATAATCATTTTATCTTATACGGATTAATTTCTTCATTCTGGTAAAATTACCCATATTTAGCTGACAAAAGTAGATACCCGTCAATACCTCTTTGCCGCTTGAATCTTTACCATCCCAGACCACTGAATAAATTCCTTGAGATTGTGGACTATCAACCAGTGTCCTAACCTTTTGTCCGACTGCATCGTAGATTTTAAGGCTAACCTTGGTAACAGCCTGCAATTGATAAGTGATTATAGTAAAATTGCTAAAAGGATTCGGAGAACTCTCAAATAGAAAATTTTTGATAGGCGATTGCTCTAATTCTTTTATCCCTGTGGATGGCCTGCGTGTGACATAATACATAATGAAGACGGTATCTTTGAACACCACTGCAGGGTCTTTGACATATAGGCTTTCAAGACCATTTGTCGGATCAATCTCCAATCTAAATCCGGGGTCCACAGTCCAGTTCTCTCCATCTGAGGAATATAGTGAACGAATACCACCCGGAGGCATATTCCTAAAACCATAGAACCGATAACCACCTAAAATTGCAATGCCATTTGCCAGCATCAAACTCTCAGCCATAAAGTTTGGTTGCTGGATAAAATTTATTCCATCCTGAGAATGGGCATGCCAGTTTTCACCGGGCGGTGCACCGCCAGCAAAGTATTGTAATGTATCCCCTGTCCATAATAAACTCGGGTCAAGCACAGGTTCACCCGCAATTTCAAAGCGTACACCTGGTTCTAATACGAAATGAATGCCATCAAAAGATATTGCAGAATATGTTTCCGGACGCCAATCATTGTATGGATCACCTGTAAAATATAAGCGGAAGGTATCATTTTTTAAAATGATATCCGGGTCGCAAGGCTTGCCAGGCCAACTACCGGTTCCTGGAATCTGCACTTGATGAAACTGCCAGTTTGAAAGACCGTCAGGAGATATACCTACCATAATACCATCTACAGTTGGCGTCCACAACCCCTGAAAATAGACATATACCTGACTATCAGGACCAATAACAGCATCAGGTACATCACCAGAATCACAAAATATTATGTTTTGTCTCTGGAAATCAAGACTATTAGTAGATGTAGCAATAAGGATATGGTTTTGCAATGGCTGGGCAGAAACCAAACAGGAAAATGCTATAATTAAAAGAAATGATAGTAAAATATTACATCCTTTTATATATCCGACGAAAATCAGGTTGAAAAGGTTTAATCACAATGAAGGGAGATGACCTGCACAAATTAAACTAAACACTTTCCCTCTTGACATTGTCTAAATTTTGGTTATAATAATTATATGATTGAAATGATTTCAAATTTGAAACAAATTAAGGATACCCTTAAAAAGGTTGGTTTGAGACCAACCTATCAAAGGATTAAAATTCTTGAGACCCTTCATAAATTCCGATATAGCCATCCAACCGTGGAGATTATATTCAATGCCCTGAAAAATGAGTTACCGGTTATATCAATGACCACGGTCTATAATACCTTGAATGCAATGGTTGAGAAAAACTTGCTTCGGGCGCTTACCATTACGGGTATTGATTTCCATTATGACCCTAAAATGACCGCTCATCACCATTTTTATTGCACTAAATGCCATAAAATTTATGACATTAATATCACCTGTCCACTGGATAATGAAAAGAAAAAACCCATTGGTGGGCATAGGATTGAAGAGATACACGGGTATTTTAAGGGAATATGCAGGGATTGTTTAAAGGGCTCAAAAAGGGTAACAAGAAAGGGTAAAGAAGGGTGAAGAAGGGTAAAGAAGGGTGAAGAAGGGGTAAAAATGGCTGGTTCACCCATAAACCAGAAAGACGTAAAAGACCAGTAAAGGAGGTAAATATGCCTAACGTCACCAAAGTTGGTGAAATCTTTAAGTGTGAGATATGCGGTAATGTGGTTGAGGTAAAGAAGGTTGGCGGTGGTGAACTCGTCTGTTGTGGCCAACCTATGAAAAAGGTCAATTGACCGCTATAATGGAGATAAAATGAAAAAACCCAAAGTCTTATTTCTATGCTATCATAACTCTGCCCGGAGCCAGATGGCAGAGGGTCTTTTAA
>CAYQKL010000064.1:3838-5853 GCA_964418185.1 uncultured bacterium
TCGGAAAGGTTGAATTTTTAGCGCATGGTGCTTCAACCAACGGACCAAACACAAGCACCGTCTATACCCATCCTGAAGTGACATTTACTCTCAAGACTGAAAAGCCAGGCAATATAATTGCCTTTTCTTATTGTAATATCCACGGTCTGTGGCAGAATGCGCAGGAGATAAAGGTTGATTAATAGTAAGGGCAATTCAAGGCAATTGGTGGCAGCGAGAGGGTTTTTGATGTGTGCAAGGAGTAAAATATGAAGAAGATGACTGAAAAGGCATTATTAGAGGCATTCGCTGGAGAATCAATGGCACATATGAAGTATTTGATCTTCAGCGAGATTGCAGAGAAAGAGGGCAAGCCAAATATTGCCCGTTTATTTAAGGCAATTGCCTATGCAGAGCAGGTCCATGCAACGAACCATGCACGAAATCTTGGAATTGTAAAGAAGACACCTGAAAACCTACAGACCGGGATTGATGGCGAGACATATGAGGTAGAAGAGATGTATCCGGTCTTTAATAACACCGCAAAATTCCAGAATGAAAAAGGTGCTGAACAATCAACCCATTATGCACTTGAGGCAGAGAAGATTCATATGAAGATGTATCAGGATGCCAAAACATCTGCGGAAAAGGATAAGGATATTGATATTAAAGAAATCTATATCTGCCCAATCTGTGGGTTTACGCACATTGGAAAACCGCCAGAATACTGTCCGGTCTGTGGTGCGCCAAACAGTAAATTTAAGAAATTCTGACAATGGCAAACAGTAAAAAGGATATATCAATAGTCCTCTGCGGTGAAGCTGGGCAGGGTATAAATACAGTATCTGAAGCACTCCTCTTTCTTGCCCATAAAAATAGTCTCAATGTCTTCGCTACTACTGAACTTATGTCAAGAATAAGGGGTGGAACAAATTCAACTGAAATTCGTATAAGTCCAGAACCTGTCCGTGCGCCAGTAGAAAGAATTGACATATTTGTCCCACTCATAAAGCGGGCATATGAACATCTAAACAAAAGGCTTAATCAAAATACCATTGTCTTAGGCGAAATTAAAACACCTGGATACAATATTTATGAAATTCCCTTCTCTACAATTGCAAAAGAACTCGGTGGTCCAATATATACAAATATTGTTGCAGTCGGTGCGATCGCAGGAATTCTAAATCTTAAACTTGATTACCTGAATGATTATCTCACAAAAACCTTCCAGCGCAAAGGCGATACAGTTGTAAAAAATAACATCCTGGCTGCGAAGATAGGCTATGAAAAGGCAAAAGAATTAAAGATAAATTTGCTCGGGATCAATATCACTGTTGGTGCAAAAAATAAAGAAAAGATAATGGATGGCTCAGAGGCAATAGCACTCGGTGCTATTGCTGGTGGTTGTAATTTTATCTCAGCATATCCTATGACCCCTTCAAGCGGTGTCTGGACATACCTTGCCCAGCATTCAAAAGAACTTGATATCATTACTGAGCAGGCAGAGGACGAGATATCCGCAATGAATATGGGCATCGGTGCTTCATATGCTGGTGCCCGTGCAATGGTCACAACCTCTGGTGGTGGATTTGACCTTATGACCGAAGGCTTGAGCCTTGCTGCAATCCAGGAAACGCCTATCGTTATCCATCTTGCCCAGAGACCGGGTCCAGCAACCGGACTTCCTACAAGGACCGAGCAGGCAGACCTTGAACTTGCCTTATATGCTGGTCACGGTGAATTTCCGCGCATAATCCTTGCACCAGGTAATTTTGAGCAGGGCTTCTACCTTACCCAGAAAGCATTCAACCTTGCTGACAGATACCAGGTTCCGGTCTTTATCCTTACTGACCAGTTCTTTATTGACTCTTTATACAATATAACACCTTTTGATGTTAGCCGTGTAAAAATTGAACCTAAAGTAATTGAGACCCAGAAGGATTACAAACGCTATAGATTAACCGAGGATGGCATTTCTCCGCGTGGTATCCCTGGATTTGGTCAGGGATTTGTAAATGCGGATTGCCATCATCACA
>CAYQKL010000064.1:5953-7245 GCA_964418185.1 uncultured bacterium
TTTGTTTATTTTATTAAAGACCCGGATAAAAATATGATTGAAATAAGGAAAAAGGATTGATTATGAAAAAGAGTGACTATGATTTAGAGAATATTGATATTGCCTGGTGTCCGGGCTGTGGAAATTTCGGAATATTGAATGTTTTAAAGGATGCACTCGCAGAGTTGAATATCCAGTTAGAAAAACTCGTGCTCGTATCTGGAATCGGTCAGGCAGCAAAACTTCCACACTATTTAAAGTGCAATCTGTTCAATGGTTTACACGGAAGATATTTATCATCAGCCACCGGAATAAAGGCTGCTAACCCGGATTTGACCGTGATTGCAGTGAGTGGTGATGGTTGCACTTATGGTGAGGGTGGAAATCATTTTGCCCATACCATAAGGCGCAATCCAGATATAACGAATATCGTCCACAACAATATGGTCTATGGTTTAACAAAAGGACAGGCATCACCCACAAGCCGGATGGGATTTAAAACCCCGGTTCAGATTGATGGTGTATTTGAACTGCCTTTCAATCCTATTGCAGTAGCAATTGCCCTTGATGCTTCATTTGTCGCACGGGCATTCAGCGGTGATACTGCCCAGACAAAGGAAATAATTAAAAAGGCAATACAACACAAAGGTTATGCCCTCGTTGATATATTCCAACCCTGTGTATCATTCAACAAAGTGAATACCTATGAGTGGTTTAAACAAAATACCTATTATCTTGAAGAAACATATGATCCATATAACCGATTAGAGGCTTTTAAAAGGGCTATAGAGACCGAAAAACTCCCTCTCGGGATATTTTATATAAACCCTGATAGAAAAACATTTGAAGATAATCTCATAGTATACAGAGAAAATAAAGAACCGGTGATTAAAAGAGATTTGAATAAAAGGCTGGAATTTGTGGAAAAATTTTTTAATGAATAAAAAGGAGTTTGTATGATTAAGATTGGCGATAAAATACCGGATTTTGTGCTTAAAAACCAGCACAATAAGGAAGTAAGATTATCCGAATATAAGGGGAAAAAGGTCTTGCTCTCTTTCCATCCCCTTGCCTGGACTGGTGTCTGCACCAAACAGATGAAATCTCTGGAAGAGAATAAGGCGAAATTTGACGCGTTAAATCTTGTTGCATTCGGAATCAGTGTTGATCCTGTGCCCTGTAAACATGCCTGGGCAAAGGATATGGGGGTAAAAGAAACTTTACTCCTCTCTGATTTCTGGCCTCATGGCGGATACGCCCAAAAACTTGGGATATTTCGCGAAAAAGAAGGATTTTCAGAGAGGGCAAATATC
>CAYQKL010000065.1:0-7162 GCA_964418185.1 uncultured bacterium
ATTGAGGGCAGTTGAAGGCATAAAAGAAAAAGGCTAAAGAGGGCTAAAGGGCGACAAGAAAGGGTAAATAAGGGTAAAAAAGGGTGAATACGGAACTTTCGTGGGACCGAAAGAAGAAAGTAACAAGAACGGGTGAATACGGGAAAATAAGGTTGAAGAGGAGTGAATAAGGGAAGTTTCGTGTACCGTAAATCGTGAAACGGAAAGGAGATTTAGAGGATAAGAAATTATGAAACGAGATAGACGAGAACATTCGCAGTATCGTCCCGACACTGAAGTTGGGACTTGCAGGAAACGCAGTATCGTCCGCCACTTTACTTGGCAGACTCGCTAAAGGATAATGAAGGTAAGGAGTTATGAAACCAGATAAACGAGATAGACTAGAAAGACTAAAAAGACCAGATAGACCAGAATCTGGTTCCGGTCCTGACCCCTATGGGTTGGCCGCATCATCAAGATGCGTGATTGAATTACCAGCCCATAGCGAGAAGGGTCCTTCAAAAAGGTCGTGCTACTCGGGGGCCGGGTATGTCGCAGCGAAGTTTCATTCCTCCTATTATATATATTAGAAGGGAGGCAATTATGATATATATTGATCCAACCCCACTCACCAATGAGGAAATGGCGAGAAAGTATGGCGATGGAATAATTTCGTCAGACTTAGGTTATCTGCTTGCAAATAAATCGGAGAAGGCGGTGGATTACGGAGTAACAGTTAGTGCTGCAATTCTTGGAGCTATGATTGCAGAAGGCGAAGTCCCGCCACTGTCATGGCTTTAGTAGAACTATTAATAGGGGTTATGGTTTTATTTTTACCATAACCCCTATTGAAGTATTTGCAAAACAACTTTTTGTGTTAGCTGTATGAATCTGGATACTAAAAAACAGCAGAGCAATCAAGATATGGAAAAACAAGAAACAATCATTTTACTCCATCCCCCAAATTCATTGGCTCCAGAAGGGGATCAAACATATTATCCCAATCCACCTTTAGGACTAATGATGATTAGTTCGATTCTCAAAATGCATGGCTATCGTGTTTTAATTCTTGATTTAAGAATGGAAGCACTAAGTGGTTCTCCATTTGAAGCACTAAAAAAGTCATTGACTAAAATATCAAATCCTTTAGCGGTGGGAATTACCACTTACACTGAGAGTTTTTCTGATGCTCTTGCGGTTGCCCAAATTGTTAAAGAAATATTTCCAAGCACAAAAGTTGTTATGGGTGGATACCATGCTACATTTTGTTATAAAGAAACACTATCGCATTCATATGTTGATTTTGTTGTATTGGGTGAAGGAGAGTCCACAATAATTGAATTGTTAGAATATATAAAATATCCCCATCATTATTCTTTGGATAAAATAAAGGGAATAGCCTTCAGAAAAGATGATGAGATTGTAATAACAAGACAAAGAGACTTGATAACTGACCTAGATGTTCTGCCTTTTCCAGATTATAATTTTAGTTTTGCTGATTTAAGGTATGGAAATACTCTGCCTTTCATTTCAAGCAGAGGGTGTCCAGGTAAGTGTATTTTTTGCGCCTCTCGTGCTTTTTCTGGCAACAAATATCGGCTTCACTCCGCGGAGTATCTCTTTAGTATTGTTTATTACTTTTATAAGAAAAGACCCCTTACGGGAATGATGGCTGTGGATGATACTTTTACAGCTAACAAAAATAGAGTAAAAGAATTTTGTAATTACCTAATCAAGAACAATGTGTTAATAGGTTGGGGCTGTAGGAGCCGCGTTGATGCTTTGCTAGATGAAAATATCGTAGCACTTCTTAGCAAATCCAATTGCGTAACCATTCATATTGGTATTGAAAGTGCAGAACAAAATGTATTAGATTCAATTAAAAAGAATATATCCCTGAATCAAGTATTTAAAGCCATAAAATTATGTCGTAAATACGGCATTAGAATTGAAGCCTCCTTTATGATTGGAAATCCTGCAGACACGATGAGAAGTATGGTCAAAACAATTCTATTGGCAAAGTTAATAGAACAAAATAATATAGGAATTAGCGCAATTGGTATATCAACACCATATCCAGGGACATCTCTATACCAAGCAAAGAAGGAGATGGGAATTAAGATAAAGACAAAGGACTGGCGGAAATATAACACACGCTATCCTGTCTTTGAAACTCCGAACTTCACGCAGAACGACTTAAGAAATTTTTATTTTTATGTACATCGCTTTTTATCAAAGAAGGAAACCGATCTAAGTAGTATTCCATATTTATCTGAGCAGTATGCAGTAGATCTGTACGAGGAATTAAAGAAACTGATTGAATGAAAATGTCTATAAAACTTTTTTCAACTACAAAATTATATACAAAATGTGAGCCACGTTTTTTAGAGTTTAGCACGGGAGTTTCAGTTATTTTTCATCCCGAAAAATCATATTTTATTAAGACAAGTCGTGTCGGAAAAGAGATTTTAGAAATTATAAAAGCAAAGCCATCTACACCGGAGGAAATAATTAAAGAAGTCTCACACAGATATCACCTACCTGAAAAAGAAGTAGAAAAATCAGTCATTAGTCTACTAGAAGATTTAATTAACACTGAATTCCTTTATTTTGAATCCGCACCTAAAATACCTGAAGAAGTGAAAAATTATAATGGAGTAAATTTATCTCATCAAAAATTAGATGAACTATGGGTAAAAATACCCTTTGTTAGTAAAAACGGAGTTATTGAAAAGGTAATTTCATTTCCAACAAATTATTTAATTCTCTCTTTAGATAATCTAGCATTACATTCAAATTTAACTTATATTTTTGCGCATATTAAGCATTGTAGTTCTGCTAAGTTAATTTTGCTAATTCCTGAAGTTTGGGAAAACCCTCGTGTTTATGAGTATTGTAAATATCTTGACGGAATATCTGTATTTCTTGAAGAAAGTAGCCCAAACGATGTGGGTTTTAAAAAATTAGCATCTTTTTTTTGAAAATACGAAATTACACAGGTATTGAGCGCACCGCAATATTCAAGATAACATCTTTTAATAAAGAAAACTTCAAGCGCTCTGAAAATTTTTATAATTTAAATGCTACTACAGTCGGTTTCGCCAATACACATACTCTTCCAAACTATCGAAGATTATGGACAATCGAAAAGAAAGGCGATCCATTTTTCCAAGAGTCTGTATCTATATTTCGTGATTTCTTAAAAAGACATAGTCTTTTTGTGGAAAAAGCAAAAGCAATAAAAAATTTTAAACCTCTAAAAATATTCATACATTTTGATCCTACATACAGGTTAATGAGATGTTTTGAAAATGGCTGTTGCGAAGCCGGGGTTAAAAGGCTTTACATTAATTCTGAGGGCGACGTTTTTACATGTCCTGCTCTTAATGGAATAAATTCCTCATATATTGGTAACATTTTACATGATTCAAAGGATGCAATAATTGAAAGAGGAAGAACTTGGAGTGAAAATATATTTAGGGTACTTAGAGAAAATGATTGTAAGGGGTGTTTATTCCTCCATTTTTGTAGGGGTGGATGTCGGTATTTCGGCGGGATTAAAAAGAAGGACCCATACTGTGCTGAATTAAAGAATCTTTATACATCATTTTTGTCTATTTTGTAAACTTCTGATGAATTCGAATTGTAAATTGTATATTAGGCCAGAATGTGAGTGGAAAGTAGAGAAAGATGAAAGTGGAGAATACATAAGAATATTTGACTGGATACACAGACGCGAGATTCTTCTTACTTGTGAAACACATCGAATCTGGGAACTTATTGATCAGGGCTACAATGCTGGGGAAATTATACATATCATGGAAGATGAAAATATAAGTCCGGATAGAGTTGAGAATGTCTTAAATGAACTTATTAGGTTGGATTTAATTACTGCCATAAGTAATCCTTGATTTACTTTGGTATTTAGATATAATAACAAAGGAGATAATATGCTTAAAAATGAAATGGTTGCAATAAAGGAAATCTTTTCTTCTTCTGTTGGGTGTAGAGTCATTATAGAATATTACAATAACGTGATTTATACAGGAACTGTCAGGGGTATTTTGCATTTAAATAACAAAGAAGGTGGGGTATTGGAAATAGATGCTTTTTCTGGATTATGTTTGTGGCTACCAATGGACTTTATTAAAGAGATAGTGCTTGTTCCTCTACAAAAATGATGATGAAACTGATATACAAAGTGATAAAATATATGTGTCAAATTAGCCAAAGGGAAAGTTCTAACAAAATAAAAGCCTTTGGATGTGGAAAAAAGTGTATTGAAATGTTATTGAACCGACACGACATAAAAACTTCAACTTTAGAGACCGTTCCATCGTGCAACTTACGAACCATGAAACAAATTGTTGATTTTATGTCGCAAAATGGTTTTCGGGCAGAGGGGGTGAAGTTCAACAGTTTTATTTCACTCCTACACTTCCGACAAAATAGTGGCCCCGATATTCTTTTCTTGCTTGAAAAGGGAGTAATTTTCAAAAAGCTCAGGCATTGGGTCATTTTCGAAAAAATTAATGATAGTAACATTGCACTTTGGGATCCCCACTTGGGCTATATTTGGCTTTCCATAAAAGAATTCAAAAAATTATGGCGAGGTTACGCAATTATTTTGAGGAGGAATATTGATACAGTTGAAAGAAATCACAAAACGGTATAAAAATGGAACTATAGGAATAAAGAACTTTTCTTTAGACTTAAGAGAAAACGAGATTTATGTAATACTTGGATCTAATGGTTCAGGCAAAAGTACTCTTATAAAAATTATTGTAACTATCTTGAAACCCACGACTGGGAAGATATTGATAGATGATGTAGATATGTGGAGTAATAATTTTAAAGATATTCAAAGAATCAAAAGGCAAATCGGATATCAACCCGAAACTCCTTTTATATTCAATAAACTCTATGTAGAAGAATATTTAGAGTTTATTACTTCGCTTTATGGCATTTCAGCAAGGCAAAAAGATAAAATTATGTATTATTTAGATATTTTTGATTTGATAGATTCGCGGGATAAATATCTGGAAACTTATTCATTTGGAATGCAAAAGAAGGTAGCATTTATTAGCGCTATTATACATTCACCTAATATTCTTATTTTAGATGAACCTACTGAGGGACTAGATCCAGAATGTAGTTATAAAATTAAGAAGATATTACAGGAGTACAGGAATGACCATAGAATTGTTCTTTTCACTACTCATAGACTAGAAATTGCTGAGATGATTGCGACAAAAATCGTTATCGTAGGAAATGGCTCGTTATTATATGTTGGCACTATAGATGAATTAAAAAACATTTATTCATCTCAAAGTGCAAAATTAGAAGATCTTTACTTAAAACTTGTTACTTCAAAATGAAATTTTACCTTTACAATTTTATTAAATTGATTTTTTTACAATTCTGGCGTAGAATGAAGAGTTCACGATTATCATTAATTTTTCTGCTCGGCATATTTATTTTTGAATGCATAATTATCTGTTTTTTTTTGACCAAAACCAGGTTGGACTGCACAATAATTCAATATTTAGATAACTACGAAATTCTTATATGGTTTATTCTGCATCTCATTTTTCTTGGTAAAGGTATAAACTACGGGGTATCAATACTAACTGACGAGAAACGCCCAGCGGAAATATACTTACTTTCTCTACCTTTTCCACTGGACATTTTCAGTATAAGTAAGATCATGTTGGGATTTATAGCCCACGGAATTACGGTAATATTTCTCATTCCATTTATTATTGCATATAAATACCTTCTTTGCCAGAATATTTTGTCTTCTTTTTTAGCCTTGTTTGATTTACTTTTTCTATATTTTTTGTGCTTTATGTGGGGTCTTTTCATTTCATTTGCAATTTTGCTAAAACTTTCTTACTTTTCTCGAATTATGGTAGTTGGTCTCTCGTATATAATTCTCACAGTAGGTTTAGTACTTTTTACAGTATTTCTGCTCCCCTCCTTAAATATAGTAAATATGCTTTTTTATCTTAAGAACTTGTATTTTTTGCCATTTCTATGGGCTTACGAGCGAAATTATGTACTCTTTTTTACCTTTAGTATATTTCTCTTTTATCTATGTTTGATTTTGTACATAAAAAGCGAGCGAATAGATAGTGAAATTGAATCAATTATGTTATCCAGCCGCGAATTGACCTTAATACAGAAGTGGAATTACATTACTTCAAATTACATTAGAAAATATATATCACATAAACATGTTGTTTTTGCTTTACTTAAAAAAGATTTGCTATATTTTTCAAGAAATATAGCTACGGTTATTTATTTCATTCCTGTCTTGATTGTTCCGTTTCTTTTTATTTTGACAGGTAAAATCAATTCTATTCTAATTTTTCCACTTTATTATATTGCATTGATGGTATCTGAAAATTTTGTAATTCCTTCAATCGTAAGCGAGGGATATAATATTGCGATTTATAAGTTGACCTTTTATAGATTCCAAAAATATTTCTATATAAAAATACTGAGTGGATTAATTGTTAGTATGGCTTTGTGCTTACCGACTATGACACTATACTCTTTTGTAGCAACCTCTTCAATTCAAGTAATCTTTATGCGAATAATTTTAATTTCTTTAGCATCGCTCTCAGCTGTTGTTAGTTCTGTTGGAGTAGGTATTCTTTGTGTAAATTTTGAACGAGGACAACAAGTTGTCAGTATAAGTAATTACATTGGTGTACCGTCTTATTTGGTGTACAAATTTTTTTCGGTTCCCATAATTTTTACGATTATTGACTATCTCATTTTTTCAATTCAAATTAAATCTGTAGGGATCTACTTTTTAATCTTATTTTTTCTTTTTTTATCTTCTTGCCCCCCGTTTTTTTACATGAAAATGGCGGTTCGACGAGTGGATAGTTTTGAATAAAGAGATAATTTATGCATATGATTAATGTAACAGTTTAGTTTTTCCCAAAACTTTATGACCGAAAGACCCCATTCTGCATTATCTTCGCCTTTTAAAGTTCGTCAATACCTCAAATAATTTTTTAGACTCCGGATACTGCCTTAAAAAATCTTCCCTCTAACCCTCATTATTCATACTCTTTTTGTTAAAATCCGTCCGGATGCAGTCTTGGAGCAGGTCTTGAGCCATTTTTTAAGCACAAAATTTTTGGCACTTCATTTTTGCCTTGTCATTGCG
>CAYQKL010000066.1:0-7115 GCA_964418185.1 uncultured bacterium
TACCACCTTATTTAGAGATAGCCTTTTGTCAAGATTCATCTGAAGCAGAACATAACCAAATTTTTTTGTTTTGGTTGTAAACACCTGTTCCAGCAAATAGAAACCGTAGATGACTTGGGAATGTTCCATCATTTACTATAAATACGTGTGTTCTCATTTTATCATCCTCTCTTTTTGAATAGCATAATGTATTCATGCTTAAAGATGTAAAATCCGCCGACCAGTGCTCTATATCTCCAAAGTTCCTTTTGATTTCTTTTCCCTCTTGTTTCTTCAAAGTTTTTCACAATTATACTTTTCAATAAATAACCTCTTTTTAATACTTCCAGCATACAGTGAAATCCCAAAGATATCCACTCGCCCTTAGAATATTTATCACCAATAACTAAAGCAAGATATCGCCCTTTTTCTAAAAATGGAGTCACATTCTCGACCACATCGCCAAACATCTTTAAAAATTCTTCAGTATTCCTTGCGTTTGAAAGGTCTTTTTCATCTTTTGAAAACTTAATAATGTCATGATATGGTGGATGCATAATAAGGAGTTGAACTTGATTTATTCTGTATTTACTTAATATTGGTTTTATGTTTATTGTTCTGCTATCGCCTGTAATTACTTCGGTAACTACGCTGTCTTTATTTTGCTCCCTTTCTATCAATTCTCTTGCTTTTTATATGACCCGAAGGGCAAGGTTGCGAAGCAACCGCAGAGTTTGGCTTGGCGGTAATCTCGCCAATCATTATCTTATCCCACCTTCTGCTAGTAATGCTTCATCTGTATACATTTGTTTATTGGTAGAATTAAACTCGTGCTTTATTTGTCCAATTAAATTATCGGTACTAAAAATTTTCCAATATACCGGAATGAATGCTCTTTTGCCTTCCCGCTCGGCTCTTTCGATTTTAAAACTGACGACTAAATGCCGTGCATCATAGATAACTTTAAAATCGGTTGGTCTTTCTGCGGGTGAGAAATAAAACGATCTCTGTGTTGTCTGATAGTTTCTTTCGTTATAAGTTTTGCACTCTATGTAATTTGGCCTTCCGTTCCTGTCTTTAAGGAAAATATCTGGATAACCCACAGCTTTTTTCTTTTTTTCTCTTGTTTCGGGTCTATCCGCAATAAGTCCGATTTGGTTTAGAGCTTCAATCATAAAAGGCTCGATATGATTCCCAACCTCATTTTCTCTTCTCGTGAATATCCCCCTTTCATTAGCATTCTTTATTGCAATTTTCGTCGCCGCAATTAAATCTTCCAATAATTGCTTATCGTCTGGCTTATTTTTGTCAAATGGAATTACATCACAACCAGACATTGCTTTTATAGCAATCTTGAAAGGAATATTTTTAAGCGGTTTAAGAAACTGAGAGATGGTTTTCTCTAATTCTTTTATGTATTTTTCTTGTTCGTTATTTGTCATGTTTTTAAACCTTCTGGAAAATTAAGATGTTTTCTTTTTGCATCACATTGTAAAGCCCAAAGATTATTTTATCTATGTTTCTCACTAATTTGAATCCAATTTTTCCTGCATAATCTATAGTGAATTCAACGGTTTTTACTTCTTGCCCCATATAGGTGGCATTTCCAATAACTATGACCGCATATTTTTTAGGTTTGAGAACTCTAAACATTTCTTCCAAACTTTTTTTCATATCTTCATTGTATAGGTCAATCCTTGTTTGGCCCTTACCTCTCACACCAACAAATTCCTCTCTAATCTCCGACAGGTCATAGCCCAATTCTTTCAAAGCGTGGGCATCATTTGAAACATAATCTAAAGCAATTGAGTACGGAGGGGAAGTAATTATGCCATCAATACTTCCCTTTTCTAAAGGTAATGCCCTCGAATCTCCAGCTTTAATATCCATTTTGCCTAATCTTAGGTTAAGTTTTCTTATTATTTCGACATAATCCGAGACTGAAGAAATCATCAATTCTAAATTTTTTAAGAATGCGTTGGAAAACTCTCTTCCTCTTCTGGCATTATCGCTTATAGCAACAAGTTTTGCCATTCTGTAGAAATTCTTTACCTTTTCATCAGAAATTAAATTAATACAGTCATCGATAGTCTTTCCTTCAAGATTGAACAAAGAAGGTCTTATCCTTTTTGTTATTTCTTCTTTCCATTCTATTATCTGCGACAGAACATCTATTGATTCTGTTTTTACCTTGCTTTGAAGCACACACAAAGGAGATATATCTATACCAACGCAATTTATTCCTAAGAGTTGGGCCTCAACAGCAGTAGTACCGCTTCCAATAAATGGATCAAGAACTGTATCGCCTTGCTCTAGTCCAATAATGTTCATAAGTGCTCTAATCATCTGGGGGTGAAACTTTCCTTTGTAGGGATAAATCCAATGTGTAAGATACTGATTGACGGAGCGTGTTCTATTCTTTTGGATAATCTGGAAGTAGTCAGTAGGTTTGCCCTTTACGAACTTGAAATACGCTAATTTTTTTCTGAGTTCTTCCTCATCGTTTGTTTCTAATAGTTTGAACTCTCTTAGCCCATTAGTCACTTCAAAATGTACTCCAAGAGATTGCAACTCAAGTTGAGCTAACGCCAATTCGTAAATAAACTGGACATTATCAAGGAGGAGCAACTGTTTATCTTTAGGTAATTCCTTTGTATTATATGCCCAAAAAGAATCTAATTCCTCGGCTCTTTGAAGCATTCTCTCACCTTTGAAGTTTTGGATTTCGTCTGTCATCTTATCTCCTTTATAGTAACTAATAAACTTTCAACGCTTTTAAAGTTTCTTCCTTCATTTGATTACCCGCCAAGCCGAATTTCATATAACTCGTTCATAGACGAAGTATTTCGCTTTTTGTCCTGAATTGGGAGTATAGACGAAGTATTTCGTATATCCCAACTTTGGCTGAACAGCCGAATTTCTCTATTTTTTAATAATTTTCTCATTCCGCACCATTTGTCTTTCAGGATTTTAATTTTCATAACTATATTATTATAATATACATCTTCAACTATAAATCAAGGGATTTAATCAACTCCGGTATATGCAAGGTTAAGTTCGGCTATATAACTCTCTATGTTCCCATAGATTTTTTCTTGTAATAGTTCAGTTGTTCCCAAAAACGATTCCCTCTCCCCTTGTGACAAAGGGAAGGGTGAGGGGAATGAATTTTTTATACAAATTTATGAGATTTACTCTGTTCCTTTCCTATATGCTACATAAATATCAGCCTCTATCATTACACCATTTTCATAGAAATGATGGACAAAGTAAATGTTGCCCGCATCATCTAAACTGGGTTCTCCGGCAAATTGTGACAATATCAGTTCAGGCGGTCCCCATTCATTTCCTGTTTTGACTGACCTAAAGATTGCCGGAGTCCCTAAATAGGTTCTGGTAAACCAAAGTTCTTTACCATCTGATGAAATATATGGAAAGCCATCGCTTTCCGGAGTATTAACCGCTGCAATATTTATCGGATCTGACCAATTACTGCCGTTTCTTGTTGTAAGCCAGATATCATAACCACCATGAGTGCCAGGACGGTCTGAATGAAAATAAAGGTCATCTCCATAAATGTGGACTTCACCAATTTTTATCTCTTTCATTAACCGATCACCACAATAAGTCCAGTTCACCCATTTACCATCAACAAAGGTTGCTGTAAACATATTTACACCGGTATATCCTTCTCTTGCTGAGGCAAACCACATTTCACTATCTTGAATTGCAACTGCTCCATCCAATGATAACTTCCCTGGTTCTTGCAGCCAAACTCTCTCTGCATCTGTCCATGTTGTGTCTATTTTGTATGATACCCATACACCTGTAACACTATCAAGAATTTGTTTCTCAACCGGGACCCTGACATCGGGAGTAAAGAAGAAGTAGAGTGTTTTCCCATCAGGCAGGATAAATGGAGAGTCTTCGGCACCGGATGTATTGACTCCTGCGCCGAGCGGAACCGGTGGTTCATAATCATTTGAGTAAAGGATTGGTGGATAATGGTCAGTCTCTGGGGTTCGTTTCACAATATCCGATGGCAATTTATCGTGCCGGTCAATATCCGGGTATGTTGGTTGCTTTACGCATACTATTAAACCCATTGTGAGAAAAAGCAATGCAGTTATCAAAAATCCATTCTCTTGTTTTGGATTATGTAAATCCACATTGTAATTCTACACAAATTAATTCTCCTGTCAAGATGTGGGTTTCTCGTTATGTTAATTTTTCAGAAAAGCGTTTTATATAGCCCAATGAATTGGGCAACTACATTATAAAGCCTTCGTTTCTTATTCAACATTTCAACATGAGCCATTTTTATAAAAGAAACTCAACGGACAGGGGCAAGCCCTGTTTTTACTTTTACAAATATAGCAAACGACGTAATTATTGACAAATTTCCCCCTGTAGTGTAGGGGTTTATCCCCTATGAAAAGGATATCAGGTTATCAGGAGATCAGAGGGAAGGACATTAGAAGATCAGAATATCAGGTTTTTTGCCTGATAGACTGTTAACCTGATATCCACTACCTGATAATCTGATTTTCTGATGTCCTTATTAAACATCCATGAAGGGTTACACTACTGGACAAAAATTATGCCGTTTAATATAGTCGCCATCCGCCATATAAAATGGCGGATGGCGGTTGGGGATTATTAAAGGGGTGCTGAATTCAATTTTTGTTATTGGTGCGCCGTTCTATTACCAGATATAGGGTTGGGATGAAGACCAAAGTCAAGAATGTGGAGAAGATAAGTCCACCGATCACTGACCTTGCCATTGGTGCACGCAATTCTGCGCCGGAGCCAATACCCAGCGCCATTGGAATGAGACCAAAGGTTGTGGTTAAGGCGGTCATCAAGATCGGTCTTAAACGCACCCTGCCTGCCTCAATCAAGGCATCATAAAGGGACATTTTCTGATTGCGTCGCAGCTGATTTGTATAATCAACATAGACAATTGCATTATTCACAACAACTCCAGCAAGCAATAGAACACCTAATAAACTCTGCATATTTATTGTAGTATTGGTAAAGAAGAGAATCCACAAGACACCGATGATGGCAAGGGGAATGGAGAACATAATGATAAATGGTTCTTTCAATGATTCAAATTGACCGACCATAATGATATATACAAGGAAGACAGCAAGTAGTATAACCAGTCCAATATCCCGGAATGTGGTCTGCATCTCCTTAAATCCACCACCTAATTCAATATTGAATCCCGGAGGCACTGCGATTCCTTTGAGAACTTTTTTTACATCCTGCGCAACACTGTTTTGGTCTCTGCCTTCAACATTGCCATTGACTTTAACAACCCGGAATGTATTTTCATGGTCTATCTTTGCCGGTCCTACTGCTACTGTGTCAATTAAGAAGTTTCTTAAAGGGACATTCCCAACCGGCGTTGCAATGGTCATTGACTTTATCTTCTGAGGTGTGTCTTTATATTCTTTATTCAGCATAATTCGAATATTGTATTCTTTTCCCTGAATTCTATACTGTGTGGCAACAATTCCTTCAATCTGACTGCGCAGGGAAAGACCAATCTGATATGGTGTGAGTCCAAACTGGCTTGCCTTTTGCCGATCAACAATAAATCGAATCTCAGGTTTACCCTGGCTAATATCCGATTCTAAATCCACAAGTCCCTTCACGCTTTTCAATTTTGTCATCAATTCATCAGATATAGACTTTGCCCTATCTAAATCATAGCCAATTATCTTTATCTCTACGGGCTTACCAGTGCCGAACATAATTGACTGCTCAGAAGTAAACCTGACTGCAAGACCAGGTATGTTATTGAGTTTCTGCCTGATGTCCTGCTGGATCTTTTCTACAGAGCGAGAACGTTTTTCGCGATCAACAAGTCTTAACATTACAGTTGCAGTATGAGGACCAGTACTACTACCGAATAGTGCAGAAAAACCACTACCTGCACCAACAGAAATAAAAGTGTTATCTATTTCAGGCACTTCCTCAATCAATATCTTTTCTAATTTCATTACTGCCGAATCAGTTACTGAAAGTTTTGTACCAACCGGCATCTCTGCTTGAATCTGTATCTGACCACGGTCAGTTGAAGGTGTCAATTCGGCACCGATGAATCTCAATAAGACAAGACTGATTATGAATATACCCGCAGTGCCGATGATTGTAGCCAGGCGATGGTTCAGTGCCCAGACGATTATTTTCAGATAGGAATTCTCTACTTTTTTATAATTTGTTTGAGCAAATAACTCTGTCTTAGTTGACTCCTGCTTTATTCTCAGAAATTTCGCCATCAACATTGGGACGATTGTTATCGCCACTAAGAGTGAAGAGATTAATGCAAATGTGATGGTCAAGGCAAGTTGACTGAAAAAGATAGAGGCAAAACCACGCACAAGCAAAAGTGGCAGAAATACTGCAATAGTTGTCATTGTTGAGGCAGTAATTGCCATACCAACTTCTTTTGTGCCTAAAATAGAAGCCAGATCAGGATTTTCTCCCTTGTCTTTGCGATGCCGGTAGATTGATTCAAATACAACGATTGCACAGTCTACTACCATTCCAATAGCGATTGTCAGTCCGCTGAGTGAGATCATATTCAGGGTCATATTGAAAATAAACATCATAAATAATGCAAAGAAAGTCGTAATAGGTATTGCTACACCGACAAAGACTGCGGCCCTCAGATTTCCCAGAAACATAAAGAGAATGACAATTGCAAGGATTGCACCAATAATAAGGGTATTGGCTGTGCCACTTATTGAGCGATTGATAAACTCTGCCTGATTGAAGAATATGTCAATTCCGACACCAGGTGGCAAATCTCTCTTAATCTGCTCAATCTCTTTTATTACATTATTACACACACTTATTGTATTCGCATTTGTCCTCTTTTGCACATAACCATAGATTGCCGGCTCACCGTTTGACCTTGTTAAAGATGTTGGTTCCGAAGAAGTAAGTTTTACATCCGCAACCTGTTCTAATAGTATGGGCACACCATTCTTGTTGCCAATCACGGTCTTACGAATCTCGTTCAGATTCTTGTATTCACCGAGCACCCTTAATGTATAGACCTTTATCCCGGATTCAACTGATCCCAGGGGATAATTCACATTCTGGGCACGCAAAATATTAAG
>CAYQKL010000067.1:0-7101 GCA_964418185.1 uncultured bacterium
TATAAATGTGATGGTTACCTGCTGTTTCATTCTACCATTGATAAAACTTATATTTGTTGATTGTGAAGATGAACGACCCAGCACATTGAAATCCGGTAGCTCAGGTAATTTTGGTGAAGGGACTCCACTTATATCTTCTCCACTCACCGAAACATTCAATGTAAAGGTCTCACCAAGTCCAACCGTGGTGCGGTCAACCGTGGCAGTGAAATTCAGTTCTGCAGCAAAAATAATAAACGGAATGAACATTCCTGTTACCAGTCCTTTTCCACCTTTTCCCTTTGTGGCTTTGGTTGTTTCTTCTTTTGTTCCTTTTCTTTGTTCTCCAGTGCCTGAAGAATTCTGTTTGCATCTTCTTTTGACATCTCCTGTTTTCGGGGTTGAGGTTGTGGCTGAGGCTGAGATTGTGGTTGTTGTTGCTGCTGTTTTGTAGAATCACCCTGTGGTTGATTTTTGAGTTGCTCTTTTATTTTTTGACAGAGTTCCAGATTCTGCTTTGTTTTAAGATCTTTGTTGTTCAATAGAAGCGAGGTCTTAAAGGCGTTTATTGCACCATCAAGGTCACCCTGTTTGAATTTGCAGTTTCCGATATTATAAAAGGTATTCGCCTGGAATTTTTTGTCCTTTGTCAAAATGCCAAGATCAAATTCACTGATTGCTTCAGGATATTTTCCCATTTTGTATAATACCCGACCCATATTATAGTGAATCTTAATATTATCCGGTTCCAGAACCTGTGCCTGCTCATAGGTTTTCAATGCCTCTTCATATTTTCCTTTTCTCATCAAGCCATTGCCTTTGCGCATCAAAGAACCAACATCGGCAAAAACTGGAAGGAGGAAGATTATCAATATAAGGCAGAATTTGGACATCAGATTTAGGTTAGAATGTTTGTCTAAATTGAAATTTAAAGATTTTTTCGGCTTTCGGATTTCGAATTTAGGATTTGATATCATATCCATTTTCCCTTCCTGTCACTCAGAAATATACTTAAAAACATAAGGCAAAAGGCGATGATTAAAAAGTATTGATAGCGTTCTTCAAATTGGACATACGTTTCATCGCCAAATTCCTTTTTCTTTATCTGATTCAATTCGTCAATCAAACGATTGATATAGAGACCTTCGGTTCTAAAATATCTACCGTTTGATGCTCGGGCGATCATAAGTAGTAATCTATCAGCAAGGCGGGACATTACGATATTGCCGTCTTTATCCTTTTTGTATACCAGACTGCCCGAAGATATCTCTGGTATTGGCGCGCCTTCAGTCGTACCAATGCCAATTGCAAAAATTCTTATACCCTGGTCAATTGCCCTGTCCAGTGCTGGCATCGGGTCGCCTTCGAGATTATCGCCATCAGTAAAGAGTACAAGTGCTTTATGGGTCTCTTCTTTTTGATCAAACAGTGATGCAGATACATCTATTGCCCTGGCAATATTTGTTCCTGGTCTCGGTATCATATCTGGTTCTATTATGTCCAGGAATAGTTTAGCACCATCAATGTCGGTTGTCAATGGGCACATAACATAGCAATCGCCGGCAAAGGCAGTGATACCAACCTTATGTGTACTAAGATTATCAATTAGATAGGTGATATCCTGTTTTGCCCTTGCCAGTCTTGAAGGTTTTATATCCTCTGCATACATACTCTTTGAGGCATCAATGGCGATCACTATATCAATACCTTTTCCCTTGTATATCTGCAACTTTTCACCCCATTTTGGACGCGCAAGACTTACGATAAGAAATATTGTACCTAAGACGAAAAGAATTGATTTCAAAAGAAATATGTGAGAACTGAATGATTCGGTCAGGAACGGAATCAAATGGCTATCAGCAAACATTTTGAGGGTCCTTTTTTTCTGAAAATAAAATAATATCACCCCAATGAGCATTATGGGAATGAACAAAAGTAGATATAGATATTTTGGTTCGGTCCATTTGATCACGGCAGTCTCCTTAAGAAGGTAATGGAAAGAAAGAATGATAGGAGACTGAAAACAACAGCCGGGAAAATGAACAGGTGCGCCTTTTCTGAATAGACTGTATATTTTGAGACTTTGAAGGTTATTGGTTCAAGTCTATCTATTTCTTCATAGATTGTCTTCAAGGCCTGGGCATCTGTGGCAAGAAATGACTTACCCTGGGTTAGGGCAGAAATCTGTTCAAGGGTTTGCATATCAAGGTCAAACTCCTGTTGCACATAGATCTTTCCATAGATTGGATGATTCACCGGGAATGGAACAGGTCCTTTTGAACCAACACCGATGCAATAAACCTTGATATTGTGTGCCTGAGCAAGTTTTGCAGCAGTTATTGGGTCAATCTCACCGGCATTATTTATACCGTCAGTCAGCAGTATCACGATCTTTTCCTTTGCCTTAGAATCTTTTAGTCTTGAGACTGCGGTTGCCAGGCCCATACCAATTGCAGTTCCATCCTGGATTATACCATAATCAACCCTTTCAAGAACATCATTTAAAATTTTGCGATCGGTGGTCAAAGGACACTGGGTCATTGATGTAATGGCAAAAATTACCAAGCCAATGCGGTCACCGGGTCTTTTTGAGATAAATTCCTTTGCCCTTTCTTTGGCAACGAATAGCCGGTTCTTCGGGCTAAAATCCTCTGCCTGCATTGTTCCTGAGATATCAAGGCAGAGCATAATATCAACACCTTTGGTCTCGGTCTCCTCATATACCCTTCCTTTTTGTGGTCGGGCAAGGCTAATAACGATAAGGAAAAGAATAAGAATGTTCAATATTAGAGCAAATATCTTGACGGATTTTCCACTTTTCTGATTTTTGAAAAATTTTGTATCAGAAAATTTCAAAGTGCTGGTCCGTTTTCTCAACTCCCAATATGCTAATGCTACAACCAGAGAAAATAGTAAGAAATACAAAGGATTTGCAAATCTCATTCTTTCTCAACTCCGGTCACAGGTATTGTTTTTTTAATCAATTCTTTGCTTTGCCTCATAATATTTTCGGTTTGCTCTTCTGGTGGCACAAATTTTGCATACTTCACCATATCGGCATAGGTAAACACACTATGAAATTCATCACGCAGGGGAATCTTCTGTAACTTCATACTCTGGATGATTTCAGATGTTGTCTGCTCAATTGCCGGAAATCCGAATCTCTCCTCAAGATACCGTTTCAGAATTTCAGTCAATGTATAATAAAATCTTTTCACCATTCCCTTATTAAGAAAATCCTCTTTTGATAGTTTATCTAGTGCACTGAGTGCCTTTTCCCAACAGGGAATCTTTTCTTGTTCAGTTATTATTCTCTGTTTTAGTTTCTTATAAAATCTGAAACCCAAAAAACCAATAACACCCGCACCTACAATAATTATCAGTACTATAACTGGCATAAAATTTGGGAAGTCTATGATCTCTTTAATGTCATTGATATCCTGCATACCTTCAGGCAGAACACTGACGATCCTTATTCCAACAGGATTGGTCTGGATTGTATCAACTGCTGTGCTTTCTTTAACAAGAAATTTAAAACCGGGAAATTTTAGTTCACCGGTGTTAAAGGCAGCAACCCGAAGACGGTAATTGTGTTTAGTTATTCCCTTTTCCTGAACGATTTCGTGTTTTTTGTCTATTATTGCAAAAGGTTCGATTGAATCAATAAATGGTTCTGAAACCTTCTTAACAGAAGGGGCAGTCAATTCAATAACTATTTCAAATGGGTCTCCGACTGTGAGTCTCTTGTTCATAAAGTCTTTTGCAAGATCTGCTTTTGCCTCAATCTGTATAAAGAGAAAGAGAAAAATCATCTATATCTCCGTGCCCTCTCTTCAAAGAATCTATGAAGTTTGAGTGTGAAGTCTTCTGAGGTCTCCAAATCTATGAAGTCTATGCCCATTGATTTCATTAGAAATTCTTGCTGGACTCTATCTCTTGCACGATAATTCTTATAATCTCCAAGTAATTTACGGCTACTGGTATTGATGCTGACCATCTCGCCGGTTTCCAGATCTTCAAATTCTACTATTCCCAAGGATAGGAGTTCTTCCTCTCTGGGATCTGAAATCCTTATTGCCACAAGATCGTGCTTTCTTGATGCCACACCAAAAGGGATACGAATCTTATCAGGATCAAAATTTTCCCCTAAGAAATCACTAATAAAGAATAATATGGCCCGATGCCTGAGTATATGCATCAAAAATTCAATTGCCTGGATCGGATCAGTCCCCTTATGCTCAGGCTGAAAATACAGAATATCACGAATAAGTCTGAGCACATGGAATCTTCCCTTCTTGGGTGGAAGGTATTTTTCAACTCGGTCTGTAAAAAAGAGTAAGCCAACTTTGTCATTATTTCTTATGGCAGAAAAGGCTAAAGTACCTGCAACCGCAGCTGCCTGTTCATTCTTCAACTGATTTCTGGTTCCGAAATAACTTGAACCTGATGCGTCAACGCATAAAATAACAGTGAGTTCTCGTTCTTCAACAAACTTCTTTACATAGGGTCTGCCCATTCTTGCAGTTACCTTCCAGTCAATAGAACGGATATCATCACCAGGTAAATATTCACGGACATCAACAAATTCTATACCTGTACCCTTGAATGATGATTTGTATTCACCGGCAAAGGTGGTATTTACCAGTTTCCTGGTGCGGATTTCAATGGTGCGAATCTTTTTTATGAATTCTGGCGATATCATACTACAAAACAGGTATTCTATAATTGGTTGAACAATTAATGGTGCACAAATCAGAGCAATCTTTAATATTGGAACTTGAAATTTTGAATTTGTTTCGTGTTTCGTATTTCGTATTTTGAATTTTCATTGAAATTATGGAACTTCAACACCCGCGAGGATTTTTTGAACAACATCATCAGTGGTAACCTCTTCGGCTTCAGCCTCATAGGTGAGAATGATTCTGTGTCTTAAGACATCTGGAGCGAGTTCTTTAATATCCTCAGGAATTACGAAGCCTCTGCGTTTCAGGAATGCCATTGCCCTTGCAGTGGTGGTCAAATATATAGAAGCCCGGGGTGATGCACCGTAGCGAATCAAACCTTTTATTTCATTAAGATTATATTTTTCAGGTTCTCTTGTAGCAAATACAAGATCAATAATATAATCTTTTATTTTCTTGTCAATGTAAATCTTCTTACACAATTCACGGGCTTTGATTATCATTGATTGGTCCACCACTGGTTTTATATCAGGTTCACCACTAACTGCAATCCGTTCAATTATCTCTTTTTCCTCTTCTTTAGAGGGGTAAGTTATTTTAACTTTCAATAAGAATCTATCAACCTGTGCCTCAGGTAAGGGATATGTTCCTTCCTGCTCAATTGGGTTCTGTGTTGCAAGAACCAGAAATGGATCTTCAAGTTTGAATGTCTCGTTACCAATCGTGACCTGCCTTTCCTGCATTGCTTCAAGTAGTGCACTCTGGACCTTTGGTGGTGTACGGTTTATCTCATCGGCAAGGATTAGATTGGCAAATATTGGTCCTTTGCTTACGGTGAATTCACCGGCGCGCTGATTATAAATCAATGTTCCAGTGATATCAGCAGGCAATAAATCAGGTGTGAATTGAATCCGCTGAAATTTGGCTTTGATTGCCCTTGCAAGAGTTCTGACTGCGTAGGTCTTAGCTAGACCTGGCACGCCTTCAATCAGAATATGTCCTTTTGCAAGGAGCCCAACGAGCAATCTATTAATCAGATAACTTTGCCCAACAATAGCCTTATTTATCTCTGAAACAAGACTCTGGACAAAGATACTTTCTTTATCAATCTTCTCGTTTATCTCCTTAATATCGTCCTTTAGTTCCATAAAAAACCTCCTTAAGAAAAATTTATAGTCTATGGTTTATGGCATAGCAGCCAATATGGATAAACAACTATTTAACTAAGATAATATCTATTTTTATGACAAAAGAATTTTTCAAAGGTTTATTAAAACAAAAAGGCGGGTGTTGATTAGCACCCGCCTTTTTGTTCAGCAGAAAAAGCCTATCTTATGACTATCTTTCCTGATGCGTTCACCTCTAAACTTTCAAATCTGTAGAGATAGACACCTGAGGTTAGTTTATTACCGATATCATTCTTCAAATCCCATTCAACTACCTGGTTTTCACCAGATGCAATGCCTTTTATCTCACGGATTCTTCTGCCAGCGACATCAAAGATGTTTAGTCTGTATAAAGTACCCTTGCTTAGTGTAAATGAAAACCTCGTATGGTTCACACAGGGATTGGGAATAGTTTTGATATCAGTAAACACAGGATTTCTGGACTCATCTTCTGCAATAAATGTAAGTTGTGAAACCTTTATCAGCCCACCCTGCCAGATATCCTTTGTTGAATCCGGAAGCATTGTATTGCTCTGAATCCAGGCCACGATTTCACATTTATTCGCATTCCAGCCGGACTGGATAGTGAAATTCCTGCTCACTGTGATTGAGTCACCTGGGGCAAGTGTAACCGGTGTGCCACTGGTATCTGGTAGATAATCACGGGCAACATGGTTGTGCCAGACATCACCATTTGGTCCAGCATAATACAGACTATCTTCAGTCAGCACGAATCTTATTCTTCCAGTTACTGCGGCAGTTGAATCATTTCGGAATTTTGCATAGACCACACCATTTGGCGGTGTGTAGGTTCCCCACATTGTGCAGGTGAATGGTGCGGGACGGTTCATCTCAGCAACGATTTTTGATCTCCAGGTTGAGTAAGTATAACTTCCGTGATAGTCACCATCATACCAGAGCCAGGGCGTGGCATAGCCTCCATAATAGGGTGGTGTATAAAAGTACATTCTCGCACGGGCTTCTGCACAGTAGAGGGGATAAAAAGAAGAAATGTGCATTTCAATCACTGCCACACGGCCTGGATAATCTATGGCAATCTTAGCCAGCGTACAGCTGGCTGGGTAGCAGCTTCCTCAGCCTTCTTGATATAATTCTTCGCACACCACTACCCGCTGGGCAGAAAAGCCAATACCCAGACATACAAGAACCATTAAGAGACTTAAGGGTAGAAAATCCTTCAATCTCATAACTCCTCCTTTCTCCTATTATATATGTAATAGTTTAGTTTTTCCTAAAACTTCGTAGTAGCGAAA
>CAYQKL010000068.1:0-6705 GCA_964418185.1 uncultured bacterium
ATAATTTATCACAAAAGGGGGATATAATGATTAGAACAACAATGCGTTTGATATTCGTGTTTGTGGCTATGGTGCCGGTTTTGTTGAATGGTGCCAAGGTTGGTGTATTGCACCTGAAGTCAGTCGGTGTGACATCAGAGACTGCTGAGGCAGTTGCCCAGTTGCTGGCAAATGAACTCTCAAATTTAGGGCATAAGGTTTTGAATCCTGATGCAGTGGATGCGGCAGTTGGCGAGGTTTTGCAGTGTTATGAAGTCAGTTGCGCGGCTGAGGCAGGCTTTAAGGCACAGGTGGAAAGGACGATATTTGGCTCGGTCTCAAGATTTGGCGAAAAATATATGGTGCAGGTTTCTGTGGTAAATGTCTCTACAAGGGAAGTCGTCTGGTCAGGCAGTCTCGCGGCAAAATCTGCTGAAGACCTTGATACGGTTGTGAAGCGAATTGCCAAGGCAATCCATGAGGGTAAGAAGGTTGAGACCGGTGCTGAAGTGGGAACGATTACCGAGCAGGAAGTAACCCAGGAGGTAAAAAGAAAAGAGGCATTCTATGCTACCGGGGGTAACTTTGTCTATGGTTTACCAGTTCATGGATATGCTGATGCAAGCACTGTGATGGGATTTAACTGGGTCAATTGGTATGAAACTCCAAAATTTGCTGTTGAATTTAACTTTGGCTATTTGTGGTCAATGAATGCAATGGCAACCGGGCAGATTACTGAAGAACCGAGTATTATTGATTACGGTGCCAACATATCTTTCTTCTATCTGTTTTCCAAAGGTGATTTTTCTCCCTATCTTGGTGGTGGTTTCGGACCGCGTTTAGTCGCGATGGAAGCAGGAAACCAGGGCTTTGGTGCAAATTTCGGTATGGCATTTAATGCTGGTGGCGGGCTTGCTGTATTAAGAACCTATGACTTTCATATTATCATTGATGGACGATACCACTTGAATGTTGCTAATATACCTAACTACCAGGGTCCACATGGTGCCTTGCTTTTAGGCATTGGCGTTGTCTATAGACCTAAAAGTCATAAGGGAGGCTGTGGCGGTGGTGGTTGTATGAGTGGTGGAGGTTGTTTCTAATAGGTAAAAATTTACGAGAAAAGGGGCACGCTTTGCGTGCCCCTTTTTTTTAGGTCATACAGAGTAATAGCAAAGTTTTTTCTGAAACCGGAATACTTGTCCGCCACAAAAATTGGCAGATTGTTCTGTGCCAAAATCTTTTTTATTTCAAAAATATAGGTAAAGGGAATATTTCTTAAAAATCTTTGTATTTATGTTCAAAGGGGGCTAAAATGAGCAGGCAAATTTTGGTACTCATCATATCTGTGGTTTTGTTATTTGCAAAACCACCTGAAAAGGCAGTGGAAAGATATCTGGAGGCAATAAAAATTGGTTCTTCTGTGGAATACAAGAATCTAAAGATATTCCCGCTTGAAATATCTACACCTCTTACGCTTAAAGATTTCACCACACTTGACGAAGCAATGGATAAAGGATGGCTAAAAATAAGAGAGGTTGGTTCAGGTGAGGTAAACAATGTGGAGATAAAAAACAATGGAAAAGAGCCGGTTTTTATACTAACTGGTGAAATGATCACAGGCGCAAAACAGGATAGAATGATAAAGGCAGATGTATTATTACCACCAAACAGTGGCTGGGTAAAGATAGAGGTCTATTGTGTTGAACATGGAAGATGGGTATCAGTTTCTGAGGAATTCAAATCTGGTGGACTGGTTGTGCCTAATACAGTGCGGCAGAGTGCGAAGGTGAATGAGAGTCAGTCTGAGGTCTGGGCTGAGGTTGCCCGAACCCAGGATAGACTTGGCGTTGCTTCTGGAACCGGGACTGTCCGGGCGAACTATGAAGATAAAGAAGTTCAGAAGTCTGTTGAGGATTATGCCAAAGGATTTGAAAGGATTCCCAAATTATCAAAATCCACAGTTGGAATCGTGGTTACAACAGGTAACAGAATAATCTGTCTCGATCTTTTTGCCAGTAATGACTTATTGAACATACTCTGGAAAAAATTGATAAAATCCTATGCGATGGATGCGATACAGGGTGAGAAAAGCACAATTACGAAACAGGACATTGAGAGTTTCATTAATAGTTTTGAGGATGCAAAATATGTATCAACAGGCACACCAGGACTTGGTTCATTACTTGCAATTCAATCAGACATTGGCAAGGGTTCAGCGCTTGTTTATGATAATACAGTTATTCACATAGATTTTTTCCCGAGCGAACAGTCCATAATAGATGACTCAGGATTGAGACTGGATTTCCGCCGTGACCAGAGATGGCAAGAATAGCAATATTTTAATACTCTATTTTTCTCTCTTTGCTATGGCATAGACAACACTGCCCATGCCGATCGTGCTTGCAACATAGACTATGGCAATGCCCAGGATCCATACAAGCGTACCAAGGAATCCAGTTCCTTTCACAAGTATGCCGATTATCAGCACAATCATTAAGGCAAGCCAGCCAACTGTATAAAGTCCGATTTTGCTCTTTATCTGCCAATTTAGACTAAGACAGATTCTCTCACCTACAACGAGTGATAATGCAGATATGCCAAAGATGGCTCCAATAAAAATTGCAAGCACGAATGCTGGAATAATCGGAATTCCGATTATTGAGATGGTAAACAGGATAATCAGGGGAGTAATAGCTATCTCCATACCAATGCCGAGAGCAATTCCAATCCAGATATTGTTTTTTATCTTATCAGCTATTTTTTCGGTTGCCCTGGGGAATAGCAATAGAGAGAGAAGACTCAAAAGGTACATAATAATGACAGTAGCGATAGATGCAAAACCTATGAATGCCCTTCTTACTGGAGTTTGCCGCTCGTGCGATTGAAACAATTTTTCTATTTTGGGCATAATTCTATCAAGTTTCCCAATATCAAGGGCAGTAACCTTGCCGTTTACCTTTGCATAGTTTGAACGGTCAACACTACCGCCGATGATTGCAATGTCACCTTCGACCACTGAACCAGAGTCAAGTTCTACAGTTCCGCCTGCTACTGCGATGTTACCTCCAATTATGCCCATATTCTTAACTGAACCACCAGCAACTGCGGCATCATCTGTAATATTCCCGTAATTTTCAATCTTACCGCCGAATACTGCAACACCGCCATCAATTGTGCCATTTATAATTACTGAACCGCCCATTACTGCAAGGTCGCCGTCAATCACACCGTCAATCATTGCATTGCCTCCGCTGACTGAGACATCTTCTTTGAGCGTATCGACTGATTTAAGATAAAAATCACCCGCGACAGTATGGGTACATAATTCGCTCTTGTGATCTTTTGACTGAGAAGAGAGAAAGGAAATCATCAATAGAAAGGGGATCACCATTTTCATTTTTCCTCCATTGCCATTGAGTTCTGCCATAATTTGTGCAGCAGGATGATAAGCATACCAGTGCCAAAGAAGAGTATTGCAAGGCGGATGAATAAGCCGAGATAGGGTATTAGAGACAGAATGCTAATGATTATGAGCCCAAGAATAAAGGCAGGAAAGGGTGAAACCACAGAATCTTTTTTGAACAATTTGATCAACCATTCTCCAAAACCGGTAGCAAAGATAATGCTTGAAACATAGACAAGCGTAAGGAAGACAAAGATTCCAAAAATTGACACGGGAATTCCAATGATGGATATCAGGGTGAGCACAGTGACAACCGGGATTACGATGATTGTCAGAAATCCAAACCCCAGGCTTTTCCAGGTATGTTCTTTGAAATATTCACTGGTTTTCCTAAAATACGGTTTGAATAGGGCAATCAGGATTATGCCAATAATAAGTTTGCTTATGAAAAAGAGAATTTTGAAAAATCCTGATAGACCTACTGTTTTTCTATGCCTTTCGGTTTTTTCTTCAATCTTTTTAAATTCGGTTTTGCCAAGTAACTTTGCACTTGAATCAATCAATGGTTCTTTTTCACTGCTGATAGAAAGATTTTCCAGTACCATTGCTTCAGGACCTATCTTCACCTCTTCGGCGTTGATGTCTGCACTACCGATCTTCCCATTGAGATTTAATCTACCCATATTGCCTTTGACTCTACCTTTGACTTCACCGCGGATCTGAATATCTCCACCAAATGCAAGTAAGTCTTTCTGGATAATATTGCTATTATCTGTCTTCAAATGTCCACCGAAGAATAGCAGGTTATTTCCAATGTTTGCGCTCGTATTGAGTGAACCACAGAATGCCCAGATTGAACGACAACTTTTCGTATTGACATTTATTTCTGCACCACCCGTGTAGATTGAGCCATTTACGATGTTTTCTATGGTTACTTCCTGGGCAAAAGCAAAGACATCACCATTTACCCGGCCGTCAATTTTGACTGTACGGGCAAATGCAATGAGGTCATCATCAATGATTTCATCGGCGTTAATTACAACATCCCTGCCTGATCTTAAAACAAGGCTATGTGCTGGAACGAACCAGACAAGGATAATTAAGATCACGAATAAGATTTTTGGATACCCCATTTTTCCTCCTTTGGATTATTTATTATTTTACTGAGGACATAGACAATAACCAAACAAAACAAGAAACCCACTGAAATCTGAGTCAGGTTGGGTCTAAAAAAGGATGAACCAAGAAGTACAATGCCGTTACCGAACAATGTGACCTTTTCAAGAATCTTGAATATTTCAGGAAGAGCAAGAAGACCCCTTCCAAATAGGTAATTCAACAATGGTGAGAGCACAAGGATTAGCAGACTTGCAAAATACAGCCCCACAAATGCTGGTACGAGTTTTTGCCAGGTTTTTTGTCGCCGGATGCTGATACGAGCAAACATCCGCGCGTTGAAGTCAGTTTCTGGAAAGAATTCATTCAAATTCAACAAGTCTTCTTTGATTTTCTCCATTTCCTGGTAATAGATCTGACATTCCCGACATTGGTTAAGGTGTTTAAAAAGGATGACCTCTTCATCCTCGGTCATCTCACGGTCAAGTTTCTTCTGGATTAGCAATTCTATGTCTTTATGCCTCATCATAAAGTAATACGCAAGAATTTCAAAAAAGTTTCATCTAAAATGGCACTTGTTAATGAATTTTATTCGTTCTTGGCAAAGAATGACCTCAATTTTTTTCTTGCCCGATGCAGACGAGTTTTTATTGTGGAAACGGGCAAATTGAGGATGTCGCTTATCTCCTGGTAGGAATGCTCTTCTTTGTGAAATAGAATGACAATCTCGCGGTCAACAGGTGTCAACTTTGACAAAGCCTGTTCAATTTTTCTTGATGTATCCTCTAAATCACGTTTTTGCAGGCGACCAGTGGATGCAGGATGATTTTCATTAAGATATTCATATTCAATTCTATTCTTCCTAAAATAATCAATCACAAGATTGTGGGCGATTGTAAATAACCAGGTAGATAACGATTTAGATGTCTCATAGGAATCTACTGACTTAAAAAATCTAATAAATGTTTCAAAGGTCATTTCTTCAGCATCATCATAGTTTTTCACCAGACGCAGGATATAACTGAATATCCTGCCTCTGTAGAGATTTAAGATCTTTTCACAGGAATGTTCGTCATTTCTTATTATCCCTTTAACCAGTTCTTTTTCTTCGGACATTGCATAAATATATCCAGGTATGGTAGAAATGCAAGGTGATGATTTCTATCTACTTGATAATACATTTGTTTTTAATATAATTAAAAAAAGGAGGATTTATGTTCATTCTTGGCTTAATGCTTATTGTCGGCCTCTTTGTCTTTCGATCTATCTATAAGGTGACACAGGAAGACCGAAGGGTTGATGAGAAACTGCGCATAAGAAACTATGTGTCATTGGGTGCAGGTATCCTTGGTGGTCTTCTTGTATTCTTTTCGCTCCTGAGGATTGTCCCACCAGGTTCTGTTGGTATTCAGATTTTGTTTGGCAGGGTTTTGACAAGGGCAACCCTTTCCGAAGGTCTGAATATTGTAAATCCTTTTGTTGATCTGCATATAATGAGCATCAGGACCCAGGCATATACGATGTCCATAGCCTATGAAGAAGGCCAGGTCAAGGGTGATGATGCCATTACTGCATTAACAAAAGATGGGCTTGAGGTAAAAATGGACCTGACTGTATGGTATCATCTGAATCCTGAAGAGGCAGCAAATGTTTTTCAGAAGATTGGGGCAGATTATATAGAGAAGATTGTTCGTCCTGCAGCACGAACTGCTATAAGAAATACTACGGCAAATTATCAAGCGATTGAAATTTATGCGGAGAAGAGAAAGGACCTCGAGGTTGAAATTGAAAAACAACTGACTACGGATTTTAATAAGCGAGGTATTATTCTGGAAAGGGTTCTTCTGAGAAATATCAGTTTGCCTGCAAAGGTTAAGAATGCAATAGAGGCAAAACTTGAGGCAGAACAGGATGCTCAAAAAATGGAATTTGTTTTGTTAAAAGAAAAGAAAGAAGCCGAGCGGAAGAAGATTGAGGCAAGTGGAATTTCTGAGGCACAACAGATCATTGCCCAATCCCTTGTCGGTGATAGGGGCAGGGCGTATCTTTCCTGGAAATACCTTGAGAACCTCCAGCATTTATATACTTCGCCCAATAATACTGTGGTCATTGCCCCTTATGATAAGAATTTCATTCCGTTATTACAATTGGGTAAGTAGACGAGATTGAGATTTCTTGATTAAAAAATGCCTGGTCTATTGATA
>CAYQKL010000069.1:0-6585 GCA_964418185.1 uncultured bacterium
GGAAGAACAAAGAGGTTACATAAAGTCATTGACTTTTTCTCATAGACGCAATGACGATCAGAAGTTCCACGGGACTAAAGTCCCTGTTCCTGGTCCCCATAAATTCCTTACTATGCAAGCCCTGTTTCTACATTTTTATTACAATGTGCGATGAACCTGCCCGCCGCTTCGCTTTGGCAGGCGGGTCCCACCGCTACAGGATTGACCTCACCCGAGGTAAAATATGCCTGCATTTGCCTCTCCAGAAGGATTAAGAATGAATCTTGAGAGAGAGAGTCTCCAACTATGACGAGGAGTGATTAGCATAGCATTCCCTCTAACTATTTATATTATATCCAAAATTTTTAATTTGTCAAGGGTCGGTTTAAATCAAAAATAATCTTACCGAAACATTTTTCAGGCAGGCGGAGATATGTTGCAAAAATTCAATCTGGAGTAGGGACTTCAGTCCCGTCCATATCCTGATTGTCAATCTGGGAGTGTAAAATGCCAAGATTTGACCCCAATACTCCAATAATATTTATTCAATATTCCGCAAAAGTTTATACCCGTCCCTCCGAGTCCTGGAATCATAACCATTAGCAATGTCAAGCAAAAACGAACAAACGAACGTCTGCCCCCTTTGATCCCAAAAGATAATAATCACCTCAATAATACTACCGGCACTGACTGATTAGATTTAGAGACAGAAAGACAAATAAAGTATATCCCTGATGGTAACCGATTACCCACATTGTCATCGCCTTGCCAGGTGATTGACAATTGACAATTGGTTAAATGGCTAAATTCCTTTACCTTTCTTCCCAGAATGTCAAATATTTCAATTTTACCTTTCTCTATTTCTTGAGAAAGTGAGAAAGCAATTTTTGTCTCGGTAGTGAAAGGATTGGGGAAGACAGAAATTTTGGGCTGGTTTTGTGCCTTTAACCTTGCCAGTTCTTTTATGGTTTCTTCATTTTCGCCACGCTTGTAGAAGATGTCTGCAGTGTTTGGATCAATACGATTATCCACCCAGATAAGATGAAGATGATTATTTCGGTCAACCGCAATACGAGGCAGACCGCCACCCGGTGTATAAGGGGGATAAACAACCTGCATCGGCGGGATTGCAAAATTACCAAGGGTATCTATTTTTGTGTAATAAATCGGGAATGTGCCCGAGGCTGTTTGGTCTTCCCAAACTATATGGAGATACTGCAGAGAATCCATTGCCATATGGGGGATACCGCAATATTCAAACTCATACAATGTTTTTGGCCCAACAAGAATATTAGCATTCTGGTCAAGTTTGAGATAGTTGATGACCCACCCCGATGGAGTATGATGTGGATAGACCATATGGATATTCTGACTTCTGTCTGCAATGATTGTGGGGAGCGACCCAGATTGATCCAGGAGCATATTGTTTATCAAAATGTTGCCATCCTTATCCAGTTTTGTATAAACCAATTGGTCAGCCGGGATGTCAAGACGATAACCAAGATGACTATTTGCAAAACTATCAACGCCAATACCAGGCCAATAAGCATAAAAGGTGTCCAGGGAGACCTTTAATTTTGTAATAACCGGATTGCCCATTGAATCCAATTTCGTCCAATCCATTTGATTATAACCTGCGGGCTGTTCATCCCAAACAATACATACCTCTTTATATTTGTTCATCACCATTTCAGGACGCATACTGGATTCACCACCACCAGCCCCACTTACCACAAGATGTGATGGTACAATTATTGAACCATCATTGGCAAGTTTGGCATAACCAAGCCCCATACCTAAGGGCGAAATCTCCCGCCAAATTATATGAATATTATTTGAACCATCAACCGCAATACGCGGATAATAAGAGTAAGGAACATTGGTTGAGACTTCAGTCTCGTGGATAAGCACACCGCCAACGCTATCCCTTTTAGAGAAGAGCACTTCTGCCGTGTTGTTTACCCAACTACCACTATCCCAGACAACCCAGACATTATTGAATCCATCAACATCAACATCAGGATAAAACCGCACTTTATTATCCTCTGGCGTGAGCAATATATCATCAGACCAACCAGGGGGATAGGCTTCAAGGAGTAAGCAGTAGGCAGTAAACAGTAAGCAGGGAAATGATTTCGGCATCATCTTATGGACTCCAGCCATATAGACCGGTCCTCTGGTAATCGTGGTGGAATTGAGGCCATTCAAGCAAATACTGAGGAACTCTGCTATTGAGATTCTTCCAGATATGGAGATAACCATCGGACGAAGAGAAAATAATCTCGCTCTTTCTATCACCATCTATATCACCAATGACTGGTGAAGAAGGTTGACCGAATAAAAGCAAGGGAAAAGGCGGGATTAAATCTTTGGTATGTTTAAATGCATAGATGGATTGGTTATTTGCCCCGATTATAATATCCAGATACCTATCGCCATTGATATTGGCAATTGCCGGGGAAGTGCAGACCATTGTGCTGGGGATGATTGTATAAGGCCAGGGGTAAACGGGGTCGCCCACAGTTTTTTCTCTTAAATGCAGCCTGCTTGCATCATTCCCAAAGGTTATCTCAACGCCTGGATATTGTGGTGCTGGATGAATATCCCCCACTGCTGGTGAAGAGTTTATCGGTCCTTCGGTCAATCGCTCCCAGAGGAGTTGGTCATTCTGGACATCATAGGCACGAATATAATTATCAGCACAACCCACAATAACCTCTGCATAATTGTCATTATTCAAATCTGTTAGGGCAGGAATTCCGATTCTGTTTCCAAAATATAAGGTCTTTATCAACCCATGCTTATTAAAAATATCAACCCGCGGGATATCATAGCCGTAAGTAACCACGATTTCATCAAAATCATCTATACCTGCACTCCTTACTTCAGCAATTGAAACCCCTGAAGGCGATATATTAACAACCTCCTGAGAAGAATTGAACTCATAAACCAATTGCCCGGTGTAATCGTAGACCAGAACCTTCATCCCTGCCTCCTGTAAGGGCGGGGTATCTTGTTTCTTTACGATCAATACCACAATCTCAAAATAACCATCCAATTGACCCCTTATCCGACCAAGTGCAGGTAGACCCCTAAGCCGATACCCATCCCCATAATACGGTATCTCCACAGGATAACCCGGCAAAATATTACCCTGATAATCATAAACCGTAATAAATTCATCGGAAACCGCAACCACTTCCAGACAATCATCACCCATAATATTACCAATAACAAAACCCGAAATCCCCTTAAAATATCTTGGCCAACCCGAAAATAAACTTCCATCTGCATTAAATACATAAAGAGAATCACAAACAGAATAAACTATCTCCACACCACCAAGACCATCAAGATTGGCAATCGCAGGTTGGGTATTAACACTAACCCTTTTTGGCCAGTTGGGCTGATTCGGATAAAGCACAACCTTTCTTGTTATTGAAGATTTGTTATTATATTCCCAAGATTCCTGAATCTGATTATCAGGGTCAACCATAACCTCAATCCTACAATCACCGATCTCACCATAAAAGTTAGGATGGGTCTGGGCAGTATTCCAGTAGGCAATAACTGCTATAGTATCCCTCGGCTTAATCTCTGGAACCACAACATTTTCCATATAAATAATCTCCTCATTTGAAACCTTGAAATTCACCTTAACATTATTGGCCCTGATATGACCAATATTATAGACTTTTACTCTAATTGGAATTGTGGTACCAGCTGAAGGATAGGGATAAGGTGATAATAGCTCAATATCAACCCCCTGGGGTCTAATAACCAAATCAGGTAAATCAGGATAGGCAGTATAATCACCCAAATCTAATGCTGGGTCACCAAGGAGACAGACATATCCTGGATATTGTAACCCGGGCAAACTACCCATAAGGACAAATTTACCCAGTATCCAGTTTTGGTAGGTGAATAACCTCTCTAACATCTGCTGGATCGTAAAAGGATAGTGACCACAATAGGTTGTTGCACCCCAATAAGCCACTGCCCCACCCTCAGGATTGAAAAGAAAGTGTTCACCAATACAGATGCTTGGGGGATAAGATGGTGGTGCACTATTAGGATGGTCCCATTGAAACATCCCAGTTAGACAGGCATTAGTTAATACCACTGGCAAACGACCAGCATTTTGAAGATTCTTTACATAAACCGTATCATAATTGTGCCACCAACCTTCAGGACTACCGTGGTTCACATAGAGCGTAATAATTTCCCCGCTGTTCAAATTATCCTGAATCTTGCTCGCAAACCCATCAGGGTCATTTATTCGGGAATAACGAACAACTGTGGTATCATAGTGGATATTGGTGAAATAAGGTTTTGCTGAGGTGATTGTGTTATCAAAGTCACCCATATAATCACCATCCCCGGCGATAAGCAGCCCTTCACGCCGCCAATTACCAAGACTCGGAGATTTTTCATAGTTTATCGTTTTCCGGGCTATGGTAACCAATTGCTCGGTTGGTTTAACCGGCCACCGACCAAACATTATATCAGGTAAAAGATCACCACCCTGGAGAGTCGCAAAATATAATTCATAACTGGCTAACCATTCCCCCCAATAACTCAATGCAGTAGGCACATAATCCCAGTCACCAATAAACAGACAATAGGAAAAATGGCCATCAGAAGATGAATATGCCTTCCAATTGTTATAGGCATAAATAAGAAAATTACGCACCTGGGTTGAATCATGACCTTGAGGACCAAATTGTTCATATATATCCTGCACCTTCACAATCCCTACATCAAACCGATTATGCTCAACCCGCCATTGGGCAAAATCGTGAATCCAGCGGGAAGTCGTTTCATTGATAAGAAACTGGTCATTGGTGACAATGATATAATCTGCAACATTGTTCGGATTTAACAAATCAGTATAGTAATGAACCGATGGTGGAGGTGGCGCAGGAACTGAACGGTCAACCCCCGGATAGTTCAATAATATTTCTCTGCCTATATCCTCAAACGGGCCAAGACTATTAAGATTGGGGAATTTTTTACCGGTGTATTCAATCTTCAAATCTATTCCCGTATAGAAATACATGAGTTTACGAGCGGGATTAAATTGAATTGGATACAGATATACCACCAGAACGCGTTGGTCACGCCAGTACCCATCACTCTTGATTTCGTAAAACTTATTCGGATAGAGTGTATCCTTCTGATAAAATACGGTATCATAGGTATAGATTTCTTTGAAATAGCAGATTCCACCTGAATCCTCAAAAACAATCCGTGGTATTGGATAGAGCAGGCAATTATCAAAAAGTATGTGGTCAGCAGGATAAACTGTAATATTAAAACCACAGGAATCAGGCACAGCAATCAAAAGTTTGAGATACGGAATCTGCGGTTTGCCTGCCCTTGTTGTATCACGGTCTAATTCTGATTCTGGAATTGTAATCTGCTGGAAATTTTTGTTATCAATTGTAGTATCATTTTTGTTGAAGCCGTAAACCATAGTTTTAATAAATAGGCCAGCAGTATCCGACTTCATTACTTCTTTCTTTGGTGCTAAGGGTTTATCAGACCAACCGATGACCCTTTGCCAGCCTGCATTTAAAACGCTGGTCATAATTATGACCAATATTATAATTTTCTTCATTTTAATCCTCCTTTCTGAGACAAACGGTCAATTCTTCAGGTATAGTACCCCTCGGGTTTGGTCTGCTTAAATTCAAGTGCGATGAATCGCACCGCTACAGGATTGACCTCACCCGAGGCAAAATATGCCCACATTTGCCTCTCCAGAAGGATTAATGAGAAAACGAGAGATGAGATGGACTTCTCCGCTATCTTTATAATTCCAACTCATAATATTCCCCTTTTTTCTGTAAATATTATAACTTAAATTTCCAAACTGTCAAGGGTAAAAAGTAAATAAATAGGGATTATTTTAATGGTTTATTTTATCAGAATATAGAAATATGTAATAAACAGAAATATTATCAAAATCAAAAGTATAACCAATAAAAAGTATAAGCCAGTATTGCTCTTTTCCTTCTTTTTCTTCTTTGGCCTTCCTTTTACTACAGTCGTCACTTCTTTTTGTTGTTCAATTATATTGACCGAGCTTCTTATTTTCTCCTCAACTGTTGCCTGACCCTTCCAGCCCAAAAATTTATTCAATGCCCTGAGCATCTCTTCAGCAGATTTATAACGCGCCTTAGGATTTCTCTTCATTGCCTTATCTATAATCCGACTCAGACGCCAACTATGGTGCGGGTCAATCCAGAATGAAGATTTATATTTTCCCCTGCATATCTTAGATATGATTCCCTGATTCTCTTCAGCCACAAATGGTTTTTTCCCAGTCACCATTTCGTATAATACAACACCTAAAGAAAATATATCGGATTGGAACCCTGCCTTACCCCCTCCTGCCTGCTCTGGTGACATATAAAATGGTGTGCCGATGATTGCACCAGTCGTGGTCAAATCTGGTGCATCAACATCCCTTGCCACTCCAAAATCTGTAAGTTTTACAACCCCATCCCGGGAAATCAAAATATTTCTAGGTTTGATATCCCGATGGACGATTCCATTCTTGTGTGCACAGACCAGTGCCTGGCAGACCTCACGGGCAATAGC
>CAYQKL010000070.1:0-6449 GCA_964418185.1 uncultured bacterium
CTTGCTTATGGTATTGCCTCTATCTCCGGCACAATCCTTGCGGTCTGTTCCTGCACGGTCTTACCGATGTTTGCGGGAATATATACAAGGGGTGCGGGTATTGGACCGGCCATTGCTTTTTTATATTCAGGTCCGGCAATAAATGTTCTGGCGATTATTTTGACCGCCCGGATTCTTGGTGCAGAATTAGGCATTGCAAGGGCACTCGGTGCGGTATTTTTCTCAATCATCATTGGCTTATTGATGGCATTGATATTCAAAGAGAAAAAAGTAGAATCTATAGAGTCTTTTGAAGCATCGGAGACCGGCAAAGAAGGAAGGACACTGGGGCAGAATCTTTTATACTTTCTTTCGCTGATTTTTATTTTAATATTTGCAGCCTGGGCAAAGCCCAAAGAGCCGATTGGTTTCTGGAATGCAGTATATAATATTCACTGGTATCTTGTCTTGATATTCTTGATAATAATGCTGGTTATAATTTTCAAGTGGTTCAATGCAGATGAAAGAAAGGACTGGATTTTTTCCACCTGGACATTTGCAAAACAGATTCTACCATTATTGTTTGCTGGGGTCCTGGTTGCAGGTTTTTTGCTCGGCCGACCGAATACGGACCGCGGAATTATTCCCTCAAGTTTTATTGCAAATCTTGTGGGTGGTAATTCATTCTGGGCTAATCTCCTTGCTGCGGTCTCTGGAGCATTTATGTATTTTGCTACCCTTACCGAGGTTCCGATATTGCAGGGCTTACTTGGTAGTGGTATGGGAAAAGGTCCGGCACTGGCATTGTTGCTTGCTGGTCCAGCCGTGAGTCTGCCCAGTATATTGGTCATCAGTAGTATAATGGGTATTAAAAGAACAGTTACTTACATATTTCTGGTGATTATCCTCTCAGCCATTGTAGGCTGGTTATATGGATTTCTACTTTAGAAATTGGGGTCTAACCATATGGATACATATTCAGATATAAATTCTAAATCCGAAGCACAAAATCCTAAACAAATTCCAAATCTTAAATTCCAACGTTTTAAACAAAGTTTTGCATTTGTTTCTTTGGTATTTAAAAATTGCTTAGAATTTAGAATTTTGGTATTGGAATTTGATTGCAGAAATAGGGGGTTGAATGGACCAAAAGATTAAACTTTCTTTACTGGACAGGTTTTTGACCCTGTGGATATTCCTGGCGATGGCTGCAGGATTAGGATTGGGCTATATCTATCCCAATATTGCAAAGATCCTTGATTTCTTCAGACTTGATACAGTCTCCCTGCCCATTGCTATTGGTCTATTATGGATGATGTATCCGGTGCTGGCAAAGGTAAAATATGAAGAATTAAGAAAGATTACAAAAGCCGGAAGAATGTTTGCTGTATCACTTTTACTAAACTGGGTGATTGGTCCAGCAATAATGTTCTGCCTCGCCTGGCTATTACTTGCGGATATGCCCGCATACCGTGAAGGAATTATCATCATTGGTCTGGCGCGATGTATTGCAATGGTCCTGGTCTGGAATATGCTTGCCCAGGGTGATAATGAGTACTGCGCGGTCCTTGTGGCATTGAATTCTGTTTTCCAGATGATTATGTATTCGCCCCTTGCTTATCTCTATGTTACACTTTTATCTTCAGCACTTGCCGGGCCCTCAGCAAAGGCGTCGGTTGTTCAGGTTTCTATCCTGGACATTGCCCGCAGTGTGTTTATCTTTTTGGGCATCCCGTTAATTGCCGGCATCATCACCAGATTTACCCTGATTGCCCGACGGGGCAAAGAATGGTATGATAACAAATTTGCGCCAAAACTCGGTCCTTATGCACTGATTGGACTGCTCTTTACGATTGTAGTGATGTTTTCAATGAAGGGTGATAAGATACTTACCCTGCCCCTTGATGTTCTGCGTATTGCTATTCCATTACTTGTCTATTTTGTTTTAATGTTTTTAATCTCTTTCTTTATATCTTACCGGCTGCGCTTCAGTTATGCCCATAGTGCGACCCAGTCTTTTACTGCAGCAAGCAATAATTTTGAACTGGCAATTGCAGTGGCAATAGGTGTTTTTGGCTTAAACTCCGGTCAGGCACTTGCAGCAGTGGTCGGTCCATTGATTGAAGTGCCGGTCCTGATTTCTCTTGTGAATGTATCATTGTGGATAAAAAAGCGATTTTATGAAAAGCAAGGAGGATAAAAAATGAAAAGGTACTATCCATTTGCAATTATTCTTGTTATTGCACTGGTCATTATCTTTATTGCAGTTCCTAAAAGCAAGAAAGAATCTATTAATCCGGTGAATGAAAAGACAGAGATAAATGATTCAACCATCTATGAAACTGAAGTTGTCGGGATAGAGCCAAATCAAACATCAGTTGAGACAATCGCCCAGGTGAAACAAAAAAATATAGTTGATGACCCTCCAGCAATGACCGATGATGTCCTGGCAATAGTAGATGATGCAAAGATTACAAAGAAACAACTTGATAGCATTTTTAATACAATGCCTCCCCAGATTAAAGAATACTATAAAGACGACAAACCTAATTTCCTTGAAGAATTGATAACAAGGGAATTGCTAATCAGCGAAGCAAAGAGACAGAAGATTTATAATCAGGCAGATTACAAAGATTATGTTAAACAGAATCCTGATAAGAAAGAGGACATAATGGTCAATCTCCTTTTGAGAAAGATTGCTAATAGTGTAGCCCTCAGTGAAAATGATTTAAAGGATTTTTATAATCAGTATAAGGACCAGTTGCCTGACAAAGACTACGAATCTGTCAAAGAGCAGTTAAGGCCGATGGCACTTGAAGAGAAACAGCGGTTAAAGATTGATGAGTTCATTAATAAACTTAAAACAAAGGCAAAGATTGTGCGGAATGAAAAATGGATAAAAGAGCAGGAATCAGCAACTCCAGATAATCCTCTTAGCAAGGCTTTGAAATCAAAGAGGCCGGTGCTTGCAGATTTTGGACGGGGAACCTGTATACCCTGTAAGATGATGCAACCGATATTAGAAAAATTACAGAAGGAATATGCAGGCAAGGCTGAGATTTTAATCATTGATGTCGGCGAGTATGCAGCACTTGCGCGCAAATATAAGATAATGATGATCCCGACCCAGATTTTCTTTGATTCATCAGGTAAAGAGGTCTACAGGCATCAGGGATTTATGCCAGAACAGGACATTGTAGCACAGTTGAAGAAGATTGGTATTGAATAGAGTGTATAAAAATCCGAAATCCGAAGCACGAAATTCTAAACAAAAAATCCTTGTTTTGAGCAGTGGAATTTCGAATTTTAACCGAACGACAGGAGGTTATTATGCTTGAACTTCTTACCTGGCTCACAAAGGCACTTGAGCAGAATCCAGTGATTGCGATCTCAGCATCATTCTTATGGGGAGTATTGAGTATCATCTTGAGCCCCTGCCATCTTGCGAGTATCCCTTTAGTTGTTGGTTATATTGCAGAACAGGGCAAAATCACCATAAAAAAGGCATTTGTAATCGCCTTAATCTTTGCTATAGGCGTTCTCATTACTATCGGTGCTGTAGGTTTGATAACTGCATTTATGGGCAGGATGATTGGTGATATTGGCAGAACCGGCAATTGTATCATCGCAGTAATCTTCTTTGTTATTGGTTTACATCTTTTAGGCGTAATTCCGATGCCTTTTTCAGGTGGTGGTGTTGGAGTTGATAAAAAAGGCTTATGGGGTGCATTTATTCTCGGGTTGATATTTGGTGTAGCATTGGGTCCTTGCACATTTGCCTTTATGGCACCGATGCTCGGGGTAGTCTTCACCGTGGCTTCAACAAAACCTGGTTATGCAATGGGTCTTATTACTGCCTATGCAATAGGCCACGGCTCAGTGATTGTCCTTGCCGGAACCCTGACTGAAACCATTGGCAATTATCTACACTGGTCTGAAAAATCAAAGGGTATCTCTACAGTGAAAAAAATCTGCGGAATGCTTGTGATTCTTGGTGGAATTTATTTGATAGTTATTTCATAAAAATAAAGGGAAGAAGGGGAAAATAGTCTATGGTTATAAGGCATAGTAGCCAGTATAGTTCTTAGTCTTTGGTTGTTGGTCATTTTTGATCAATTGACCATGCCCAATTACCAAACTGGCATCTATGCCCGGTAACTATAAGCGATTTCTTACGGAGTAGGGACTTTAGTCCCGTGAAAAAATGGGATTGAAGTCTCTGCATTAGAAATTGGAATTTAGATATTATTTGGAATTTGGGATTTGTTTCGGATTTCGTGCTTCGTATTTCGGATTTACTTATAATACGAACAGCGAAACCGTGCAACGATTAACCATAAACTTTTATAAAAAGGAGGCATTATGCTTAACATAAAAATCCTTGGTTCTGGCTGTCCAAGGTGTCAGGAAGTAGAAAAGAGGACCAAAGAGGTAATAAATGAGATGAAGATCGAGGCAAATGTGGAAAAGGTGACCGATCTGAAAAAGATAATGGAATACAAAATACTATCAACACCGGGATTGGTTATAAATGGAAAGGTCGTCATCAGTGGTAAGATTCCAGCAAAGTCTCAGATTAAACAATGGATTGAGGAAGAGTTGAATAAATAGTTAGAAAGTCTGATAGTCGCATTGTCTTATAGCCATACGGTTTTATGGTTCAAGTATTGGAATATGAAAAATTTCAATATAAAAGGACCCCTCACCTTAATCCTCTCCCCGTTTTAACGGGGAGAGGGAAGGGTGAGGGGTGGGGTTTCAGAGGTAAAGCCTCTGATGTATGTTCTATAGTTGGATAGTTGATGTGAAAAAATAAACCGTAGCGGTGCATTTCATCGCACAAAACGAACTGAAGCCATTTTAGTAAAAAATTGTAGGGACAGGGCTTGTCCCTGTCCGCTTATGGAATCAGCACCGTTGCCATTTTCCCGGGTCCTATTATTTATTAAGAAGATTTTCAAAATAACATTTATAGTTGACATTATCATTAATTTGATTATACTAATATTGCTGGAAAGGAGCATATATGCCGACAATCAAACAGGAAGTAAATAGAATTCTTAAACGTTTGCCAGACGACTGTTCGTTAGAGGATATTCAATATCATCTATATGTTCTTCAAAAAATACAGCGTGGATTAAAAGATGCAGAAGAGGGACGCATATATACGCAAGAACAAGTTAAAAAAATGATGTCGAAATGGCTCGGCAAGTAGTTTGGTCTTACGAAGCCACTGCTGACCTTGATGCGATTGCTAATTACATTGCCCGAGATTCTAAGTTTTATACCGCATCATTTGTACAGGAGATTCTCGATGCAAGTTATTCACTTAAGATGTTTGGCGAAAGAGGTCGTGTTGTTCCAGAACTTGATAATCCAAATATTCGTGAACTCTTAATAAAAGAATACCGGCTTATTTATCACATTGAGGTTGAAGAATCCCGAATTGTAATTTTAGGACTCATCCATGGGAAACGAGACCTAAGAAAACTTTGGGACAGAAGAAAAAGATAATGTAATCAACTCAATATAAAATACATTTATGATACCTTCCCGGTTGGAGCATTGATAAATCTCAAAAGGGATTAAAAAATGGAAGTAAGACAGATAACGGTCAGGGGCAATAGAATAGGTATCATTGGTCTGGATGAGATTTTTCAGTCAGCAAAGCAGACGCTGTTCAAAGATGAAAATCTATTGAAGGATTTTATATTACAGAAAGTAAAAGAGCAGAATTATATTCCTTCAAGTGTGGAAGAGGATTACAAAGAGGCACTTTATCGTGAATACCGAAGATTTCTGGGTGAAGAGGTTAAAGAAGAAGAAACTTTCTTGGTCATAAAGATTTTGGGTCCTGGTTGTCCGAATTGCGAAAAACTGGAAAAAGAGGTAAGGGAAGTGGTCCAGGAATTGAATCTGGCAGCGGATATTGAGCATATAAGGGATTTAAAAGAGATAAGTAAATATGGAATGGTTGCCACCACCCCGGGCCTTGTGATAAATCAGAAAATCAGCTCAGTGGGCAGGGTTCCCAGTAAAAACCAATTAAAGGACTGGATTATAAAGGCAGTAGATAAATCTTGACTTTAGGGTTTTTATTTTGTTCTTCTCGCTACTTAAAGAGGAAATTATTTAGGAGGCACTTCCAGTGCCGATAAATACGCGCGGTTGTAAACCGCTCCTACGAAGATTGGTTAAATGGTGATTGATTAAATGATTAAATAATTCTGGATTACCAAACTTGTAGAAAGATTCTTAACGGAACATGGAAAAATGCCATATCCAGTTATCGCTGGATTCGGGTATAATATATTATTTGCACACAGAGATTGACAGTAGCGTGTTTTTTAACTATAATATGATTGTGAATAAAAGTATTCCAGATTATATAAAACGCCTCTTCTGGGATGCAAAAAAAGATGAAGTAGATTTACATCGGCATTACCTATACATCATCCGGCGTATTCTAA
>CAYQKL010000071.1:0-6368 GCA_964418185.1 uncultured bacterium
CAGAGTTCCCAATAAAAATCAATTAAAAGAATGGTTCCTCAAGGCAGCGAATAGAACTTAACTCTCATAATCTCCTCTCCCTGCTCACTTCTTTATCTAACGACCAAAGGCCATAGACGATACAGGCAACGAAACCGTCCAACGAAAAACGATTTTTTGTAGGAGGCACTTCCAGTGCCGATGAATACTCGCGGTTGGAAACTGCTCCTACAAAAATTGATTAAATGGTAATTGGTTAAATAATTCAGTTTTTGAAAAATCCCCAAGAACTTATCAAATGTTGATTCTTAAAATATTCTGATTATAATATCATTATGTTATCTGTAGAAATTCTATTATTGATTGTTTCAATTTTGATTGTTCTCTGTATTCTGATATTTAAATTTTTTGATTATTTTGGAATACCAGCACTCCTTTTGTTTCTTTGTATCGGTATGCTTGCTGGTTCTGAAGGAATTGGTGGCATACATTTTGACGATGCCAAGCTAGCACAATCAATCGGTGTTGTTGCCCTGATTTTTATACTATTTGCCGGTGGGTTGGACACAAACTGGGCTATGGTTAGACCAATAGTAAAACATGCTGTAGTCCTTTCTACCTTTGGGGTTTTTTCTACGGCAGTTTTTGTTGGTGTTTTTTCGTCACTGGTTTTAAAGATACCCATTATATATGGGTTGCTGCTTGGTTCAATTATTTCATCCACTGATGCCTCAGCAGTCTTTGCTGTATTACGTTCCAAAAATGTCAAATTGAAAGGGACTTTAAGGCCATTACTTGAATTAGAATCGGGCAGCAATGACCCGATGGCAATCTTTTTGACGATTGCAATGATTCAAATTATTACACTTCCTGAAAATGGTATTCTGCCATTATTTATTTTGTTTCTACTCCAGATGGGTTTAGGGGCATTGATTGGTTTAATTTCTGGGAGATTTGTTGTTATGGTCTTTAATCGGCTCAGACTTTATTATGAAGGTCTGTATCCGGTATTCTGTCTTGCCTCAGCATTTTTAATATTTGGTGTTACCTATTTATTACAGGGCAGCGGATTCCTCGCAGTCTATCTTGCAGGTATAGTCATAGGCAATTCACAGATTGTCAAAAAGAAAAGTCTTTTAAGATTTTTTGATGGACTTGCCTGGCTTGGTCAGATTACTATGTTTTTGACCCTTGGTTTACTTGTTTATCCCTCGCATCTCATCCCGGTCGTCGGAATGGGAATTTTATTGTCAGTCTTTTTGATGTTTTTTGCCCGACCGGTAAGTGTCTTTTTATCACTTATCTTCAGCAAATATGGTTTATATGAAAAATCACTAATTGCCTGGGTAGGATTGCGCGGCGCGGTGCCTATAATTCTTGCTACATTTCCTTTGCTTGCCGGCATTCCGTATTCAAAAATTATTTTTAACCTCATCTTTTTTATTGTATTGACTTCGGCATTGTTACAGGGATGGTCTGTTCCGCTGGTTTCTAAAATCTTAGGGGTAAGTGCACCATTAGAAAACAGACGTGCCTCGCCAATTGAGTTTGAACCTCCTCCTGGATTGGATACTGAACTTATTGAATTTATTGTGCCATTTGAGTCTGAGGTAGTAAACAAGCCAATTGTAGAAGTGGGTTTTCCGAAGGATTGCCTTGTTGTTTTAATTGTCCGTGGTGAACATTATATTGTTCCCAGTGGTGGAACCATCCTTGAATCGGGTGATACCCTGCTGTTTTTGGCAAGTAAAGGTAGTCTTAAGGAGATAAATAATATTTTACAAAAATGGAAAGCGGGCAGAGAAAACAACGGGCAATGTATTGATAAAAATTGAAATTCGGCAAAGAGAAATATTCACATATAGATTACCTGAGAGATTCTACAGTATAGAAATACCAACAATTTCCATATTACCAAGAATATTGAGATTCTTCGCCCACCAAATCCACCAAACATCGTGGCGGATGGGTGGCGAATTTTAGGATGAAATTGTTTTTAAAATAATAAAATCGCGGTTGGAAACCGGTCCCACAAAATGCTGGTTAAATGTAATTGGTTAAATTGTTAAATAATTCTGGATTACCACTCTTTTAGAAAGATTCTTAACGGAGCATTAAAAATACAATCTCCAGATAGATCCTTGTGCCGATAGTAGATATATCCATAATTGCGCATATTTAGATATGCACATATGTCAATATTGAATCCCAACCCAGCAATAAAATCGCTGGTCCTTTTCTCTCTACTCGCTACTCCGAATCCAGTTATCGCTGGATTCGGGTATAATATGTTGTTTGCACAGAGATTGACAGCCTAGTATTTTTAACTATAATATGCTTGTGAATAAGAGGATTCCAGATTATATAAAACACTTCTTCTGGGATGTAAAGAAAGATGAAGTAGATTTACATCGGCATTACCTATACATCATCCGGCGTATTCTAAATTTTGGTGATTCCCGGGCAGTCAATTGGTTAAGAAATGTGTATTCTGAAACACTGATAAAAGAGGTTGTGAAAAACAAGCGGGGGCTTGAGAAAAAAACTTTTGTCTACTGGACCACCTATTTTGAGCAAACCAAACAAAATGTTTGAAGACTGCCTATCAAATGATGCTCTGAAATTACTCGAAATTCTAAATGATGAAATAGAACACCAAAAATTTTGTTTGGGTGGTGGTAGCGGACTTACCCTTCAATTAGGGCACAAACTTTCTCTTGATTTAGACTTTTTCACAACAGAAGATTTTAAACCAATAGTATTATCACGCCACTTAGAAACAAAGTATCAATACAAAGAAATTTTAATCAGCACAGGTACACTTTACTGTGAGTTAAATAATGTCAAAGTTTCTTTTCTCTTTTACAAGGTTCCGCTTCTATATCCGAAGATTAGATTCAAAAAGATTTGTATTGCTGATTGGCGTGATATTATGGCAGAAAAATTTAAGACTTTATCCCAGCGCGGAAGCAGAAAAGATTTCTATGATATCTATTTTTGTTTTAATATTAAGAAAATTAGTATTCAAGAAGGGGTTGAATACCTAAAAAAACGTTTTGCAGGGGCTGAAATTAATTACTACCATATTTTGAAAAGTTTGGTCTATTTTGAGGATGCAGATGATGAACCAGAAATAGACGCATTAATTCATATTGATTGGGATGATGTTAAAAGTTTCTTTTTAAAGAATCTTGAAAGTTTTGAGAATTGTCTTTTAGAAGAAAGAATTTAGGCATTCAATAATCAAACACCTTAAAAATGCCTTTCAAATCCTTTCTTCTTATGGGGTATAAATTTTTCAAGGATGATACAGTCATCCTTTTTCCGATAATAGACACGAAAAGAAAATGAGACATAAAAATGATACAGGTCGCCCATCTCTTTGATTTTAACATCCTGAAGGCCAGCACTGGGAATCTTATAAACAACCTTGGTCAGGGCATCAATGAATTGTCTTTTTAATTCATTGGTTGTGCAGTATCTTTCAACCGCCTTTAAAAAATTTTCTGAGTATTCAAAATCAAGTGGTTCTTTTAGAATATTGTGGTATTGTTGCATTGAAGGGTTGATCTTAAAATATATCTCAACACATTTTTTCAAATCAGGCCAGAGCTCGCAAGGATTTTCAATCTGTTCTGGCTCATCATCAATCTTAATCTTTTTCTGACGTTGATATAAGTATCTCCTTACACTATCCTTCATAGAATTCCCTCCTGAAATTTCAATTCCTTTAATAGATGTGCGATTTTGCTGTAATTTATATTTACAGAAAATAAATGGGATTTGCACCGACAATCAGAACTACCGAAATTTTTGATATATTGAAATCCTTTTTTGAAAAGATATTTTACCATCCTACATTCAGCCTGTCTGGGATTTATCCAGACCTCTTTTATTCTTGTTTTTCTATCCAATAAATAATCAATATGCCAGAACTTCTTTTTATTTTCTGATAGATGCCTCTTTATCCGTGCCATTAAATTTTTCTTTGCCGAACCGACATAGGCATAATTGCCCTGAACAAACTTTAATTTTCCCAATCTGCCGATGAAAACCTTTCTATCTTTATAATTCTCAATCAGAAGTATGTATGTCCTTCCATTTATTCTATTTTCAGACATAGTTTTATTATATTTATATCCAGCAAGTTTTCAATGATTTTATCAAAAAATTAAGAAGACTAATGTATAACCACAGATTTTTTAATTCATTGCTTTTGCACTCGCTTATCAACCAATTCACAGATACTCATCAAGACCTTTGCTGATTCAGAGTTAGGATGGCTTACAACAAATGGTCTGCCCGTATCAGTGCTATCAACTATGTTCGGGTCAAGAGGAATTTTACCTAAAAATGGGATTCCCAGTTCTTGAGCTGCCTTTTCTCCACCACCGGATTTGAAAAGGTCTATTTTTTTACCACAGTGTGGGCAAGTCAAACCACTCATATTTTCTACAATTCCTAAGATTGGCACAGAAAGTTGACGCAGAAAATGTACACATTTTCTTGAATCAAGCAGGGCAATGTCCTGGGGTGTAGTAACAATGATTGCTCCGGTTAAATCTTTTATCATCTGGCATATTGAGAGTGGCTCATCACCTGTGCCCGGGGGCGAGTCAACAACTAAATAGTCAAGTCTTCCCCAGTTGACCTCAGCAAGGAACTGTCTTAAAACGCCCATCTTCAATGGGCCACGCCAGATTACAGGGGTGTCCGCATCCTGAAGTAAAGAAGCCATAGAAAAGGCAACAAGATTGGAATCTACCGAGAATGGAAGGATTCCATTCTCATCCATCTCTGGTTGCTTTCCTTCAAAGCCGAGCATCTTTGCGACTGATGGTCCGTGTATGTCCGCATCTAAAATTCCAACTTTTGCACCGAGTTTGCTCAATCCCGCGGCAATATTCACGGCAACAAAACTCTTACCAACACCGCCTTTATTAGAGAGAACCAGAATCTTGGCGGTAATCTGTGCCATATTTCTTTCCAGCAGTGCTTCTAAACGTCCAAGTTCTTCTGCTTTTTTGTCATTCATTACAACTCCTTTCACAAAGATTCAATGACCCTGTTCCATAAATTTATAATATCACTGGTAATCTGGTCATTGCAAAATTCCACAATGGGGATTCCGTTTATTATTGATTCAACGACCTTATTTGAAAATGGCAGACGACCAAGTATAGGAATTTTATTCTTTTTACAGAATTTTTCAATGGTGTTGGTATTCTTTAAGTTGATATTATGTTTATTGATAACTACCTTCACCGGGATAGAGAAGTGATTAGCTACTACCATAATTCTTTCCATATCGTGAATGCCGGTCAGGGTTGGTTCAGTAATTATCAGTGCCAGATCTACCCCGCTTATTGAGGCAATCACCGGACAGCCAATTCCTGGTGGCCCATCAATAATAATATGATCACGATTCTCTTTTTCAGCGATGGTTCTGGCTTCCTGTCTTATTCTTGCAACAAGTTTACCGGAGTTTTCTTCTGCAATACCCAATTTTGCATGAACCATTGGCCCATATTTTGTCTCGGAAATATACCATTCACCAGCAATATTATCTTCCATACTTATCGCTTCAGTTGGACAGGTATACATACAAACCCGACAACCTTCGCAGGAGATAGGTTCAACATAGAGGTATGAATTTAATTTTGAATTTTTATATCCTGCATCTTGTATCTTGTATCTTGCATCAATATTTTTTATCGCATCATACCTGCATACCTTTTCACATTCGCCACATCCCGTGCATCTATCTTGATTAATGACCGCCTTGGGCATACCCTTAAACTCAAATTTCTCTTTTATCTCTGGATGGAGCAATAGATGTAAGTCTGCTGCGTCAACATCGCAGTCAACCATAACTTTATTTTCTGCTAAAGCCGCAAATGCTGCCGTAATCACAGTTTTGCCTGTTCCGCCTTTTCCACTAATTATAACTATTTGTTTTCGAGTAGACATTCAAACTTCCTTTCACCCCTTCCTTTTTCCTCCCCCTTCAAAGGGGGAGGGTAAGGCTGGGGGTGTTTCATAGTAAATAATTCCTCTATTCAAACTTTTTGTATAGCAACTTTATTGCCGAAAGAATGAAAAGAATGAAAAAGATGATAAGAATTAAAGAATTTAGAAGAACCATTTTGCTTAAACCGGTAGAAAACGACCTCCTGAGTCCATCTATAGTATAAGTCAGGGGCAATACATAAGAAAAATACTGTAATACCAGAGGCATCTTTGAGACCGGATAGACTACACCACTCAAAAATATCATCAAGAACCGGGGCAGGTTGAGTAATGTTTGAGCTTCAAAGACTTCTTTCACCATCACGCATAAAAGGGCACCAAGAGAAGAGAAAACAAAGAGCGAAGGGAGAATTATTAGA
>CAYQKL010000072.1:0-6294 GCA_964418185.1 uncultured bacterium
TAAATCTCTGCTATAAATTACCCGTAAAGGCATAAACAAACACGGGCAAGGAGGGGCCTTCCAGCCCCGATAATATTGTGGGTAGCGTTTCCAACGTAAATGTAGGAGGCACTTCCAGTGCCGATAGAAATATGGTTGATTGGTCGCGGTTGGAAACCGCTCCTACAGAAAAGAGAAACAAATCTGTAGGAGGGGCCTTCCAGCCCCGATAATATTGTGAGTGGCGTTTCCAACGTAAATGTAGGAGGCACTTCCAGTGCCGATAAATTGTCGCGGTTGGAAACCGCTCCCACAGAGGAGTCCAGGTCGCGGTTAGAAACCGCTCCCAAAACCTAAGGATGATGAAGATGACTAAGTCAATCGATTCAAACCCGATTATTCTTGAGGTATAGGATTGAAAATCCAATACCTCGGATTCAAACGGATAGAGGCAGATTAAAACAGATAAAATTCCCCTCACCCCTGCCCTCTCCCCGTTTTAACGGGGAGAGGATTAAGGTGAGGGGCGGGGTTTCAGGGGAAGAATTCCCCTGATGTATGTTCAAAATCTTAGTTTAACTTGGGTAAGATTTTATTTTGATTTAAGACGGATACATCAGGGGATACCCCTGAAACCCCACTCCTCAATTTTTCATTATTTCATTATTCCATTATTATTTAATAATAAAATGATGGAATGTAGCAATATTTTTGGCCATTTACCATTTAACCAATATTTGTATAAGTATGGCAAATCTGTCTCCAAGAACCGATGGTCCTTTTAGAACCAGAGGTCAGGTTTACAATTAAGAAAATTAAAATAAAAAAGTAGCCTGTTCCCTTTTTACCCCTACCACCCCGATACAAAGAGTTTCTTTGCGTTATTCAAACCACACTTCTGAAATTTGTTATAGACAAAAGCAGCACGATTTAGAATCTCTTCAGCGGTTTCTAATTTTATCCAGGCATCAATTGCCGCCTTTAAAGTATAGGCCTCGGGTGCGATTAAACCGGATGTCCATAATAAGGGATAACCACCAAGTGAATCCAGAATATTATAAAAACTATTTTTACTCAAACAGGCAAGAATGATGACATCCTTTACCCTTTTATTCTTTTTCGGTTTGGGTAAACTATCAAGATTGAAATCTAATAACCCATTATGCCCGACATAACAAACAAGTTGGGCAGAACCGATTTCAAGGCTTATGGTTGAATCACCTGCTGGAATAGTGATAATTGAGGTATCATAACCAGCAATGCCATTTAGAAAATCTACTATTGCATCCTTGATTGCACTACCCTTATAGGCATCAGCAATCATATAAACATTCTCATTCTTTCTTTTAAATATACACCTTTCAAGAACATTTCCTGAGACATCCTTCCAATCCGCAATTAGACTCCAATCTGCGCTTTTCTTAAAATATGTCCTTACCCCAGCACCAGCACCCCAGTAAAGATTATTTTTGAGGTCATTCCCATCACCCAGTCTCGGTGAAACTTTTACAATCCTCTGATGCTCATTATCGCACAATACAACAAGAGTGTAAATTACAATCGGCTGATTATCAACTATTGACTCTTGCAAATCTTTGACTATTTCCTCACGTGACTCAATTCTTTTACTAAAAAAAGAATCCGCACTTGTTGTATGAGAAAACAGAGATGAAGGGCAATCACCAAGCCGTGTAACAAAAATAGCATCAAAGTATATATCTTTTATAGGTTCAATAACCACCTTATCTCCGGGCCGGGCATTGAGAACCAATGGAACTCCCAGAGTATCATTTCCGGCATATATCCCCATATGCCAGACCCAATATTCAATGGTATCAATTTTTATAAAATGTTCCACATTACCAATCCTATATGGCACAAGAAAGTAGATTATATCACCCTTTTTTAATCTTGAATAATCAATGCTATCCTTAAAGACACCATCAAGCCCTGAAACAGGTTTACCTAATTTTCCACTCTTTACCAACTCCGACGGATAAACACTCAATCTCTGCCATCTTTTACCAGTCACATCAGTATAAGCAAGGAAAGGCAAGCCCATACAATCAAGCCCGGCCTTTGACCTTCCACCCCAGACAAAAGGCACACCAATATACTTCTTTGCTGCTTCAAGGAATTTTTCACCTACACTTTCTTTGTCTGAATCAGTGCTTGGCGATGCAAAAATTAGTATAATAGTTAAAGATATCAAATTTCTTGTAAGGAAAGAACCTCATCTTTTAAATATGCAAGTATAAATGGATCAATGTCACCAGCAAGGACTTTCCTAATCTCTTTTGTTCGTAATCCGGTCTTTGCATCTATTACCTCTTGTCTTTCTTCGCTCCACTTATATTCTCGTGCTATTTCTTGAGTTCCGGTATATTCAGTGGCAAATGCTTCTAACCATGATACCTGTTTTTCCTTTCTCCTTTTTACCGCTTTTCCAATAATCTCTTGGAGTTTCTTGTCAACATTCTTTCCGCTTTCAATCTTTAAACACTCAACTTTGACCAATCTATATTTATAGGCTTCTATCTCTTCACCTGGTAATTTACCAATGAATCTATGAATACCTTTTTCTCCTTGCAAAAAGCCGTAAATATTTGCTCCACGGACATAAAATAGAAACATAATCGGCTTTGACAATCTTTGAACATAGTCTTTTAATTCCCCAACTTTGGAAAATTCTATAAGTTTAAACATTGGACTATTTTCTTCTTTCGCAGGCAGAACTAATTCGTAAACGCCATATGTGTATCCATTATAAATAATCCAATCAAGATACATATTAAATATAGATTTTAACCAATCGGTTTCGCCTTTCAGGGTTTGTTTTTCGCCTATTCGCCTTAGCAACAATAATCCTCTTCCGGCCTCGGGCACATGGGCATAAGCAACTTCAATTTCCAGATACGCTAATTCCCTTTGTAATTGGTCAAACCGCGCACCAAGTTCGGCAATATATGGGAAATCATGCTTACGATCTACCACATCGGCCAGGTCCTCAAGAAAATTAGCTTCATCAACAAGGCGTTTAACTCTATTAAACACACGGTCTAAATAATACACCTGCTGGTTCAGCTCTCGTTTTTCTTCATCACTTTTCTTGTAATATTCTTTCTTTCTCATTTCTTTGAGAAGATTATGCATTCTCGTTGTCAATTCATAGATTTTGTCACTTTGGTTAATCCCCTCCACCCTTCTCCGTAGTTTACCTATCATTAATTGAAGTTCAGTTAGGTCAATTTTACCAAATTTTCTTACAAATGGGTCAGCCATAGAAATTTTTACTTCCGGGTCTTTGATGTGCAGTGTTTTAACAATTACACTATCATTCCTGCGACTAACTCTTAATAAACCAATTCCTTCTTCCCGATGGGTAGCAAGATATCGTGCAATTGGCGCAATGATAAGCTTCTCAATGGTTCTTTTTAATGGGCGTGCTCCATAGATTGGACTAAATCCTTTTTCGGTTATAAGTTCTATGATTTGGTCATCAATTTCAATATTTACTCTTCGGCGCATAAAGCCATATCTTGAAACTGTTTCCTCAAGTTCCTTTTCAGCAATTTTTCTGATTTCTTCCTTTGAAAGGGGATTGAATATTATTATGTGGTCAATTCGGTTAATGAATTCGGGCCTAAAAAAATTTTCTAATTTTTCTATAAAATGCTGCTCTATGGATATACCTTTTTCCAAAAAACCTATAGATGATAATTCCTTGTGGCTTGCACCAAGATTGGATGTCATTATTATCACGGCGTTCCTAAAATCAACTGTAATGCCTGATGCATCAGTCAATCTTCCCTCGCCCAACACTTGTAACAGCATATCAAAAACTGTGTAATGTGCCTTTTCTATCTCATCTAAAAGTATCAATGAGAACGGCTGTTCAATGATTTTCTGGGTCAGCTCACCCCCTTCCTTTGAGGACCCTGGTACCCCCAATAATTTTAACAATGCATCGTTGCCCGAATATTCACTCATATCCAATCTGATTAGGCGCTCGGGATTGCCAAAAAGATAATCAGCGATGGTCTTCGCCAAATAAGTTTTACCCACCCCAGTTGGTCCTAAAAAAATGAATGTTCCTAATGGCTTTTCAGGGTCATTTATTCCAGCCTTGATTGTGCTTATTAAATCAAGAATTTCTTCAACGGCTTTTTCTTGACCAACAATTTTTTGTGTAAAAAATTGCCTCACTTGTTCTAAATCAAGTGGCGGCGTTTCAGAGATTATTGTTGTGGGCAGACCAGTCTGCCGGGAGAATTCCTTAAATACATGTTCTTTGGTTATTACTTTTTTCCCTTCGTTATCTGGTTTAAACGCACTTACTGTCTGCTTTAATAACTTAACCGCTTTACCAGGGAAAACCCAGTAGGGCCTAAACCTCTTTGTTATTTCAAGTGCCACATCAATCACGCTATTGTCAATACTAATATCGTCTTTTAATTCAAGTGCCTTTCTTACTGAATTGAGAATTTTGTAAGTTTTTTCTTCATCGGCGGGCATCACTCTTATCGTCTTGAAAAGCGAAAGAAATCCAAAGTCTCTGGACAAATATCTCTCATATTGTTCAGGCGCAATTTCACTAATTATTTGTATTTCACCACTCGCAATCGGTTCCTTCAAAAACTTTGCCATTTCTGCCCCGTGAGTAACCAAACCAATCCCTTCAATTAACCTGGTAATATCTTCAAAATAGACTATGAGATTTTCTTCCCGAGCATACTTCACTAAATTCTTCAACACCCATTCCCAGTGCAACGAAAAAGCAGCAATTGATTCAACCGAAATTCGCCATATTTCCCTATTATGCAATGAAGCACCACACTGCTTCTTTGCAATTCGGTGGGCTATTTCGTTAATCACAGCGGTCTTTCCAACCTGGGTTGGACCTATTAATAAAATGCTCTCATGTTTTGATAACGCCAAAATTCCAATAATTTCCTGGACAATATCATCTACTTGAAAAGCCCGAGATAACTCACCCTTCTTTGCCTTTTCTGTCAAATCTTCCCCGGCAGCCAGAATTGAACTAATAGTCTCTTTCTCTTTTTCCTCAATGACCCCTGAAGGTGAACGAATATTAACTTTCACTGATATAGTATCCAATTTTTCTTCTTCAGCATATTCATATTCCATAATTTCTTCAGTTGTGGAGTCGTGGAAGTAGTCTTTCAATTCGTCTTTGGTTATCCGGTCTAAATTATCTATTTTATCTATATAGAATTTCATAGGTGGAGAAAGTTTTGGAACAATGACAAGAAATTGTTCTTTATGAGGAATAACTATTATACTGAATTTAATAACCAATTTAGTCTTTCTGCGCCTTCCCGATTTACTGGTTGGTTGGAATTCAACCTCCACAATTTCCATTTTCCCGCCTGGTATGCGCTTTATAGTCTGTAATTGTTCCGGCTCCATCTTAGAGATGATTTTGATAAGTGTAGTTCTTACTTCTTCATAACATCTACTCTGAACTACGCCGTGAGCAACAATATCAGGAAATTCTACAACCTTTACGGTATAACTATGGTCAATATGCTTCTGAATAAACAGTGTAAATTCAAAACTGACTTTATCACCCATAGTTAATTTTATCTAATTTTTGCCAGATGACAAGATGTTACTTGCCTTTTCACAAGGTTAAAATTATCGGGTCGGGTTTCCATTATCTTGCGGATATCAGAAAATGAAAGTGGTCTAAATCCCCAGCAATCCACACCCACATCAAAAGACTTACCCCAACCTTCAAGCCTACAATGACTATGACCGAATAAATGCCATGTCCCAAAGTGGGATTTTGGCCATACCCGCATTGCATAATGGCATAAAACAATTTCCTGACCCTCAACAGAGATTGTTACTATTCTATCTTCAAATATGTGAAACCGCTGGGCATCCTTGTCTAATAAGGTTGGTTCGTAAGAATCAAGTTTGTCATGAGACCCTTTTACTAAAAAAATATTCCCTTTCAGTCTTTTCACAATATTACCCAATCTTTCTTTTTGTTTCTCCGCATTACCAATGACAAAATCACCGAGTACATAGATAGAGTCAACGGGTCTCACTATGGCATTCCAATTGGCGATAATGGTTTCATTCATTTCTTCGGCATTCTTGAAAGGTCTATTGCAATACCTGATTATATTCTCATGATAAAAATGGGTATCAGCGGTGAAGTATATCATTAACCAACCTCCCTTTTTCTATCACTTTAATTTTCATTATTCCTGCCTAAAAACTATGCACAGATAAATTTTAAAATTCTTAAAGGTTGACAAGTTTTATTTCCTTTGAGGATAAGTC
>CAYQKL010000073.1:0-5962 GCA_964418185.1 uncultured bacterium
TCAAAAGATATATAGAAACTGCGCCAGTTAATGGGAAAGTCTGTAAATCCCGGGTCATCAACATTGAAGAACAGTCTGCTTTCGGTTCTCACTGCATTATAACCGATTCGTAAACTCAGAAAATAATGGGTTAATCCTATGCCAAAATCAATGAGCATTCCCTGCTGAAAGCCCCAGGCACTCAATCCTGCGTAAAGATATGTTATATAGGGTGTTATTTCCAATGCTTTACGATGGGCACCAAAGGGCACGATATAGAGATATGCAGGTGCGATAAATCCTGCGAGTTCCACACTATCCGCAGTAAAATTCATATTGTTGTATAATCTGAATCCTTTCGTACCCAGACCAACAAATCTGTAGACAACAGCAAATTCAAGCGCCCGGGCATCAAGGTGTGAAGGTACAACAATGCTTCCGCCAGTGGGATTAAAAAATAGCCGCCAGGTTGTGTTGTATTTCTGGGCAGAAGCAGAATTAGAGATGCAAAATGAGAAAAATAGGATTAAAAAGACCCAATTATTTTTGGTCATGTCTTCTCCTTTTTTTGGTATAAGATGCACCATTAATAGTCGTTAGGAAAGAGATATAACTCATCTGGTTTCAAGACATTTCTGCCTTCAACCAGGTCTATCAATCGCTGTGCCTCTTTTTTTAATGCAGGATAATCAGAATTGATATATCTCTGTCCGATTTGTGCAAGCGATTTTTTGATTTCTGCAGTCTTATCTTTATTATCAAGTTTATCGTATGTCCGGCATAGTGTCTTTATTAAAATTGTTCTATTTTTTTCGCTCAATTCATTTTTTAATTCCAATTCTACTCTCTCCAATCCATTCTTACCAAGATTTGCAATCCCTTCAATTGAAGCAACCTTTACCAGATAAGAGGAATCAAAAAGCAGTGGTATCAGAACCTGGAGTCCGAGTGTATCTCTTATACTCTGTAATGCCTCAGCAATTCTTAATCTCATCCGTTCATTCTTATGTGTGTGGTATGAAGATATCACCGGCACAGCAAGCGTGTCCTTTAATTTACCCAGTGTATATATCAAAACACCAGCAATCTTATCATCGGGTCTTTGTCCAAGCATAAATCTTAATGTATCCCTTGCGCTGATATATTCTAATTGACCAAAGAGGTATATGCAATTGCGCACAATTGTATCATTTGGAGAATGCAAGCCCTGATACAGATAATATGCAGATGTATCCTTGAATGCCTTAAATATTTCTTCTATTGCCCGTAGTTTAAGTCCATCAAATGTCCGCATCTCATTTTTGAAGATATATTCAACCGCCTTCTCCTTGAATTCTTTTATCAAAATCCTTCTTCCGGTTCTTGCCTTTGGAATATCAGCACGAACTTCCCATAATGAACCATAGTAAAATAATCTTGCCATCTTTACAGAATCGCTCTGCATTGTATCAATTTCAGAAAATGTAGTAATGGTATCTTCCCAGGGTTCTTTCTTAGGTTCTACTGCCTCAAGGTCCATTCCTAAGGCATATGTCCCTGATGTCCAGATATGGTTATTCTTTCCCTTATCTCTTTCTGCATATCTATCTTCACCCTGTAGATCAACAAACAATCCAATACCACCAGTCCCCCTTGTCCAGTTTGCACCGGCCTGGCTCATTCCTTCCCTTGAGCAGTAGTCATCATTACCCCTTGTATCTATAAAGATACCAACTGAATTTGTCAGACCAATACCCTGTCCACCCGATGCATAATAGACATCATCACCATCCTTATCAAGCAAGAATCCAACTGCAACATCATGACCCTCACCCTGTGCCGGACCAAATCGTGAAAAATAATGGTCATCACCTTCTAAGTCCATAAGACCACCAATTGATAAATGAATTCCAGCACCCTGTGAATACTGGGCAGCAGAATATAAATCATTTCCCTGCTCATCAAGGAGCATTCCGAGTGCAAACCAGTAGGATGTTGCCTGTCCATATACCTCGCTTATATATTTATCATTCCCTGTGCAATCAAGTAAGAATCCAATTCCGCCTGATGCGACATCACGGAACCCAAAACCAAATCCCTGGGCAAATGAGCGGAACTGGTCAGGGTCTAAAGGCATATGGAGATATTGACCACCGGCATAATAAAGGTCATCACCATCTTTATCATATAATAATCCATATCCCCAGACACCACCCATTCCCTGTGCCCAGGAATATGCGTGGTAGATATCATCTTTTTGATAATCAAGCAGAATCCCTGTGCCAAAGTTTCCTGCACCCTGGGTAAAATATCCACCACGATAATTATCAAATCCCTTTTCATCAATCAACAAACCAATACCATAAAGTCCTCCACCTTGAGAGATATGAAATCCGGTATATGTATCATTGCCGGATAAATCCCATAATATGCCGGCACCAAAAAACCCTGCACCCTGATTTACAAGTTTTTTATCATTTCTGTATACATCATCACCAGAAAGATCAATGACAAAACTCACAGGTGTATTTAATCCACCAACTGCACCTGCGCACCTCCCCAAATATGAATCATTGCCACCGGGTTCAATGATTACGGCAAAATCTTCTATATATATGTTATCACCAGGACCACCAATCACACCCTTAAAACCATCTGGCAATTCAAAGACTTCATAAACAGGTCCCCTGACACCCAAAATTTCTTTATAAGTGAGATTTTCCTGACTAAATATTTTTTCTACAATTTCCTTTATTCTTTCAACACCCTGGGCAAGGGTTGAACCAGCAATGTGTAATTCATAGATATCTATCTCTTTTGTTAGATTCAATAACTGCAAAGTCTCAAGGGTCGTGCCTGTATCACGCTCAACTTTAAATTCTTTATGTAATGCACCGGCATAACCACGCTGGAGTGAATCTGCCTCATCTGCCCAGAGTGATGGCGCAGTATAGATGAGACTATCAAGTTCAGCAGGATTTAATTTTATAAATGCCTTATCAAGATGGGATTTTGTTAGATTAAATACCTCGTTAATCAAGGGAATCAATTCTTTGTTTTTAAATTTTGCGTTTATGACCGGCTTATTAGTAATTTCATTACTGCAGAAATCAACATATTCAGATAAATGGCTCAAACCTTTTATCTTCCTACCCGAATAAAGGATATAATCCGGGACCGACATCGGATGATTCATCAATTCAGTTACAACCTTTATTCTGAAACTATCCTGTATCCAGTGTTTGTCGTATTCTAAGTCAATCTTTGAAAGGTTTAGAAGGTTCAAACCTTCATAGATATATCTCTGTTCAACCTGCCATAAGGTATCAGGTTTTTGATAGATAAGCAAAGAAAATATTATAAGTGTCAACATAAGACCCCTTTTTAGAAACGATCAAAAAAATGCAAGGCTAAAACCTTGCCCTACTTTAGTTGCCGGTCTCTGTTTTTCTACCATCCTTAATCTTCTCCTGCCTTTCTTCAGCCTCTTGTGCCTTTTTATTCAAATGTCGCTATCCAGTCGCCGATGAAATGGGTGATGACTATGACGATGATTGTTATCAACAAATGCTCTCCCATAATAGGCAGGGGATTTGTATTCTGTTCTCTTCCCATACGAAAACTGAATAAACTAATAAGTGCAAGACCCCAGATTACACTCACGATTATTGCAGTAGAAAGTTCAAAGAGCAAAACCACGATTAGAAAGGTGAGGGCAAAAAAGAATTTACTCAGAAAGGTCATTATCGTTGATTCCCATATCTCTTTTGTAGTATGTTTGTTCTCGGATTCTTCAGAGATATGAATTCCCAGTGCATCAGAGAACGCATCCGCAATGGCAATGGTGAGGATACCACCAATAACGACAAGTCTGGAATGGGTTCCAGAATGCAGACCAACCATCAAACCCAGAGTTGTGATAATCCCTGAGGTGGAACCAAAACTAAATCCAGTCTTTAATGAATGCCTTAGCATCCTTCACCAACCATTTTTTACCCTTTCTTTCTATTATATGCCCTTCTGCCTCAAGGAGTCTTTTTTGATTTTCTAAACCATTAGGATATTTTTCATTTAATTCACCATTGCCTTTTAATGTGCGCCACCAGGGTGTAATGTTTTTATCTCCCTGTGACTTGCTTTCTTCTGATGCGTATGCGGCGATCCAGGCAAAGATACCAGTAGTAATCGGACACCCAATTGTAGCATTGTGCTTGCGCGCAAGTATTTTACGGATCTCATTTATTGTTATTACCTTCCCTTTGGGCACCTTGCGCATTATCTCATCAACCTCTATCGGTGATGGGATCACAACTGTATCACCTTGTTTTGTTCCCCATTTACCTGCCATCTTGCTCGTTATCCTTACGACCTTAGGCAGGTCTTTCTTATCAAGCAATTTCTCCTGCCAGGTCTTTTTTACCTTCTCTGGTCGGTCAGACATCAAACCTCCTTCCACCCTCTCCTTTTTCCTCCCCCTTTGAAACGGGAGGGTAAGGGTTGGGGTGTATTTCACTGGTTCTTCCTATAAAAATTTAATCTCTTCAGTTCGCTTTAAACCTTTTTATGCAAGGCTCCTTCCTTTAGTAGCGAGTAGAGAGTGGCAAGGGGGAAACAGGGGGATTTTTGCCCTTCCTGTAGCCTTTTCGCCCCTTTTTAGCCCTCTTTAGCCTTTTTTAGCCTTTTACTATATATCTATCCCAAAAACCCTTCTCATCGCCATACCAATCAAAAAATTTATCAATGCTACACCAAGACTTATCCCTGCCATTTCAAAAAATCTCTTTTTGAAGTCTAATTCCCGTGCAACTGAAACATAATAATTGAAAAAGAATATTAGCAAGAAAACAGTGATAATTGTCATAGCAAGGCAGAGGAATACGTTCTGAAAAAGGAAATACGGCAGAATAAGGATGATTATCGTTCCAAGATAGGCAAGTCCTGTATAAGAACCAGCCTTCATCGGTATCTTCTCAGAGTCCTCCTCTTTCGCTGAAAGGTATGATGATGCACCCATTGAAAGGGCGCCCGCAATACCAGTGATAAGACCCACTATGCCTACAATCTGCGCCCTTTGAAGTGCCAGAGAAAATCCTACGAGTGCACCGCTTATTTCTACAAGGGCATCATTCAAACCAAGAACCACTGAACTTACATATTTAAGCCGCTCTTCTTTAATCAGTCCTATCAGTTCATTCTCATGACGGTTCTCGTCCTTTATTATTTTCTCAATTTCCGGTGCGACCTGTTTTATCTCATCATAGGTCTTCTGGGCAAGGTCCTCACCCTTTTCCATAAGTTTTAGTCCAAAATTTAAGCCAAAAAATTTTGCAATAAAACAATAAAAAGAAATTTTAAAATTATCAGGTTTGAGTTCTTCTCGGGTAATTGCCTTAAAAAATTCATAGTGTTTTAATTCTTCATCAGCGATCTTTGCAAGTATTTGTTTCTGTTTTGGGTCTTTCACAAATTCAGCCATCTTCTTATAAATGTGATACTCAGTCAATTCTCCTTTCTGACTCTTGATTATTTTATCTCTCAGTTCAGGACCCATTTCCATAGTTTCATCCGAGAGTTATAAACCACTGATAATTATATTAAACATTTTTGTAATTTCAAGGGTGAACTGAAAAAATCATTAAAAGTTATACGGTTTCGCTGCCCGTATCAGAATTGGATTCCAAATCTTAATTCGCAAAAATAAGTAGACTTAAACTCCCGATAAAAATATAGCGGGGATAGCCCTTTTATAGTTTTTTGCAAGGCTGAAGCCTTGCCCTACATCTTCACGGTTCAATGTTTATTCCTTCAACTCTGATGTGCAATTCGGGCATCTGATTGCCTTTATCGGAATTGCCGTAAAACAGAACGGACATTCCTTTGTCGTGGGTGGAGCAGGCGCCTGGGGTTTTGGCGCAGACCAGCGATTCACCTGTTTTATCATCAAAAAGAGTGCAAAGGCAACGATTATAAAATTGATAATTGTATTCAAGAAAAATCCGTAATT
>CAYQKL010000074.1:0-5712 GCA_964418185.1 uncultured bacterium
GTAGGTGCAGTAGCCCTGCCTTCTCTATCAAAACTTGTGGTTGAAGATAAATTACCCGAACTCCGCAGGACCCTAATTGATTCTTTGAAGCTTGTATTTCTATTGACGATATTCAGTTCAGTCTTTATCATCTTTTTCTCCCATCCAATCACAAGAATCATCTATGAAAGGGGAAGATTCAACACTATTGACACCAGTGCCACAGCATCAGCCTTGATTTTCTATATTATTGGCGTGCCCTTTGCCGCTGGTCTGCGCAATGTCGCAGCAGCATTCTATGCATTCAAAGACTCAAAGACACCGATGTATGTAAGTTTAACAATGGTGGGAGTAAATATCACCCTGAATTATATTTTGATGAGACTGATGAGTTATCGGGGTATAGCACTTGCAACCTCCATTGCCGCTTTTCTTAATTTCATAATCTTGCTGAAGATACTACCAGGCAAAATCAAGGGCATTGAAATTAAAGAACCTATCAGATTCTTTGTTCTAATAACCATCGGTTCCATAATAAGCAGTATTCCGGGTATTATCCTGTTTAACTTCACAAAGAATTATTTTCAGATGGGATTGGTTTTTGAAATAATTGCCTTATTTACAGCTGGCATTTTTGTTGTAATGGTCTTCTATCTTTTCTGTGTAATTTTCAATATTTCAGAGGCACTTGGATTTTTCAAAAAATTTCTAAAACGCTAATAAGCGGGAGTGAAGACGATTCCTACCAGATGGGCATTTGAATACTGCGTATAGACAAATGAGTAACCCAATTCATACTCCTCAAGTTCGACGGACAGGCCACCTGAAAATGCAAAATCAGACAATGAAAATCTCTCAGCAAATTCTTTCGGCAAAATATATTTCGCACCCAGAAAAATTTTAAGATTTTCATAACTATATAAAATGCCATTGCTCCATTCAAAGTCAATACCTCTTATTTCAGTCAGGATTTCAAAACCATCAGGCAGAACAAATCCAGCGCCAAGGCCGAGCATTAACGGTACATCCACCTTATGAACAAATTCCTTTCCAACATTGTCAATTCTGGCACCAATTTTGAACGGGCGTTTATCAATATAGGTGCTGATGCCACCTATAATGCCCGTGAAAAACACTGAATCTACCCGGCTTTGAAAATTCTTTATACAGAGTCCGAAGGGACCAAAACATCTTGCAAGTCCTAAATTTAGATCATACGGCGCAAATCTATTGGTAGGTATTCCGTACTCGTCATAACCCTGGATAACACCGTAATTCAGATAATGAATACCCAGTGCGTTCTTCTTATATGCTGCACCAAAGTTGATTATATTAGTTCCATATAACCAGCGCGATAATGTAAAATTGAATTTCGTATCTCCAATCAAAGCCGCATTCTGGAAGACTGCTAATCCTTCATCAAATAATGTAGTAATTCCAGCAAGGCCGTTCGTCCGGACACCCACAGGTAATCTAATGGCATTATCTATGTAGATGTTCAAAAGAAAAAACATTATCATTTTACTACTGCAAGTTTTGTCCGATAATTATACTGACTGTATTTTGTCTTTACCTGAATATTTACGAAATAGATTCCAATATTCAATTTGTCATTACTGATACTTGCACCGTGAGGGTTATAATTTTCTACTTCGTACACGCGCTGACCAAGAATATTGGTTATGACAATCTTCATTTTCACAAAATCATCAAAGTGCGGCAGGGTTATCTGTGCCTGTCTTTTCATCGGATTGGGATATATTGCTATCTCTTTAAACTCAACCGGACTCATTTGTCCGTCCATAATTATCACAGACACTGGCAGGTGGTCTGAGGCAAAATACAGAGCCCGTGCTATTTCATCAGGAACTGCATAATTAATTCCACTATTTATTGACTTATTAAAATGGTTTCCGTCATTACCAAATACCGTGTATGACTCAATGGGCAGAAATAAACCCACAGTGTCAAGAAAATCAGGTGAACATAAAATCATATCAAAGCGGTCATCAAGTCCGCCACCAGCGCCTGAATCTTCCAATTCTTCAGTTCTTGTAGACTGTGTATGAGTATAGGCATAATCACGATTTTCATGCCAGAAATTAGGTATGCTTAATGGGTCACGCAGTCCTTTTGGGCTCGTTTCAATACTATCTATAAGCCTATGATAACCAGATTCATTGTAGTAAAAATTGAAATCACCCATAACGAGGTATTCTGCACTTTCATTCAAGGAATCAAGGTGATTACGTAAGGTCGTTGCCTCCTGAAATCTTATCAATTCACAGTCAGCATCTGCCTTTAGATGAACCGAAAAGATATAGAATTCCTTGTTTGAATCCTGCATTCGGAAGCGATATCTGCCAATATCCCTTTTGTCAGTGGGAATATAGAGGGCATCAACAAATTCTGCCTTTGCCCGACGATAAAATACTCCATTATCAGTGTCTGGTCCATCATTAAAAGGAACAAGGGAAAAATCAGCAACTGCATAATTCAAAACCGAGTCCCTGAAAAGTACCATTCCGATTTCGCTCTGCATCTCCTGAACAACGAGGATATCAGGTTTAAGAAAATCTATAATCTGTCGAAAGTATCTAATCCTTTCATAACCCATTGTATTAGGAAAGTTCAAAAGGTTATAACTGACAATCTTGAGTTGGCCTGCGTAGCCCCAGTGAAAAAGAAAAATCGCAGTGCAAAATACAAATTTTTTTTTGAATTTATTTGCGAGCAACATCAACAATCCTGCCCTCAATACCTTGCTCTATTGGTGAATGTCTTTTGATATAATCTGCAATGATATTGCGTAGATAAGTAAATGTGTCCTGTATATCCTTGCCTTCTCTGAAGATTGCGTAATCACCACCTCCACCCGCAAGAAATGAATTTGTCACAAGCAAATAATCTTTATCCATTCTAATTGGTTCTCCATTCATAAGACGAACTTCCAGCACCCTTTCATTTATCGGCTTTTTTGAATTATAGCTAAATTTGATACCTGAAACCTGAAATATTGCGTGGTGACCATTTACACCGACCTCAAGCATTCTTATTATCTGCTCACCGGTCATCCTCATCAGTACTGCGGTATTTGAAAGGGCATCCACATAATAACAATCTTTATAAGTAATTTCTCCTTTCTTTAGATTTGCCCTTATTCCACCAGAATTATGTATTGCGATATCAGCGTTGAAGTAGTCACGCATTGCATCAGTTATCAAATTACCCATTTCTGATTCTTCAAAACCAGCCCGATTCAAATCGTTCTTTGCATAACCAATTATTTCATCAAACCCTTTCTTTGTAGTTTGTTCCCAATCATTCAATATCTTCAGAAGAATAGTATCATGTTCTATTTCGTCAGATAACAGATCAACTAACTCACCATTGTATTTTTTTATCTTCCTAATCTTCTTATCAATGGTCAGATCAAGGACACCAATGCTCGTTAGATGGCTATAATTCTGACAGATTATTGTATGATTGATTGAATCTTCATATGGTTCTTCAAGAGCAGTTGAACTGTGCGAACCAAAGATAACATCTATTCCAGGAACCTGTTCGGCAAGACGTTTGTCGTGACGCAAACCAATGCCGGTCATTGCAAATATCAAATCGACTCCCTTTGATTTAAGCGTATCCACATAGCGTCGGGCAGTCTCAATCTCAGGCAATACTATATGATTTTTAAACCGTTCTGGGGTGGTCATACCATTCATATATTCTGTGAGCAAACCAAATATACCAATCTTTAATCCCTCAAATTCAAAAACTGTGAAAGGCTTTAGATATTCTACATTCTCTCTTGTATCAGCATAAACAATATTGCTGCATATAAATCGGGCATTAACATTCCCCACAAAGTCTTTAAATACCTCCACGCCCATATCATAATCGTGATTTCCTGGCGATAAAATGTCATAACCACAATAATTGAAATAATCAACTACCGCCCTGCCCCTGGAGAATTCACCAAGAGGAGAACCAACAAACATATCTCCAGTATCCAGCAATAGAAAACCGTAGCCCAGACTATCGGCTTCGCTTCTTCTTTGCTTTATGTATGTGGCGGCGGCTGCAGCGTTACCGATTGGTGGTGGGAAATATGGATTTATCCACCAGGCAGTACTGGGTAATAATCCTCCTTCTATATCATTGGTATAAAGAATATAAAGGTGCTCAGGGACAGATGCAGTTAGAAAATAGAAAAGAAAACAAAATAACATTAAATTCTAAAACCAAAGGAAAAAATTAAATGGCTCTGCGCCTCATCAAAGATATATTTTCTGTCTATATCCAATCCGCCGAAGTCTGTGTTCGCATAATCCCTTTTTCCATAGGCAAATCCTAAATCAAAAAAGTAATTTTTCAGGTGAATGCCGAAACCAAGTGTAAGATTGGTCGTCCAGATTGCAGGTTCGTTGTTATCTGGAAAGAGACAAAAACCATAGCGGAGTGAATAATTATACAGAATCGTGTGTTCAATCCCAAATTTATAAACAAATATTGGTTCATTCCAGAGTTCATAATTTAATTCCACAGCAAACTTTGTAGGCACGCGATGCGGTGGCTGATACAAAATACCAAAATTGTGTGATACTGGATAATCTAAGGAAATGGTATCACCCGAAACTTTGAAACTGGGACAGTAATAATAAGCAAATCTGAAATACATTGATGGTGCCAATAGCATACCAACTTTTGCACCATTTCCTGAAAGATTATATGATATGCTCGTAATGGAATCATCCTGGTCAGGAAACAAAATTTTCAATTCTCTCTCAATTTTGCCATGCACAAAAGTCCGTTCTACACCTATATTTATCCACTTGTAATTAATACCCAGCAATGGTGCAATTGAATTGAGTGAACCAGAGTATACATTATCCACTGTTTTTACAATCTGGTAGAAATCATCCCGATAGTCATAATGGTACAGGTAATTGAAATCCTGGAGACGGTAATACCGTATGCCAAACCTGAGTATATTGACCGGGATTACAAAACCTGCTGGAATAAAATCAGGTTTAGTGGTGCGATTTATTGAAATCGTAGAAATGCCGATATTATTCCCATAGGAATCATAGACCCGTAATCCCCTTTTTTCGGTACCAGTAAACAGAAATCCACTTCCAAAGGCCTGAATTTTCTCGCTCAATCCAATACCTGCTGGATTGATACTCTTTTCAAGAACTGTTGTATTTCCACCCAGACCCAAAGAACGGGCGTCGTAATAGAACAGACGGTCACCCTGGTTAAGAACGCCCGGCAAAGTAAAATTCAACAGAATCAGAAGAAGCATTGCTTTCGGTTATTTCTCAGAACTTAAGGCACCAATACTGCGGCTGCAATTACCGTGGTCCATAGTCCGTATTTGTCACCGATTGCAGTCTGGGTCACATTCATTGTTTTTACAATCTTTGTTGAAATCTTCCACAATTCTTTTCTTTCATCATAACTTGTATCTGGATCAAAAGGCACGCCCAATGTTGTGGCAAGCATCTGTGCCGCCAGATCCTCTGCTTTGTCTCCTGATTTTGTCTCGGTTTCACCGTATGAGTGATATTCAGAAAGATAACCATATTGATTTCTATCAGCAGGTATTGCAACACCAATGGACGCCGCAATAAGTCTATGCGGTTCATTTGTGCTACATTCAGACACTACTATATATACAATCTCCCCTGGCGAAAGATATTGCAGACCTTTCATTTTTGAGACAATCTTTGC
>CAYQKL010000075.1:0-5613 GCA_964418185.1 uncultured bacterium
ATTTTACTCAAAATTTTTTACAAACATCATCCCTGGTAGTTGCTTAACATATCCTTTGATCTCAAGGTCAAGCAAGACTTTCAAGATTTCCGCAGTGGGCATATCGGTCTTTTCTTTCAATTCATCAAGATATATCGGTTCAAGGGTGAGCCCATCCCAAACCTTCTTTTCTTCGTCATTCAATATTACTTCTTTGATCTCCCTCTCTTTTTTAGTAAATTTTATACCCAGATATTCCATTACTTCACTGGCTGAGGTAACAGGAATCGCCCCATCTTTTATCAAACGGTTTGTTCCAATTGATGTTTTGGAGTAGATATTCCCGGGGATTGCATAGATCTCCTTATTTTGCTGTAGTGCCCATTCAACTGTATTCATAACCCCGGATTTCTCTTTTGCCTCGATCGCAACAATTGCCCGTGAAAGTCCGGCGATGATTCTATTTCTTTTTGGGAAGTTCTGGGCAAGGGGAGGTGTTTGGATATTGAATTCGGAGATTACGGCACCACTTTTTACTATCTCATTCAGAAGATTACGATTTTCTGGAGGATAGATAATATCAACGCCACAGCCAAGGACTGCAATGGTCCTGCCGTTGTTCTTTAATGCACCCCAGTGGGCAGAGGTATCAATGCCCCGCGCCATACCACTTACAACACATACGTCGGCTCGGGCAAATTCGCCTGCGAACTCTTCAGCGATTGCCTTTCCATAAACTGTTGCCCCTCTTGTTCCAACTACGCCGATTGCAATTTCATCTTCAGGTACTATGGTCCCGCGTACAAAAATAACCGGCGGATAATGCTCAATATTCTTTAACCACCAGGGATATTCGTCTTCATAGTGCGGTAGCACCTGAATATTATTCTTCTCCATCATCTCCCATTTTCTCTTTATTCTGTCGTCAACTTTTAGTGAGCATATCTGATGGGCAATTTCATTACCTACAAGGGCAGACAGCTCGGAAAGACTTGCATCGAGTATTCTGTCTGGAGTTCGGTATTTTTCCAGAAGTATATGAAGTCGGGATTCGGTCAATTTTTCAATAGAAAGCAATAGAACAAAATTCCTTGCCTGTTCATCAATTGTTCTATCGGTCATTTTCATAACTCAAAGATTGCATTTAATCCTTCTGTCTTTTCAGGCATGCAGGCAATCAAGATATCACGAGTGTCATTTCCCAGTTTCTTTTCATCTCTTAACTGTTTGATTGCCAGCAAAAAATTTTCGCCATTTTTTTCTGCGAGTTTCCTTATGGCATCTTTTGCTTCTTTTTGTACTGTGGGATTTGTATCATTGATCAAAAGGGTAAGAATTACACTGGTTGCTTCAAGGTCTCCGATTTCACCGAGTGTCCGACAGGCAGCTGCACGAGTATACCAGAAACCTTTATTACATAGTTTTTTCAATCTCGGCACGATTTTGTTCCCCATCTGGGCAAGTTCCCGGGTTGCCTGTTCGCGCAGATACCAGGAACTATCTTCAAGTATCTTCAAAAGAATCTTTGTCCTGTCCGACTCTGCCAGATCTCCCAATCTATTAAAAATCTTTAGTTTCTTATTGAAATCGCCATCTTTTAAAAGTTTGAGTAGAGTTTCTTTATCAGTCTTTAGCGAAATTTTCATTCTTAATGCTTTCCACCAATTTATCAATCCCGGTGTTTTTCAGTGCCGAGACATAGAAGATAGTTTCTTTTAGAGGAAAATCAGGAATTTTTTCAACCAGATCAATTTTGTTGAATACGACGAGGCGCGGCTTTTTCAATAATTTTTTATCATATTTTTTGAATTCCTCAAGGAGCGCATAGTATTGATTCAGAGGTTCGGCATTTGATATATCAATCAAAATAATCAGCAAATTGGTTCTTTCAATGTGGCGCAAAAATCTCAAGCCCAATCCCCGACCGGTATGGGCACCTTCAATAATCCCCGGCATATCAGCAATAACAATATTCTTAAAGTTCTCTTTGAGCACACCCAAATTTGGTGTGAGAGTAGTAAAGGGATAGTCTGCTATCTCTGGTTTTGCATTGGTCATCGCCCGCAAAAGGGTTGATTTTCCAGCATTGGGAAAGCCGACAATGCCTATATTGCTGATCAGTTTAAGAATTATTTTTAATTTTGATTTTTCGCCTGGTTGTCCTGATTCGGCAATTCTTGGTGCCTGGTTTGTGGAGGTGACAAAATGTCGGTTGCCTCTGCCGCCCTTTCCGCCCCTGGCAACGAGCATAGTCTGTTTGTGCTCAATGATTTCACCAAGAAATTTTGCATCTTTGTAAATTTCAATGCCTAATGGAACAGGGATGTATTTATCTTCACCGGATTTTCCATCCATCCCTTTACCCTTTCCGTGCATACCTCTCTCAGATTTATAATGAGGTCTTAGTTGAAGGTCGTAGAGAGTTTGCAGGTTTCTATCACCGATGAGATAGATCGAACCACCGTCGCCACCATCGCCACCATCAGGGCCACCTCTGGGCACATATTTTTCCCTTCTGAATGATACACAACCATTGCCACCTGATCCTGCCTCTACATAAATTGTTGTCTCATCAACGAATTTCACGGATGATTATAACAATTCTTTTGATAGTGTCAAGGGGACAGGATGCAACATTTTGGGGGCAGCCCCCAAAATGTTGCATAACTATCTAAAAAGTGGTCCCTGGTCAGGTCTTATACCAAAATGTTCATAGGCAAGTGTGGTTGCTTCTCTTCCTCTTGGTGTTCTTTTGATAAATCCCTCCATTATCAAAAATGGTTCAAAGACCTCTTCAATGGTCTGGGCATCTTCGCCCACAGCAACCGCAAGACTATTGAGGCCCACCGGACCGCCTTGAAATTTCTCTATGATTGTATGAATGATTTTCTTGTCCATTTCATCAAGCCCGCGCTTATCAACATCAAGTTTTTTCAGGGCATATTCACAGATTTCCAGATCAACAATTTCTTTACCCTGAACCTGGGCAAAATCTCTTACTCGCCTTAATAATCTGTTTGCCACCCTTGGAGTGCCCCTTGCCCGACGGGCGATTTCAAGGCCCGCATCTTTAGATAATTTGATTTTCAAGATTTTCGCAGATCGTTTTATGATCTGCTCCAGGTCTTCGGGTGGATAATAATCAAGTCTGAAACTTATGCCAAATCTTGAGCGTAAGGGTGAGGTGAGAAGTCCGGAACGTGTTGTTGCACCAATCAATGTAAATTTTTCAAGTTTCAATCTCAAAGTCTGCGCACCCATTCCCTTGTCCTGAATAATGTCAAGATGAAAATCTTCAAGCGCAGGATACAGATATTCTTCAACAAGTTTGTTTATCCGATGGACTTCATCAATGAAGATTATATCACCATATTTGAGATTGCTCAGTATACCAGCAAGGTCAAAAGGACGTTCAAGGATTGGACCTGATGTGGGATATATGTTGACATCCATTTCCCGGGCAATGATATGGGCAAGTGTGGTCTTACCCAGACCCGGAGGTCCAAATAGCAAAATATGTTCTAAAGGTTCTTTTCTCTTTTTTGCTGCCTGGATAAAGACGCTCAGATTTTCAATGGTGTTCTTCTGTCCGACAAAGTCTTCAATCTTTTTGGGCCTGAGCGTCAACTCATATATTTCTTCACCTTCAAATTTTGCGCCGGAAAGTGCCCTTTCTTTCATTTACCCCTCAATGCCTGTTTTATCAGTTCTTCTGCGGGTAGGTTGTTAGGCAGGTCTTTCAGTCTATTTATTGCTTCCTGCCTTGACAACCCAAGTGAGCAAAGGGCATTTATTGCCTGGCTAAATGCGCCGGCCTCTTTTACAAAACTCAATTTGCCTTTCATTTCAAGGATAATCTTGCTGGCGAGTTTCTTGCCAATTCTTGGTATTGAAGAAAGGAGTTCAAGGTTTTCTTCATCAATTGCCCGGGCGATTTCATCGGGTGAAAAATTTGATAGAAGTGTTAAGGCAGATTTTGGTCCTAATCCAGGCACAGAGATCAATGCCTCAAATGTATCAAGTTCAGATTTCTGCAAAAAGCCATATAGAAATATCTCTTCGTCCTTAATCAGACATTTTGTATATATCAATATGTCCTGATTTAATTCTAATTTATCAAAAGCATTTAGAGGCGACTGGACAGCAAAGCCAACACCGCAGACATCAATGGTGAGATACGGTGGCGATTTTTCTATGACTTTACCCCTCAACCTTCCGATCAAAATGACCTCGCCAACAATAACAGATATTTAACCATTTACAATTACCATCTAACCAATTTCAGTTTCCGTTGGGCAGTATAGGCTATTGCCAGGGCATCAATGGCGTGGTTTGAGGCACGGGATCTGTTTTTCAAAAGAGTGCGCTCTATTACAAAACGCACCTGTTTTTTTGAAGCACGACCATTTCCTGTGGTAACCAGTTTTATCTGGGCAGGAGTATATTCAATAAATCTTATTCTGCTCTGTAACAAAAGATAGATTATTGCCCCCCTTAGTTCGGAAATCTTAATAAGACTGGCAACATTCTTCTGGAAAAAGGCTTTTTCAAGTGAGATTGCATCCGGTTTGAATTTGGTGATCAATGATTTTATCTTATCACAAATTGAATAAATTTTTTTGTAGTATTCTTTTTCATCAGGCCTGATGGTACCGCAGATTGGTTCGTTTCTATCTGTGATTATTCCATACCCGGTGGCTGATATTCCCGGGTCAATGCCCATAAATTTCATACTCGTGCACTGAGGGTTGATGTCAATGTATACACGTAGATTTTTCTGGATTCCTGCAGGTGAGGCATCTGTTTGCCACTGCTAATTTTTGTGTTGATTTCTCGGCCCTTTCAGGATTGACTGGAAAGTTTTTCCATTACTTCATCAGCAATATCAAAATTGCCATAGACATGCTGGACATCATCAAGTTCGTCAAGGGCTTCAAAGAGTTTCAAGACCTTTTCTGCATCTTTTTCATTCAATGGTACGGTATTCTGGGGAATCTTGGTTAATTCACTGCTGGTCATGTCAATGTTGTTATTCTTAAAAATTTCCTTCACTTTATTGAAATTTTCGGGTGGAGTAATAACCTGGTAATTCTGGTCTTCGGTTTTGACATCAATAGCACCACCATCAAGTGCCAGACTTATAACAGTATCTTCATCATATTTTTTTGCATCAATTGTGATAATTCCCTGGGTTTGAAATTGCCAGGCAACTGAGCCCTGGTTTCCAAGGCTTCCATTATGTCTTGAAAGAATATGCTTTATCTCACTCGTTGTACGATTTCTATTGTCAGTTACGGCTTCAATCAATATTGCTACGCCATTTGGGCCGTATCCCTCATAAAGCACTTCTTCAAGGGTTTGACCATCACTAAGTTGGCCAGTACCTCTTTTTATCGCCCGCTCAATGTTGTCATTGGGCATATTTGCTGCCTTTGCTTCGTCAATTGCGGTACGCAATCTGGGATTGGCATTTGGGTCACCACCACCATGCCTTGCAGCAATGGTTATCTCCCTGATCAATTTGGTAAATATTCTTCCGCGGGCAGCATCAGCCCCGGCCTTCTTTCTTTTAATTTTTGCCCATTTAGAATGTCCTGACATAATCACACTCCTTTTTTATTTTTTCATACCATA
>CAYQKL010000076.1:0-5455 GCA_964418185.1 uncultured bacterium
TTAACATGCGGCTTGGTTCGCTCAAACTTTGCCTTTGCCATAAAAAATCCTCCTTAAAATCTTCTCCTTTCTTTTTTATCCTTTTACCAGCCTGGAGCCGGAATCGAACCGGCGACCTCCTCCTTACCAAGGAGGTGCTCTAACCGACTGAGCTATCCAGGCGCCTTTGCCGGATATTTTTTTTCTCAAAAAATATAGACTTTAATTATATTCAAAAATTAGAAAGTGTCAATAGTCTTGTTAATATCAGTAACACTTGACTTTTGTAGATATTCCAATATAATACCTGTGTATGTGATGCACAGACAGTGCGGGAGTAGCTCAATGGTAGAGTCACGGCCTTCCAAGCCGTTGGTTGCGGGTTCGAATCCCGTCTCCCGCTGTTTATCTGGAAAATGGATTGGGAGTTATTATGAAGAATTATTTGGTTTTGTGGCTAATGTTTGCAATTTTTTGCGGCGGTGGCAAAGAACAGAAGATCAATGTCCAAGAATCCGAAGATAAGACCGTAGGTATTACGAAATCGGTGTTAATGGTTATCGCACCTTCGGATTTCAGAGATGAAGAATTTAAAGAACCCTATAACCTGCTTACAAATAAGAGCGTTAAAGTTGTGGTTGCCTCTACTGATACTACGCCTGCAAAAGGTATGCTGGGAATGGTCGTGAAACCACAGATTATCTTATCACAGGCAAATCCTGATAGTTTTGATGCACTGGTCATTGTTGGTGGAACCGGTTGCAGGATTCTCTGGGACAATGAAGTGTTACAAAAAATGGTGAAGTATTTTGACGAGCAGCACAAGATAGTTTCGGCGATCTGCATTGCTCCGGTTGTGCTTGCACGGGCAGGAGTTCTTAAGGGTAGGAAGGCAACTGTTTATCCGGGGGTTGCTGGAGAGATAAAACCATACTGCGCAGAATACACGGCAAAAGATGTTGAAATTAGCGATAACATTATCACTGGATCGGGGCCACAGGCAGCAAATGATTTTGCAAAGACAATACTTGAGGTCCTGCAAAAGTGAAGGCAGTTTTGCAACGGGTAAAAAGAGCCGGGGTTATAGTTGGTGAAAAGAAGATTGCTGAAATAGGAGAGGGACTTTTGATTTTGCTGGGGATCAAAAAAGGAGATGATGAAAAAAAGGCAAAGGAACTGGCAGAAACCTGTGTCAATTTGAGAATTTTTGAGGATCTAAACGGAAAATTCAATCTCTCTTTGATGGATATCAGTGGTGAAGCACTTGTTGTATCACAATTCACACTGCTCGCCGATACAAGTCGGGGACGCAGACCTTCATTCACTGAAGCCGAAGAACCGGAAAAGGCAAACAGATTATATGTTGCTTTCATCAATTCCCTTAAGGAATTTGGTGTACCGGCAAAATCAGGTATGTTTGGCGAACGAATGCTTGTGAGTATTGAAAACCACGGACCTGTAACAATAGTTCTGGAGATGTAATTATGCCCTTTAGTATGACTGGAATTGGTCGTGCGAGTGGAAAGATAAAAGATCCGCCAATCAGATTTGATGTTGAGATAAGGTCATATAATCATCGGTTCCTTGATATTTCTTTGAAATTGCCTAATTCCTTTGCACCCTTTGAGGATGAGATAAGGAAAATATTGCAGGAAAATATATGCCGCGGGCATATTGTGGTCGTGGTGCAGCAGGACCGGGAGATTTTGGGAAATAGATTTGAAGTAGATAAAGAGCTGCTTGATGCCTACCTTACTGTTGCCCGTGAGATAAAAAAGAACCATAAAGTCACCGGAATTCTAAACATAAATACTCTACTTGCCGTGCCGGGATTGATCAAGATAAGCCAGAACCAGACTAATACAAAACTGATATTTGAAAATTTTGTGTCAATCTTCAAACAGGCACTTGATGATTTGTTAAGGGCAAAGAGACAGGAAGGCGAACACACACGAAAAGAGATCGCAGGTCTTCTTGATGTTATTGATTTTGAGACCGAGAAGATAAAGAAAGTTATACCCGAAAGAAACGAATACTACAAAAAGCATTTGAATGATTTGATAAAAGATTTTAATGAAAACATAGATAGATCAAGACTATATCAGGAGATGCTTTATGTGGCTGACAGAACTGATGTTTCTGAGGAGCATACCCGGCTCCTGGGACACATTAGATTGTTTAAGGAGGCACTGGAGAATGAAAAATATCCTGGGCGGCGCCTGAACTTTTTGTTGCAAGAAATGCAGCGGGAGGCAAATACCCTCAGCGTCAAGGCGAATTATTTAAAAATCAGCGAGGCAGTTGTAAATATTAAAGAGGCAGTGGAGAAAATCAGAGAACAGGTGCAAAACATTGAATAAGAAAGCCAAATTGATCGTTATTTCCGGTCCATCAGGTGTTGGTAAGACGACGATTTGTAATGAAATTGTCTCCAGACGCAAGGACATTGTTTATTCAATATCAGCCACCTCGCGACCCAGAAGAAAGGGCGAAAAAAATGGCAGGGAGTATTTTTTTCTAAGTGAGGTAGAATTTAAGAACTGGATCAAACAGAAAAAGTTTGCTGAATATGCAATCGTCCATGGCAATTATTACGGCACCCCAATAGAGTTTTTGCAACAGAATCTGAGAAAGGGTTTCTCTATTTTGATGGATATTGATGTTCAGGGTGCAAAGAAATTAATGCCTTTGTACCCGGACGGTGTTTACATTTTTGTTATGCCGCCTGATTTTGATGAACTGAAAAATAGACTGTTAAAGAGAAATACCGAGGAAGCAAAAGTGATTGAAAAGCGTCTAAAGACCGCAAAGAAAGAGCTTGAATATGCTAATGATTACAAATATGTAGTAAAAAATGAATGCCTTGAAAAGACAATCACAGAAATTTTAGAGATAATTGCTAAAGAGATCGGCAGATAATCAATTGTGCTCCTGTCCTGGAATACAACAACTTGTTGTTGCATAGCAGATGATTAGTTATGGTAAGGAGAACTAAAGAACCAGCAAAGGATGAAGTTATATTTTTGGGCACTGGTGGTGCCAGGTTCGTCATTGCCAGACAATTGCGTGCAACTGGCGGGATCTTTTTCAGAATTGGTGCAAAAAATATTCTGGTTGACCCTGGTCCAGAATCGTATTACAGATTCTTGACCTACCTGCCGAAATTCAATCCCGAAAAGATTGATGCAATTATCCTGACGCATAAACATATTGACCATTCTGCAGATGTCAATGTTTATCTTGATGTAATAACCGAAGGTGGATTTAAAAAAAATGGCTTTCTTGTTGCTCCAGCAGACGCCTTTGGACAAGGAGGAGTCGTGTATGACTACCTGTTGGAGTTTTTGAATGAAACAAAAATAATTAAACCTGGTACTGAACTAATATTGAACGGTTTGAAGATCATCTTTCCAGTAAGGCACAACCATCGGGTTGAAACCTACGGGATTAAATTTTTTTATAACAATTACTCGGTTTCTTATATAACCGATACAAAATATTTTCCCGAACTGATTTCTGTTTATAAGGCTGATATTATCATTATGAATTTGTTAAAATTGGAGTCTTCTGAGGTTGACCATCTTTCTGTGGAGGACTGTGAAGCGATCATTAATGGGATAAGACCAAAGGTTGCAATCATCACCCATTTTGGAATGACTATAATCCGCAATGGTCCCTGGAATATTGCAAGACATCTGAAAGAAAAGACTGGTATAACTGTGCTTGCAGCTGAAGACGGCAAACACTATGAGATAGAAAAATTGTTGTCCTATGCCTGATTGGTTAACCGGGCAATGAGTTTAAGTTGTTTCGGCAAAACAAATATTTTCAGGAATTATTTAATTTTGACTATTTTATGACCAAAAACATTATTTCCAATTTCTGATTTCAAAAAATACACACCGTCAGGTAATTCTCTGTTATTATCGTCATCAAAATGCCAGATAAAAATTTGATTCTGTGAGATGTATTTTTCGATAAGAAGCGATTTCAACTTCTGACCGAGTGAATTATAGATAGTCAGGCTGACCCGGGAAGGTGCGTTTATGTTTAGACTGACGGTTACCTGCTTATCAGATGGACTACCCAATATCTTGACCGGTGAAGTACTCAAGGATTTGCTTTTATCTTCAGCAATCACAAGATGGTGACCGGCTGGTTTTAGTGACGGATCAGCAAGCAGGGTCATACCATAATGCCAGCATAGTTCGTCAAAGGTAACTCCATCTGAGGTGATATGGGTGAACCAGTCTTTGAATGCCTGACCGAGTGTTTTATGCTGGGATAAGGGATAATAGAAGTAATAGAATTCAAGCATACTACCGGTTTTGGTTGATCCTACTGCACCCAATCCATAACTTTGATTGAATATTGTCCTGCCTCCACCATAACCATTATCTGTATACCTTGCAAATGAACAGGCGAAGTGATTATAAAAATTTGCTGGTGGATTTTGATTTGTATATTCATAGCCATAATAGGTATCCCAGGAATTTCCGTTATTGTACTTGAATTGATGTCCACCAGGCCAGGAATGGGCAAAGAGCGCAACCCAGGCTTCGGATGTATTGAGTTTTGTCCTGTAGATAGATGCCCTTGTCGTTTCTGCATGCCAGTAGTTCATTGTATCAGGATACAATACTGATACATCATTAGCCCATTGAGATGCCCAGGGAATCCAGTCGTCATCACAGAAGAATAGTGCCCTATGCTGTAAGGAAAGTGTATCATAACGATAGGCATTATTTTTGCGAAAATAATTCTTCAATAGTACTGTATCTGTTCCAATGCCGGTAGTCATCAATCTGCCAACATAAATCTCTGGGTTGATGTTGCCAGTATGCCCATCATATTTTCCGTTTCCGGTGGTCATTGTATCAAGCCAGGTGCCATTCAGATCCATATAGAACAGATCTATGGGAAACTGGGCATATCCGTATTGATTGTAGTCGTTTGCAATCTCAAACCAGGCAACAGGGAGATTGCCGATGAAAAGCGCACCTTCTATGTTATTATTATTGTAGAGATTTTGTAAGAATGTTCTCAGGCTTTCGGGTGTTCCACCTGAAATTTGATAACTCAGGACTGTGTAATTTTCTGATTGTAGATTACTGATGAGTTGATTGATTTCGTTTGTCAGGGCATTAGCAATGCTTTGCTGGGTCAATATCGCAACATTTCCTGCCCTGCCATTTCCATAGACAGTTTTATCCAGTATGCACTGAAATTCTGTATATGGATTCTGTTCAATCCATTCTTCATATGTTCCAGGTCTTGTGCCTTCAGGCCCTGCCCATTTTAATAAGGGAATATTACTGTAATCAGCACTGAGAGAGGTTGAAAAAATAAAAATGGGGATGAGTATTTTTGACATTTTTATCTCCCTTTTTTGTATTTAAAATCGGGGCGGAGGGATTTGAACCCACGACCCCTTGGTCCCAAACCAAGTGCGCTAAGCCGCTGCGCTACGCCCCGG
>CAYQKL010000077.1:0-5436 GCA_964418185.1 uncultured bacterium
ATGGGATGTTTTGGAACACATTCGGGCCCCTTTGGATATTTTTTCAGAATTAAATGGCATATTAATTGCATCGCCAACCACCCAAAGGATTTTATTCCCGTAGAGTTTTTTTGCCTTTGTAATACCGGTCTTGCTGAAGTCCAGCCCGATTACTTTAAAACCCAATTCTGCAAGTAGATTGGTATACCAGCCAGTTCCACAACCAAGGTCAAGAAAATTTCTATCTCCTGCAATATTGTATTTTTTAACAAGCGAGTTGATGAATGCACGGTCAGAAGTTAAAGAATGCTGATAGTCGGTTACCAAATAGTTCTTTTCATAAAAATTGCGGTCCCGCTCTGAACGTTCGGCAAATGATGCCCTCTTGAAGTGATTATCCAGTTTTATCTCTTCAGGAATGATTTCGTTGGGTAACATTCTCTTCTCCATCTCCTCTATTCCACCACCGGGCAATCTCACCAAGATTTGTTACCCATCCCTCATTATCAATACTAAATTTGATTATATTTTCATAAATTTTGCTTGCCTGGGGAAATTCCTCTTCGTTGAATGTCCGTTGATGCCACAAGATTATTAAAAGTGCATTCTTCTTTTCGGCATCTAATATTAAATTTCTACATCTTTCCCATATCTTTTGCGGAGTTCTGTCCGTTTTGAATAATACATAGTCCATTACTGCCAATGGAAGCACCAGAAAATAGTCGTTGAATGGTCGGAAAGGAAAATGGGTATCTACAGGAAAGCCGATCGTTTTGTTAGACCCGAAGCTTGCATCATATTTGAATCCTAAATCCTTCTGTATCTCCCAGGTTCTGGGTATTTTAAGCATCAGGTAGTGTTGACGAATACCCATTACCGGTTTATTCAGGATTTCCTCAAGGAGTCTCTTCTCCTGTTGCATAAGTTCTTTATTAAGATAGGATTCATAAGAACCGTGCAGACCAATTTCCCAACCCCCATTCTGGAGGGTAATCATCACTTCTCTTATCTTCTTTTCTAAAAAAGAACATTTGCCGAGCATAATAGGAATTTCTTTGGGATGGAAAAGGGATATCTTTTTTGTCTCATGCAGAAAGAAGAATGTTGATTTCACTTTATATTTATCCTCCAATGCCATAATTTTTTCAAAGTTCCAGTAAGGTTCTTTCTTACTAAAAAGCGATGTAAAATGATAGGGCCTAAAGGACTTAAAAAAATGTGTTAAATATTGGTATGTCTTTTTTACTTCGTCAACATCGTGACTCAAGCCGACTGCAAATTTATAATTTTCAGGCCAAGTATGCGATTTTGATTCACCCATTTTTCTTGTGCAAAACAACCATCTTACTTACCCTTTACGATTTTTGTCTTTGGCAGAAAGTTAAGGTCAATCATGTCCCACCTTCGGTGAGAATTTTTCTTGTTCTCTATTTAATTCCAACAATATATTTAGGGGATACCCCCCTGAAAACCCACTACGGACAGGGACAAGCCCTGTGGTTGTCCGTTTTTTCATCCGCGTAATCCATTATTTTATCCGTTTGAATCCGAGGTATTGGAATTCTGATTTTCATCAGGGCATGCTTTTCAAATTCCTATACTGCAGAATACCTATATCCTTTGTTTATCTTGGCCGGACATAAAAGGCAACTGCGAAGGCACCGATAATGCAATATTTTACTTTATGTTGAACAATTTTAACAAATCTTCGTAATCTTTTTCTACCTTCATTTTTCTTATATGGTTTGATTTTATAAAACATTTCTCTTAAAATCTGCATCAATTCTAACCTTTTGCGTGGACCAATCTTTTGGTAATATTCAATATCAAATTCTTCAGCAGATTTGAAACTTCTGACTTTATTTATCCAAATTTTTTTCATTCTTCAGGATTGATTATTATCGGATATAAAGGCATACGGCAAAGCAGCCAATCTAATGGAACATTAAATACCTTTACCACATCTTCTAAAATTTTTAAAGGAACAGTATTACCAATCTTCTCATATTGGTGATAAAGATGATTTTCAATACCCAATTTTTTTGCAAAAGTTATTTCATCCATCTTCAGGAATTCTCGTAAAGTCCAGAGTCTTTTATTCGGCGTTTCAATGTCTTCCAAAATAAGATTTTTTTGATAGACTTCTATGGGCACCGCCTTTTTCACAAATTCACGCATTAGTTCCAAAGCCAACAAACGGTTTTTTTCTACCATTTTCTTAAATTTTCTTCAATTCCTCCAATTTCTCAATATCCATCAGATCAAATGGACGTCCGGCTTGCCTTTTCATTTTAATCAGATCCTCATACTCAATCACTGAAATTTCGAGATCATCAATCTTTTTCTTTACAGTTTTTATTTGAGCGAGTTCAGTTGTCAATAAGACATCAATCTGCAATAATTGTTGTTCAGGATTATAAAAAGTAATTACCTTTGCATTTTTTTCCTGAATCCATTCTTTTCTTTTATGCTCATTAGCCAAATGCATTGGCTCTATAGGGGGACCGGGTTTGAATTTTAATAATGTCATTGCCTTCATAAAACGTTTGACATTACCTTTTGAAAAATCTATTACCAGGTCAATATCTTTGGTAAACCGCACATATCCGTAAAGTACTACTGCCAATCCTCCGATTACGGCATATTCTACTTTTTCTTGTTCTAACGCTTTTAAGATATCTTCTATTTTCAAATTTCTGGACTATTCAATAATTGATAAAATGTTTACTGCTGGACAAAGAACATCTCTATATATCTGAAAGTGCCAACCTCAACGAGATTGGCAATGACGCGGACATTTATCTCCCGGTAATTCTTGTCCAGCAATTTTGTTTCTATCCGTGCATAGCCTGAGGAGACCTGCTGGAGCAATTCGTTTATTGTGCTCTCCCTTACATCCCGGGCAAAGATGTTTTCCCAATCCATATCCACAAGATTCTCAGGGTCATAGGCAAGTAGACTGAGTGCAGATTGATTTGCATCAGTTATCTTGTAATCATCGAGGCTCACTACAATTATCGGTACTGCAGCATCATCAAATAGCCTGTCATATTTTGCCATTGTCTGGGCTTCTTGTTCGGTCGTTGTGGATGATTCATGAAGATAATGGACAAGCCCACCACCATTTGCAAAGACCTGGGGATAAACGCTACAGGTCATTCGCTTTTTGATTCCTTTGAACGATAAGGTATCGGTTACCGGTTCTCCACTATCCCGCGCTTTTCTTCCCGGACAATCTACCGTTGGTTCATTGGTGCAGTGCAAAATTTCATAACACTTGCGACCGATAACCTCGTTCACCCCTTTACCAAGCATCTGGAATGTGGCAAGATTGGCACGCAATATGTTGTAGTCAAAGTCCGTAACAAAAATTGGTTCTTCAATCGCATCAACTGTTGCCTCCCACTCCTTTTTTGCTGCGGTCACATTCAGTAATAGGCGGCGGTTTTCTCTCATCAATTCAATCTGTCGTAATGCACGACTCAGTGTCAATTTCACTTTGTCGGGGCTCAGCGGCAAAATAATAAAATCATTCAGTTTATAGGTTTCCAATTTTACTAGCGCCTCAGGAATTGTGTGACCGGTTATCAAGACTATTTCAGTCTCCGGACAGATTTTCTTCAGGTCAGGAATCAACAGATTGTACGGTAGAGATGGAATATGCACATCCACAAAAATGACATCAAATTTTTCCGCTCTGCATAGATTTATACAGGTGTCGCCTGCATTGGCTGAATTTATGCTATGCCCGGTGTTTTCAAGGGCGCTGCTTATTCCCTTGATTATGTCCTGGTCCTGACTGACAATCAAGATTTTTGCCTTCATACACACCACCTTTTTTGTTAAATAATAATTGGTTAAATAGTTTAAAAAGGTTACGAATCTCTATAAAATTCAGTTTTGCTTACCTGATTTAACCATTTAGGCATTTAGCCAATCAATCAGATTTTTTCCCTCGCTTCGCTCGGGGCACTAAATTTTCCAGCCACATCTGTCTGCACTAACGCCTGGCATCTGTGGGGAAAATTTGTTTATGCTACCGCCCTTGTCAGTTCCATCGTCTGACCAATAATGAATCATAGCTTTCAACTTAAATAGTCTATTCAGTTTTGTTTTCTTGTCAATCCCTTGAAAAATTAATATCTTTGTTGACATTGCTGTTAATTTGGTTATAATCAAGTGTGTTTAAGGACAGCATAAGTCATAACCAGTTTCTTCACCCAATGTTGTCAAATCATTTCAGGAGGTATATATGTTTAACGTGGTGAATCTTAAGTTCGACGACTTGCCTACCAGGTGGTATAATATTCTTCCTGATCTTCCAGAGCCGTTACCACCCCCTCAGGATCCAGAAGAAGGTCCTTCGCGCATAAAAAACCTTCCCAATCTTCTCGTTGGTGAATGTTTGAATCAGGAATTTTCTACTGAGCGATGGATTGATATACCAGGAGGCATTCTTGACCTTTATTCCAAGGCTGGCCGACCAAGGCCTCTTTTCCGTGCCACAAACTTAGAGAAAAAACTTGATACGCCAGCAAGACTTTACTATAAGAGCGAATTTTTCAGTCCAACTGGTAGCCATAAAGTCAATACTGCCCTTGCTCAGTGCTGGTATGCAAAAAAGCAGGGTTACGAACGTGTGACTACTGAGACCGGGGCTGGACAATGGGGTACTGCTCTTGCCTATGCTTCAGCAGTAACAGGTTTGAAATGCACAGTCTACTGGGTGCGTAGTGTATATAATTGGAAAAAAGACCGACTCAGTTTTATGAAGATGTTAGGCGCAGATGTTTATGCCTCGCCAAGTCCTATGACTGATTTCGGGAAATCGCTGTATGAAAAAGACCCTGAACACGTTGGTTCATTGGGTATCGCAATTTCAGAAGGACTTGAAGATGCAAGTAAGGATCCAAAGGCAGTCTACTGCCTTGGTTCGGTGTTAAATCATGTGCTTATGCACCAGACCATTATTGGACTTGAGACACAGCGGCAGTTTGAAATATTCAACGATTATCCCGATGTGGTAATATCCTGTCTGGGTGGCGGTTCAAATTTTGGCGGATTTGCAATTCCTTTTATCGGTGATGTCTTAACCAAAGGGAAGAAGATAAAATTTATTGCGGCCCAGAGTCAGTCAGCACCCAATCTTCAGGGCGAATATAGATATGATTTTGCCGATTATGCCGGAATGACACCTTTGTTAAAAATGTGTACCCTGGGGCACAAGATTGATATGGTACCGATAAAAGGCGATGGCTTGCGATACCATGGTTGTTCACCGATTATAAGTCTTTTGAGAAACAAAGGCTATATTGATACATTTGCCTATCCCCCGGATGAAAAATATGTTTTTGAACGAGCGAGGATATTTATGGAGACCGAAGGCTGGTTACCCGCACCTGAATCATCTTACTCGATCTGTGCCGCAATTGACGAAGCGATAAAATGCCGTGAATC
>CAYQKL010000078.1:0-5394 GCA_964418185.1 uncultured bacterium
CCGAAAATCGTAGATTTGCGGGTGGGTGGATGTGTGAATAGGAAAAGCAGAACAGGTAGTAATCAGTAAGTAGTCATTAGTAGGTAGAATGTAATAGTAATAAGTTAAGAGTAGTACAATATTGCTAATTTCAAATGTCAGATATGAGATGATAAAAGGGAGCATAATATTTGGCTAAATGGTTAAATAAGAGAAAAAAATAGACTATGAAGTTATTTAAAGGGTGTCAATTTAGCAAAGGGTTGACTTTTTTTCATTTCTGCATATAATTAACTATGAAGAGAACATATCAGCCAAGCAGAAGGAAGAGAAAGAAGACCCATGGATTCAGGGCGCGGATGAAGACCCGTGATGGCAGAAAGGTTTTGAGCCGGAGAAGAAAAAAGGGTCGGAAGCGTCTGGTTGTCTGAAGAGAAGTTGTCGGAAAAAAAGGTTTGGGCTGGTCTTATAAAGAAAGAGATACTCCGTAACAAGAAGGAGATCAGAGATTTATTATCAGAGGGAAGAAGAGTTGCTTGCGGAGAGTTTGTAATAATTTACAAACCCGATAACGAAACAAAGGTCGGTTTTTTCGCCTCCAGGAAAATCAGGAGTGCAGTAAAACGGAACCGGGTAAAAAGAATTTTAAGGGAGGCATATCGAATGAATAAGGAGATATTTAAAGGATTGAAAGTAATCTTCTATGCATATGATTTGCTTGATGCCAAAATAGTGCGCGCAGGATTTCAGGTATTCAGAGAGGAACATCAATGAATAAGAACTTTTCGGGCATCAAACAGAAATATTCACACTCTACAGGTTGGCTGATCTCTTTGATTAAGGTTTACCAGAACACCCTTGGTTTGTTACTTCCTGATACCTGTAGATTCACGCCTACTTGCTCGGAATATATGATTCAAGCCCTCAGGCAGTTTGGAATTCTCAGAGGCGGGTTAATGGGCTTTCTGCGGATTTTACGATGCAATCCATTCTCATCTGGTGGATATGACCCGGTTGATCGCACTGAAAGGATAGAAAGCAATGGAAAATGACCAGAAACGTACTCTGATCGCATTTCTTTTGATCATCGCCATTCTTGTTGTCTGGAGTTTTATGGCGAAACCACCCAGGAAGTCAGCACCTGAGAAGAAGGCTGAAACCATAGATACTACAAGAATACCAGAAAAAGTTCCAGATAAAGTTGATCTATCTGGAGATACAATAATTGTTGAAAGAGAATATTTTCGTATTGTCTTTACAAATGCTGGTGCTGGTATAAAAAGTCTTTTCATTAAGGAATATGATGTGGATATTGTGCCTGAATCCGGGATTCTTTTTTTGACAAAGATCGGTGATTCGGTTTTTAAATTTAATCACGAGTTGTATACAGATTCTCTCGTTTTCACCCGGGAAATAAATGGTAGGAGATTCGCAACGGTTTATCATTTTAATGAAAGGCAGGGGTTCACCATTCAAACAAGTTATCCTGATGCAATTAACCATCTTCTGGATTTAAAATCAGGAATAAGTATTACGGAAAAAAAGAATCAGACCGAGGACCTGAGACATTTCAGCGTCTATGTGCAGGAAAATAAGTTTCTAAACATAACCAAGGATATCAAAGACAGATTTGTATACAAAGATGATTGGGAGTGGTTTGCGCTGAGAAATAAGTATTTTGTGCTGATTGTTAATAACTTGATTCATCACGGTTATTCTGAATTCTACAAACTCACAAAATTTGCGAATTCAGAGGAAGTAAGTTTTGGGTACTTGGGCTGTGCAATGGGTGGGAATACAAACCGTTATGGTCTGGAATTGTATGCGGATTCAGCCTTGAGTATTTCTGTGCTGTTCCTGCCGATAAAATACGCAGAACTGGCAAGATACAATAAGGGTTATGAACAGATAGCCAGTGGTGGTATATGGGGCCCAATTGCAAGGGTGATTATCCTATTGCTCAATCTCTTTTATTCCCTTTTCAAAAATTATGGATTTGCTATCATTCTCTTTGCTTTCTTGTTCAAAATCATATTCTTTCCATTGTCCCGTCAAATGTTGATTTCTCAGCAGAAGATGCAACTTGTGCAACCAGAACTGAAAAAACTACAGGATAAATACAAAAATGATCCGCAGGCATTAAATCGTGAAATGATGCATCTTTACAAGACCTACAAGGTCAACCCATTTTCAGGATGTTTACCATTGTTAATTCAGTTCCCTATTTTTATTGCCCTGTACCAGGTGCTTTCAACTTCTTTTGAATTTCGTGGTGCACCATTTATTCTCTGGATTACGGATTTATCAATCAAAGACCCCTATTATGTTTTACCAATAGGTATGGGCATTTTGATGCTTTTGCAGTCTTTGATGACCACGGTTGACCCACGACAACGAATGATGGTAATTATGATGCCGCTGGTTATGATCTTTGTATTTTTGAACTTTCCATCAGGACTGCAATTATACTGGTTTACCTATAATATATTATCAATCTTTGAACAACTTATGATAAAGAAAAAAGTTATTCGTTAGTTTTTTGTTGTCCTGCACTGGCAGGCATTGGTCTTTAATAAAAAGAGGAGGCATAAATGAAAACGATTGAGGCCACAGGGAAAGACCTGAATGAAGCGATCGCTCAGGGAATAAAAACCTTAGGGGTTATCCAGGATGAGGTAACCTATGAAATTCTTGCTCAGAATGAAACTGAAACCAAGGTCAAAATTTCAATAAAAGAGCCTCGTCAATATTTGCAGACACTTGCGAATTATGTGTTGACCAGTATGGGATTCAGGGTAGGCATTACAGTGACAAAAGATGAACAGGGATTTAATATCAGTATAAAAACAAGACACGCTGATTCGCTGTTGATCGGTAAGAACGGAGAAAACCTCTGGGCTTTGCAGTACATTATTTCAAGACTCGTAAAGAGATTCTATTCCAATTTGAAGATTCTTGTTGATGTTAATGGTTATCGCCAGCACCGCAACAATTTCCTGAGAAAAAAGGCTGAAGCAATAGCCCGTATTGTGCTGCAGACAGGTAGGGAAATGGCGCTGGATCCAATGACCCCACGGGAAGAGCGAATAGTTGTCAACAAAATAAATGAATTAAAGGGTGTAAAATTATATTCAATTGGTCGCGGTAGCAACCGAACTATAATCATTGCACCTGCTGGAGAAAACAAAGAAGAAGCAAAAGAGTAGAAGATGTGAATGATACGATTGTCGCCTGCGCTACTCCGTCAGGCTATTCAAGTATTGCGGTACTTAGACTTAGCGGTGATGATGCGATTAGTCTTTTACGGAGAATCTTTGTCTCTTCCCAAGATATTTCTGTTTTCCAGTCTGGTCATAGCTATTATGGTAGAATAATTGACCCTGCTAATCAAGATTTAATAGATTATGTCCTGACTGCTATATTTTTTGCCCCCAATTCCTATACGGGCGAAAATGTTGTAGAAATTTCCTGCCACGGTAATCCACTGATTGTTGGTCGTATAACAAATATTCTTCTCACACTTGGTGCAAGGCTCGCACGACCAGGCGAATTTACCAGGCGCGCCTTTTTGAACGGTAAGATTGATTTAATCCAGGCAGAAGCAGTGCTGGATGCAGTTTTTGCCCGCTGTGATACGACGAGGAAACTTGCTATGTATCAATTAGAGGGCAAGTTGTCAGTGGTTCTGGAAGAATTGAAGACTCAACTTATTTCTCTCCTGACAAAGATTGAGGCGAATATTGATTTTCCGGAGGAAGAGGAGACCGGATTTGACACAGGTGAGTTCCAGATAGAGACAAATAAGATTCAGAAAAAAATAATGAGACTTCTTGAAGGTGCGGAACAGGGAACGAAATTGAAACAGGGTTACAAGGTGGTAATTGCCGGAAGACCAAATGTCGGAAAATCAACACTCTTTAACACATTACTTGGCTATGAACGGACGATTGTCCACGAAATGCCCGGAACGACCAGAGATTATATTGAAGAAGAGGTGGAGATAGAAGGGCTATTAACAAGATTGATTGATACTGCAGGCATTTTCATCAATGGCAGTGGCCCAGACGGAGTTGCAAGCAAGCGGAGCGAAGAACTAATACAGACTGCGGATTTGATATTGCTGGTCTTTGATGGTGCAGAACCAATGAATGAACAGGATACTTATCTATATAACCTTGTACGCAATCATAATAATATCCTCATTATCAATAAGATTGACCTGAATATTGCCCTGAAGCAGAGTGAAATACTGGGTGATGCGATAAAAATATCGGCAAAGAATGGAGATAATATTGCAGTCTTGAAGAAGACAATAAAAGAACATTTGTTCCCCAAACAGTATGGTGAGGATGTTCTACTAACAAGGATACGTCATATTGAGGCAGTGAAAGAGTTAAATAAGTGTCTTAGTAATGCCAAAGAATCCCGGACTCCTGAAACCATTGCCTTTGAACTGCATAATGCCCTTGATATCATAGGAGAACTGACGGGAAGAGTTTTCCGGGAAGATATTCTCAACCGAATATTTGAAGAATTCTGTGTTGGTAAATGACTATCTTCTCAATACTGTAACGCCCTTTTTGAATCCAATTTTCCAGAGGTCGTTCAATGAAAGTGTGTCAAGTCTTTCTGTATGTACTACATAGGTCTTGTATATCTGTCTTTTTGCGCGCAGGTCATTAAAAAGGTCCTTATAATAGATTGGGGCATCGATGAATTCCACTGAATCCTTTAGTTGTGCCATTTTTTCTATTCTGCTCAATGTACCTGTTGAGTCCTCAAATATTGTTGAACACACAAACATTATTTTCTTTTCACTTTCCAGTAGATTAAGTTCTTCATTTATTGTTTCCGGCATCCTTAAATATCCTATCTTCTTATTAACAAACTCCGCAGGTATTCTTGTTTCTAACTGCAGAATTTTGCCGTCCATATAGTATACAATATTCGGTGGGGTAAGAGCAAAGATATATTTTATCTTGTTTGTTTTACACATTCCTTCAACCCGTTCTCCTATTTCGGGCGGAATTTTTGAACTATATATCAATGTGTCGTAACCAATCAAGAGATTGAAGAAGAATACTACAATAAGAAAATAATAGCGCATTTTCTTGTATTTAGACAAAAATCCAGCAGAAAATAGCGAAAGGAATGGTATTACAGGATAGGCAAGTCTCAGATATGGATAATAAAATCCCAGAACGCCAAAAAATACTACAAGTATTATCAGGACAAAATAGTCGGTTTTCTCTTTAATCCTGTAAAAAATCCCGGTAAGAAAGACCAGGGGTGCAAAGCGAATTATATAATAAAAGAATTTTAGATGGTTAATGCCCAGAAGTTTTCCATGCCGTTGAGTAATGCCCTGGATAGTGACCATCTTAATAAAAACAACAAAGTATGGGATAAGCAACA
>CAYQKL010000079.1:0-1234 GCA_964418185.1 uncultured bacterium
CCTTTAAATAGAATTTTAACAATCATATCACCTGCACTAATAGTATCCCATACAAAACATATTATAAAAAGATTTCCGCTTATGTCAAGACTACGCTTTACATATTAGGATAAATAAATTTCATAAATCCTTCAGTCTGCATCAATGCCATTACAGTTTTCATATTCCATTTTTTGCCCAGACAAAAATATACTCACCGCGCAGAAGGTGTAATTTTACGAGTGCGTCATCCAGCCGTCTGAAAAATTCTATGCAGTCATAACTTGATTCATTATGCAAAAACAAGAATGGTGCAACATAGTAACAAAAGGCAAGAGTAGTTCGGTATTCGCAATCCTGAAAATTATTCCTGATTTCTCTTACAATTTCCCATCTACTTACACCTTCAAGCGGTGCCTTAGCGAATCCTTCTTTTCTCATAATTTTGTTCTTAATCTTCCTCAACAATTTCAACTTATCAATTACCGGCAACATATATATTATTGCCATAGCCAACATATTGAATAGGTTACTGCCCATAAAATCACAGACCAGAAGTTGTCCATCTGTTTTTAGCCAGATTTTTATCTTTCTGATAAGCGATGGCATATTAGGTATATGGTGCAAGGCATCCCAGGCAACAATTGCATCAAAGGTTGATGGTTCAAAATTCATATTATGGATTGAATCAGCAATATATTCAATACTTCCACCAATATCTTCCTCTTTTTTGACTTTTTCATAGTACTCCCGGGCAACTGAAATCTTTCGATTGCTCAAATCAATTCCTGTGACATTCATACCCTGTCTGGCAAGTTCAAGCGACAACCAACCAACACCGCAACCAATCTCCAGTACCCTACCACCATTGTTTTTTGATGCCTTATCAATTATGAAACTCCTTTCCCGATGTCGCAATATTTCCTCTATCTCAGGGTCATCCCAGATAAAATTCACCTCTTTCTCAGCTTTTTGTCTTCTTATGTCCGGAATTATCCCATCTAAGTTTTTTTTATCCCAGTATTCTGCTTCCTCTTGAACTTTTTTTGCAAGCCCTCTCATACTAAGATATAATCCTCAAATGGCAATCTCAATTATGAACTAAAATAACCCCTGTAGTTCCGCACCTTCAGGTGACTCAACAACAAAGGAAACAACAACCTTGAACTCTGTGCCGCCAGACAATGCGCCTTTCCAGCAGTATATTCCACGATCTACATCACTCTCAGAAGGTTTTGGTTCGAATTCAATATTT
>CAYQKL010000079.1:1334-5249 GCA_964418185.1 uncultured bacterium
GTATATTCCACGATCTACATCACTCTCAGAAGGTTTTGGTTCGAATTCAATATTTTGAATCTTGATCTCAGGACTCTGTGGCACTGGCAATTGGTCAACCATTGTATACTTAATTTCCTTTTTATGAAAATTTTTAATAGTATTTTCGTGAATAAATTCATGTTTTACCGTTTTCCTGACGAGTCCACCCTTTTCTATATGTGACTTTTTCTGTTTTCTTTCAACCTTCAAGTGTTCATCAACACCAAACGAAAATACTATTTTTTCGCCCGGTGCAATTGTATCCAGATATACCTTGCCGGTCAAATCATCTCCAACATAGGTATTACCTTCGCCACTCAAGAACAGATAATCAGTTGTATTCTTTGCCTCACCATTCAAATATGCAAGTTCTGTGATTCTTGGTATGACGAAATATTCAAAATCTGAATCAAGCAATACATCACAAATTTTCACCTTTTTAGCCTGTTCACCACTCTTTATGTGATATTTCCCAGGCAAAGGATACCTTACAGCGATTCCTGTTTCAACCGGTGGCGCTGCTTCATATTCAACCCTCTGTTCCATTGCCGGTGCTGATGCCAATTTATCAGCCGACTCTGCTGGCATTGCCCTCTTTGCTTTTACAGGTTTTGGAATGTAGATATTTATGTACCAGGGTTGTGGTTCCTGCGCAGTTCCTCCAATTGCGGGCTCGGCAGTTGAAAGGATAATCTGTGTGTCTTCCCAGTCTTCACCTGTTCTCTGCTCAAGTTTGGCAAAATATGATAATTCAATCTTAGATTCAGATGGATTGGCTCTGATTTCATAGTAAGTATACCAGTTTGCACCATAAACAACATAACTGATTTCCAGTTGTGCCTTTCCTTTTGACTGTGGTTGGGCATCAAATACGATCGTCTTTTTACTCTGAGATACTGCCTGCATATCATTCATCTCTCTTTTCAACGCATCCACTTTCTCTCTGAGTTCAATCCTTTTGCGCTCGATCTCAGCAATCCTGCTTTTTGCATTCAAGAGTTCTTCTCCAACAAAATTCAATCCTGCACGCCAGGCATCAGGAGAAATATTCCCGGTAAACAGTTCTTTTGAAATAGTCTGGGGACCACTGACAGAAATCGTATTGAGATACTTCATCTTTTCCTGCAAAACAGCAATTTCATCAGAAAGACTTCTGTCTTCAATCGCAAATCCTTTTATGCGGTCTTCTATATTCTTTAATTTAGGAGTCAGTTCTTTTGTATAACCTGACTTTACCTGGACTTCACCAATCTTTAATCCTTTTGCCCTTATTCTTACTGATTCATCATCCAGAGAACCCGGCAAATTCGGAATGATAATATCTGTACTCTCATTAATGTTGATTTCACAGACCTTTACCATCTGAACCCGGTCCGGATAGACTATGACCGTATTGGTCTTTGGAAAAATCTCCAACTCTGACATAACACCACCCTGTTTTTAATACAGCATCTCTTCTACATTTGAACTTTCTGGTGCTTCAACTGAGAAGAAAGTTTTAATTTTGAATACCTCTCCTGGTTTGATTGTTACCTTCCAGTAATATATACCACGGTCTTTGTCTTCTTCGCTTGGCTTTGGCTCAAACTTTATGTCTCCAACTTTAATATCTGGCTCCTGTGAAACCGGCACCTGATCAATGATTGTGCAGGTAATATCCTTGTTGCGAAAATTCTTAATCGAATTTTCATAAACAAGTTCATGCTTTTTAATTTTTTTGAACAAACCACCTTTCGTGACCTTTGACTTTTTGAGTTCTCTTTCAACCTTTATCATTTCATCCACACCAAACGATACAGTAGTAGAATCATCAGGTGCAAGATTAGATAAATATGTCTTTCCTGTAAAATCATCGCCAACATAAGTACCCGCATCACCAGCAAGAAATAGATAATCTGACTTATTCTGAAATTTACCCGTTGAATAGGCAAGTTCTGATAACCTCGGAATGATAAGATATTCAAAATCCGCATTGAACCCTGTATCATAGATCTGAACTTTCTTCTCAGGTTCACCACTCTTAATTGAATATCTTCCGGGTAATGGGTACCAGACTGCAATGCCGGTTTGAACTGGAGGTGCCGATGGTGGTGTCTGTGGAATCGCAGGCTTTTCAGCAACGACCTCCATTGCAAGTGCAGAAGGTGCTGCCCTGGGCACCATTGCATCCTCTTCGTATTCATACGAGTAAATATACCAGGGTTCTGGTGTCGGCGCTGTGCCACCAAGTGCAGGTTTACCAGTGCTCAAGACAATCCTCACATCTTCCCAGTCTTCACCGGTGCGTTGACTTATCTTTCCAAAATATCCGAGACCAATCTTTCCGTTTGAGGGGTTTGCCCTCAATTCATAGTAAGTCCTCCAGGTTGCTCCATAAAGAATGTAATTCAACTCTATTTTATAATTACCCGACTTTTCTGGATGGACATCAATTTCAATTGTCTTTCTATTTTCTATTATTGCCTTCGTATCATTCAATTTTTTTCTTAATGTATCAATTTCAGTTACTAATTCTCTGTGTTCCCTTTCAATCTGTGCAATACGAGTCTTAGCGCTGAGCAGGCCGTCCACCATAAACTTCAAACCCTGTTCCCAGGCAGCTGGAGAAATCTTTCCGGTATAGACCTCCTTAGAAATAACATCCGGAGCACCAACAGAAATCGTTTGAAGGAATTTTTCTTTTTCTTTTATTACTAAAATTTCATCAGAGAGTGCACGGTCCTTCTGTTCAAGAAGTTTAACCTTCTCTTCAAGTTCTTTTAACCTCGCGTGGGGACGCGCCGTATACCCTTTATGTATCTGAACCTCACCGATTACAAGACCACTCGCCTTGATCTTCACAGATTGGTCATCCAGACTACCCGGAAGATCTGCAAAAATCAAATCGGTAGTTCTGTCAAGATAGATGCTGGCAAATCTTGAGACCATTACCCTGTCACTGTAAATTACTACAGAATCAATCTTTGAATCTACAGCGATGCTTAATAAAAAAAGAACTACTAACATAAGACCCCCTTTTTAAAAAATGCCTGAATAACTAAAGCTATAGGTAACCAACACCCATTCTACCCCATAAATCCTGAATTCGAATCCCCAGGGCACAAACAAATCCAATAAAAATTGAAGTACCGGGTTCACCCGGCAATATATTGAAGCAGAACAAGTCCTACCACTACTCATATATATACCTTCCTTTATTATCCACACTAAATTCAAAAATCTTCTTATCCTTCATAAAAATATCATAACCCTGTTTCAAATTCTGCCAGAATGCCCATAAAACTGTATCTTCGCCTGCAATCTTTTTGAGCGTATCCATATTGACGCTATCCATCAGACAGGGAAAGATATAGACAGGAATTTTGGTTTGACCACTATTTTTTGTATCAAGACAAATCAGATAGACTTCTTCTATTGACTCATTGCCTATCGGTATACAGCCGATAGTAACTGCCTCACCATGGATAAGAATATCGCCTCCGGGTCTTGTCTTATCACTCAAAATTCTATCTGATGCATTTGGATAATTTATTCTCAATGATAGATGAAACTGAGAAAAAGGGTTAAAACGGGTGATATGATAAAAACCTTCGGGTATCTGCAGATCACCCTGTTTTCTTTTTGGGCCCAATTTTCCGCAGAAATTGGTAAAGGCATATTTCTTTGCCAGCAAAAATTCCGCCTGATTTTTTGACTTTGCCCATAATTGCAGTTGTTGTTCCAATTTGTAGGCAACAATAAGAACTCTTTCTGGTGGATATTCAAGGTTCAGATTACAAAAAAGAGAATCAATCCTAAGTTTATGATTCCTTCTTGCTTCAATCACGCGGTCTTTTGAAATCACCTGTGCATCTACCAGAGTCTTAATAACGATAAACAAGACAGCAACTACAT
>CAYQKL010000080.1:0-5201 GCA_964418185.1 uncultured bacterium
GAAATAAATAAGGAATTCCCTGTCTATGGATGGTGATGTCCTTATGGACTCTATCAGCCACAACCTGAATTATATCCTGTTTGTTATTTGCAAAAGTGCAGGTTTGTAAACCATTGATATTAGAGAGTGAAGAGATAACCGGGATTGAATCCCTAATAAATGCACAATCTTTAATTAAAATATTGTTATAGGGATTTGTGCCCACCATCTCTATTGCATAGTTTTTACAACCTGCAAATCTGCTATTTCTAATCTCTATCGTCGTAGAATCCCCAAGTGTAATTGCTGGCCAGTGCCAGTTAGTATTTTCAATATCTGTATAGACAATTACTGATGAATCAGAAACACTGGTTTCATTACTGAATGAAATCCCAGCCCACCCGAATACCGAATCTGCCGCAACCAACTTTATTGAATCATCAACCAAACCCTGCCAGTCCACTAAGGCACGCTTATTCTCCATTCCGATTGACAACCCAACTTCCTCCTCAAACTCAAGCCTTGTCCCCGGGGTAATTTTGAATACCGCGGCATAATCGCTATCACCATAAACCGTATATCCGAACTGTCGTACCCGTGGAGGACGTCGGAATAAATACGGAACTTCCTGTTTTTTAATGATTAAAGAATCCAGTATCCTGGAATCCTCATAATACCCCGGCCAAACCTGAATTTTATTGAAAAGATTATTGGAATATTTATTACCAAAATCAAAACTACCTGCGCTCCAGAAAAAACATTGACCTGCATTTATATTGTCCTTAATCAAAGAATTTTTTATAAAATCCTGCTGCACCGAATCTGCATTAAAGAAAATAGGTGTATCGGTGTATTCAATCTGACAGTAGTTTAATCTTGTTGCCGGATTTCTACCTGGAATATAAATCCCATCCCACATCCCAGGATAGGTTGAATCCTCAACCGGCCTTAACTTACGATGGCTGGTAAAGATAATTGAGTCAGTCATATTGCCAATTGCCATCAGCGCGCCATTTATATTCAGACTTGAATACTCATCATGCCCCATTATTAAAACATTCGGCTCAATAAATAATGTATCACTCACATCCACATAACTGGCGCCCACCAGCACATAGGGATTTCCCGCAGGTGACCAGTGCAAGTTGCTTATTCTATCTGCAACCTTTGTTCCTTTTACATTCACATTCGCAACACCATTGATATGTTCAGCACTTTGAATAAAAGCCTTATGCAAACCAGGGACAACAACCTTGCCTGAGCCATCCCTGCCATTCCACCAGGGAGAAATATAGCTACCTGGTGCATGATACTGATTGGCAAATATGGTCTGCCCTTCAATCTTCATCGTCAGATACCCATGGGTCTCTACTACCTTATAAGTAAACCGACAGGAATCAACTGTTGCATCAAAATTGTCATTCAAGGGATAAAACTCCCTGATTTCAGGAATAATCTTAAAATACTGAAGACCGGTGGTTGCAGTCCATCTTTCGGTTAATCCGATTCTATCCCAGTCCATATAAACATCTTTTGGACCATTTAATAAACTTGAATTACCATAGGTGTATAACAATTCACCCAGTCCTGGTGTGAATACCCAGATTTTATTCTGTAAAAAGTCAGTGACATAAACGCAATAATATTGACTGGCAGTCACCGACAAAAAATGAGCGATCTCTAAGGTTTTATAGGCACTTGTCCAAGTTATTTCTTCACCCGTTTTATAGCGAAGACATACAATTCTCCTATTCCCCGTATCGGTAACATAGATAAAATAACCACCAACTGTATCTGTGGCCAAACAAACTGATACCCCATTTGGTTGGAAAAATTGCCCCTGACCAGGACCTTGAGTGCCATAGTTCTGAATCAAAGACCCTGCACCGCCAGCGTTTCTTTCGTATAACCTGATTCTATTTGCATCTTTCTCAACAACCACAATATATGCGCCTCCATCTGTTCTTGAAGCACAAGCAACGTCAGTAGGATTATTTAAACCTGATACAAAAATACCATCTGCAAGAATTTTATCTTGTGTAATACTGTATTTTAATTTTGATATTCGATTATTCCTTGAGTCCGCGACATAGATAGTATGCTCATCACTATTACCTGAATACACGGTAGTATCAATACATAACCCTTTTGGAACAATAAATTTATCAGATGTTGAACCATACCCTCCAAATTGTCGCAAATATTCAAAATCCTCACTTTGCTCATACACTCTGGTATAGATCAATCGGCACCAATCTGGGTCACTTACTATTAAAAACGTCGAATTTGTTCCCCTCGGCTTCACCATCGCAATACCGTAACAATCATAAAACAATTTTTTGCCAAAATATGTGAGCGTAGAATCGCGTCCTACACGCTGAAAATGCATTAGAAATGGAGAAGGAATCAAAGCCCCTTCCAATAATGCTGTTGCTAAACTAAAAACAAGTAAAATTATACGCATCTTCCCTCCTATGGTGCTACTACTGTGAAAGTGCGGTTAACACCGCTCTTATAACTTGCGGTGTCGTAAGAGGAATCAGCAACGTTAAAATAGCAAATTGACAACGTGTACACACCGTGTTCTATTATTGCATAATCATGACGTCTCAATTCTCCACATATCCTTTTAGTACCACTCGGCACAAGCACTACCGCAGTCAAGAAAGTATCAATACTTTTCCCTAATTCTCGCGCCCAGATTTTCTTGACCATAAACCAATTGGCTAATGCCGAATCAAATTTTACTTGGTAAAATATCATACTGTCCTCAGTGGAAGTAAAAGTCGTACTTGTATCTGCCAACAAAGATTCAGCGTTGTTCCATTCAGAACCAAAAAGAATTTCGCTAATTTCTGACAGTCGTGTTATTGATGTGTCCCCATCCTCAGTTTCGTCCTTACCACAGTGCAATGTAGATGAGATAAATATAATTAAGATTGCCACAAATAATCTATACTTCATAATACTACTCCTTAAATCCTCGGCAAAAATCAACCCAACTGCTTCTACGAACATAGAAATGTACATCACCAGTTATTGTGTACTGATGGTAGTCCTTAGCATAAATCCTTATTCTATGCATTCCTTCATCTAGATTTTCAGTTCTTAAAATATCCTGACTCACAATGCAAGAAGGGAGATTTGTATCATAGTGATACAGCCTGTGGAACTGTGCATCTGTGGCAAAAATAGTACTACACGGAGGTTCCATATGATAAATATATTCCTCTTTATTTCTATCACTCCAGGCAATAAAATCAAATCTGATTTTGAAATGGTCAAAAATACAATCAACAATATTTCTGTCCAAGTATAATCCAAGTTCGTACGGTGCTCCCCGATCATTCGCAGCAGAGAAATTGTCATAGCACCTCACAATAAACTTTGCATCACAATTATCGCTAATAATAATATGAGGATCGTCAAGATCATAATTCGGTGTATCATGTAGCTTTAGCTTCTTAAATGTTCTTTGATGTACTGGGTCTGTGGTATCAGCATACAGGCTGTCAAAAAAATAGCCAAGATAATTAAGGCAACTGATAGTAGCAGAACCCTTAAATGAACCATCTACATACATTTTATCGAGAATCGGGGCAATATAATCTAGGGGCTCTAAGGAGTCCTGAGCCATTGGATTCATAGCTTCCTCCCAAATTGCAGTGTCAGCAGATGGCGTATAGAAATCAAAATGCAGGTGATTGTCTAGAAAACCAGTATTATTTGCTAAATTAACGTCTGAATATACTGTACCATCCTCAAGCAGTGTATCTATTGTGTTCATGTGTATATACTGGCTACCAGAAATCATGTGACTTGAACTATCATCAGAATAGTGATCAACACAAACGAACCAATAATATGTTGGGTGATAGACGTGGCTGAGATATAAGAAAGTTTTTGAATAACTCCTTACCGAAGCAGTCTGTGCTGGAATATCAATACCTAAATGAAAATGATTATCTCGGTAATCTCCTAAATTCGATGTAATTATTTTGTCTGATGCTCCAACAATTGGCCACCTTCTTGTCGTAGTGGTATCACCACGACAAAACAGGCTTAAGATAATAATCCCGGAATATAGTATAGTCATAGCTTCATTCCTCCACTATTCGACAGATAGTTTTATGGAATTCTTTCTTCTTACTACCGCAAATTATCATATCGTCGACAACCGAACATCCATATACATTATCTATTGTCGCCTGCAAAGTACCTTGTAGATCATATATATAAGCCTTCTCAACAGAGATATGTGTCAAAACGATATACTCGCCATTCTTAACAAAAAAGACCTGGCGCTTGAATGCATCGCCCTCAACTGGTATTTCCCAAACTGGTTTACCAGTTTTATTATTAATGAGTGCCATATGAGAAGACAATGCACAAACTAAAAACTTACCGTCAGGAGAAAAATTTGAATGTGGATTAGTCCCACCCATTTTAGAAAAACAAAAAGAATATAATAATGCACCAGCACGATCATAGACAAATACACATCCGCCATCTCCAATGCAACTATATTGTCCATCATTAGATATACTCAAATGCACAGAGGAGTTGAACCGCTTCTGCCATATCTCGCGGTAGGTCTTTTCGTTTTTTTCCCATAACGCGACATAGGGTGATTCTAGCATCAAAGATAACAGCGTGTATTTACCGTCTGGTGTGTTGACATACTCCATCCGTCCAATATAAAAACCATCTTCAACGGTCGTAGCGAATTCACCAACTTTCGCACCAACCCAATCTATCACGTTCATCTTTCCTTCAGCAATATTTAGTTTGAAGAACCCAATAGGTGGTATGTCAATAAGGCCATCTCCACTCACAAACGTGTATACAGCCTTCCCATGTGAATCTTTGACAGTGATGAAAAACTCACCGCCTTCGCCACCTTCGGCGCGTGGACTCTCAATAGTTACAACTCTGCCAGCACTTTCGTAAACATGGACACTCAACCACATATCAGGTTTTGCCTTTAGTATTTCTTCCTTAAATATATTACCATCACTATTGTAATAAAAGATCTTGTATTCTTCGCCAAATTTTATATCTTCACTTCTAACCTTAATACGTAGTAATTCTCTTTCCACGATGTTATTACGCTTTAACCACTGATTGTATTCTTTTATGCTTGTCGTTTCTAAAACCTTCTCAACCTTCACCTCTGCCCCAAGGAAACTTAAGGCAAAGGCGAGTATTATGAAAATAATCTT
>CAYQKL010000081.1:0-5166 GCA_964418185.1 uncultured bacterium
CGATATAAGAGACCGGTTTTAGAATTCCCTTATGTTCTTTTGAGAAGAAAAAGAAGAATATTGTGGCGATGACACCGATGAATATTAAAACTGCCCAGAACCCCTGCTGCCAGTTGGCAAATAGATGGGGATAGATAACCGTACCCTGCATCTGTTTTATCACATCTGCCTGGATGATTGCGGGAATACTTACACCTGATGAGAATCCCAAGGCAACTGCAATCGGAATGCGGACAAGCCAGGACAGTCTTGGTATGAATCTAAAGAAATAGAGGATGCCAATTAACATGGGAATTAGCACGAGGTAATTCCCGCCCTGTAAAGGCATAATGAGTCGTGGGGTCAAAACGAGGTGCCAGGTTACTGCAATGGCATAGCCATTTGCCACACCAACAAAAAGGTGTTCACAAAAACGATAGAACGGATTTTCTTTATACAAAAACGAGAGAATCCCAATTGTTAAAAATGCACCAATCCAGATCCAGGGATCATGGCTCATACCTTCCTCCCTCTTGTAGCAAAATAACCAATATTACCGATGACCACAAGAATCAGAATTGTAAGATGGGCAATTGATTGGGAACTCATTCCCCTTGTCGCAGGTGTAGGCCCGGTAAGATTATGTTTTATGTTTACAAGATATTCATATTCTGAGGCACCCTTTAATCCTGCAATCATTCCACTCATCTGTCCAGTCTGCAGGAATGGATAGAAATCAGGAGCAGTAACTGCAGTTGCACCGGAACCAACTTTTACACCGAACCTCGTATTTGCATAGGTAACCCAGGACTGCGGGATTGCACTTCCGGCAATTGATACGATGATTCCAATGTCATTATAGTTCTTTATCTTTTTCATCATTTCCAGAGATGCAGTCCTGTTTTTATAGTAATCCGCAGGAAATGCCTGGCTGATATCAGAGCCCATTCTCAGTACTGCGGCAAGCCATAAAGGTGGAAATCCTAAGAAGGTATAATCCCTGCCATAGATGATAGAATCTTCGTTTGCCATTGCCTTTGAATTAAATTCTTGAGTAACCTGGTCAAGTCCCTGTTTTGCCAGACCAGGACCCTGAATGTAAGAGGTCATAACAAGTACAGGGATCTTTCGTGCAAATGCATGCCGCAACAATGCAATAAACATCGGTTGCAATTCGGGCATTGTTTGAGGGTCATAATCAGCCGCAATCAGAATGCCTTTTGCTTCAGGATCAATTTCTTCAATGGTGTCAAATAATTTCTGAGTTGGCGGCATTACATTTGTCTTTATTGCAAATGGGAATATTAACGGTATCAATACCGAAAGCCCAACAAGCAAGAAAACAATCCTTCTATCAATCCTTAACAGATATTCCCAGAATTTCATTTTCCGCCTCCAAGCCAGTTTCTTTCAATGCCAAGCATAATTTTCAAAGAAGTAGAGGCAATGCCCAGACCCACGCCAAATAGAATACCTCTTTTTGATGCGGTATTTGGCACATCCATTATCCACTGGGCAAGATGGGGAAGTTTTGGAGAAATATAGTAACCGATGGGTACTACACCAATCATTACAATGAACGCAGCGACAAGCAGGAGTGTGGCTTCAAATGTGCGGGCACGAAATGCCCGGTATGCTGCGGATGCCATAAAAAATGCTAAAAGTGCAAACATTGTTGCACCAAGCGGTGTCATTACATTGTCATAGATGGTCTGGATTGAATATCTTATGACAAGTATTTTTTCTCCAAGCATAATCTGTGGTTGAACTGGTAATGGTCCTTTTCCTTCCATTCCGCCAAAGAGTCCAATAATGGCTGTGATGATAATGGCAATGAGTGTAACCCAGGAAAAGGGCCAGTGCTCTCGCTTTCGCTGAATTTTATCAATATGGTGATTTATTAGACTTCCTAATCCAAGGACCAGTGCAAATGCTGCAATGATACCAAGCCAATCAAGAAAATTCATATATACATCTTTGGAAATCTTATGAGGAACAAAGAACTGAACAAGCATTGCAATGCCGATTATTAGAACGATTATCAAAGGGATTTTTCTTTGCATAAAACCTCCTTTCTCATTTCTTCAACCCTCACCTTACTCCTCTCCCTTGAAAAGGGAGAGGAAATATAAATTGGTAAGACCTTTTTATTCCTTCTCCTCTTTGAGGAGAGGGTAAGGGTGAGGAGTTAATTATTATTGGCTTCATTCACAATATCCTCAAGCACACCTTCAACGTCTAATAGCACATCACAATTGGAGTATCTTAACACTCTCAGTCCTCTCTTCTTGAGAAAGTTTTCTCTTATTTTGTCATTGTATTTCCCTTTTGGGCTGTAATGTTGCCCGCCATCGACTTCAACCACAATTTTTTTCTCAGGACAATAGAAATCTAAAAAATACGGTCCAACTTGATGCTGACGTCTGAATTTCAAATTAGCCAGTTGTTTGTTTCTTAAATAGTGCCATAATTTTCTTTCTGCATCGGTCATTGATTTTCTTAATTTTCGGGCTTTTTTTGTATAGCGATGAATCATTTTTCAACTCTTGCCATCCTCTTCCTTAAGAAGGGAGAGGGGATGTAGGGTGGTGGCACCTTTTTTATTCCCTCTCCTCTTTGAGGAGAGGGTAAGGGTGAGGAGTCAAAAATCATTGTATATTGAACAGGTTGAAGACAGGGATACCGATCCTAATCAGTGCCAGAATGGTTGCAGTAATCAAAACTCCTACAATAACAAGTTTACTGTAATCCTGACTCTTCAAGGCAGCAAGGAGAGTAGGATTCCTTGAGATATAGGCACTTGCTGCATACAATTCTTCACCGATAAGTGTATAATCGCAAGCTGTGATAAAGAATGGCAACTGCGTAACTGCATCGGTTCCACCTATCTGTATCGCCCCGGTTGAGGCACCGGTCTCAGCCATAATCAATGATTCTGCATAGAACATACCAACAAGAAAGTTTGTTGCGGGCTTTTCTCTGATCATTATTCCGCTTACTGCGGATGCATAGGCAAACTGGGAATCGGTTACAAAATAGACACTGTCAGGATTGAATGCATCAGGCCTTCCTACTTTATCATACGACTCCTTCACCACCTCACGGGCAACGGTATAGACAATTGGGTCTCCTGTAGGCACAATCAATGGAGTATTATACTGGGCAGTCTTTTTGGCAACTTCACCAAGAATATTCAGGGAGGCAATCGTTGCCACATCGTTGATTGTTGAAAATCCCGGCACATAAAGGATTGGTCTGCCCATCTCGGTTGCCCTGCCCACAGCCTCATCAATGGCTGATAATCCAGCGATTCTACGCACAAAGATATTCTTATCCTTCTTTGCATACTCAATAAATAAGATAACCAGAAAGATAAAGATTATGATACTGATAAGGGCATTTGTCCTGCCGATATGAAACCACTGGGAAGAAGCAATTACATAAGGCGTGGTCTCTGAAGAAATCTTTTCACCGTCCTTTGTGACTGCAACAATCCGATATGCATAGGGCACATTATTAAATACTCCAACCCGGTCCTGAAAGGTATTTACCAGGGTTCCTAATCGTGCATAGACGCCATAATTGCCGCTGTTTCTTTCTGCCTGCATTAAATAATAACCCAAAAACTCAGGCGGTTCTTTTGATTTATTCCAGGATAAAGAAATAAATCGTTTTTTATCAATACAGGTATCCCTATCAATTTTGAAAGGAATTGATAATTCTTTCACTGCCCTTGCCTCGTAGATATATTCTTTTTCTGGTTCAGCAGTGCCATCAAGAAATTTTTCTTCGTCTGGTGCAGTATAATCTACATATTTAAAACTATTTGCACTATCCTTTTCTGCCCGATAGATCAGCGTTAAATCATAATTCTGTCCAATTACCTTGGGATTTAACTTCCATTCTATCTTTATCACCCTGCCGGTCATACCAACAGAGTCAGCGACAATCCTTGCCGGCATTATTATCTGATAGTTCTTGCCGATATAATAATGATACTCAATATTCGGTTTTATAGTTGTATCGGTGAAAGAGAATGTATCCCTGAATGCAGCGATTGAATCATAAACAAGACGCATCAATGCATAACCCTTTATCATATCATAATTAGGTGAAGGTTCCCAGGTTATTCTGAATCCTTCGCCTTCATCATTCGGGATATCCTTGGCGTACACAAACTTCGGTGTGCCGATTGTAAAGATCGGAGGAGATGGATTTGAAAAGACCCGTTCATTCCCCTTAACTGCCGTTACTTTGTAAAAGTACTTTACTCCGTCCTTCATTGTGGTATCACGGAAACCTATTTCTCCGCCTGATACACTACCGATTAGTTCATAATCACCATCCTTTTCTGTACGCCATATCTCATAGGACTCACCTAGATATAAATCATTCGGTCTTTTCCATTTCACAATATTTCTTTTGTTAATTGTATCTTTTATAACACGATAACCGATTGAGACTATTTTTAGAAAGTTCTTCTGATGATTAAATTCTTTCATCCTTTCTCTCTTGACTACATCATAGAGATACTCGTTATCAGGTTTGATATCATTGTCGATAAAGATGGTATCCTGCAAGATAGTTCTTAACAAAATATACTTTGAACGATGGATTCCAAAACTTTCTACATCCGCGTCCCTTCCTATATCCCAGGTGATTGTAATGCTGATGCTATCCTGATTTATTATCTTCAATGCCCGCACATTTTCAGGCGGGGTCAAGACAAGAGACAGAATAAAAGTCAAAAAAGAGTTTATCATAATCACCCCTTTAGTTCATAACACTTAAGTATATATATTCAGAATGAAAAATCAAGGAGATTTTACTCGCTACATTCGCATGGAGTCCTTTTGCATTTTGGACATCCATTAGAATATTTTTCCATTGCATCTTCAGCATCAATCCCGAGTATAGAACCGACTGATAAAAGCCAGGCAAGGCAGTCCGCAAATTCTTCGGTAATTTTATCTTTATTCTCTTTACGAATCGCCCTTGCCAGTTCACCGATTTCTTCTACCAACCAGTTAAAGGTCTTATCAAGACCCCTTTTTGAATCTCTTTTTTGATAGATCTTTTCTATGAGTTTTTGATAGTCATTCAATTTCATTCCACTACCTCTTATTTGTTGTTACAGACCATTTTCTGTAGTGTAGCCCTTTATGGGCGTAATTACGGGCATAAAGC
>CAYQKL010000082.1:0-4832 GCA_964418185.1 uncultured bacterium
TTTCAAAATTGATATCGGGAATGTTCACCCGAATTGAAGAAAGAATATCCGGAAGCCGGGTTCCGGTCACACTCTTCAGTATATCAACAATCTCATCTTCGGTTGTGGGCGATTTTTCCTTTGCCCGTGTAGCAACAATATCAATTATATCCTCATCTGTCATCGTGGGTATCAAACTCTTGAACAATAGAGCAAGTTTCTTATTCTCGGTCTTATAGCGGGCAATGTTCTTTTTGATATTGGGTGAAAGGACTGCAAGCATCCGGGAGAATATCACCGCATATTCATCCCAGCGTTCCTCACCAAACTGGTCTGCGACCATTGCGGCAAGTTTCTCGAGTCCGTTGATGACCTTTTGTGTCTGTATCTCCGTTGTTTCATTACCCATCACACCAATCCCGGATAGAAAGCTACCCAATTGTTTTATCCTATCTTCATCGGTCCAGGCTTCCTGTGAAATAACCAGTGATTCAAGAAAAGTTGTCCAGTCTATCTGTTTGACCTCTTGTTCTGATGATACCACACCGACCCGAAATTTGTTTATCTTTACTCCCAGTATCCCCTTTGCTCTTATCAATGCAACAATATCACCATAATCTGAAATGTCCGCCGGTGAAGCAGCCATCGCAAGGAAAAACCCGCGAATATCTTCTTCTGTAGCATTAATATCAAAAGTGATACTCTTTACATTCAGTTTTGCAAATCTATCCACAAGACTTTTTATCAACGGCAATCTCTTGGAATCAAATCTATCCTCGCCAATCATCAGGACATCCTCCACAACCACGATAGAAATTGATTCCTGTTCAATAGGAATCTCCTTGAGCAAAATCCTTACGCGCTGAACAACGGGCTCAAGTGAGGGATGTCCCTTGGGATAGATACGGGAAATGTTTATACCCAAGCCAAGTTGTTTAATAAATTCCAATTTGAATTCCAGGGATTGTTCCTCAGGCATAGCTACTTCAATTTTAGTTTATAGGCTTTAACCGAAATATAATTTTCAATCAATTCGCCAAATTCTTCATAATCAAAAAAGGAACGGGTTGTTTGATAAAGAGATTCACCAACCAACACCGTGTTATTATCTGCATTCTTCTGCAGGAGTAGACTTTTTGCAAAGCCATCGGTTGCAATGATTGCATCTCTCAGATTCCCTGCTATATTATAAATTGAGGCAGGCGCCATTTCCAGGCCGGTCTTAATCATACATTCAGTTTGAAATGATAAGGATTTGCCACAACCCTTAACCTGTTTAATAATCTCTTCTACAGCCATAATGGATAGATGAGGCGCGTAGCCACTTTCCCGGCTGAGTCCAAAAATGCCCACAACCTCATCTCCAATAACCTGATAAAGCAGACCCTTGTATTTGGAAATTATTTCATAAAAATCACTGAATAGAGTATTCAGAAATGACATCACATCCTCTGCTGACATTCTTTCGCTGAGACTGGTGAAACCAGAAAGGTCGGCGCGTAAAAAAACAAGGGGCAGTTCCTCAAGGGGCAATACCTTTTCTGAAGAAAGTAACTTGCCGCAATAGGGGCAAAAGTTAACATCTTCAGGAATAGTATTCTTGCACCCGGGACAGATCATATTCACATCTCCAGCAATTTGCTATACTCAGGTCGCTTTATAAAACACTCGCGATTTTCAGGTTGCAATTTTGTCCTGATATCATCAAAGACAAACAAAGCCTTACGACCAAAAAAGTGTGCCCGTTCAATATCATTATGTTCAAAATATAACAGCGAAAGTTTGTATAATACCTGAGCAATAAGTGGAGGAAACTTGAGCATATCGGCAATCTGTTGGGCATCTTTTAAGTAATTTGCTGCCCTGTGCTCATCAAGACTGGCGAGCAAAATATAACATGAAAACTCAACCTCTTTGTTGTTTAATTTTATGGCGAGTTTCAGGGCATTATTGACAAATTCCTCCGCCCTTTCGGATTGATTGAGATTTAGCAAAATTGATGCCTTCTTCATATTTATCTCGGCAAGTAGTGTCTCACGCACAAGCAAAGAAATTTTTCGATTTACAAATTCCAAATAATACATACTTTCATTTTCCTTCTGCAATATTGAATTAACAAGCGAAAGACTAAGTGCAGACTTTATTGTAATCTCAATACCAATCTGCTCAGTCAAAGCAAATGCTTCCCGGAAGAATTCCTCTGCCTTCTTTATATTCCAGAGTTGATAGTAGATATCTCCGATAAGATATTTGACTTCTGCAAGTTTGAGAAGTTCAGCCGGTTTTAACAGATCGCTCAAGGCATAATTCAGATATTCAAGGGCAAGTTCATAATTACCAAGGTTCCGGTGCATCCTTGAGAGATTCACAAGGCAGGGAAATTCACTTTCCTTCAGGTTATTACTGCGGGCAGTAACCCAGGCAAGGTTGTAATTGAGTAAACTCTTCTCTGGTTCATTCTTTGCAAGATAGATCAATCCCAAATCTGTGTAAAGGATAGCCAATATTTCGGACATTTGCTCATTACACTTTTCAATCGCACCAATACAGATCTCTTCAGCCCGGATGTATTCATTGAGCAGAAAATGAGCGCAGGCGAGTCGCTCGGCAAAGTATACCTCCCACTTTGGTATTTTAAATTTATGCGCATTGTCTCGCCCTAATTCTGCTATTGACTTCATCCGTTGAATATCACCCTTCAATTCATAAAGGTCGGCAAGATTTAGATGGCAATCATTGACATATTCCAATTCAACAGTCCCGGGATGTTCCTCTTCAATTCTCAAGACTGTATTGTAATAATTCATTGCCGGGTCAATTGAAAATAACGCTTTTGCACGATCCCCAGAGAGTTTGAAGTAGTGTGCCGCCTTTTCAAATTTTTCACAGGCGAGAAATTGCTGACCAAGGTCTTCATAGTATTCAGAAAGACAATCAGCATAAATGTTTTCAAGCAACTCCCCAACTTTTTTATGAATTTCTTTTCTTTTTCTTGTTGGCAGGGTTGTATATACTGCATCTCTTAAAAGATTATGCCGGAAGATGTAGACCGGATCTTTTCCACCACGATATTGAACTATAAAATCTTCATTACTTAGATATTCAAGCCTCTCTGAAAGATCAACAACATTGTTCAAAAGACTGGCAATGACCTGATGGGTAAATGTATAACCAATAACTGAAGCATGGTCTATTATCAGCCGATGACTTGATGACAAAGAATCAATGCCTGACATCACGACACCGTAGAGGTCATCAAGGAATGGTAATCTTTTCTCTTTTTCCAGATACCATTGTCCTGAATCACTTTTTTTAATTATATTGATTCGCTGGACACTGCGAATTGCTTCAATCGTGAACAGCGGGTTTCCACCTGATATGCGGTAAATGAATTCAACCAGTTTTTCATCCACATCATTGAGAATGTACTTTACAAGCTTGCTTATATCCTCAGTGGATAGCGGACCGAGGTTAATGACTTCCATAGGTACATCACTCTTTCCAGCAACTTCTTCCACAAAATTCACCATCAAAATCACAAGCGGGAAATCAGCAAGTTCGTCAATGAGATATGAGATAAGCATCTTACTTAGACTGTCTGCACGGTTAAATTCCTCAAAAATCAAAACTATCGGTTCTTTCTGACAGGCATTTTTTAAAAAATTTCTTACTGCACTGAAAATCTCTTCCTGGATCTTTTGCATTGTATCACCCCATATCCGACGAAGGTCTGTTGCGAAAAGATGTTTTAGACCCTGGACATCTTGAGCACTTAAGCTGTTGTTAAGAACAAAATCATCAATCTTCTTAACGATTGTTTCGCGATTATCAAACTCATTTATGCTCAAATACTCACGGAAAAGTAATTTGAATGGATAGTATGGAGTGTGGATTTCTGTTGCGCAGTAGCTTTCAAAGACACGGAAAGAGCCATTTTTCATTAAATGTTCTCTAAACTCTTCTTTCAAACGAGTTTTGCCTATACCCATCTGACCGGTTATTGCACATAACTTCAGTTTGCCGCTTTCTTTTGCCGCATAAGCAAAATTTATTAATTTTTCAAATTCCCTTTCTCTCCCCAATAGTGGGAATCTGGAAGTAATAGATTTTTTCTTCTCTTTAGATATTTCCTTAAGTTCATAAACCTTTACAACTTCCTTTCTGCCTTTTACCGACCGTTCACCAATGTGCTCTACTTCCAGCAGATTGGCAGCACTTTCATAAAGTGCTCCACTTAAGTATATGTGGTCTGGAGGACAGATTTGGGTAAGACGCGCTGCTACATTTACAGTATCACCAATGACTGTAAGATATGAAAGTTCCTGCACAATATAACCAAAAAATACCCAACCGGTATTTGCACCAATTGAAATACGCCAATCGCCAAACTTACCTTGCTTAATCTTATTCTGGCAGTGATCTTTAATTGCTATTATACATTCGAGTGCCCGCTCCACATCATCCTTATAGGTTCTGGGAATACCAAATGCAGCAAGAATGCGATTATCAGGCAGAATCTTATTGGCAGTTCCATTGAATGTCTTAATTATGTCTTCTATTTCTTTCATTGCCTCGGAAAGATAGATAACATTCTTGCGGACTGTTGCCTTGTCAATGTTTCTTGAGGTATTTACGAAACTCACAAAAAACAGTGTCGCAAGTCGGGATTCACCACCCCATAACTTCACATGTTCAGTATCAGTTTTTTGTTCCGCAGGTAGTGAAAGATATGCTCCGCAATTTGGACAATACGCATGGTCCTCGGTTATCTTTGCATAACCACAATAATTACATACTCCCATAGTATAACATTATATACATAATTTCAGAGGTGTCAAGAAGGGAAGAAACTC
>CAYQKL010000083.1:0-4529 GCA_964418185.1 uncultured bacterium
AGATCTCTACAAATCATAACCATCATTTTTGTCTTGACAAGAGGGGCGCAGTACATCTATAAATCCTATTTTTCGTTAGAAGGTCCAGTAGTACTCTTTTCAATTATCTGTTCCTTTATAAGTTCCCTATATACTGTACATGAATTCAGGAGTTCTTCATGCGAGCCGGAATCAACAAATCTACCATCGTGAAGAACGTAAATTCCACTACATTGTAGTATAGTAGAAAGTCTATGAGAAATAACAATGATATACGGAATCAACCTTTTTATTTTGTTAAATATCAAAGATTCGGTTTCAGCATCAACTCCAGATAAAGCTTCGTCGAGCACCAATAATTGGGGTTTTCTTAAAATAGCACGAGCAAGTGATACACGTTGTTTTTGCCCATCGGAAAGTCTTAAACCACGTTCACCTATGCGAGATTCTAAGAATTTTACATCTAAATTCATACCACAGTTCCCAAGTGCTTGCAACATTTCCTCTTTAGTAAATTGATCACCCATTGACAAGTTTTCAGCAACGGTAAGATTAAAGAGAAAATCACTTTGTCCGACCAGTGTAATATATCTCCTTAGTGATATTTTGTCATAACAAATTATTGGGAAGCCATTTATTTCACACTGTTCAGAATCAAAGAAACCGCTCATAATACGAGCAAAAGTGCTCTTGCCGCAACCGCTCTTTCCAACTACGGCAATGGCAAAGTTTCTATCGAACTTCAAGGAGAAATTTAGCCTATCTAAAACAACTGTGTCTTTGTAGCCAAAAGTCACATTCTTCATTGTGAGTTCGTTTAATTCCTTCAGAATTTTATCGCCTTTCCTTGCCTGATAAGGAGAATTCAAAATTGATGACACACGTTCGAAAGAAGGAATTGTCTTGCTTAGAGAACCAAAATTAGTTGCCAAATTACTAAGAGGTTCATAGAGATTGCCTACATACAAAAAGAATGCAATCAGTCCACCAATTGTAATTCCGCTATGGATAATTAGTAATGCTCCTATACCAAAAATCAACAGAGGAAATATTGAAGTAAAATAAAAATAACTCGTATTGTATTTTTGGATATTTAGAATCAATTTCTTAATCCATTTTAACCAATCATTTGTATCTGATAAAAATTTGTCTTTATAGAAACCTTCTTTATTGTAAAAGACAATAAACGGCAGACCTTCAATTTTTTCTTTTAAGCTTTCTAACAAAATAGAATATCTTTTACGTTCATTTTGAGAAGACTGGAGTATATTTTGCGAATATTTGGTAAATGTGAGATAATACAAGGGAATAGAGCAAAAGGAGATCAAAGCCAGCAATGGATTTAGAATAATCAACACCACCGATACAGCAGCAATTCTGATCATATTAAGAAACACCGATGGGAGGAAGCCAGCGATCATATGAGCAGCAATCTCGCCGTCAGAAAGAATTTTAGTAATATATGAAGCAGATGTATCCTTATATATATGCATGATAGGTAAATTTTGAAGACTTTGATACATAGTAAGCCACAAATCACAGGTTACCTTTCTTTTGAGTGTTTCTAATTTGTATTCGCTAACAAAGTTAAGTATTATTGCAAATGTTTTAAGACACAATATCCCTAACACCAACAAGAGAATTCTATTTCCAATATGTTTGGAAAGTAGTGTATCAATCAATCCACGATTTAAGAACGGGATCAACGCAGTAAGACCGGTTATGAAAATCCAAAAGATTAGAATAGAAATCTGCTCTTTATAGTATTGTCTACTATGATAATAGATTTGAGTAATGAATTTACAGTACATTTAAATTCCGCGGATAATTAGTCAAGTTTTCCAATAACTTGGACCACTGCAAATTATTACTTCGCACCTTATATACTTCTTTTAAGAATACATCCCAAAAATAACTTTCATATTTTATGAATTCATTTACCCTTAAGAGAAAATCCCTAGCATTTTTAGTTGGTGGTAGAAGGGCAGCTACGCATAAATCCTGAAATGCAGCAAACCAGACATTAGGTGAGCGCTTAATCTCGTTAAATTTCTTAATTATATAATTTTCGATTTCACGGTATCTCCGCCAAAATAACTTTGGTTTTAAGGTACTCATATTATTAGAAATTCGAAATTTATTATTGGTCAGAAGATGGCAGGAAAAAAATGATTTATCTGGAAATACTGTCAAATGGGATTTGTAAGCACACGGATATATGTTTGTTCTCTTATTAATAATTGTGCTGATTGCGCGTGTTAATGCTACATCAAAAAGTGGATCATCTGATGTCATCCTGGAAAGAATATACTTAACATAATCTTTTGTCATCTCATAAAAAAATGGATTATTTACAAATTTATCCTTCGGGATTTTTGTAGATAACATTGGAAAAGATTCTTCTTTCTTCAAAAGAATGATTTGAGATAGTTTGGAAAGAAATTCAGCAATATCAGTGAGGCTAGATCCACTTTCAAGGGTGCTATACGTGTATGTTGCTTCAATGGCAATTTCTTTGATAGCTTGTTTCAATACCACAAAGTTTTTATAGATAACCTCATAAGAACTCTTATTCACCGCAGCAAAACGTCGATGATAATCATGGATATAAGGAGGACCATCTATGCTGACTGTAACTGCAAAATTATTTTTCTTTAGAAAATCAGCCATATCCTTATTCATTATTGTTCCATTTGTGACCAGGGAATACTTGGGATAAATGTGATTTTGTTTGATTACATCTACTATTTCAATAATCGTTTCGAATCCTAACAAAGGTTCTCCACCGAAGAATACTACTGTTTTGATATGATTTCCAAGCAAATCAACTATAAATTTAACGATATCTTTAGCATCTGCTTTTGACATTATCTGACGTTGGAGATATTTGAATGTTCCACCAGATGCATAACAATAGGTACATTTCATATTACATTTAGTAGATACAAAAAACCATAGATTTGACGGTTTTTTGTTGCTCTCTCGATCTGTCAAATTCCTGTTGGAAATCATTTCATGAAAGTCTTGAACGATCTTTCTAATTTCTTCTTTAAAACAGCCGGTAATACGGGAGATTTCTGAAAGTTCATAACCTAATTCATTGAGCCTTAGAACTTTTCCGAATTTATCATCTACTTCAAACATACTAACTGATGATGGATGATACACAAGCCAAGAATTACTACTATTTATTGAATGGTGGGCCCCTTTTATGGGACCCACCACATGGTAGTTGCAAGAATGTGTAGACATAGTGCCTAATTCACTGCACCGCCACCACCGCCACCACCGCAAGCGACTAACGCTCCACAGCAAGGTCCGCTTATAACAGGATTTTTTTCGCTGTTGAAACTAATTTCGCGTATCATTTTACTCACCCCCTTTCATTCCGCATTTTTTGCGGAATTGGTTGAGGGAGAGAATATTTTTGCAATTGTTTGATTATCCATGCTTCTCTCCCAATTCTATATAAACCTTCAAAAATTTCAAGACTATTTCGTCTATCTGGTCTTTCTTGTCTTTCTGGTTTATCTTGTTTTTCTAAAATCTGCTCAATCATTTTTTATCCTCACATTCTCTTTTCCATTTCAGGATCCGTGTCGCCCCTTTATTCTTTTCAAAGTCAATTCTTTGCAAGGCTGAAGCCTTGCCCTACATATTCACTTCTCTTAGTAGCGAGTAGAGAGTAGCAAGTAGCGAGAGGAAGATTTTAGCCTTCTCTTTTTTGCCTTCAATTGCCCCTTAAATGCCATCTGCATAATGTATAGGCAAATTTCATGCCTATTCAAAAGTGCTGAAATTTCAACACTATTAATTTTAAGTGTCTCATCCAGTGAGACAAGAGTCTCATAAAATGAGACAAATCCAAAATTAGGGCTATTTTTGACAAATAACACCAAAAACTTACGAAATTTCGAATTTTTTTGTTCTGGAAGATGGGTTAGAATTTATAAATTCTTGCCGGATAATATGCTAAACAGCATGGCGGATGTAATGAAGCTCGGGGTTAGCCCGCCCCACTGTGCAGAGCGAGCCAGGAGAAATTCCTCTTACTTTTGCAAAATTTTGCTACATTTTTCAGGCAGGCAGAAAAATGTTGCAATTTGAAAAGCGCTGTAGTAATCAATTCGGGAATTCCCGAATTGCCGAAAGAACAAATTCTTGAATAATTTAATCTATATTTTTTGTAGCATTCAATTCGACTATTCGACAATTGTCGAATTGATGAATGGATAATGGATAGAAAATTTAGTTTTAAATCACAATTGTTATTGTGTCATATCGATATATGTACATATGTGCAATTGCTCAATTGTACATGAATGATATTAAATGTATGAAACTATAAGCACACTCTCCAATTGCCTTCTAAAAATATATGAGGTATTTTGCCTTTATTGCCCCAACCTGATTTTGTAATTCCAATTTGCCCATCTCTTCCTGCACCCGGTAGTCATTTAAGGCAATATAGAGCCAGCTCTTGGGCTTGAAATTGTAAGAAAAGAGAAAACCAAGACGATTAGTGAGATATTCAGTCTCACCAAAATCTG
>CAYQKL010000084.1:0-3920 GCA_964418185.1 uncultured bacterium
ACTTTGTCAGGGATGATATTCTTAATTGTTATCCAAGCCTTAAGAAAGATTCATCATATTTGACTACAGAACACTGGCACACGGTCTGCAAATGGATAAAAGAAATTGAAGAAAGAGAAGGAAACAGTGAGTGTTATATTGATTGGAAATTTGACTGGGATGTTAAATGCTTTTTGACCAATCCTTTCTTCACTACCAGCGATTACAAAATTGTATTTGATAAAACCAGAAAGGGATTGGTGCTTCTTGGATATGGGGCTGGAAACGCCAATGTGGATACAGAGGAAAATCACAATTTTAATATTCTGCCGGTATTAAAGGAAGCAATTGCACAAGGAAAATTTATTGTAATTTCTTCTCAAGTGCCACTGGAAACTTATGACTTTGATTACGAAGCAGGAAGGAAATTATTGGAATTTGGGGCTATCCCTTCAGGTTCATTATCATATCCTGAAGCCCAGGTAAAATTGGCATATATTTTAGGCCATCAAGATGAAATAAAGGAGGTTGCCAGGGAATATAATTTGAGTGAGTACCAACTTATCAAGGCTGCTTTCCTTGCAGGTGTTGGATTCAGAAAAGAAGATAGCAAAAAAGAATATGAAAAGATTACTAAAACTAAAGAAGGCGGGCCACCAATTAAAGTGATACCCTATGATCCGTTTGCTGATTCGAATAAAAAATTTAATGATGCTATCAAAGAGGTAGCAAAATATCAATCTGGATAAGTAATTTGATGAAAATTTTGCAATTGATACCAGTTAATCGTATATAATATTTTGGGTATAGTCTATTTCTCTCAGCGGTGTTATGAAGGTGCTAATAATAGAGTATGAATCGGGTATTTTGAAATATTAGAGGAGGCGATTTTTGCTTATGAATATAAGTTTAATAGCAATTTTCATTATATGCAGGGCACTCGTATTTATTCCGGGATTCAGTCTCAATACTGATAATGAATCTCTCAACTCATTTAATGAATGGGCAAGAAGAACTGGTTATAGCAATGAAATTATACAACTATACCTATCACTAAAAGACCACGGGTGGATTTTGAATAGTTCGCAAGATATAACTGCTAAACGCATTTTTGTTCTATATTTCGACCGTATGACTCTTTCAATCGATACCCTTGCAAAAGGGCTAAGCATTGCAGTTAATTATATTGCTCGTAATGGACATACCAAAGTAGACCTTGTAGGCTATAGTGTGGGAGGACTAATTGCCCGAACTTATGTTGTCAAAATGGATAGGGGCAGAAGGGTGAAGACACTAATGACAATAGCAACACCGCATCTTGGGACACCGTTTGCCAACATTTACCGATATAGTCGTTGGTTTAAGCCTTTAGGTTATGACTTCAATTGTCCTGCACTTCGGGAAATGAGCTATCCGATTGATAATAATCCATTTCTCACCAACTTGAATAGACAAAACCATTCCCCGAAGATAGGATATATAAGCGTAATTTGTAATCCAAGAAAAGGTCTTTCATTGTCAGAAATGCTTTTCCTTATAGATTTTAAAGAGAAATTTGTTGATTTTTTAAAGCATCTTTTTTTAACCTTTCTTGAGGTTGCTGTAGATTGTAATGATATGACAGACGGGCTTGTGCCAGTTGAATCGCAAAATATGGGTAATATTGAAAATATAAAGAGAAACAAAACTGCAGTAAAGAATATAGAACTGGAATATACTCATTCAGAAATAATGAGGCATATTGATGATTTTATCTATACACTTGATTCAAAGCCGAATGTCTGGATAGAACTAAAGAGTAGACTTGGTGTTCTTTTTGGGGGTAAGACACTAAGATTGACACATGATTGTTTTTTTTGGAAAAAGTTGAGAATAATCAAGGTGATAGTAAACGGTCTGGAAGAAGATGCTTATATCGGGGATGGTTTTATAGAAATACCCTTAAGCAATTACAAATTCCGGAATGAAATTGAATTACATCTACAGGCAAATAATTATGCGACCACCTTACGTTTTATCTGTTATAAAATCTTCTGAATTATCCTACTACGCTTCGTTGTTGACAATTTATGTTTTTTGAATACAATAACGTAAGGCAATAGATGAGGGTTCTTCGTTTTATCCTTGGTCTTATTTTTCTGGCGCTTATTCCTGGTTATACAATTCGCTTTTTGCATCTTTTTAAGTATTTTAATTTTGAAAATATTTTCTTTAAAGCATTTCTTTTTGGTGCGGTTGTCTTTTTAATCTTATGGATACTCATTATCCATAGGGCAAAATTCTTTTTAACTTTTGAACATGAGATGACCCACCTCTTAATGGGGTTGCTTTTTTTTAAGAATCCAGCCGCTTTTTGGGCAACTGATACAGAAGGGGGATTTGTCCAGCTCTATGGACATAATTTTATCATTGGCCTTGCCCCTTATTTCTTACCGACCATTTCCTTTATTTTGATGCCCGTAATTTTTCTAATTCGTGCCAAATTCCTGCCTCACTATTTCTTTATTCTTGGATTCTTCACTGCGTATCATATTCTTTCTACAATCAAGGAATTCGGCTACTGGCAACCTGATATCCAGCAGGCAGGGAAAATATTTTCCACGATTTTCTTGATTCTGATGAACATAGTCTGCTATGGAATAATTCTTGCCTTTGTCTTTAATGGATTTGATGGTTCCTGGCATTTTCTCAAGAATGGCTTTCTCAATTCAATTGCATTCTTAAAGAGATTATAAGGGAATGAAGAAGGCAATCGGCTGTCTATTCATTTTAATCGCCATCGCCGGTATCGGCTATATGCTTTATTTATATCGTGAGGAAGTTACAAAGGCGATTGAAAAATATCGCCCACCAAAGCCACAAGAAACGAGGCCTGATGAACAGGAAAAAGCAGTTGAGCCCGAAGAGCAGATATCTGAAGAATCCAATTTTCAATACGATTTCATTCTCAGGGACCTTGAAGGTAAAACCTACTCTTTAAACGATTTTAAGGGAAAAGTTGTGCTTTTAGACTTCTGGGCAACCTGGTGTCAACCCTGCCGAATGGCAATTCCCTATCTATGTGAAATTTACGCAGATTACAGAGATAGAGGATTGATTATTCTCGGTATCGCCTGCGAAGATATTATGTTTGGTATGATGCAAAATTTTATAATAGAAAATAATATCAAATATCCAATTCTTGAGGAAACCGACGAGGTTAAAGAAAAATTCAATATTCAAGCAATTCCGGCGCTCTTTCTCTTCAACCAGAATGGCAACCTTGTTTTCAAAGAAATCGGCTTTAGTGAGGAAAATATTACAAAGTTAAAACGTAAAATAGTTGAATTATTAGGTTCGCCAGATACGATAATAAGAAATTCCTCATACTTGCCAACATCAGAATTTTTCAGCACAATAGATGAATACATCGAAGCAAATGCCGGTAAGAGAATAAATAATAGTCAAGGGGATATTATCTATCGCGATTTCAATAGTGATGATGTCAAAGATGTGGCAATCGTCTTTCAAGATTCCGCAGGGTCAAAATTCTATTTAGCAATATTGCATAAAGAACAATCAGGTTATCGCCGTGCCCTGTTGAACGAATTGGGTAAGCCAGCCCTCTTAAGCATTGATGAAGAACTCACCGAAGAGGATTTCACCGCACCTTTTTACTTATCAAAACCGGATCCAGAAGAAGCCTACAACATAATATGGAAACCAAGATGGCCAACCAAAGAAGAGATTGCTCAATTTAAGTATTGTTTTACATTAAATTATTATGCTGGTTACCGAGCACACTATTTCTACGACGGGCAAAATTACTGGTTTATGCATTACATTGTGCTGTATTGAGCCTGTCAAAATTTAGTCTCTATGATGTGAGGTTTATTTACCGTCGTGCCTTTGGACACAAGATTATTGACAATTATGATGGAATATATATAATGACAATAATA
>CAYQKL010000085.1:0-3815 GCA_964418185.1 uncultured bacterium
TTATCCCCAGTTTCTTTATCTTTCTGAATAAGGTAGAGCGGTCTATGCCTAAAATCTTTGCCGCCTTTCCCATATGCCCTTCTGCCTGTTGTAGTGCAGAGATTATATAGTTCTTTTCCAATTCCTCCTTTGCATCGTCAATATTATACCTGATCTTTGTATCTTTCTTTATTTCATCAAGGATTGGTTCAATATCGCTTGCATCAAGTTCAGATTTGGGGACTAATATTGCAAGTTTTTCCATTAAATATTTCAGTTCTCGCACATTGCCTGGCCAATGGTATTGTTTTAAGAATTGATTCGCATTTTTGGTTAAAATCTTTACCGGACGGTTGTTTTCAATACAGGAATTTTTCAGAAAATGCACGGCAAGGAGCGGGATATCATCAACTCTTTCTCGTAAGGGTGGAATATGGATGCTCAATACATTTATACGATGATAAAGGTCTTCGCGGAATCTCTTTTCTTTTATAAGATCAGTTAGATTTTGATTGGTTGCGGCAATTATCCTCACATTTATCTTTATTGGTGCTGTTCCACCAATGCGCATAATCTCTTTATCCTCCATTGCACTCAATACCTTTGCCTGGGCAGAGAGTTCAAGATCGCCGATTTCGTTCAAGAAGAGTGTACCTTTATCCGCCATTTCAAACTGTCCGAATTTTCTCCTGAAGGCACCGGTAAAGGCACCCTTCTCATAACCAAATAGTTCGCTTTCAATCAATTCCTTTGGTATGGCAGCGCAATTGACCTTGATTAAAGGTTGTCCTGCTCTTGGACTTTTCAAATGGATATTATGTGCAACAAGGTCTTTACCGGTTCCGGTTTCACCGAGGAGCAAAACCGTGCTGTTTGTTGGTGCAGTCTTTTCAATCAGACTTAAAACCTGTTTTATCCCTTCGGATTCACCAATTATTTTATACTCTTTTAGAATTTCAGATTTCAGCACTATACTCTGCTTTCTATATTCGGCCTTTTCTAAGGTATTCTTTATTGTTATGATAGTCCTGGTTGTTTCTAATGGTTTTTCAATAAAATCATCCGCGCCGTTCTTCAATGCCTCTACCGCAGTGGACACGGTTCCGAATGCCGATATCATTATCACTGAGATATCCGGGTCAAATTCTTTCATCTTTTTTAGAACTGTCAGGCCATCAATATCAGGTAGTTTTATATCAAGTAGGACAAGGTCAAATTTTTCTTTTTGAATCTTCTTCAATCCCTCAGTTCCATTTATTGCAAAGTTAGCATCATAACCTTCGCCAATAAGAATATCCTTCAATATCTCACAGATCTTGGTTTCATCATCGACAATCAAAATCCGGAATTTTGGTGACTGTGTTTTGGATTTTGCATCTGCAGGGCTTATTTTCATCTTCACACCCCGGCGACCGGTAATAATACAGTAACCACAGTTCCAATACCTTTCTTGCTGGAGATCAAGATATCCCCCTTATGGGTTTCAATGATTCTTTTTGCGATCACTAGTCCGAGTCCGGTTCCATTCTCTTTGGTAGAATAGAAAGGTTTAAAAAGATTCTGCATCTGGTCTTCTGATAATCCCTTACCTGTATCTTCAATTCTTACTTCTATCAATTTCTTTATGTCCTGCTCTGTCTGGGTTTCTTTATTAATAATTTGAATTTTATCACGAATTCTTTCCACCAAAGATGTATGTACCGAGATTATACCCTTACCTTCCATTGCTTCAAATGCATTTTCAATAATATTGACAAATGCAGTGGTGATTTGACCCTCATCGCATTTTACAAGCGGCAAGTCCGGGGCAAGGGTTTTCTTCAATTTTATTTGTTCGGGAAGGATTCTTTCATATTTTTTGAGCAATCCATTTAACAATTCATTGACATCAACCTGCGTGAATTTTGGTGTATCTATTGACAATATGCGCATAAATCGGTCTGTGGTGGTTCTTAATCGCTCAACTTCTTCTAAGACCGATTCCACATAGCCATCAACAATGGCTGCTTTTTTCCCAAATTTTTCTTTACACAATTGATACATCCTCTGCATGGTTAGATTTATGGTTGATAGAGGATTTTTAATCTCGTGCGCCAGACGCTGGGCAAATCCAGACCATGAGATAATATCCTTTGCGGTCATCTCTGCGGTTCGGTCCATAACAACCAAAAGTGTTTCAGACGCCACTTTTATGACATAAACATTTAGAAGTTTTTCATTATACTTTATTTCACTCGCCTTCTTATCAATACATTCTTCAATCAATTTCTTCATTTCTGCAGTTTCAACAAATTTGATCAAATCGTCTTTTGTCTCACCAACAATTTTTCGGATGTAATAATTATAATAAGTAATCTTGTTTGAACGATTCAAAATAAGAACACCTGATGGCGTTTCATCAAGAAATTTATGAACCCTGTTCACATAAACAATATTTTTGTATATCAGAAAGGCGAGTGCGGATGCCAAAAGAATTATAATAATTGTCGAGAATAGTCCGACTTGGAATTTCTTCAGGGGCGGAGCTTTCATAATCTGATAGATTGTGAAAATGTGTTCATACAATTTTGAGGTCTGTGCAATTATTCTGTATTCATGTTTGTTTTTTGCAAGGATACAGTTAATTATATTGCCATGGGGTGACTTGAAATTACAGATAATTTGAAGCTTTTCATTTAGTATCAATAACCTACCGTCCTGCTGGATCAACAAAATTTCCTTTTTGCCATCACCGTCGAAATCTTCTATGTTTGAAAGTGTAACGGGTGTATCAAAATCCTTTTCCTGCAATAGTTCAAGGTTGCAGTCAAAAATCCTCAATCTACCATCGTAGTTTCCAGTGATAATTTCCAGCTTACCATCGCGATTAAAATCACAGGTTTTCATTCCGAGAAATTTTCTGCCCGTCTGAATATATTTCTCAAGCGCACCATCTTCAGCATTTAAAATTAACAACTGGTTGACATAATCCGATTGGGAATATCCTCCGCTTTCGCAGACTATAATTTTATACTTGTTGGTTGTATCAATAATACCACCAAAGATCTCTGCCCAAACAGCATTTTCATTCAACTGTTTCTGCCAGAGGAGTTTCCCTTCAGGACTCAAGGCAATAACCCAGGGATGGAAATCATCTACACCATTTTCTAATGCGCCATTACTTGTCTTTGCAGTTCCAAAGAAAATTTCTTTTTTGTTATCATTATTCACATCCACACAGAAAATGTTGCAATGATAATTTGGACAACAGCCAACCCAGTAGTGCCAGAGTTCTCTATTATTTTTGTAGTCATAGACAAATATGCCCCGAGGATAAAGGTCAAAGCCTGTTCTAATCTTGCACACAATTTCATTGAGACCATCACCGTTAATATCCGCGGGAACAACATCGTCCATTATTCCATCATAACCCAGGGGAGCAGCCTTGTTGAGGTCGGTTCCAATAAATGCCTTGAGAAAAATTTGTTTTCCAAAAGGCGTGCTCAATGAAACAGTATCACCGCTTCTAATACAAACAAACAAACTCATAGGCAGGTTATCCATAAGACGGAAAAATCCAAGAGGTACTACGATTTGATGTTCGCGAGCAGTATACTGTTTGGAAAGAAATCCGTGTTGGTTTTTTACAAACACATAGCATTTGTTTCCTTCAATAATCTCATCAATGCCATCTCCTTCAAAATCTGATGCTATGAGATATGCTACTTCAGTTTCATATATTGACTTCAGGGTCCAGGGATATTGCTCTGTAGCATATACAAAAGAGATGTAACCAAAAATTAATACAAATATCCCTAATAATACTTTTCGCCTTATTTCTCTTCTTTCTTCCATAA
>CAYQKL010000086.1:0-3617 GCA_964418185.1 uncultured bacterium
GAAATTAATTACTACCATATTTTGAAAAGTTTGGTCTATTTTGAGGATGCAGATGTTGAACCGGAAATAGATGCCTTAATTCATAATGATTGGGATAAGGTTAAAAATTTCTTTATAAAAAATCTTGAAAGTTTTGAGAAATGTCTTTTAGAAGAAAAAATTTAGGCATTCAATAATCAAACAACTTAAAAATGCCTTTCAAATCCTTTTTTCTTATGCACGATGAATTTTTCAAGGATGATATGGTCGTCCTTTTTCCGGTAATAGACCCGAAAAGAAAATGAGACATAAAAATGATACAGGTCCCCCATCTCTTTGATCTTAACATCTTGAAGACCGGAACCGGGAATCTTATAAACAACCTTGGTCAGGGCATCAATGAATTGCCTTTTTAATTCATTGGTTGTGCAGTATCTTTCAACCGCCTTTAAAAAATTTTCTGAGTATTCAAAATCAAGTGGTTCTTTCAGAACATTGTGGTATTGTTGCATTGAAGGACTGATCTTAAAATATATCTCAACGCATCTTTTCAGATCAGGCCAGAGCTCACAAGGATTTTCAATTTGTTCCGGTTCATCTTCAATTTTAATTCTTTTTTGACGCTGATACAAATATCTCCTTACACTATCCTTCATACATTCTCCTTATTTACAATTTTTATTGCTGGTTTTAATATCACCGGGCAGTTTATTGATTTTGAGACCATACATTTGTTCCCGGCTTCATTTACCAGATTTAAAATATCATCCTCTTTTTGTTCAGAATCTATTGTAACTGCAGGTTTGACGATAACCTCAGTAAAAACGAAGTCATTATCCTTCAACTGTGCCTTTGCACAAGCCTCGCTAAAATAGTTAATAATGTTCAAATTACTCTTTTCTAATAACCAAAAGAATGTTGTCATTATACAAACTTCTATTGCGGCAATAAGTAAGTGCTGGGGACTCCAGTATTCCTTTTTGCCCCCAAATTCCGGGGCACAGCCAATAATGACTTCGGGTTTATCGGCACTGTTTAACACTCCTTTTTTCTCTTCAATAAATCTAACTGAAGTTTCAAATTCATAAACTCTTGGTTGTAGAAATTGCGCCTTATTTTCTAACCAGCCATTTTTTACATTTGCCTTTGTATCAATCTTAGAAATATATGGTTTTAAATCCAGAACCAATGTTCCGTCAGTTGCATCAAGGTATTGAATGGTTAGAATATTATTTTCTCTTTTGACCAGTTGCACAACTGCATAGCCGATAGGATTTATCCGATTGGATGACCTTGTGGCAAAAAGACCGTGGAGATTTTCATCCCAGGGCGTCTTCACCAGAAGATTTGTTGATTCAGATTTATGGAGCCAGTAGAAAATATGGAGATGAGAAAATCCATCAATATCTTTTAACCCTTCACTAAATTCAGGGAAGATTTCAATCTTGCTTATTGTTTCATCACCCTGATACGGGGCATCTGATTTGGTTTTGTATGGTGAGTGAATAATACCAATAGGCTTAAGAGAAAATGATAGAGACATTTTTAAATCCATTTTTCTTGAGAAAATTTTTGAAACCAACAAGTTTCTTTTCAATAAAAAGTAGATGTGACCGGCACCGACAATCAGAACTGCCAAAATTTTTTATATATGGAAATCCATTATTGAAAAAATATTTTGCCATTCTGCATTCAGCCTCTTTGGGACTTATCCAGACCTCTTTTATTGTTGTTTTTCTATCCAATAAATAATCAATATGCCAGAACTTCCTTTTATTGTTGAATAGATGCCTCTTTATCCGTGCCCTAAAATTCTTCTTTGCAGAACCGACATAGGCATAGATGCCCCGGGCAAACTTTAATTTTCCCAATCTTCCAATGAAAACCTCTCTATCTTTATAGTTCTCAATCAAGAATATATATGTTTTCCCAGTTATTCTATTTATAGACACGAGTTTATTATATACAGATTCTTTAATTTTTCAATGGTTTTACGCAATAATTGCGAACACTATTGAGGTATGATCATAGATTCTTCTCAATTCATTGATGGCGCACTCGCCTATCAACTAATTCACAGATAGTCATCAAGGTTTTAGTGGCTTCAGTATCAGGATTAATGTCAACAAATGGCCTGCCAGTATCAGTGCTATCAACTATGTTTGGGTCCAGAGGGATTCTACCTAAGAATGGGATTCCCAATTCCTGGGCCGCCTTTTCTCCACCACCGGATTTGAAAAGGTCTATTTTTTTACCACAGTGCGGGCAGGTCAACCCACTCATATTTTCTAAGATTCCTAATATCGGCACAGAAAGTTGACGCAGAAAATAAACACATTTTCTTGAATCAAGCAGGGCAATGTCTTGAGGTGTAGTAACAATGATTGCCCCGGTTAAATCTTTTATCATCTGGCATATTGAAAGTGGCTCATCACCTGTGCCCGGAGGCGAATCAATAACTAAATAATCAAGTCTTCCCCAGTTGACCTCGGCAAGAAATTGTTTCAAGATGCTCATCTTTAATGGTCCACGCCAGATGACCGGAGTATCTTTATCCTGTAGTAAAGATGCAATTGAAAAGGCAACAAGATTAGAACTTATTGAAAATGGAAGGATGCTTTTTTCATCTATCCCTGGTTGCTTTCCTTCAAAACCGAGCATCTTTGCGACTGATGGTCCGTGTATATCTGCATCTAAAATTCCAACTTTTGCACCGAGTTTGCTCAGTCCTGCAGCAATATTCACGGCCACAAAACTTTTACCAACACCGCCTTTATTAGAAAGAACCAGAATCTTGGCGGTAATCTGTGCCATATTTCTTTCTAAGAGTTCTTCCAGAGGCTTAATTTCTTCTTGTTGGTTCATATTTCACACTCCTTTCACCCTCTCCTTAGTCCCCTTCCTTTCTTATTCTTGCAACAAGTTTACCGGAGTTTTCTTCTGCAACACCCAATTTTGCATGGACCATTGGTCCATATTTTGTCTTTGAAACACACCATTCACCAGCAATATTATCTGCCATACTTATCGCTTCAGTTGGACAGGCATACATACAAACCCAACAACCTTCGCAGGAGATAGCTTCAACATATCTCCTGCGTCCACATCGCAGTCAACCATAACTTTATTTTTTGCTAAAGCCGCAAATGCGCCCGTGATAACGGTTTTACCTGTTCCGCCTTTTCCACTAATTATAACTATTTGTTGTCGAGTAGACATTCAAATCACCTTTCACCCCCTCCTTTTTCCTCCCCCTTTGAAGGGGGAGGGTAAGGGTGGGAGTGTTTCATAATAAATAACTCCTCTATTCAAACTTTTTGTAGAGCAACTTTATTGCCGGAAGAATGAAAAGAATAAAAAAGATGATAAGAATTAAAGAATCCAGAAGAACCATTTTGTTTAGACCGATAGAAAACGACCTCCTGAGTCCATCTATAGTATAAGTCAGGGGCAATATATAAGAAAAATACTGTAATACCGGAGGCATCTTTGAGACCGGATAGACTACACCACTTAAAAATATCATTAAGAACCGCGGGAGGTTGAGTAATGTTTGAGCTTCAAAGACTTCTTTCACCATCAGGCATAAAAGGGCACCAAGAGAAGAGAAAACAAAGAGCGAAGGGAGAATTATTAGA
>CAYQKL010000087.1:0-3488 GCA_964418185.1 uncultured bacterium
CAACCCGACTTGCAGCCTTCTTGATCAAATCGGCACTGGCAACTGATGTGCCACCAAATTTCACCACAGTTAGTGTCATAAAGTAATTATACAAAATTTTTGCGAGTGGTCAATACCTTTCTACTCCCCTTTTTGTTTGAATTTGGTCTTTTCTTCATACATCATTTTATCGGCAAGTGCAATTATTTCTTCCAATGATTTTGAATCCTCTGGATTAAAATGTACATAACCAATACTGAGAGATATATTTGGATGGTTTTCAGAGTTATTATACTTTTCAATATTTTTGTTCAAACGATCAAGCATTACATTAATACTATCTGGTTGTGCTTCAGTTGCCAGGATGATAAATTCATCTCCGCCAACTCGAGCCGTTATATCAGATTTTCTAAAACTGTTTTTGAGTATCTGAGCGGTTTCTTTTAATATGGTATCTCCGGTGCTATGGCCAAATTTATCATTAAATTTCTTCATATTATTCAAATCACAATAGAGGAGATAAAATCCTTTCTTGATCTTTCTTGAAAGTTCCAACTGCTGGTACGCAAGGGAATTGAATCCCCTACGATTAAATAAACCAGTAAGTGGATCAGTCATTGATTCAGCCGTTAATTTTTCTTCGATTTCTTTGCGTTGGCTTATGTTCAGAACATAATTTCTCGTACCTGCGACCTTACCATCTTTATGTATTAAAATTGTATTTGTTTCAAGAGTAATCTGACCACCGTCCTTATGGATGCCTTTTATTTCATATCTTGCAGGTACATCTTCGCCTTTTATTCGGCGACTATGATACTGCCTTATTGTTTTTAAATCATCAATGGAAATGAAGTCTTCAAATTTCAACTTAGAAAATTCTTCTGGTTGATATCCAAACAACCCCGCAAATTTGTCATTATTATATACTACATTACCATCCACATCATCAATATATATTCCTACTTCGGCATTTTCCACAAGATCACGGTACTTGCTCTCGCTCTCTAAAATTTTTTCTTTTTGGCTGTTCATTTTTTCTAACATCTTGTTAATGTTCTCTGTCAATTGCTGGAATTCATTGCTGGTTTTGGACAGTATGATTTTTCGCTCTATATTTTCCAGATCTATAGTTTTGAGTTGTTTCGAAATCTGCATAAGCGGTCTAAGTATGAGGGCATTGATACCTAGCAATGATTGCAGAAAGTTTAACAGAGCAAGAAGGATGATTGCCAGAATTATGTAAGTTCTTGTTCTCATTCCTTGCTTTAAGATTTTATTTTCTTCTCGTACCCTGACACCTAGCATATGTTCGTTGAGCATATCATAGAATCTATGCACAGCAAATATGGAATCCCTCTTTTCACTTATGAAGACAATGTGTTCATCAGGGCTTGATTTTAGGATACAAGTTTCTGTAGAATCGTCGTGTTGGATATCGATGATAATGCCGGTCAGATCCATAATAGGCCTTAAATCTAATCTTCTCGCCATAACAAGCCAGCCCAGTAATGGTCCTTTATGTCGACTTGTAAGAATGGATTCAGCAGACACTATATAAGGATCCCTATTGATCGTTGTGAACGTACCTGCATTCAAAAGGGGTCGTAGTCTATCAATATCCATATACTCGGTTATGCGATTGGCAATTTCATTATCCAGTGCTAAGATCGTATCACCTTCAGGGAAATATCTGCCCGAATAAACGATATGCATCAGAGTGTCGTAGTAGACAATAAATTCAATATCCAGCGTGATGAATGAACTTGGAATCAGATTGTCTTTCTGGTAAGCAGTATTTTTGTTTTGGACAAATTCGTAGGTTTCGTCCCAGGAACCCCAGTCTTTGTTTATCTGCACCAGGCGCTGGATTTCTGTATCTATGAGTCTGTGAACCATTTCTGTTTTCTGTCTGATCTTATCACGGGCAAGGTTCTGGAATTGGACCCTAATTATACTTTGAGAAACGATGATTGCTATGACCAGCAAGATAATACTGCTTAGCAGGATATAGGCAAAAGTCTTGGTCATTATCGGTAGATTAGATAAAGTAAAATTTCTCATCATAAGATTATTATGCAAAAACCGTGCCCGCAAACTATATGAAATTTCGGCAACTTTTTTCTGAAGGCTGTATCAAGAAGCAACAAGTGTTTATCCTGGTGCACAGTAACCTGTTCTGATAGGTGGCCTGAAATACCATTTTTTAATATGCATCCACTGAGGTGAAGTTGATACCTACACTCAATGGTGAGGTTACTGGAATACCTTCAGGTGTAAATACATCCATTGGCATCCCGCGTCTTTGTCCCTGTTTCTTGAATTCACGATTCAGGGTTTGTGGAGAGGGATTTTTATATTTTCTCTCCCCTTTGTTCATTGCTTTTTTCTGACCTTTTTCTGGGCTCATTTTACCTCCTTTCGTAAAATAAAAAAGCCCACCAATATGGTGGGCCCTTTTGATGCCTGTAAATAGAATACTAAGGCACCATAGGACCCAGTCTCCTTAAAAGAATAACTATTGCCACTATGGAAATCCAACCTGTGAAAAATGAATCAATGATTCTGTTCATCATTGCCCATTATATTCAAAAATTGTATTCTGTCAAGCACCATAGACAATGGGTTGACTTTTCATAGATATTTTATAAACTTCAATATGCTTTATCTGTTGAAAAAGCGAGGACCTCTATTTTTGGGTCTATCCAATGGTGTATCACAACTTGGTGACCGACTTACCCATATGGTTATAATTACTTTAATCGGGATTAAATATCCGGGCAAGGTATCGGCTTTCAGTGAATTTGCCGTCACCTTTTCTCTGCCTGTGATCATTCTTGCACCTTTTGTTGGAGTGGTTGTTGACCACTGGAACAGACAGACAATTATGTTCCGTTGCCACCTGATTCAGTCAATTTTAATATTCCTGACACCAAGTTTTGTGATTTTGTTTGACAGTTTGGTTCCGATATGGATACTTGTCTTTATCTTCTTTGCCCTGGATGTCTTTAATAATACGGCAAAAAGTGCAGTAATTCCTGATCTTGTTGAATACAGCGAATTTGTTCTGGCAAATTCTTTGGTTATTACAATTGCGAGAATTGCCACTTTTATCGGAATGGTGGGGGGTGGTTATTTAATAAAATTGGTAGGCTGGAGATTAGGATTTTACATTGATGCAAGTACCCACTGCATTGCGGGTTTTCTGGCACTTGGTATGGGTGCGCACCTGTTGTTTGAACCATTAGCAAAAACCAAAATATCGTTTAGAAAGGAATTGAAAAACTCTCTAAATGTTTTTCTCCTCGATTTAAAGGAATTGATAAATCTATTGGTCCAGGACCGGATTGTGTTGTTCGTAATGATTTCGGTATTGATTCTTCCTTTTTCTGCAGCCATTGCCTATACTGTTTTGATATATTTGATCCAGCAGACATTCAATATGGGCACGACCGGCGTGGGCTGGCTTGGTGGAATAATCGGTGCAGGTATGTTTCTTGGTGGGGTTCTAA
>CAYQKL010000088.1:0-3328 GCA_964418185.1 uncultured bacterium
GTCCATATTTCCGCCGGTCGTACATATTCTTTTGAAACAATCCCTACCTTCTTTTCCGGAGTTACTACATATCTCCTTGTTGGATTTCCATATTTCAAATAAACCGAGATACGGTCATCATCCAGTGGTGCATAGCGGCCAAATTCCTTGTAGGCATATTCAGCCCTTTTTTCAAATTCTTTTCTTTCTTCATCCCTTCCTACCCAATATTGTTCATAATAATGTTTCCTCTCGGTTGGGGAGGATAGATTCAAATACTCATAAGCCGCGAGTGAATCAATACCCCGTAAACCTAAAAAAATCTTTCGCTCTCTTTCCAATAGGCGATAATAACGGGAAGCCAAAATGTTTACGGCACAAGAGAGAAATAGAATAAAGAAAAGTAATTTTAGCAGGCATTTAGTCATCTTATTAGATAACCCTCCAACTCCCTTCGATCCTTTAGCCAGTCTATGAATTCTTGATGTCCGAGGCGAAAAATATTTACCGACTCGTATATTCCATCCTTATCGGTATCCGTAAACAAAACCTCAAACCCCTTAGTTTCATAAATCCACAATTCGTGTGCCTTTTCAAGTTCACCATCACGATATTGATTTGGCGTCTTTATTCGTTCCAGCCCGTATCTCTTAATTTCATCGGGTGGCCCATTATTAATATAAAATTTGCCCATCGGCGTATCACGCCCCCTCATAAAAGAATTAGAAAATTTTTTATCCGCTTCAATCAACCTGTTTTCAAATTCTCTATAATTCCGCTTTGACCAAAATTTCTTCAAATACTGAATTTTACCTACATAATTCAAACCACAAAACTTTTTATACTCTCTTTCCGAAACAAGATACTTTATCTCCCAGGCAAATTTCTCATCAGTTATATCTGGCAATGCCTCTTTTACCTCAAAATCACATTCTTTCTGAATTTTCAAATCTAATGCTGGCTCAAATATCTCCATAAATAATCTATACCTCCCGGCGGAATAATTACTTAAAGGTATAGATAATGTATCAAATTGCTTATAATCATATTTGGGACGTCTAAATTTTTGGTTAAATAATATATTTGATAAACTATCTTTAACTTGATAGCAAATCTCATAAAATAGGGTATCCGGCACAAGCCCATAGATTTCCAGATAAGAAAATAGGGTGTCCCGATTAGAATAAACTGGATTTAACAAGGGAAATAGTTGAATCCCCTGTCGAATGAAATGCGCGTCTCTGGCTAATTTACTAGAGAGAATTATATCACTTGTGTAAAATAGAGTGGTATCCGGTAAGACCACAATTTCACTGTTTTTCATTATTTTTTCACCACCCGAATTTATTACAAACTGATAGGAAAATGCTCCTGATGGTAAATACAGAGGGATGTAGTCAATAATATAACCGTTTCTTTGATTATTCCTGATAACCGCTATTTTTACTCCCTTTCTTTGAGTTGAGTCCCTGCCTTCTGATGGATAAAGGGTGATTTCATAGGCATATTCTTTGATAATTGAATCTCCAGCGATAGTAAATTCATTCATACTAAAAATATGGGCGAGAGGAATCCGATACCAAAATTCGCAATACCCTTCATCAAATTTATATAAAGCGGTCTGGATGTCAATTATAGAAAATAAAAGGTAGATAATAATATTCATAATTTATCCCTTAATACTATAATTATTTTAAAAAGTCTGTCAAGGGCTGAGGGCTGATTGATTTTACCCCCCAGCCCTACTGTTTCAATTAGCCGATGCGTTAATCACTACCACCCTTGGACCGGAATACACATGTAAGTCCAACAGTAGCATATAGGTAAACATTCTGGTGGTGTATTAAAGACGACATCAATCATCGGAAGCGGATTTACCGGTTCATTTAGGAACTTCATTTTTATCACCTCCTTTCTGTTGACAACGATAATATAAATTTAACATCTCTTTCAAATTATACTTCCATGATACACATATTTCCGCTATTCGATGTTTTCGTTTATATGGACAACCACCGCCACATAGAGGAAAGATTTTGCACCGTATGCATTTTATAATTTCAAAAGGATCGTCGGCTAACCACTTGACCATCTTATTATTGTGTTTAATTTTTCCTCTGTCGTCAATAAAACCAATAGATTCTGTCTCAATGCCTACTTCGTTCCAGCACTTATAAAGATAGCCATCAGGCGCAATTACATATGCATTTATCCTATCCGCCATACAACTTGAGCCGACAAGTCTAGGGTATATTTTAAAACGAAAACCTTTATTTATAGATTTATTTATAAATTTTAGCTGATAATCTTTGTAAAAAGTAGAAGAGGAAATACAGCTCTCGGAGACATCTCGGCATATCGGTGTCGCAGCATCTACACGTGCGGGCATTAGTGAAATTTTACTACTCAGTCCTTCTTCAAAAAGTATATCAATCAATTCCATGCTAGTTAAAACATTTGTTTTATCTAAATTAACACGAATTAACATTTCAACATCTGCCGGCAGGCTATGCGCAATATTTCGTAGATTTGAGAGAATTTTAGAAAAAGAGCCTTTTCCATTTTTTAACGGACGTCTAACGTCGTGCACTTCACGAGGACCATCTATAGTAATCTGAAAATTTTTTACTAATAGTTTTGAGGATAGCATTTCGAATATTTCAGATGATAACAAATAACCGTTGGTTATCATTCCTGCTGAATATTTTATTCCTTTTTTGGCTCATATATCAAGAAATTTTGAGGATAGAAATTCTATAGTTCTAAGCCCAAGTAATGGTTCGCCTCCCATCCAAGTTATATGTAAGAATCTTAAGATGTCGCCACCGCCTTCGACTAATTTTACCAGTCTCGTCTGTAAATCCCAATCCATGCTTTCGTTTCTTTTTACCTCGTAACAATATATACACTGAAAATTACAGGCAAAAGTGGGTAAAATTGTAAGTGAGAGGCTTTGATTCGCGTTGAATCTCTCCATCCTATTTTTTACTTTTAGTAAATCTATCTCATCAATTTCTGATTCAATAATAAATCCCCCTTCTACTAATTTATTCCACACTTCTTGGGACAAAACGGCATCAGACATAATATCTTCGGCTTGGAGGGTTTTGTAAATTACCGGAAATTTTTCATTATCAATTTTGGCAAAACCGCCGGTTATTGCGTTATAAGCTAAATGAGAACCGTCCTCAGCCCGAAAGAAGAAATTATACTTTGATGGCTTATATCTTTTCGTTTGTGCATTTATGTTCTTATCCATTCAGATCCTCCTTTTTCATAATCCCAATTTAGATTTTAGAAGTTTCCCGGCCCCCGAATGGCACGACTTTTTTGCAGGACCCTTCTCGCT
>CAYQKL010000089.1:0-3249 GCA_964418185.1 uncultured bacterium
AACTCAACTTTGACAGTTCAGCTCCCTTTTTAACTATTTTGTCTTGAAATAACATAACTTCCGCCGCCAAATTCCGTAAGATATGTAGTGGTATGAAATGAAGGCATCTTATGTAAAAATGCATTATACCCCTTGACAAAATGCTAAAATATGAGTATACTATAGTAGTAATATGTATCTCCGAATTTATAAAGCAAAAAATAAAGATGGCACGGTTAGGGAATATCTCCAAATCGTTGCCACAAGGCGTGAGAAGGGTTGGAGATATCCTCGGCAGCGGCTTTTATTAAATGTTGCACGGATTGATGGAATGGATACAAAGACTACGAGGATGTTATTCAATCTTGCCCAAGGGATATTAAAAGTATTAGGCCGAGAGATTGAAGATATCGCTGGTCTACCGCAGCTCAAGAAGCTAACGCCCCAATGGTACTGGGGCCTTGTTGCAATATCTTTTGGTGTGTGGCAGGAGTTAGGTTTAGAAAGCGTATTGAGAAAGATAGCAAAAAGCAAAAGGCTTCTGTTTTCTTTTCCGCTGGTGATATTTGCTATTGTGGTGGGTCGTCTTTATGGGAGGATTTCAGAATTAGCTGTAGCTCGTTGGTTAAAAAAGGTATATGATGGTTTTGGTATTACCGAGATTGCGGTGCAGTCTCTTTATCGGGCGTTGGATATACTTGAGGAAAATTGGGTAGTAGTAGAAGAAAGACTAAAAGGGAGGGTATTAGATTTATTTCATCAGTCAGCCGAGGTATTATTTATTGATACGACGAGTCTGATCTACTGGGGTGAGGGAGACGATGAGCTTACACGAAGAGGTTTTAGTAAGGAAAAGAGAGGCGATAAGAAACAGGTGGTGATTGGTGTGGCGTTGGTTAATGGTTTACCGGTTGGAATTGAGATTGAGCCTGGGAATACGGCCGATGTAAAAGTAATGAGGGCGATGATTTCGCGTCTCAAGATGCGGTTTGATTTGCGCGAGATATGTATTGTTGCGGATAGTGGAATGGTGAGTATTGATGATCTCGATTCTTATAATGAAGAGAAATGGAAATATTTAGTAAGGGCGAAGGGTTCAGAAAAGATTGTGTGCGAGAAAGTGAGAGCGGCGCGGGAGAGTGGAGATTGGGTGAGGATTGAGGAGGGGCTCTGGGCTAAAAGCTTTGCGGTAAAGCCAGGCGTGGCGAATAAGGAGTGGTTGATTGTACTAAAGAATGAGATTGAGGAGCGATATGCAAAAAAAGTGCGGGAAAGTATTTTAGCGACATTGAAAGAAAAAGAGGGGTGGGATATAAAGGGGCTAATAAATAACAAAGGGTATAAGAGGTATCTGGTTGGTGGTGGGGAGATAAGAGTTGATGAGCGAAAAGTGCGTGCGGCGGAGTTATGGGATGGCATCTGGGTTGTGAGAACGAATAAGGAGTTTTCTGAGCTTAAAGAGGTTGTTACGAGGTATAAAGAGCTCTGGCGGGTAGAGCGGGTATTTAAGGATTTAAAGAATTTATTAAGGGTGGTTCCCATTTATCATTCCCGAAGGGTTAGGGGGTATATTTATGCTTGTTTTCTTTCATTGCTTTTAGGTTTTGTGATCCAGCGGGTGGTAAGGGAGTTGGGTGTAGAATTACCCTATGAGGAAGTGCTTGAGGAGTTAAAAGATTTAAGGGTTGGGTGGATAGAGATTAATAAGAAAAGGTTTTTAGTGAGGGATGAATTAAATGAGTGGCAGGTGGGTCTTTTCAAAAGATTAAAAATTCCTATTCCGCCTGCGGTTATGAAAATTGCATGAAAAAATTTAGTTTGTTAATAATTGTAGTGAACGCGCGGGGCTTTTAAAATTTTCCAAAATATGTTTAAAGCCTTGCCAGACAATGCTTTGCTGAGATCTCGCAAAAATTCAACTGTCAAAGTTGAGTTTGACTTCGGGTTCAACGGGTCGGTGCATTGGTGGAATAAGACAGCAATATTCAACCGAATTGAGCATCAGGGTTGCGATGGAATCGGTAAAAAAATTTAAGGCGATGAAAGAGGAACTGGGAATGGATGTGGAGTTTGAACAGGATGGCTATCTATTTCTGGCACACAGTGAGGAAATGGAAAGAATCTATAAGGAGTTGATAAAATTACAAAGAAGTATGGAGCTTGATGTGGAGTATGTAGATGTGGCCACAATTAAAGAGATTGTGCCCGGCATAAATACCGAAGGTCTTTTGGGTGGCGTATATTGTCCGTCTGATGGTCAGGCAAATCCATTTCTGGTGGTTGATGGCTATGCCCGAAAGATAAAGGAAAGGGGAAGAATATTCACACACTGTGAGGTCAAGAGGATAAATATCCAGAGTCATAGGGTTGTTTCAATCACAACCGCCCAAAATGAAACCCTTTATGCACCGATTGTGGTGAATGCAACAGGTCCATTCATAAGAGAATTTTCAATGCACCTGGGTCTTGATATCCTGGTATTCCCTGAACGGCACGAATCACTGATCACCGAACCGATTGAGATTTTCTTCAAACCGATGATTGTTGACTACCGTCCTGATGGCTGTTATTTCCATCAAAAGGCAAAACAGGGCAGTATCATTGGCTGTTATACACCGGCCCCGAATGTTCCGGGTAAAGATGTGAGTTCATCTTTTGAATTCTTAAGAGAAATGGGCAGGAGGATGGCCAGATTGATACCAAAACTTGCAGGTGTAAAAATTATAAGGCAATGGGCAGGGAGTTATGAGATGACACCGGATGGCAATCCAATCATTGATAAAACCGATATTGAAGGGTTATGGATAATTGGTGGATTCTGTGGCCATGGTTTTATGCTCGGCCCCGAGATAGGGTATATTGCCTCTGAATATATTACAACTGGGAAAACACCCTATGACATAAAGGAATTTGCCTTAAAGAGGGATTTCTCAAGAAAAGAGGTGATGAAATAATTCTTAAATAAAAAATTAGAACACGGTTATTACCTGTGCCCTAAAAAGAGTAAGAAACTGAACTATCTTACAACAATCTTGCTGCTGGTTTTTAATTTTTTTTAATTCCTCCGACTCAAACCGATAGAAATATACACTCGGTCCAAGTTTGACATTCTTTTGGTCTTTAAGATTCCATTCCACTGTCTTTTGCTTTCCATCGGTCAGTCCTTTTATGCCCACACCTTCCTTCCTTCCTGAGAGACCAAATATAGAAATTGAATGTAACAGATAAGTTTTTCCTAAAAAATGACATAGATCTACCCCATAGGGCCTC
>CAYQKL010000090.1:0-3098 GCA_964418185.1 uncultured bacterium
TTGGTGATACGATTTATGTAACCGTAACAGGAAAGAATCTAAAGCCTTATGAGGGTAATATGATCGTCGGAAATACATATACGCCTTATGTTGTCTATTTGAAGTCAATGATTGATGATTCTGTTTCAGGTAATAATAATCATATTATCAACCCCGGTGAGATAATCAACCTGCCTCTCTGGGTGAAAAACTGGGGCGACAGTCTTGCCCGGAATATAGCTGGTATAATAAGGACTAATGATCTATATATCGTAGTTCAGGATTCAACAAAGTCCTTTGGCGATATAATGGGCGGAGATTCATCCTGGACTGGAGACAGCGGATATGTTTTTGCGGTTTCTCCAAACTGCCCGGATTTGCACACTATAAATTTCCAACTTATCTGCAGGGATGGAAATGATTCTATATGGAATTCTAATTTCACGCACAGAGTTCTTGCTCCTGATTTGATTTTTCAGCAGGTTTCAATCAGTGGAGGGAATGGCAATGTTAATTTTGAACCAGGTGAGACAGTATTTGTAAGGGTTACCATAAAAAATACAGGTCATTCACCGGTTGACAGTGTTAATGCTACACTCCAGAGTCTGTCCAATTATACTGGAACCATTGATTCATCGGGTTTTTACGAGCATATAGGTTGTGATTCCTCAGCAATGAATGATTCAAATCCGTTTGTGGTCTTTTCTGATTCCGCAACTCCATCGGGAACACTGGTAAATTTCAGAATCATTCTGTATACAAATTTGTATCAGGATACAATTTTGTTCTCTCTGATTATTGGCAAAAAGGATTATTATATCTGGAATCCAGATCATACACCCCTGCCAGGTCAGAATATGCACAGTATTTTGAGCGGTCTTGGCTATTCCGGCGAGATTGGAAATAATTTGATTGAAGAATTGCAAAATTATAATGTTGTTTTTGTCTGCCTTGGTGTATTCCCTAACAATTATGTGGTTATGGAAAACACTCCTGAGGCTCTAAGACTTGTTAATTTTACCAATAACGGCGGTAAGATCTATATGGAAGGTGGCGATGTCTGGTACTATGACCCAATGATGGGTGGTCACGATTTTTCTAATCTTTTTGGTTTGACACCGGTTGATGATGGTGCTTCAAATGTGGGTCCGGTACAGGGTATAAGCGGCACCTTTACAAATGAGATGCTATTAAATTATGCGGGAGAGAACGAGTGGATGGACCACATAAGTCCTTCAAACCCGGGTTCTTTTTTGATCTTTCGTGATACGGACAACTATTTTGACTGTGGTGTTGCCTATGATGCAGGCACCTATCGCACTGTAGCAACCTCATTTGAACTTGGTTTACTGGTTGATGCAACTCCACCGTCAGACCGTGGTTCATTGCTTGATTCAATAATGCATTTTTTTGGGGTCAGGGTAGGAATTGAGGAGGCTCAAGATTCAAAATTCAATTCTGCTACACTTGGAAAAATTCCGACATTGGTTATCTATCCGAATCCAGCCAGGAATCACCTAACGATTGAATGCCAAATTCCAGTCCGCCAAACAGAGTGGCGGACCAAATTCCAAACAAATTCCAAAGCCGAAATTACAAAACAAAGCTTAGCCAGTTTAAAGATTTATGACATTAGTGGCAGGGTTATGAAGTCATTTAATCTCACTACTTGCTACCCGCTACTTGCCACTTCTGTGGTTTGGGATGGCACGGATGATTTGGGTCGCAAGCTTCCTTCGGGTGTGTATTTTGTGCGGTTAGATACGGGTGAATTTAAAAAGACCGAGAAGGTGATACTATTAAAATAGAATAGCGAGTAGCGAGAAAATAGAAATGGGGACAGTTGAAGGCAAATGGGGGCAAAAGAAGGTAAAAGAGAGGGCGGTTAAAGGCATAAAAGGCAATTGAAGGTAAAAAAGAAAAAGGCTAAAAAAAGGCTCAAGAAGTCTAAAAAGGGCTAAAGGGCGACAAGAAAGGGCAAAGAAGGGCGAATAGGGGTAAATTCGTGAAACTTTTAACATGAACCGTGAAACGGAAAGAAGAAGGCAATTGGGGACACTTAAAGGCATAAAGAAAAGGATAAAATCTTCTTCTCGCTACTTGCCACTCTCTACTCGCCACTAAGAAAAGATGGGTGATAAGGGTGAGAATAGTTGAAAGGATTGGAATTTGAAAAATCTATCGGCAATTAGCCGAGCGAAAGCGAGGTAATTTAAAGGAGTGTTATATGGCAAAACAGAGTGAGGAGCTTATGAAATTAGAATCTGGGGTTTTTGATGCCCTGGCTCATCCATTGAGATTAAAGATTCTCAGAAAATTACGGGATGGCCCCTGTTGTGTATGTAAAATAATTCCCAATGTTGGTGCAGAGCAGTCCAATGTCTCGCACCATTTGGCGATCCTGAAAAATGCCGGGATTGTCCGCTGTCAAAAAAAAGGTCTTGAGGTCTGGTATGAAGTAACGGATCAGAGAATTTTTGAGATTATTGATACCCTTGAGCAATGTATAATCGGAAATTTAAAGAAAAAGAGCGAGTTATTGATGGAGATAGCGCGAAGATAAGTATGAAAAATTCTAAATCCAAAGCACGAATCCGCCACGCAACTTGGCGGATGGCGGACTAAACAAATGATACGCAGTGTCATGTTGAACGAAGTGAAACATCTTTTGAGACCCTTTCCCTTAATGAAGTCTGCCCTGGGTCAGATACTTCACTTTGCTATCGCTTCGTTCAGAATGACAAGAGACGAAGGGTTCAGGCTGACATTAAAATGTCATTTCAATCATTCTGATTTTGGAGCACCCAAACGAAGTTTGGGTCGTGTCTCGGATTTAAAATTTAGATATTCGAATTTATTATAAGTGAGGTTATTATGAGAGAACGAACAAGGCTTGTCATCTTCATCGCAGTATTCCTGATTCTTTACTTTGTGCCTCTTGATGGCGTGCGGATCCAGTCTGCAATCCTTGAGGCGTTCTTTATGACTCAGGAATATGCCCGGGAGCATGTATTATTCTGTCTCATCCCGGCATTCTTTATTGCGGGCGCAATTAGCAATTTTATTTCAAAAGAGACAGTGATAAAATATTTTGGTGCAAAGGCAAATAAGGTTCTTGC
>CAYQKL010000091.1:0-3062 GCA_964418185.1 uncultured bacterium
ATTCCACCTTATTTCACGATGCCAAAATGTCAACTTTTCGCTGAACCAAGACAATATGGTCAGTGGTGAAAATTTATCCGACGAAGAATTTAGACAACGGGAAGGCATAAACCGAGAGCATAAATATGTAGTGGTTGACCTCGCAGTAAGAGGAGTTTCTTCTGAACCTCAGAACTTCAATTTCCTGAGCGGAGTATCATTGTATTCAACCACTGGGGCAACATCTTTTGTAGAGGGAAGTTACGATTATGAAATAGTCTGGAAGATCTTAAATGGCGACAAACCTTTTGAAACAAGTGTGACAAAATACACCTCTGCTCAAAGAAAACTATTTTTCCCAGCTGGGTCAAGTGGCATCTATCGCCTTGATCTTGAAGGAACTATCGGTGGCAAGAGTAAGGTTTTCATTGAATTGGGTTATGAACCTGAGGATGAGACTGGTCAAGAAGAACCACAAGATGATATAGACTGGAATTATTGGGAAGAACGAGAATTTAAAAAATGGAAAAGGATGGATGATATCGCAATTAGAATAAATAGAGTCTATCTGGATTCACTTATTGACCCAATACCACCGCCTGACGAGCCGGGTAGAGAAATGCGAAGATATTACTTGATTGTAAATGTATCATTCAGGGCATTGAAAGGAACCAAAAATATTGACCCTTCAGGAGATCTCTGTATAAAAGGTTCAAACAGAAAAAGGCCGATGTTTGTTGCTGACTATGAGGGTAGGGATATCAATGGTAACTATAAATTAGGAATGTATGAGCGGTTAAATCCAGGGAAACTTCGACCACCAACTGACCCGTATTCTCCACCTTATGATGAGGTTACGATAACGCCAGCCCGGGAGACGGTTGTTACGCGTAAGATTCCTTTTGCAGTTGGTGAAAATGAAGTCTATGGAGCGGGCAGAAGAATTTTGCCTTATCTAACAGGCACAATTTTTTTATGTTATGGTAAGGAAGAAATTCCAATTACAAATCTTGACTGGTGTGAGAAATATTATGAATAGTTTGGTATCATATCTTATCTACAAAGAGATATAGGCTAAACCCAATTGGGAAAGGAGGAATAAATGAAAAGAAAGAGAGTTTTTATTGTTAGTGGAATTATTATTGTTTTGTTAGTCGGATTTGCTATCTGGTATTTTGCCATCAAGACTGCCCATACACCGATTGACAAAATATTAGAAAATCCAGCATCCTACGAGAATAAAATTATTACTATTAAAGGTGAAGTGAAAGACCGAATGGCACTTATGGCGGTGAAATATTATACCATTAAAGACAATACCGGTGAGATTAAGGTGATTACGAAACGTGCTTTACCATCAGTTGGCGTAAGGGTCATAGCGAAAGGCAAAATAAAGACTGCCTTTGCGCTCGGTTCTCTGCAGGAGATTGTTTTTGTTGAAGAATAGCACGGAGGTAAAATGGGAAATACACAGAATGATGACACACCTTTTTATTCCGATACCGAACTCAGGTACGGAATTGAAAAGATCAGGGCAAAAATAAAGAATAAAAGTAACATTTACGCAATCTATGAGGTCGGTTTCTGGCACTATATATGGCCCTATTTGGATAAAGAATTGCTTACCTATGGACAGAAAAAGGTCGTCGCACGGGAGGTATTTCCGTTGATTGAGAAAATAAGATCACTGGAATAGTATTAAGTAAATCTCTGGCAATTATTGAATATATACGATCTTGTTCTTTAATCCTTTTAGAGATTGGACTTTTCTCGCAAATTATGATTAAATGCATTCCAAGTTCAGCCATTCTTTTACGAAATCTTACACTTGATTTTCTATTAAATAATGTTACAATATGCAAATGAAATCCTTAATGAATTCTCCCTTGATTGAGGTTATCATTCTTGCAATTTTAAGTGTTGGACTTATTGGTTATATTGCTACCGAATTTTTTCTAAGCTACCAAGACGCAACCCTGGCGCCTTTCAAAACTGGTAGTATGCCTATGTTGATCATCGCTCTTATTGGCGGTTGTCTTGCCTGGTGTATTGATGGATTGATCAATAAAATCCGGATATTAATGGGGAATGACCAGGGAAATGCAAAAAGAGAAAATATGGTGGTGCGGTATTTGGGGAGGTTTATTGAAAAATACCTTTAGCATTTAGGGGAGTGATAATGAAAAGAACAGAAATAAATAGAGTTAATATATGAATCCGATAAAACGTAGAGAACATATTTATTACAGTTTTAGAGAAACGCCAAGGGGCTACGAGAAATACATCCAGGGTAGAACTATATATTTTTATGATACTCAAGGCAAAGTGATAAGGGAACTGGAATATTACCGTTGGCAAAGAGAGTTGGAGCTTTCAGCAATAAGGATCTACACCTATGACAAACACAACCGATTGATCCGCGAAGAGATCAGGCAACCGCTGGCACGAATAATTGAAGAAAGATATCATATTTATGATAAAGAAAATAAAAAAACTAAAACACTTAATGTTGAGTTTGATTACCGCTATGAACACAAAATCCGTAGGTGTTCTACGATAGAATATGAATATGATAAGCGCGGAAGGCTTGAAAGGGACGTGATGAATATGAGTCCAATGCATTTCTCGAAAACACGTTATTTCTACAATGGGGCAAAACTTAAGCCGGCAAAAAAGACCGAATATCTGCAGCTTGGTAAAGGAAACAGGTGGCGGACAACTTATTATTATGATACTAAAGGGCGTATTATTAAAGAAACGAGATGGTGCAAGAAAGGACCATATGAGGAGAGATCATTCGAGAAATATTATTATAATAGAAAAGAAGAAATATGTGTTTCGTCTTCAGGAGAGAAGACGATAACTAAAAGAAGTGCGGATGGAACTTCTATAAAATCGTATGATAAGAATGGTGCATTGGCAGGTTTTACAAAGATTATTAATGATAAAGATAAAGGTATGGATTTCGTATTGAGATGGCACTACGAATGTAATTGTTATGGAGTAGTATGTTATCCGGTCTTTCAGACCGTTACAAAATACAAATACCGACATTGAGAATATTTTATACCACTGATTTGCAC
>CAYQKL010000092.1:0-3011 GCA_964418185.1 uncultured bacterium
CAGCGGGGAGAGGGAAGGGTGAGGGGAAACTCTGTTTTTTTTTGCCTTGTCATTACGAGGAGTCCTGCACACTTTGACAGATTACCACGTCCCGACCTTCGGTCGGAAATCGCCATGAAAATGAGTATGAATAACCTGGGCTGAATTAAAGGACTTTGCGTAAAAATTGCCCGGTATAGGAAGGGAGATTTTTTGCCACATCTTCAGGCGTACCCATGCAAACAACCCTGCCACCCCCTTCCCCACCTTCGGGTCCTAAATCAATAATCCAGTCCGCACACTTTATTACCTCAAGGTTATGTTCAATCACTATTACAGTATTGCCCCGGTCAACAAGTCTATTCAAAACCTCCAGCAGCAATTTTACATCTTCAAAATGAAGTCCGGTAGTTGGTTCATCAAGAATATATAAGGTCCTGCCGGTTGCCACTTTTGAAAGTTCCTTGGCGAGTTTTATCCTTTGCGCCTCACCACCGGATAAGGTTGTCGCAGATTGACCAAGCTTTATATAACCCAGACCAACATCATACAATAATTGCAACTTTCTCTTAATTGTTGGAATGTGCTGGAAAAATTCAAGCCCTTCAGCAACACTCATATTCAAAACATCACTAATATTTTTGCCCTTGTATCTTACCTCCAGGGTTTCACGATTGAATCTCCTTCCCTGACAGGCATCACAGGTTATATAGACATCGGGCAAAAAGTGCATTTCAATCCATAATATGCCACCGCCCTCACACTGCTCACACCTGCCGCCCGGAACATTAAAAGAAAATCTGCCTGGTTTATACCCCCTGACCTTTGATTCGGGAAGGGATGCAAATAAATCCCTTATCGGTGTGAATGCACCAGTATAGGTTGCCGGATTAGAGCGCGGTGTCCTGCCAATTGGTGATTGGTCAATGTTTATTACCTTATCAATATGTTCAACTCCAATCATATCTTTGTATTCACCGGGTGGATATTTTGAATGGTAATATTCCTGTGCCAGTGCCCGGTATAATGTATCAACGATTAGAGTAGATTTCCCCGAACCACTCACTCCGGTCACACAGACAAAAACACCAAGCGGAATTTCCACCTCAATGGATTTCAGGTTATTTGCCCTTGCCCCACGAATTATTAAAGTCCCTTTTTTTTGCCTTCTTGATTCTGGAACTTCTATCTTTCTAATACCAGAAAGATACTGACCAGTGATTGATTTTGCATTTTTTGCAACCTCATCTGGTGTGCCCGCACATACCACATATCCACCGTTTTCACCTGCCCCAGGTCCAAGGTCAATGATGTAATCTGCCGAGCGAATTGTCTCGGCATCGTGTTCAACCACCAGAACTGTATTGCCGAGGTCACGCAGGTGTTTTAATGTATCCAGTAATCTTCTGTTATCACGTTGATGAAGGCCGATAGAAGGTTCATCAAGAATGTATAATACACCAACCAGTCCTGAACCAATCTGGGTTGCAAGCCTCACCCTCTGCTCCTCACCACCAGCAAGGGAATCAGTGGTTCTATCAAGGGTCAGATAATCAAGTCCCACTGAATTTAGAAATTCAAGCCTTCTGATGATTTCTTTTATAACATCTTTTGTAACAATCTTCTCTCTTTCTGATAGTTTCAAATCTTTGAAAAATTCTAAGGCATTTTTCACAGAATACAAAGTTATCTCGGCAATATTTTTATCACCAATCTTTATTGATAGACTCTGGGGTTTGAGTCTTTTCCCCTTACAGTCTGGACAGGGTGTAATTACCATATAATCTTCAATTTCCTCACGTACTGCCTCGGAGGTTGTCTCGCGAAACCTGCGCATCAACTCGGGAATCACACCTTCAAACTTTTCCCTGAAAACCCCTCTGCCTGAGCCGTCCCTTCTGATATACTCCACCTCAATCGGGATATCTTCACCATATAAGATCGTTTCTCTCACTTCTTGAGACAGGCGGTTGAATGGGTTGTCAAGGTTAAATTTCAATTTTCTTGCCAGTGCCTTCAATATTGCCGTGCGCCAGGAGCCAGGAAATCCATAGGGCTTTATTGCTCCATCCAGGATAGAAAGGTTAGGATTAATGATAACCCTTTTCGGGTCAATCTCCATCTTTGTACCCAGACCATCACAGGTCTCACAGGCACCGTAAGGCGAATTAAAAGAAAACATCCTCGGTGAAATCTCAGGATAACTTATACCACAATTCACGCAGGCAAGTTTCTGGCTGAAGATTTTTTCCTCTTGTGAATCAACTATCACAACCAGAAGTCCTTCGCCTTCTTTCAGACCTATCTCCACTGAATCTGCAAGCCTTTTTCTTATTCCCGCTTTTATCACAATCCTGTCAATTACTATCTCAATATTATGTTTCTTATATCTTTCAAGTTCAGGCACATCCTCTATCTCATAGATTTTACCATCAACCCTGACCCGCACATAACCCCGACGTTTAATCTTCTGCAGATATTCTTTATATTCCCCCTTTCTTCCCCTGACCACCGGTCCAAGGATTTCAATTCTTGTTCCTTCTGGATATGAAAGTATGGCATCAACGATCTGGTCTGTGGTTTGTGCTTCAATGCACCTGCCGCACTGATAGCAATACGGAATACCGATACGGGCAAACAAAACCCTTAAGTAATCATAGATCTCTGTGACTGTACCGACTGTTGAGCGAGGATTCTTTGCCGCAGTCCTTTGCTGGATTGCGATTGCGGGTGAAAGTCCGGTGATCTCATCTATGTCAGGTTTATCCATCATACCTAAGAACTGTCTTGCATAGGCAGAGAGCGATTCTACATACCTTCTTTTGCCTTCTGCGTATAGCGTATCAAATGCCAGGGATGATTTTCCTGAACCAGAGATGCCGGTTATCACAACAAATTTATTTCGGGGAATAAAGACATCAATATTTTTTAGATTATGGACCCTTGCGCCCTTAACCTTGATACCATCACTCAAATCTGCCACGCCTTAATAATAGCCAGAAGCAAAATCGTGTCAAGTACAGGAGGGATTT
>CAYQKL010000093.1:0-2914 GCA_964418185.1 uncultured bacterium
TTACGGAAGAACAAAGAGGTTACATAAAGTCATTGACTTTTTCTCATAGACGCAAAGAGAAAGAGCCCAGCGAACAGACAAAGCAGAAAGATTTTTTTCATAAGACCTCCTTTGTTTTATTATAATAAAAAATTCAATAAAATCAAGGGAGACTTAAGATTTGTTTGGAAATACAATATTGACTTTTATAAATATATATATATAATTAGTCAATTGTTACGAAAGGGGGTGACTGCCAGGGAAAATATATTGAGTATAAAATTATTAAATGGGTGTTAAAATAAATACCAAGCAATTATAACACCCAACAGATAGGCATAAGAGCAAGGAGGTAAAATGAAATATGCCTTGTGTTTGTTAATGGTCGTTTCAATTTCTTTTGGATTGGTATATGAATCATTCAGATACCAATCAACTGCGGATCTTTTTGAGGATGATTATGACCTCTTATTTGATCCGGCAAGGATCTGTGAGATCCAGGGCTCAAGAATCTGGACAAGTTTGTCCAATCTTGTGACCGGCAATGAAAATCTCTTCTCCAATGGTAGTGTTCCATATGTCCTTGTTGGCGGTGCGACAAATTTTGGCAAGTTCTATCCCGGTGCAGTATATGATCACAGTGTGGATAAAACTGCGCTGCCAACCGGACTTATTGACCCAAATGGCAATGCGATATTTGGAGATGGTAAATTGACAACCATTGACTGGAATGACAATGACAACAATGGTATCTATGACCAGAGAACAATTGAAAATGAAAGCCGCTCTGCCTATGACCTAACAAAAGACAATAACTTCTTTGTTGGTCTGGGCTATAAAATGGATAAACTGCGGTTTGGACTTGGCTATTTAAGGATTGATAACAAAAGTACCTTCACTGATCCCGCAAATAATTTTACCTATGATTACACTGAAGAAGACCTGACCACAAATTCCTTAACTCTCATTGAACGCGCAAAATCTTCCGGTGATGATAACTACAATTATGGCGAGAACGACTTGTTGTTCAGTATCTGGAAGGATATGGAAAAGATGTCGTTTGGCTTACTCGCGGGCTTTGGCTTGCTTGGATATGGAGACAAAGCGAATATCCATGGTGATTCTACAATCTACACCAATCCTGCAGACACAAACACCTTCTACACCCGTGCCAATATTCTTGATTCCACAGATCAAAAACAATCCGGCAATATTATTACTGTAAATCTCCGTACATTTTATAACTATAATGAAAATGCTCAGGGTAGATTCTATCTTGGGTTTTTTACCCAGTCACTTAGTTATGGCGATAATGCGATTGACTATTACTACAGAACAAGAGAAAATATTATGGCGCAGTTCACTCGTGATACAATAAATACAATCACATATTACGATGGTTCCTCAAGTACCAAAGGTATTCAATTCGGTACAAAACAATTATTCACGGTTTCCGAAAGACTGAAATTGGGCTTTGGCATTTTGCTTTCCACAACATCAGTGTTTGACTCTACTCTTGCCCGGGATACCACGGTTTCAAAAAGGGTATATGATGATAATGATGGCATCAGTTTTGACCCGGACGATTATGTTCAAACTGTATGGTCCAGTGAAACCTGGATGACCAAGGTTACTGGTAGCACAAAAGCGATCAGTCTTCCTGTTGGTGTTGAATTCTATTTGTTCCAACCTATGGTTCTCAGATTTGGCGCTCAGCATACCTACACTATGGATGATTATACAACAGTAACCGAACTCGTCCAGTATGAACCACAAAGAACAAGGACTGTTGATGGCACCGGTACAGTTACCGAAAACCTGATTGATCCTAATCCCGCACCGGTTGGCTCAGATGAAACCCATAAGGTTAATACACCACAAACCGACTATTTCTATGGCATTGGCTGGAAGGCAACTGATAATCTTCAGATTGACATAATGGGCTTCAGTAAACTCACAGATCTTAGCAACTGGCGAATTTCAGCAACTTTGAAATTCTAATGGAGGATAAAATGAAAAAACTAACATTTGTCTGTTTGAGTCTATTACTGATGCTTGCTTGTCAAAAGGCAGAAAATACCTTATCACCTGACCCTGATATGCCTCAGGGTATTGGTGCGGGAAATCTGCCGACAGTGACGAGCATCACACCTGTGAATTACACCCAGATGACTGACCACGATGCATCCAAGTCTGGTATTCAAGGTTTGATAACTGTGAGTTTCTCAGATTATATGGACCCAGCGACTCTAACCTCAGACAGAGTGGTCATTCTGGATGTGAGAACCGGAACAACCATTTCTAACACTCTCATATCCACTGAATATTATCCTGAAATCAGAACCTGGTATATATCAATATCTGATGTCCCAGATTCTGGTTCATTCCTGCTCCGACTTGTCTCAGGTACTGATGGAATAAGGAACAGATACAATTCTCCTCTGGATGGCAATGGTAATGATTTTGTTGATGGTACTCCTTATGATGATTATCATTCTGCATTCTGGACTGCACCTCTCTCTGATACACTCGTTGCTACATTCCAGCCCACGATTAACAACTTCTCTCCGGATACAGTTGCAGTGAATAACACTACACCCCAGATTCAGATTGGATTTCCAGGAATATCACCAATGGACACAACAACCCTGACTACAGGAAACATAACACTCGCTGAGGAGGGTGGTTCTCAAGTTGCCCTGACCATTGTTTCCCGAAACCCAGGCGGTATCATACTCCAACCAACAAATCCATTGACTTCTGGAAGAAACTATACCATCACTTTAGCCTGTAAAAATATAAAGCGACTTGGCGATTCAAGAACTCCATCTTACCTGTTGGTGCTCGACGGTGATGACGATGGGCCTGAAGAGAGCGAACCAGATCTACAGTCTTATTTCCGAGTTGACGATCCTAATAATGCACCAAGGGTGCA
>CAYQKL010000094.1:0-2817 GCA_964418185.1 uncultured bacterium
GATGAATCTTTCTTAAGGCTTGGATAACAATTAAGAATATCATCCCTGACAAAGTTTTTAGCAAGGGTCGTGTTAAGATAGGCACTTACAAAATCGCCAGTTGCCTTTAATGCCCCTGTGACAGGATCTTTCTCTGCCTCAATCGTGCCTCCTGTTCTTAATAGATAAAGCCTTTCCAGAAATGGCTCCGGGTGAATAGAAACCGGAATTCCAGTCTCTTCATGCTCCTTGTATGTCTTCATCTCTTCCCAGATAATCCTTCCTATAATCTTGCCGGTGAAGGCATCAAAGTCCCATTTTCTTACTTTCTGGAGATGCGAACAAAAAACAGTTTTGCCATTGTTAAAAACAACGAAGATACCAGGAGGATCAAGATGTGTTAGAACATAAAGGGAGGTGCGTAAATTGCCTATTGCATCAGAGGGCGAATAGAATCCTTCAAGTGGTAATTGGGAACCCGTAATTACAATATTGGTGTTAATTCCCTTAAGTGCATAACAGAGAATGGAAAAACCCCACGCCATTGTATCAGTGCCGTGGGTAACGAGAATTCCATATTTATTCCTGAATCGACCTGAAGATTTAAGAATATTTACAATCTTAATTTCCAGTTCTTTGTAATTTTTATAATCAAAGATGCTACTTTTTGTGCAATAATCCTTGTTTCCATATCCCCTTCTATTCAGTGCAGCAATGATCGTTTCCGGGTCTTCGTGGCGGCTGAAAAAGATAAACGGTAAATTTATTTGTTCGTTTTGTATAATATCAGCAACACTAAATCCACCATTCTGGTCCGGAAATTCAATATCAAGGAGAATGAGGTCAAGAAAAATTTTATCTTCAGGTTTTATTTCGGGATATAATTCTTTTATTCTCCAGAGAAAATAATTAATGTCTCTGATACACTTTATTGCATCCGCAGGATTATCAACATAGAAGAATCGCCAATGGGGATAATTTTTATTAAAATAGTCTTCCATCAGGGTGAATTTTAATTTATTTATTTTTACCTCATCATCGGCAACCATTATGTAAATATTACCAGACCTGTCCGTAACTCCTCCTATGATGGTGGTGATGGTCAAATACAATCGGTGGATATAATCTGTTTAACTCATCTATCTCTTGTTGGGTAGGAATAATCTTGTTGCCAACGATTCCCTTTATCCGCTTCTTCAAAGATGAACTTTGCCAGGGAATTTTTAAAAAACACACCCATTCCTGGGGTAATTCACTTTCTATTTTTTCGTATAGAACAAGAACAGATTTTTGCGACCTTGCAAATGAGCGTAAAATTTCAAAACCAAGGTCTTTTAAATAGATCTTGCCCTCCTCAATATACTCAAAATGGCTAACTATAATCGTCAAATCATATATTTCTCTTATTTCAAAGGTAGGATTACTAACCACCCTTTCACAAATATTCCAGCGTAGTTCTACATTATTGTTATAAAAGCAGAAACGAATATATCTTGCGAGGGCAAGACACTCTTCAATTGATTCAAGAATCAGTTGAATCTTCATAAACATAGATTAGCACAGATGATTGAAAAAGAGACACGGATTAACAGAGATAGAAAGTGGAAGCGAGAAATTAGAAGTAAGAAGTAAGAAATCATTATTCATCCCTTTCTTCGTACAGTTGTAAGCCATATATTACAAATCTATATTGTCTGGCTTTTTTATAGTCACCTAATGCCTCATACAAAACGGCTAATTCAGCAGCGGTTGCAGCTGCATATACATTGCTTTGCCGGGAACAAAACTGATAATATGCTTTTTCATAATATTCTATGGCTTCTTTTATATGATAAAATCTCTTAAGTATCACGGCTCTATTATAATAGCTTTTGCCTAATTGCTCATAGAAATAGTTATTCGCCCTTATCGCCAAATCTGAGTAGTAAATGGCGCTGTCTTCGAGGCACGAATCCAAAAAACATAAAGCTATGCGGTCATAAAATAATCCTATAGCTTTTTCATAAATGCTGTCGGCTAACTGTAAACCCGTCCTTAATTCTTTTAATGCTTCTGTAATTTTATTTTCTTGAAAATGAAATTTCTCGGCGTTGAGATAATGCAGTCCCATTTTCTTGTATTCTGGTGTCTGTGTTATTTCTTTTGGTTTTATAGTATCTTCTGGAGTTGCCTCAATCACGGCAAATATTCTGTTCTTCGCTCTTTCATATCTATGGATTATAACAAAAGCAAGTCCAATCACAATGATTACTAAAACCAGTAAGATTATAATTTTTCTATCCTTCAACCACATTTCTTCTCCTCTATTTCTCCAATCCATCTACTATTTTCAATCTTCCATCCTCTATTATCTATTCTCCATTCTCCATTTTCTGCCTTCTTGTTTCTGTCCTCTATTATCTTCTTCATTCCCACTTCCACAGATAATCACCTTCGCTAAGCAAACCAGTTATTGTATCCTTAATCTTTTCTGGTGCATTTTCTACATCTTCCTTAGCAATATATAAAGATATGCCTTTTTGGAGAAAGGGTTTAATATCCGCATCTTTCAAATTACGGGCGAGCAATACTACTGGGATAATAAGTCCTTCTTGATTTATTATTTTTAAGATATCAACTGTCTCCCGATGCTCTATGCGGCGGTCAAGGATTATTAAGCGAATTTTCTCTTTAATATTTTTATATGATTTTTTAAATTCCTCCCTTGATTTAATCACAATACTCTTTAACCCTTTTTCTCTTAAGATTTTTTCAATATTCTGACTCATTGTCTTCCGCTGGTCATACATATCATCAATTATTAAAACATTCTTTTTCGCCACTTCCTTTAATGACTTC
>CAYQKL010000095.1:0-2747 GCA_964418185.1 uncultured bacterium
CCTGCAGACCTGATAAAAAAGGCATACCGTTACTTACTTGATAATGGTACATTGGTCTATGTCGGGGAAGGGGTTGCCTTTCATAAAAAAATGATAATCGAGGCACAGACAAAATTATTGAATTTCTTAAAAGATCACAAGGAGATAAGAGTTTCTGAATTTCGTGATCTCTTAAACGCCAGCAGGAAATATTCCCTGCCACTATTAATATATTTTGATACGAAAGGTATCACAATCAAGCGCGGTGAGGTCAGGGTTTTGGGAACTGGCGGAGGCGTGTAGGAATCGAACCTACCATCCCCCTTTCGAAGGACAACCGGGTTTGAAGCCCGTCAGGCACACCAGCACCCATCCGCCTCCACAATTTTTTTATCACCCTATTATATCTATACTGTTGAATTTGTCAACAAATTAATTTTGTACAAAATCTCCTGGAGTAGAGACTTTACCTGAAAAATGCGTAAATATGTAGCATTTTTCACTATAGAAACATTAAAAACCCAAATTTTACGCACTTCGGCAATAGTGAGGAAATTTGCATTTTTAGCAAATAAATTCAATTCTCTCATATTAACAGTCACTTAAACTTTACAGGTACCCTAAACACGCGATGTTTATGTAGGGACAGGGCTTGTCCCTGTCCGAGACAATGGACAACCCGACAAACTGTGTGGTGGGTTGTCCCTACATGATTTTATGGACATTCTGACAAGAAGACAAGAAGTTGGTGGTCGGTTGAAAAACCCTGGAGTAGAGACTTCAGTCTCAAATTTCACGGGACTAAAGTCCCTACTCCAACCAATGGAAGAGAGTTTTTCGTTATACGATTTCGCTACCCGTATCATGATTTTGGAAATTGGTCATTCGGTGAAGAAGTGAGTGTAAATGTTAGAAATAAAAAAAGGAACTCACTAAAACATTGTTCAAACTTCCAACTTCCATACCCACTTCTTCAAACAACTTCCATCATCTTAATAGAATCACCTTCTCCGTTTTTTTGAATTCATCAGTCTCCAAACGCACAAAGTAGACACCGGATGGAAGTCTACGACCGGAATCGTCAGTGCCATCCCAGACAATAGTACCCAGTACGCAATAGTCAGTAGTCAGTGAAAAGGATTTTACAACCCTACCTGTTACATCATAAATCTTCAAACTTGTATCCCGTATCTTGAATCCTGTATCTTGAATCCTGTATCCTGAATCTTGTACCAGGTACCCTGTATCAGGTATCGTGTATCTGATTATCGCTTTTCCCCTGGCTGGATTCGGATAGATAACTAATCTCGGATTTCGTCCAAGCGTAGCGGATTTAGATTTAGAATCTTGAGCCTCCTCAATTCCTACCCTAACGCCAAAAAAATGCATTATTGAATCAAGCAATGAACCACGGTCTGACGGTGGAGTTGCATCAACCAGTAAACCAAGTTCAAATGAGGTTGCTACAGTGCGATAGGTGCCTGCATCATAGGCAACACCACAGTCAAAATAGTTGTCCGTATCACGAAAGATCAAAAAAGAACCCAGGTTCGAAGAACTTATATAATCCATCCACTCATTCTCTCCTGCATAATTGAATAGCATTTCATTTGTAAAGGTGCCGCTTATACCCTGTACCGGACCCATATTTGAAGCACCATCATCAACCGGTGTTAAGCCGAAAAGATGAGAAAAATCGTGACCGCCCATCATTGGGTCATAGTACCAGACATCACCACCTTCCATATAGATCTTACCGCCGTTATTGGCAAAATTAACAAGTCTTAGAGCCTCAGGAGTGTCTTCCATAACCACATAATTGTTAGGGAATACACCAAGGCAGACAAAAACAACATTATAATTTTGCAATTCTTCAATCAAATTATTTCCAATCTCGCCGGAATAGCCAAGACCGCTCAAAATACTGTGCATATTCTGACCTGGCAGGGGTGTATAATCTGGATTCCAGATATAATAATCCTTTTTGCCAATAACCAGAGAGAACAAAATCGTATCCTGATACAAATTTGTATCCAGAATGATTCTGAAATTTACCAGTACTCCCGATGGAGTTGCGGAATCAGAAAAGACCACAAACGGGTTTGAATCATTCATTGTTGAAGAATCACACCCTATATGCTCGTAAAAACCCAATGAATCAATGGTTCCAGCATAATTGGATAGACTCTGGAGTATGGCATTAACATCGTCAACCGGTGAATGACCTGTATTCTTCATCTTAACCCTTACAAATACTGTCTCACCTGGTTCAAAATTGACATTGCCATTTCCACCGCTGATTGAAATCTGCTGAAAAATCAAATCAGGAGCAAGAACTCTGTGCGTGAAATTAGAATTCCATAAGGAATCATTTGCATCTCTGCAGATAAGTTGGAAATTTATAGTGTGCAAATCCGGGCAGTTTATAGGAACCGCAAAAACATATCCACTGTCTCCAGTCCAGGATGAATCTCCCCCTATTATATCGCCAAAGGACTTTGTTGAATCCTGGATTATGATATATAGGTCATTGGTTCTTAGTATACCGGTTATATTCCGGGCAAGACTGTCGCCCCAATTTTTCACCCAGAGGGGCAGGTTGATTATCTCACCGGGGTTGATAATATGATTATTATTACCTGAAACCGAATCCTTAATTATTGATTTTGAATAAATAACATAAGGAGTATATGTGTTTCCGACGATCATATTGCCCTCATAAGGCTTTAGATTCTTTCCTGTTACGGTTACATAAATCGTATCACCAA
>CAYQKL010000096.1:0-2672 GCA_964418185.1 uncultured bacterium
ACACTCAGCCGGTCTCCAATGAGTTCCAGAATCCGAACTGTACTTTCATCAAAGGCATTGGGTTCATTACACTGAATATCCATCATTCCCACAAGTCTTCGGCTGATTTTCAGAGGAACTGCGATTTCAGATCTTGTTGAGGTCTGGCCAAAGGCGATATAGTGTTTATCCTTTGTTACATCATCGACAACGATTGTCTGTTCTTGTCTAGCAGCAGTACCGACAATACCCTGGCCTAACTTCATCCGTAGATTACGAGGCACTTCATCTCTGAAACCCTTTGACAATTTTTTTAATACCAGTTCCTCTCCATCTTTCAAGAATATAGCAATATTGAAATTCTTGAAATGCTCAAGGATTGAAGATGAAACACTCTCACAGATTTCCTGGATATTCAAACTTCTGGTAAGACGATGCACGACTTTATTCAGCATTGCCAGTTCCTTTGCCCTGAGCATCTCGTCTTCAACTAATCTCGTATTAGCAATGACCACAGCCGCTTTAGCGGCAATATTGTTCAAGAACAGTTCATCTTCCCAATCATAGGCATTTTCCTGTTTGTAGTCCTGAATAGTCATCACCCCTTCAACATTTCCCTTATAAATCATTGGTACACCTAGCCAACTATATGCATTCCTTCCGTGAGGGACTATGCCCAGACGCCGGCACTGTTTCTGAAGGTCTTTATTTATAAGCAAAGGCTTCTTTGTTCTGATTACAAATTCGGTTAAGCCACCAGACAAAACCCGGGAAGATGGTGCAATCTCTTTGCCTTCTATTGTATAGATCTCAAACTTTATTTTCTTATCCCTTGGATTGTATAGGGCAATGTAAAAATTGCTGGTATCCATTACCTTGCTGATTTCCTTGTAGATCATTCTTATCACTTTGCTCAAATTGAAAGATGAACCTAATATATGATCAATCCTGCCGAGTAATTTAAGCCGGTGTTTCTCATCTACCAATTTCATAGGTCTATTATATAGTAAATCGTGATTGATGTCAAGCAGGATGCAAAGATTGAAGACCGCATTAAAGAATCAGAGAGTCAGGTCATCAGGTAGTGAATATAATCCTCGCTTTCGCTCGGATAAATTCGAAATCCTAATTCCTAAATCCTAAACAATATTTAAATCCCAATGACCAAAATTCCAAACAATGTTTAAAACATTGGAATTTCGGATTTGTTTAGTCCGCCATAAGGTTTGGCGGACTTGTGTTTCGGATTCAGGATTTGTAATGTGTTGATAATAGCATTTGGCAAATCAAGTACACAAATATTGACTTATCAAATGATTTTGTTATAATGGATTGTGCCAGCGTAGCTCAGTCGGTAGAGCAGCGGTTTCGTAAATCGCAGGTCACCCGTTCGATCCGGGTCGCTGGCTTTTCAAGTACTACCCGGCACCGCCCTTCTTCAACAGTTCCCGACTGGCAGAGGCGAGAACTGCATCTTTCTGATGTGAGACATTTTTTAGAATATCTTTTGCCCTTTCAGTACCGATCTGGGCAAGGGCATTCAAAACTGATAGTTTTGTGCTTTGCAGTAATTCACCCTTAAATAATGCCTTTTCTTCTAATATTCCGGCCAGGTGTTCCAATACAGAATCATCTCCCTTTTCACCAAGCACTTCAATGATTGACCTTCTGAATTGTTCTTCTTTATCATCCGGAATTGACTTGCGCTGTTTTAACCAGGTGGCGACTTCCTGAAGTCTGTCCTGTATCTCTTCTCTGGGTAGAGACTTCATTACTGCAATGATGACTGAGCGGTACGGACTTTTCAGACCAAGTTTCATATATTTTAAAATTTCTTCACCGCCAATTTTATTGAGACACTCAACAACTTCAAGTTGAACTCTTTCTTCTTCATCTTCAATGAGTCTGCCAAAGTGTTCAATTGCAGACCTGGCTTTGAGTTCACCAATGATATGTATCCCATTCCTTCGGATAAACCACTCTTTTGCATTCAAAAGTTTAACCACCTCAGGCACGATTTTTTCGCCCATCCGGGTAAGCACATCAATAATCTTCATTCTTACTGTTCGATCGTCAGCATCCTTAAGCGTATCTACCAGCATCGGTATAGAGTATTCAGCCATTGCTGTCAGCGCATCTCTTGCCTCAGTGTATGAACCCTGGTCCCAGAGTAATGATACAAGTTCAGGAAGATAATTCTGGTCTTTTATCTCAGCAATTGTTCTGATTACTATGTGTTTCTTACCAAGCAATGACTTTTCTTTTCGCACAAGATGTCGGCTAAATTTTTTCGAAATAAATTGCATCAAATCTTCACGCTGATACTTTTGTGAAGCAAAATAGAGTTCTTTGAGCCCGTCAATGATCACGTTGAAAATACCTAAATCTTCTTCTGTATCACTCATTGTATCAAGACGATCAATAAGAAGCCGAATCAAATCGTAATTTTTCGTTTCAAAAAGTCTGGCCTTTAAGTCCATTAGTTTCTTAAGTACGTCTGCCCTATTCTGTGGTGATGGGTCACGCAGCTGTGGAAAATAACTCCTCATCTGTTGCTCTAAATTTTTCTCCATTATTTTGTCAGCCACATCCGTGCCCTTGGTCGCCTTCATCTCACTCATCAGCCGGGCAACAATCTTTTCAAAATTGATATCGGGAATGTTCACCCGAATTGAAGAAAGAATATCCGGAAG
>CAYQKL010000097.1:0-2609 GCA_964418185.1 uncultured bacterium
GAACTCTTTGCAAATAGCGAAAAATACGGCATTCCGGAATTTCCGAATGCCCACAATATATTGAATGGAGGTATAAGATGTGGTTTTTTATACTCCTGTTCAGTTTTGGTGGTAAGATTCAGGGGGTAGTGTATGATGCAGATACGAAGGAACCCCTTCCGTATGTTAATGTTCTGATCCTTAACACCGAAATCGGAACGACAACAGATGATGAAGGAAGGTTTTATACGCTAAATGTTCCACCCGGCAAACATTCTTTAGAATTTTCATACATTGGTTATCAAACAGTAAAACTTGAGAATGTCATCGTGGAGACAGGCCAGACAGTTCGGCTTGAGGTCAAGATGAAAACTACTGCTATAGAAGTCTCTCCGATAACCGTAATCAGCGAAAAGGAGTTGATAAAGAAAGATATGGTGGGAACTACCTATATCATCAGAAAAGAGGAGATTCCAATCTTATCTATGGGTCAGATATCGGAAATTATCACCCTTCAACCTTCAGTTGTGAGTTTTGATACAGCGATCCATGTACGTGGAGGCAGGGCAACCGAGGTTGATTATATGATTGATAATGTTTCTATCATTGACCCCCAAAGTGGAGAACCAGCGATAAACATTTCAAAGAATATTGTAAATGAGGTAATATTTCTACCAGGTTCTTTTGATGCCGAATATGGTCGGGCAATGTCTGGTGTCGTGAATTTGATTTCTGAGCGACAGGGGCCGAATTTTGGTGGTCAATCCAAGGTGGTTCTGAGATGACAACACCTTATAGTTATAGTTTTGGTCATAAAAACACTCAAACCCTTTTCAATTTGCCAATTAGCCAGAGGTTAAGAACCGTCTTCTCATTAGACCTCTTTCATACCGATGATTGGGACCCGAGGACGAAGATAAATCCGCACCAGCAAAGGGATGACTATTCAGTCTATGGTAAAGTCCTCTGGAACCAGTCAGGAAAATTGAATCTGAATTTAAGTTATGCCGGTTCAAGAAGTCAGTTTGACCGTTATCGCCCTGAATATATTTTCAACCTTGACCATTATCGCTCGGACTTTAAAAAAGGGAATTTGCAGGTTTGCAATTTAAACTATCTACCTGATTCCAAAAAATTCTTTAATATTACAGTTAGCAGGTTATGGATGAACAGAAAGTTTGGGGTGCGTGAACAAGGACCTTATGGAATATTTGAAGATTTTGAATTCAAGCGGTATCAACTTTTGGAGTATCCGAGGGGCACAAACAAGAATCCATTTGGGGTGGATATATTCAAAATCCGCACTGAAGGTGATTATCCTGAATATCAGGACCAGCATAGTCTGGTAATAAAGACCAATATTCGTAGTAAACTTCAGTGCCTACAGTAAGTCAGCGACCGATTTAGTTGGTGTGCGCCGGGCAATGGTAGGTACTTTCGTCCATAATCGTTATTTTAATATTGAGTATGCGAATATTCAGGGGACTGAAACTGTTCTTGACTATACAAATTCTATCTGTAAGGCGCGGATTTCATATTCCCTTTCCTGGGCAAAAGGAACGAGTTCCTTTGCGGATGATGTTTACTGGCATTATTACTATGAGAATCCGGATACAAACGAAGTTCCACCCGCAGAGGAGTTCTATCTTGACTTTGACCAGAGGCACAGGATATTCATCCAAACCGATATAAATCTTCCATTTAATATAAGATTCTATGCCCTTACCTATCTTGGAAATGGTTTTCCTTATACACCGCATGGTTCAGAAGGGAAATATATAGAACGGAATATTCTCCGTTTTCCGTTCCAGAAGCAAATTGACTGTCATCTTGATAGGATCTTTATATTTGGTAAAATAAAGGGAAATATCTTTTTAGAAATTCTTAATATCTTTAACTGGCGCCATCAAATTAGCAATTTGGGAACTGTAGTGCCACTGAGCTGGATTAAGGAATCAGACTTTAATTATACTATTTCAATATCCTCTCCATATTATCACCCGGCAGCAGACCTTAACCATGACGGAATTATCTCTCCGCATGAAAATTATCAGGCTTACGTTGATTTGGTCAAAGCAACCGATGAGTCACCAAATAATTATTCTCCGCCCCGAAGATTAAGGATTGGTGTAAGTTTAGGATTATGATTAGTAAATGATTATCGGGTGCAGGATGAAAATGGTGCATTGATGCTACAAAATCAGGTTGGGGCGATAAAGGCGAAATATCTCATATATTTCTAAAAAGGCAGTTGAAGGCAATTGGAGGCAATTGAAGGCAAAAATTCCCTCAGATATCTCAAATCTCTCTCCTGGCCATCCGCCACGCAACCTGGCGGATGGGCGGGGAGAGGGTAAGGGTGAGGGGTAGTTAATTTATATAACCTCCCACTGAAACAAGTTCAGGGCAGGCTCTTAATCCTTGTTCTATCAAAATTACCTCTCTTTGTTTGCATTATTATAAGTCCTTGAGAAAGGGGGAAAGAGGGGGATTGTGGAAAGTGGATTTCACAGGCTAAATCCTGGATATCTTGCTTTTCTCAAGGAATGTATAAATTTTACAATTTGACAATTCCACAATAATGCCATTTGGCCTATACCTGTCAGATGGCCGAATGTCATTGCTGTCTC
>CAYQKL010000098.1:0-2505 GCA_964418185.1 uncultured bacterium
CGATATAAGAGACCGGTTTTAGAATTCCCTTATGTTCTTTTGAGAAGAAAAAGAAAAATATTGTGGCAATGACACCGATGAATATTAACACTGCCCAGAGTCCTTGTTGCCAGTTGGCAAATAGATGGGGATAGATTATTGTCCCCTGCATCTGTTTTATCACATCTGCCTGGATGATTGCCGGAATACTTACACCTGAAGAAAACCCTAAGGCAACCGCAATTGGAATTCTTATAAGCCAGGATAGTTTTGGTATGAACCTGAAGAAGTATAGAATACCAATAATCATTGGGATGAGCACAAGATAATTTCCGCCCTGTAAGGGCATAATGAGCCTTGGGGTGAGCACAAGGTGCCAGGTAACGGCAATGGCATAGCCATTTGCTACACCAACAAAAAGGTGTTCACAAAAACGATAAAACGGATTTTCTTTATACAAAAATGAGAAAATCCCAATCGTTAAAAATGCTCCAATCCAGATCCAGGGGTCGTGAGACATAAAACCTCCTTATATTGGTTAAATGGTTAAATGAAACAGACAGATGGTAATTGGTTAAATGGTTAAATAAATTCATGATTCCGAGGTTTCTTTCATATTTTCTTTTTTTATTCTTTTCCATTTTCTATTTAGCCATTCAACCTTTTAACCAATTGTTATTTCTTCCTCCGGGTGGCAAAATATCCAATATTACCGATAACCACAAGCAAGAGAATCACAAGATGGGCAACTGATTGGGAGCTCATTCCTCTTGTCGCAGGTGTTGTACCGGTAAGATTATATTTTGTGTTGACAAGATATTCATATTCAGAGGCACCCTTTAATCCTGCAATCATACCACTCATCTGTCCGGTCTGCAGAAATGGATAGAAATCAGGGGCAGTGACTGCAGTTGCACCTGCACCGACCTTCACTCCAAACCTCGTATTTGCATAGACAACCCAGGATTGCGGTATTCCACTACCGGCAATGGATACAACTATACCAATATCATTATAATTTTTTATCCTCTTCATCATCTCCAGTGATGCAGTTCTGTTCTTATAGTAATCCGCTGGAAATGCTTGGCTTATATCAGAACCCATTCTTAAGACCGCAGCGAGCCATAACGGAGGAAAGCCTAAAAAAACATAGTCCTGACCATATATGATTGAGTCTTCGTTTGTTTCTGCCCTTGAGTTAAATTCCTGGGTTACCTGGTCAAGCCCTCTCTTTGCAAGTCCTGGTCCCTGGATATAAGATGACATCACAAGGATTGGAATTCTCCTTGCAAATGAGTGGCGCAAAATTGCGATAAACATCGGCTGTAATTCAGGCATTGTCTGGGGGTCATAATCAGCCGCAATCAAAATACCCTGTGCCTCAGGGTCAATTTCTTCAATCGTATCAAACAATTTCTGGGTCGGTGGCATCACATTGGTCTTTATATAAAATGGAAATATGAGCGGAATCAATACTGACAATCCTACGACCAGAAATACAACCCTACGATCTATTTTAAGTAAGGTTTCCCAGAACTTCATTTTTTCTCCTTTATCAATTATCCGACCATAAGACTATTAGACAATAAGACCATCCAACTATCAGACGACTGGACCATATTACTTCCCTCCAAGCCAGTTCCGCTCAATCCCGAGGATAATCTTTAAAGATGTCGCTGCAATGCCAAGTCCAACTCCAAATAATATTCCCCTTTTTGATGCAGTATTGGGCACATCCATTATCCACTGGGCAAGGTGGGGTAGTTTTGGTGAAATATAATATCCTATAGGAACAACTCCGATCATCACTATAAATGCAGCGACAAGAAGGAGTGTGGCTTCAAATGTGCGGGCACGGAATGCCCGGTATGCTGCGGATGCCATAAAAAATGCTAAAAGCGCAAACATTGTCGCACCGAGCGGTGTCATCACATTATCATAGATAGTCTGGATTGAATACTTTATCACAATGAGTTTATTCCCAAGGATGAACTGGGGCTGGACCGGCAAGGGTCCTTTTCCTTCCATTCCACCAAATAATCCGATTATGGCTGTGATGATAATGGCAATGAGTGTAACCCAGGAGAAGGGCCAGTGCTCTCGCTTTCGCTGAATTTTATCAATATGGTGGTTTATCAAACTTCCCAGACCAAGAACGAGTGCAAATGCTGCAATGATACCGAGCCAGTCAAGGAAGTTCATGTATAAGTCCTTAGAAAACTTATGGGGAATAAAGAACTGGATAAGCATTGCAATGCCAATCACCAGGACAATCATTAAAGGCAGTTTTCTCTGCATAAAACCTCCTTGTATTTGGTTAAATGGTTAAATGAATTCATGATTCTGAGGTTTCTTTCATATTTTCTTTTTTATTCTTTTCCATTTTCTATTTAACCATTTAACCTTTTAACTAATTGTTTAATTTTTATTGTATATTAAAAAGATTGAACACCGGGATACCAAGTTTTAATAGTGCCAGAATGGTTGCAGTAATCAAAACTCCTACAATAACAAGTTTACTGTAAT
>CAYQKL010000099.1:0-2497 GCA_964418185.1 uncultured bacterium
TATTACTTCTGTAAAAAAGAACTGGTAAAGTAATAACACCATTTCTTTGATCTGCTTCAATATCATTTATATCCTTTATGCTAAAACCAAGGGTTACACCAAGTAGTATCGCATAGACCAAATTAACTGGAATCTGTTGAAAAGTTTTTTCGTAATAAATAACACCATAGCCAAGACTGATTGACAGAACCACCGCAATAGAAAGAACGAATGTTGAAACAAAAGGTATTCTCTTTAGACGTACCGGCGGGACCGAGTACAGAACTCCCAGGAGCAAAAAGGTGAACATAATCAAAAAAGATTGGTAGTTCAGAATTGAAGCAATGACCAGGACAAAAAGAAAGAGGAATACACCGGCAACTATGTAGTATTTCTTTTTGATACCATTAAGAAGAGGATTTCGTGGCTTTGAAATTCTGTCAGATTCCCCATCAAAAAAATCATTCAAAATCTGCAATACCCAGAACCCGAGACCAGGGCACAGAAATACCAGAAGTATTGCAAGAAAATTGAAAAAATCAATTCTGTAGAATATGCCGGCTTGATGCCACGCCAGAATAAGACCAGCAATACCCAGACCACCATAAAAACCCATTCGTTCAACGCGCATTGAAGTTATCAATAACTCGAAATTTTTCTTATCAAGACGATAAAAGTAGCTCAGAAAAACAATCAAAAAGAATAAGGCATAGATTGCTGAAAACTTCTGCGTATCGGTCTTGAGCATACCTCCAGTTAGGTAGATACTTTCTGGATTGTTGCCGGCAATGATTGTTGTAAACCCGCCGGAAAATAAAATTGTTAGAAAGACAACAAAAAAGATTATCAATGCCGTTAAAATTTTCGTCGTCTTTGTATAAGTATAGAACGCAGCGAAGATACAGATTAAAACAATGACAATCCTTTGGCCAATTGATACACCGACATCAGTTAATGACACAAACGGATTCAAAAAATGTAAAAAATAGTTCTCCAATCTTGATGGATAGGTGATAAAGTAACCGCCACTTACAATTGTGTCAATGACTGGCACAAGAATTATAAGACTGAAGCCGAAGCCTGTTATCTTTGTAACCCTTACAATATCTTCTTGTAGAAAAATAGAGATTATAATGGTGATAAACAGAAATGTTGTCAGATAGAATAATGGAAAATGAACAAAATACATCAGTATTACACGGTAGGAAAATTTTGAGTATCCAATATAATGCGTTGATTCCAGCACACCTTCAAAAAATATTCTTAAAAATATCCAGGCAAATATGATGACTACGCAGTCAAAGAGGCTACATTCTTCAATGGACGAAATGAAATTCTTTATTCTCATAGAGGTGCAGAAAAGAGATTAGAGGTAATTACCAAACAAAAAGGGGACAGATTCCCCACCAGCAATCCTAATAAGATATTGGATTTATGGTCTCCACACGATTTCTACCCAATTTTTTTGCCCGATAAAGTGCGAGGTCTGCCTTGTGAATCAGTTCCTGTGCAGACTGTGCAGATTGAGGATAGGTTGCAAGACCTATTGAAATGGTTATTCCAACCCTACCATATTTTTTTAGTGTGACCTGCGAATTTTCAACCGCCATCCTTACCCTTTCACAGACCTTAAATGCCGGACCACTACCAGTCTCAGGGAAGATTATCACAAACTCTTCTCCTCCATATCGTGCGACAAGGTCTGTATCACGAACTGTATCCTTTAATTTTCGTGCAACATTAATTAGTAGTTGATCACCAGCCGGATGACCATACCGGTCATTGAATTCCTTGAAATGGTCAAGGTCAATCATTGCCAGACTTACAGAACGCGAATAGCCTCTACCCCGCTTTAATTCATTCTCTAAAATCAAATCAAAATGCCGGCGATTGGCAATATTTGTTAGGGAATCAGTCAGTGACATCTCTTTTGTTTCGTTGTATAATCGGGCATTCTCAATAGCGATTGCCGCCTGGGAGGCAAATACGGAGAACATCCTCATATCCCGCTCAGAAAAGGCGTTCAGTCTCTCACTCTCAATATCAAGCACACCGATAACTTCATTTCTCAAAATCATGGGCACAGCCGCCTCTGATTTTATTGTCCTCTTACCCTGGACATAGAATGGGGTCTTTCGTACATCCGGTGCATAATATGACTTGCCCGTTGCTGCCACATAACTTGTGATGCCCTCTTTTTTACTCAAACTGAGCCGCAGTTTCTTTGATACATATTCAGGGTAACCGCGTGATGCCCGAACATATAATTCATTATTTTCTTTATCAACCAGCAGAATCGCACAATTTTCGTAACCGAAATTTGTTCGTATGACTTCAAGAATTTTGTTCAAAACATCATCCAAATCAAGGGTTGAAATCAATGACTGGGCAATCGTGAATGATACAGAAAGTTCCCGACTATGGGCAAGAGCATCTTCATAAAGGATTGCATTATGAAAGGCGACACTCAGCCGGTCTCCAATGAGTTCCAGAATCCGAACTGTACTTTCATCAAAGG
>CAYQKL010000100.1:0-2441 GCA_964418185.1 uncultured bacterium
CGGGTCACAGTCAACTGACAATTACCACAATCATGCGTCACATTATCAAGACCCGGGATGCCAACTGTCAGAGTAAATGTTTGATCCCATGAATATCCACCATTGGCAGTAATATGCAGTGTAAAACCAATCTCAGTACCGATTGGCGTGGAACCACTGGCAGTCATTTTAAATGGATCTGAAGCATTATTAGCCGAACCACCCACCGCGATATCACCAAAAGAAGACATAGAATCACTGATATTCACATACTGACTATTCGTTGTTGCCCTTAATACCGCCTGCACATTTGTAGCATTAACACTTCCGCCATTTGAAAGTGTAGTGATAAGTTCAGCATACTCACCTGGATCCCAAACACCATTGGCATTTTGGTCATTCAGGGTCCTGCTTGCAATATAAATATAGGGTTCGTTTGCTGGTGAAAGACGTACGCTCATCTCCGGGTCGCCAAATAAATTAAGTTCAAGACCACAGTAATGCCATGGTTCAGCACTGGGGTTGTTCCAGATCAGATTGCGATAATGATTCTTTGTTGCTCCGTGGATTACACCGACATGGAAAGTATCCTTATGCATCATTGAGTAAAAGCAGGTATCCATCTGCTCAGATGGTCCCATACTCGGAGGTGTTCCCCAACCATATCTTGAATTCATTACCGTAACTACACATCCCTGGTCATCAGTTAACAACGCTTCGGCAAAACAATCGTCATATTCGTCAAAATCACCAGAATAACAGGCAATGGAATTCATAATCGTGGGCATTGTGTTTGTTAGGTAGGATATATCTGATGTAGTAAACACCGGAGAACCTGATTGAGTATATGTTCCATTCTGGTTTCCATGGGCTGCAATATGCATAAAATTGTAGTTCTGATTGAATGCATTTCTCGTTGCCGGCGCAACCTGGTCTTCAAGTTTTGTAATAGTCCAGCCGGTAAACATATTCCCAATTGCATTATTCACTACTCTACCATGATAACTGTACTGTGAGAACAACATCACAGAAGGAAGAAGAATTTTCTGGATATAACTGGCAGGTGGATTATATATATAGACTGAATCTTTATTAAGGAAATTATTTATCTCTGTAGTATTATCCGCAGGTATTCTACCCACATAGATATCAAAATAACCATCAACACCATCTCCACTGATTTCACCATATTGATGATTATTATTAGCATCCCAGGTACCATCCAGGTCTGAATAGTAATAGTCAGAAGCAAGATAATACGGTGAATAATAGTCACAATAGGCATCACGCTCGGGAACAACACTATTGTCTCCTGCCAATACTGCATATATCAGTCCCTGATTTGTAAAATAATCCTTTAAGAAATTCCTTATCTTCTCAGGATTGTCATAGCCGGTATAATTTGAATAGATCCAGTCGGTTGTGAAGATTTGGGCTGAATAACCAGCAACAATCTTCCAGTTCGCAAGTCTTTGCCAGTTGGTTTGAAAAGATGAACCAGTAATAATTGCATATTGACACGCCCTACCAGAAAGGCGCTTTATTGGCGGTGCAAATCTGTCTACATCATTCTGGTTCACCACTATTGTACTAACACCCTCACCAAAGACCTCCCTTTGTTTCTCTGTAAGGGTAACAGGATTGTGGACTCTTTCATTATATTCTATGCTAATTGTAATTTTAGTGGTAAGAATCAATTTTTTCGCGCCTGGAATATATTTTAATGGATTCACAGATATTCCAGTAATTCTATAGCCACCCATTGAACCAGAAGGGAATGAGATAAGATCCTTTTCCGGATATTCATTCATTGAATTATAGACCTCAGGTAAAGGTTCAACAAAAGGCATATCCTCTTTAACAGAAATCGGCCTTGGTGTCTGGACCGGACAAATATTGTAAGTGCCCGGTACTGATTCGGTTTTCTTTTCAACTATCAGTACATCTTTAACTTCTGCATCTGAAGGGATAACAAAGTTGGCGATAAAAAATGGAATATCTGGTTTACCTGTCTCTGTATTGGAAACTCCATCTCTTAATGTAACAACATCATAGCCATTATAAACTGAGAATTGCAGATCATTGACATTGAAGTGCAATGTATAACGAATCGTTCCAGCGATAAGCAGAGCCGGAACAAATAAGACCAAGCATAGAGTATTTCTAACCTTCATTCTTCTCCTTTCTTGTGTTCGGCTTTTCCAAACAAACAGATTTACACTAATATTATTTCGCACTTACATAAAATGCGCGGATTGACACGGATTTCGTTTCCTTTATGCTCCCGGTTTCCGTGTCTTATGTTCAGTATCACCCCCTTTTTAAAAATCGTCTTTCGTTATACGGCTTCGCCGCCCGTATCAGAATTAAACTCCAAATCACAAATTCCAAACAAATCCCAAATCTTAAATCTTAAATCACAAATTCTAAACCATGACCTCCATTCAGTGAAGAAGTGAGTA
>CAYQKL010000101.1:0-2388 GCA_964418185.1 uncultured bacterium
GTATATAGTTGTCTCTGTATCAGCCTCATCTGAAGATAAGGCTATCAATACTTCGCCGTTATCTGAAACATCCAAATCCCGATAGAATTGATTTTCTGGGAAAATATACCAGCGATATCTGAGTCCATAGGATTTATCAAATAAATATAAGCAACCATCGAGGTCTACTGAGGTTTCATAACATTTTGAACCTGATGAAATAAATTTAGGATATAGATATGTTGCGCTATCTACTTTTGAAGAAGAGCGATAAGTATGTTCCCAGCAAAATGATACTCCTATTATTTTGCGATAAGAAGGGTGTAATTTCGGTCTTATTTTATGAACAGTTGTGCCAGAGTAGAAATCAATTTCGTCGTCCCAGTGATTAACATTTTCCCAAACAAAGGGAACACGATATGCAGTGTATGATATTGATCTTGCGGGCACAAATAATAAATCAAGAAAGCCAACCGGTTCACCAGCGGTGTCCCTCAAACTTTTCGGAATCGTTAGAATATATACAGTGGTATCTGGAATTAATGAGTCAGAGACAAAAAGTAACTCATATAAATTATTCCATCGCCAGTTACCAGTTAGTTTTGGAAAAATTTCAAACCCGGGATAAAAATGAGTATCCACTGGTATGCTAAATGTAACTGCGATGTAATTATCTTTCGCAATAATTTCTTCAACTTTTGTAGGCGTAGGATTAAGAAAAAAATTATAGGAAAAAATTGGGAGCAAAACCCAGTGCATAATTTTTAGTTATCTTTCCCGAATCTTTCCCTTCATTGGCACAAATCGGACCGGAATGAGTTCCTGCCTTTCCAATCTTCCTTTTATCTTTTCGTATAATACCAGCATCTGGAATTCATCACCCTCAGGCATTACAATCCTGCCTCCTTCGGCAAGTTGTTCTATCAATGGTTCTGGTACCCTTGGTGCAGAACAGGTGATGATTATTCCATCAAATGGAGCGGCTTCAAGCCAGCCTAAAAATCCATCACCACATTTTACATAGACATTTTTATAACCAAGGCTCTCCAGTTTTTCCTTGGCTGATTTTGCCAATGAGGGGATGATTTCAATTGTATAAACCTCTTTAGCAATAAGAGAGAGTATCGCTGCCTGATACCCAGAACCGGTGCCAATCTCCAGGACCTTCTCCCCTCCTTTTAGTTGTAGCACTTCGGTCATCAGAGCTACAATATAGGGCTGGGAGATGGTCTGGCCTTCACCGATTGGCAACGGTCCATCAGTATAGGCATATTTTTCATATTCTTTGGGAACGAATTTATGCATTTCAACCTTGAGCATTGCCTTTATCACATTTGAGTCCTTAATACCACGGGCGATAATCTGTTCTTCAACCATCTGCCTGCGCGCTATATCATAACTACTCGCACTTTGCTTTGGTTTGGGAGAACAATTTATATGGAATATTAATAATATCAGAATTGGTAGGAGTTTTTTCATACAATAATTATTATATGGGTTTCGCAAACCTAAAGGTTAACCCTACATCTTTTCGAACTTTATTTTGATTAATCCGAGGTTTGCTTCTTTATCTCCTATGACAAAGAGTATTCCTTCTTTCTTTGCTTTGCCGAGAAAGACTATGTTCTCAGTATAGAGAATGACTGAAGCATTTTCCTTCTCAAAACTCTTTCTTATTTGATTCACAATCTTCGCTGACATCGCTCCGAATTTCTCGGCATCATGACCATGGACAAACTGGCTATCAATAATAAAGCCATCATAGGTTGCCAGTCCGGCGCCTAAAACTCTTGGAATTTTTGTAAGTTGTGATAAATCCATTTCTTTACCCCAGTATCTTTCTTATTTCTTCAATTATCTTGCGTGCATATACAAAGACAAGCCCTGGCTTTGCTTCAGGCTTAGTTATAATGCACAGCAGTGATTCACCTGCTGTAATTACGCAGATCGTCTCATCGCTTTTTTCAATGATGAATTTCTCCAGCGCACCGGCTTTCAGAAACCTGAATGCATTATCTGCTTCATTGAAAATTCCCGCAATCAGAGCGCACATTTCCTCCAAATCAGTTCTTTCCTGATAGTAACTCTGAATCAAAAGGCCATCGCGAGAAAGAATAAAGGCACCTTTAACATTTTTCAAATTCGTCAGTCTGCTCATCGGTTCGTTCAAGGCATCAAGAGGACTTGGTTTTTCTATCTTTGTCTCTTCAACAACTGGTCCAAGACCTATTTCTGGCAGAATTGAAGTCATTTCAATCTGTTCACTTACAGGCGGTACTTTTGACACCGTAACTTCTGGTTCAGTTATTGCCTCAGGTTCTATCTGTGAAATTGTTTCAGGAATTGCCTCAGGCACTGGTTGAGCAATAATTTCTGACACCTGCTCAGTTTTTGGCTGAGCAATAATTT
>CAYQKL010000102.1:0-2337 GCA_964418185.1 uncultured bacterium
CTGTTCTGCTTTTCCTATTCACACATCCACCCACCCGCAAATCTACGATTTTCGGAGCAGGACGGCTTTTGGCTATGCGAAATTATGCTTGTTTGGTGTTGTCATTTGCTTAAAATAATAGGATGCATTCAGGTTCTTCTGTGTACACAAATCAACCCGAATACTGTTTTTAAGGAAGATCTTTATGCTCTTAGCCTTTTTAGAATGGTTGTTGCCTGACCATACGAAAAGAAACATAATACAAGCAGCAAAGAGATCACAATCAATATATATGATAGCATTCTCTTGAATCTGGTCCCTTGATATTCTAATTCAAACCATTGCACTCATAATATCTGTGAGAATAATTAAATGTCGACCGTTAATTATTACCTTATGTGGAGTATCTCTATCTCTTTGATTTTATTCTTCAATTTTAGTTCTTGGTAAATCTTTAAGGCTCTTTTGAAATATTTCTTAGATTTATCAACTGAGTAATAACCTACCTCAAATCCCTTATGAAGCAATTTAGCATACCCATAATATACATCAGCAATCAACTTCTTCTGGTCTAATTCCTCAAAGAGTTTGATCGCATTTTGAAAATTTTTGGCTGCCTTCCTAAAATGACCCAATTCACAGAATATCAAACCAAAAATAGTTAGAAAGTTAGCACGATAAGATTTCAAACCGAGGGCGTAAGCCATTCTTAATCCTTTTTTGGAATAATCAAGTGCTTGTTCAATATCACCTTCTTTTAACCGCAAATTAGCCATACACAGATACACTGAAAGTAGCTGCTCCTTGTGTTCTATTTTACGGAATATTTTTTCTGCACGCAATAAATACTTTCGGGCTTGCCTGATATTTCCTAATTCTAATAGCGCAGCTCCCAGACTGGAATATGCAGTTCCTTCACCTTCTCTCTCACCTGTATTAACGACGATGTCTAATTGCATTTTGGCAAATTTTATCGCCTGTTTGTAATAACCTTTTTCAATATTAATTAATGCCAAATTATTCGCCGCCCTGCCTATTCCGTGTCTATGTCCGATCTCCCGGGAAATCCTCAAATCTCTCTGGTTAAGTTCAATCGCTCTCTTAAAATCACCCTTATAATAATAAACCAGACCCAGATTACCACTGGCGCGCGCTATTTCTGACTTATTGCCGATTTGTTTTGATATATTCAGATTTCTTCCATGAAGAGCAATTGCCCTATCGTATTCGCCCTTATCTAAGTAGATGTTACCCAGATTTCCACACGCAGTGCCAATACGCTGTTTATCACTAATTTCTTCAAAAATCTTCAAACTACTCATAAATGAGGCAGATGCTCTTCTATAATCGCCTTTGGCATAATAGGCAATTCCCAAATTACCTAAAGCTATGCCCGTCGCATGTTTATCACCAATTTTGCTTGATATCTCCAAATTCTTTTTGAAATGTTCAATTGCCCGATTGTAATTACCGTTTGACCAGAATATCACACCCAAATTGTTGTGCGCCTTGCCGATTAGTTTCTTAACTTTGTTCTTATCAAGTAATTTTGCGAATGATTTTTTGAATGAGGAATTCAACAATTTCTTTGCAATTTTCAAGGCGTAATTTCCTGAATTCACTGCTTTCGTAATCTTGCCTTCAATTCTATGGATCCAGCTTCTTGAAATTCCGATCTCGGCAGTGCCGTATAAGAAATCAATCTCATTTCCAGTCAAAAATTTAGACGACTCATTGAGCAGTTTCAACCCTTTTTTGAAATCGCCCTGGTTTCTATATACTTCAGCAATTTTCTGCTGTATCTTAAAAATGACACTAATATCATTCCCTGCCAGAGAAATCGCCGACTCATAATCTCTTATTGCGTCTTTGTAGACACCGATAAGATTATTGATATCGCCCCGCCCTTCATAGGCTCGTATTATTGCGGCCTGGGATCTTTCAATATCTACCTCACGAGTGCGCCGGTTGGTATTTATCATAACAAAATTGTACGTATTTGAGTTAGGAAGTCAAGACAATGGATAACCCGATACACAGTTTGGCGGGTTGCCCTACATAATTTTTAGAAAAAAACACATAACAGAAGATATTTCCAGGTTTTGCGCAATACTGTCTAAATGTGTTAAATACGCACTTTCTTGAATTCCCTGGTTATTATGATTCCGCTGGATTGATGCAATAGCACATTTAAATATTATATTATAGGTTAATATTGCGCTAATCAAGGATATTTGTGATACCTTTACTACAAAAAATTCTCATTTTCGTGCATTTTTCAGGTAAAGCCCCGGCCTATATACCATTTTCACTTTTACATTAGAAACGGGGAGTGGTCAGAAAAAAAGTTTGAAGATT
>CAYQKL010000103.1:0-2308 GCA_964418185.1 uncultured bacterium
GAGCCATTTTTTAAGCACAAAATTTTTGGCACTTCATTTTTGCCTTGTCATTGCGAGGCATCCGTCAATTTTCGTGGCGGCATTGAAGCAATTCCATTTGGACCCCTCACCTTAATTCCTCTCCCCGTTTTTAACGGGGAGAGGAAGGGTGAGGGGACACTCTTTTTGAAGCAAATTCAGCAGGTACTCCATCAAGAATTATTTATCTTTTTAGAAAATCCTTTAATTGAGCCCACCAATAATCGTGCTAAAATGGCAATTTAGGCCGAATGTCATTTGGCAATCGTTCGGCATTGGAGGCAGAAAATCATGCATATTATCCAGAGGGGGATTTTAAATGGCAATGAACCGTCAGAGGTCTTTAAGGCTTTAGCAGTAAACTCCTTAACTTCATTTGCTGAATTACCCAGGCAACCATAGATTGATAAAACTTTCCACTTTCAGTAAGTGTGGGGTAAGCTCTTTAGCAAAATCTGAATTTATTTCAGGATTAGCCTTCGCATTACAAAAATGGTGAGAAGACACCCGATTGGGAAGATCCATCCCATTTTTGGGAAAAGCTTATCTGTTACGAATATGATTACATTGGTTTTATTCTCGTCCTGCATCTTTGGTCTAGGGGGTAAGCCTCTTGATTTTTATGCAGAATATAGAGACTTGGCTTTTTCTTTTGCCCGGCATATTGAAAATGGCAAGAGGGTTGTGGTGATGAATTTTGCCTCAGATGACCCTACCGAAAATAAGACCACCAGTTTTGATTCCTACCTTGCAAGGTATTTTACAACCTTCTTAATAGAGGGTTCTACAGGCAGATTCTTGGTGATTGACCGAGCAAAGGGTGAATCACTCTTTGTTGAAGATATGAAATACGAAATCAGAAGGAGAACAGCCGAAGAGATACTTGCGGAATTTCAGTGCGATTATTATATCACTGGCAGATATATTCTGCGCTATCAAAAACTTGAGTTTACGGAAATCTCATTGATGAAAGGACCTATAAAGGTGCACAGTGCCTCAAAGTCTTTTAAGTTAACCGAAGAGCAGAACAATGATTTCAAAGATCTTTCTCAGGAAGACCTGATTATCAAATATGAAAGAAAACTTATAGAAGAATGGAAGACAAGCGGCGACCCAATCAAGATAGTTGGCGCCTCTGTGGTGGAGCGAGTATTGGAGGAATATCAAAAGGCAAAATACGGCAAGAGCGAAATCTACGAGATGGCGAAAAAGGCATTTTTAGATTATGTTCTTCCTGTTCTTTTAGGAACGAAAAAATAACTGGAGTAGGGGCTTTAGCCCCGTGGAGGTCAAAATGAAGGTCAATCATTTTATTATCATTTTTCTTGGGTTATTGCTGTTTTTCTGTTCCTGCCTGCCTAAATATGCAGTAGACTTTCAGACTGTGGATTTCACCAATATTACCCTAAATAAAACCGACTTCAATGCCAAAATCTGGATGTCATATAAGTGGTTTGTCCCCCTGACAATCTCTGATGTCAAATATAAATTGTTTGTAAATGATTATTTGATTGGCGAAGGAAGTTACCCAGAGAAAATCCTTCTGGGTAAAAATGCTGACACACTGCTTTTGTTCCCCTGCACGGTGAATCACAAAGATATTGCAGGACCGTTGATTGATATACTTTTAAGAGGCAAATTTGAGTATGAAGTTAAGGTAGATTTCTTAATTCAGATAAAAGGCTGGGAAAACGATATAATACAACCTACAAAGGAACCAAAAGACTATGATTTTTTGCATTATCATTCCGACCTTTTTGCTTTCTGTCATGCTGAATTTATTTCAGCATCTCGTTTTTTCCAAAAAATTTCATTGCGAGCGAATGAAATGAGCGACGCAATCTCATCAGTTGCTTGCCCTGTTAAACAAAAAGTGTCTAATCGGGGTTATGATGAGCCCGCTTTTCTTTTTGTCATTCTTAATCCATTTCAGCACAAATCAGCGCCGTCATCTGCGTCCATCAGTGTTTATATGCCGAGCCCGGTGAGGTATTAATGAGAGCCGAGACCGTTAGAATAGGTAAAACCTTGAAGCGCGTAGAGAAATATGAAATAATAAGAGAACTGGGAAAGGGTGGCATTGGAATTGTCTATCTGGGTAAACATCGGAAATTAAAGAACTATGTGGCAATAAAATCGCTTCTACCTTCGTCCTTGAATGTGGATTATCTCTATGAGAAATTCAAGAAAGAGGCAGAACTTGGTGCCCAACTTGGTGAGCATCCGAATATTGTTAAAGTTGACATTTTGGCATCGTGAAATAAGGTGGAATTTTGATTATAATATTCAA
>CAYQKL010000104.1:0-2159 GCA_964418185.1 uncultured bacterium
TCTGTGGAGCCATCATTATTCACATCCCCCACAGCTGGTGATGACCAGATTTCATTGTTGCATTGAAAAATTATACCATCGGGATTACTGCCCACTGGTGTACCATCATGATGCCAGGCATAGAGATCACCATTTTTGCCACAAACTGTTACCTCAAGTCCTGAATAAGAGGGATCAAGGTCGCCAAAATTTGGTGAAGAAAAGAGATAACCATATACAGTCCTTGGCCAGCCCTGGGCAACCAGCGGATTTGTCTGTGCCTTGATTGTATCTGAAGGAATACCTTCATTCATTGATTTATCAACTGCCTTAATGTAGTAGTAATAGTCCGTAACCTGTTGAACGTTCAGATCTTCATAATATCCAATCGGCAATAATGGATTTTTAATGAATTCAAAAGGACCGGATGGATATGTTGACCGATAAATTCTGTAGCCCCTTACATCTGAATTCGGTGTCCAATTCAGACTGATGGAATTTGGCCTACCAAATGTCCACAATGAATCGGGTTTTGGAGGTGTTAACAGCACAATCTTTTGTTCCTGAATCTTATTATTGTAGTAATACAAAGAGAATTTGTAGCATATAGTACCAGCAGAATCGTTCAGTTGTAGAGCAAATGAATCCTGGGCTGGTCTAATCATACCGGGTTCAATCACTGGGAAATTGACTATACTGTCAATAACCGTGATAGTATCAGTGTAGGACTCAATCTTTGCAAAGACCGAATCCCCTGAAAAATGACCCCTGTTTTCAACAAATGGGAGAATTCTAAACAAGTTAGTCTCGGACCTGAACTGCTGAGTAAACAGAGAAAGTATCGGAGATTCAGCAACAATCTGGCAGGTATCATATTTGACTGAACCATAGTAAATATCCATAAAAAGAATAAATCCATAGTCATCGGGAATTCTGGGATTGATCTTCAGTCTCAATGGTGTCAGATTTTCCTTGATTTCACCAGGCAGAATTGCTCCATAAGACACTGTATCAGTGAGGATTGTGATAAAACTATCCGCACTTGAAATCCTCAAACTAACTGCGTCGGCAGATTGATAACCATTATTGATCAAGGCTAAATACAAATCAATAGTTTCATCAGGATTTGCAATACCATTCCCATTACCAAGAGAATCAACAATGCGATAATGGTCATAAACAACAAATGGAACCGATGGCTTCACATATATGGAATCAATAAAAGGAATATAATCCGTACTCAGGACGGTATATTTTATAAATCCCGCAGACTCGACTCTGACAGGCGTAATTGACATTCCTGCAAAACCAGTATCCTTAGTAAATAACTCATTTTCTTTGTGGAATATGACAAAAAAGGTATCCAGCTGGGGAAAGATGTGAATGATAACCGTATCCTGTCCAAGGGAAATTGTATCTTTGTTTAGTGTCACTGAATCCAGAATATGTGGCGTGGTACGCCAGACGCTCAATGTTGGATCACCCAAAAGATTAAGGGAATACTGGAATACGCGACACCAGGTATCAAATTGCGAATTACCAACCAGCGGAATTTTTGCCCAGGCAAGCCCACCTGCAAGGGTATTTTTGAACAAAGCATCAAAGAAATAACTAACATACACCTCCTGATCCTGGGCAACACTGGAACTACTCGGACCAATAAAACCAATGCCTCCACCGTTCGGATTTATCACCCAGTGCTCACCAAGGCAGTCCTCCTGGAATGGACCTGAGTAACAGGTGATTACAACCATCAGCGGATATGTAGCATTGGTTAACGAATCATATGTAAAATTTGTAACAAATTCACGCGGGTTGGTTCTTACCCGCATAAGATTTACATCACCATGGGCGAGAAAAGTAATCAGATTATAATTATTATGAACTGCATTCAAAAAATCCTGCTTGGGCTGTTCATTCAAAAAATTCTTGGTCAGCGATAATGGCAGATGTGTACTCAATCTGCGCGCCATATAGTATGAATCATTTTCACTTATGAAAATACTACAGGTAAACAGGGATTTCCGGTAATAAGGAATCTGACCATTAGGTGGTAATTGATAATCAAAAATATAGGAATGCATCTTATTAAAATAGCCAATCACCTCTTCAGAATTATGAGCGGGGATTCTTCCTACCAGTACATCAGGATAAAGGTCAATAGAATCAGGAACCTCACC
>CAYQKL010000105.1:0-2081 GCA_964418185.1 uncultured bacterium
TATACCACCTTATTTAGAAATAGCCTTTTGTCAAGATTCATCTGAAGCAGAATATCCGCAATTTACACCCTTTAATCTTTTTAAATAATGCATCCCTTATCCTGAAACTTGAAGTGTCAATTGACATCATATCTGGGAGACTCACCCGATAGACATTTATCCTCGCAGTATCATCCCAGGATGGCTCAGTCCAATCCGGAGGAATACGGAAAATCGGTGGTGAAATAAAGATTGCATAACTTGAATCGCAATATCTTATAGTAGGTGAATATAACCATAGGTATTTGAGAGCTTCGGGTTTAACCAATTCTGGGAATTCTTGCTCATAAAGGTAAATGGGGAGCGGTTCCTCTATTTTAGCCTTTGTGCACTTCCTAAAACCACTTGCACCCCCATAACCTTGTGTAAAAAGATATAACGTTCCTTTTTTATCAAAGAATAAAGTCATCGGTTCAAGAGACCTGAAAGGACGTGTTGTTAAATAGTTATTACCTTTCGCGTCAACCCGTCCAAGATACCCTCTCTCTGAAGAATAATAGACATCACCTCTGTCTCCGGGATAGATAGGATAACCCCAGAATCCATCATCTGCATAAATTTTTCCTCTGCTCATCTCTATCGCCGGAAACATCTTAGCACCATTAGGGGTAAATCTTTGGATATACCAATAGACAAAATGTGGTGGGTGGGGTTTGGTCCAATAAAACGGGTCGCGTAAGCTTGAACGTGGATGAATATCGTATTCAATCCATGATAACCAGAAATAACCATCACTATCAAATACCCCTTCCCGTATTGTAATACCTCTTACTTCTGAACCCTTGCTTAGGATGGACTCTATCGAATTCATTATTTTTTTGGCATCAAAACCAAATGATGATACCCCAGAAATCAAAAGCAAGATTATTTGTATTTTTATTTTAAGCATTGTATCCTCCTTACCACATAAAGTCTACAGTCTCACGACCCAAGACCTTCTTTATGTTAACAAGCCAACGGTTTTTACGATCATCCTGTGTTGGTCTTACAAAACGTGCGTATTGTGAATAGCATGTCGATTCCGTAATTTTAAATTTACTACTCATAATTCCCTTAAGTGTATCTGTCGGGAGATGTCCCAATCCTATCGCATGCCCAATTTCGTGAGCAGCAATTAATGCCAAGACATGGGCAGAATCAATGAACGAAGCTGGTATTCTGCGACAGGATGGTTTTACATAAACCATGCAACCAACACTATCAAGATATTTCTCTGAATGTCCACCTGCACTCATATTACCACTGCCATAATAAGCACAGGTTGTGCCACCCACATTTTCCCAATCTGCATCACGATAGGTGACTGCACGGCCACAAAGCACTAACGAATCATACATAAACATTGAAGCAAACATTACATGAACATAGCCAATCCCTATCCCCTTATAGGCGACATTCCGATTGCTTGCCAGCAATTGTTTTTCCCTAGCCCGAGTAATATACCCTGAACTAAATGTATTGTCAATCACATAACTCACACTGATACCAACCTGTGGATATAGACTATCCCTTAGTAAATTCAATGCCTTTTGAATGGTAGTCTGACTGACTACTGTATTATCGTAATCAATTTCCAATTTCAAATTTTTTGCAGTAGTACTGGGGTCATTACTACCCCAATAACCATCACCAGCAATCTGCCGGGACAAAGTATCACCCCACCGTTCGTGTATCTTTAATGTATCGTTTGTTGCAGTGTCTCCATCAGAGGCACCTAATAAATTAAAAACAACTGTCTGAGCGCCACAAGAAGCAGTAACTGTATAATCAGTAACCCCACCAGAAAGAATTAAATGGGTAAGCGCCATACCATCAAGATATTCGCCACCATCGGGAATTGAAGCATTAGTAGTAATATACTGAGTGCCATATAGCGCACCAGCACTGGCCATAAAATTAATGTTTTTGTCATTTAACCCAATACCTGTTTGCGCATTTATTACCCTGACATAGATTGGATAAACAGCAGGTGCCATTAAGGTATCATTTGCATTTCCATATCTTTTATCCCCACACCACTTTATTAATGTGTAATCAGCGGT
>CAYQKL010000106.1:0-1890 GCA_964418185.1 uncultured bacterium
TCACCTCTGCCCCAAGGAAACTTAAGGCAAAGGCGAGTATTATGAAAATAATCTTACGCATAAGGCCTCCTTGATTTGCAAAAAATACTTGTGGTTGTTAAAAGGCACAGTAATACACGAGAGAATTTGACTCTCCTTATGAATAAAGTTTACCATCTTAAACCCCTTAAATAATGATAAATTATAATCATAAAATTCCATCTGTAAATAGCCAAACACAGAGAGCACTGAAAACAGCAAATTAAAAAACACTGAAGCATAGACTACAGAAGGCACTGAATTAACGCACGCTGAAAATGGTCTATTTTGTTTCATAACTTTTTACCTCCATTATCCTTTAGCGAGTTTAAGACGATACTACGTCTCCTGCGAATCCCGACTTCCTTGTCGGAATGATACTGCAAGCGAGGCGATCCTGCAATTACTTATCGGCTCCCCCTCCTCAGTCCAGTGCTCGTTGGCAGCAAGCGTGCCACTTTTCAGTGTGCCTTTGACGGCGACACTCGTTGTTGCAATCACCTGACCTTGGCAATAAATTCTTATCACATAATTCCCGGGCAAAACAACCTTACCGTCAGGACCCCTGCCATCCTGATAGACTTCATATCTACCCGGCACATAATACTGATTTTCAAAAAGATTTCTACCTGCAACCTCCATTGTCAAATAATTTGCGATCTCATCAACTCTGAAATTTATCTTCACCGAATCTTCAGTCGCATCAAAATTCTGGGGCTCTGGATAAAACTCCCTGATTTCAGGAATAATCTTAAAATACTGAAGACCGGTGGTTGCAGTCCATCTTTCGGTTAATCCGATTCTATCCCAGTCAATACAAATATCTTTTGGACCATTTAATAAATTGGCATCACCATAAGTATAGAGCAATTCACCTAATCCAGGGGTAAATACCCAAATTTTATTCTGTGTAAAATCAGTAACATAGACGCAATAGTATTGGCTTGCGGTCACAGATAAAAACTGGGCATTTTCCATAGTCCGATAGGCATTTTCCCAGGTTATACCTTGGCTCGGTTTATAACGAAGACAAACAACTCTCCGATTCCCGGTATCGGTGACATAGATAAAATAACCACCCTGGGCATCGGTTGCCTGACAGATCGTCACACCTTGTGGTTTAAAAAATTCACCAGCTCCACAACCCCGAGTTCCATAAGTCTGAATCAAAGAAATAACACCTGTAGAACTTCTTTGATATAATCTTATCCGATGCGTATCTTTCTCAACCACCACAATATACGCTCCACCCTCTGGCCTTGAAACACAGGCAACATCAGTCGGATTACTTAATCCCGAGACTAAAATCCCATCAGCAAGAATCGTATCCTGAAGAATAAGATACTTCAATTTAACAACTCTTGAATTCCATCTATCAGCAATATATATTGCATTTTCAGCCGTAATTCCGCTGTAAATGGTGGTGTCAATGCATAATCCTTTAGGTTCAGAAAATTGACCTATTTCAGCACCACATTCACCAAATGCCCTCAAATATCTTGCCTCCTGCCTGCCGGTTTCTATCAAATTCGTATACAAAATACGATGCCACATATCATCGGTCACTACTATTAGCGTTGAATTTACACCCCTCGGTTTGACCATGGCAATCCCATAAGTCTCGCCAATTAGCCGCCTATCAAAATACTCAAATGTATAATTGCATCCAACACGCTGCAATGTTTCTGGTTCGGTAATAAACGGTGTAGGAACTAATTTCCCATACAATAAACCCGCCCAGAAAAAAATAATAATTCTTTTCATACTGCCTCCCAATTCTATTTACAAGACAAACTCAAACCAACTTCCTCATCTCTTCCAATAATCATCCGACTTATCCCATAAATAATAATAAACATTACCTGTTTTGTC
>CAYQKL010000107.1:0-1835 GCA_964418185.1 uncultured bacterium
ATCTGATACAACTTCCGGGTGGTATTGGTGGCTGGGTTAAGACAGAAGGTATAGAAAAGGTCTATAAGTGAAAAAGGTCATTGTCCGCAGGCGTCACTTAAATCACCCCTGGATATTTTCTAATGAAGTTGTAAGGACCGATGACCCAGTGCCTGGTGAGGTAGTGAAGGTTGAAGAAAAGAAGACAGTCATTGGTAGTGGTTTCTATAATCCCCATTCATTGATAACTGTCAGATTTTTCTCAGACAGAGAGCAGGATTTCACCAAAGATTTTATGATCGAAAAAATCAAACAGGCACTTAAACACCGCTTAGATTTAGGTGAAAGTTTTCGTCTTGTATACAGTGAAAGTGATGGGCTTCCCGGGTTGGTTATTGATAAGTATGCGGACTACTTTGTTGTGGAAATGAACTGTCTTGGAATGGACAAAAAGAAGAAAATGGTCTACCAGGTTTTACTTGAGTTATTCAATCCAAAGGGTATCTACGAAAAATCTGATGATGCCCTGCGCAAAATTGAAGGACTTGAATCGGAAAACGCAATAGTGTATGGAAAAATTCCTGAACTTGTGGAGATTGAACAGGATGGCCTAAGATTCCTTGTGGATATTATCAATGGACAGAAGACCGGGTTTTTCTTTGACCAACGGGAAAATCGCAAGACGATTCGCGAACTTACGCACGGTGAAATCCTTGATTGTTTTTGTTACACTGGTGGATTTTCACTGTACCTTGCGAAAAAGGGAAGTGTATCTGGTATTGATTCATCAGAAAATGCCATTGCCCTATCAGAGAAAAATGCTGAACTGAATAATCTCAAATGCAGTTTTGAATGTGCTGATGTTTTTACAACTTTGAGAAAATATCATAGCGAAAATAGAAAATTTGATACAATTATCCTTGACCCACCTTCATTCACCAGATCAAAAAAGAAGAAGTTTGATGCCTTGAGGGGTTATAAGGAAATAAACTTAATGGCTATGAAACTATTGCGCGATGATGGCATATTATTTACTTCTTCGTGTTCATACCACATTTCTAATGAAGAATTTTTATTTATGCTTCGTGATGCAGCAAAGGACATAAAGAGAAATTTTGTTATAATCAATCAGGGCAGCCAGGCAAAGGACCACCCAATCTTATTAAATTTTCCAGAGAGCAATTACCTGAAGGCATATTTTTTAAGAATTCAAAAATAATCCCCTCTGTTGACTTTTCAGGTTTTTTTGTTATAATTTTTTATGACTGAAACAAAAAATTTGAAAAATATCCCATCTGTGGACAAGATTTTGAACTATCCAGAATTGAAAGAATTTGTTGATGATTTAGAACATTCATATGTGATGAATGTTATCCGTGAAAAGACAAATGAATACAGAAAGAGAATACTGGATGGCGCACAATTAGATATTGATGACCTCAAACAAAGTATTATTGATGAACTGCAGGATTTGACAAATCCTTATTTCTCCTATGCCATAAATGGTCTGGGCATTGTGCTACATACGGGTCTGGGAAGGGCGCCATATATCAGAGGTATCCTGAATACACTGGATTCCGTCGGTATAGGTTACTCGCGTTTGCAGATTGATGAAGAGGGTAAGAGGGCTGACCGGTACAAAAAGATAAATAGGCTTCTGCAGTTAATCACAGGCGCCGAGGCAGGTATGTTTGTTAATAACAATGCTGGAGCAACATTATTGATATTGAATACAATTGGCAAGGGTAAAGAAATAATCATTTCACGGGGACAGTTGATTGAAATCGGCGGTTCTTTTAGAATTCCAGATGTAATGGCACAAAGTGGTGCAATATTGCGTGAGGTAGGCACAACCA
>CAYQKL010000108.1:0-1694 GCA_964418185.1 uncultured bacterium
GATGTCAATGGCAATTTGCTTATATAAATATAGTCATTGACTTTTTGTGAATTTTGGGTACAATAATTTTTAGAAAAAGGAGGCTTTATGAAAAAAATCCTTGGTGTTATCGTGCTGGTGTTACTGGCAAATTGTGTAAAAGAGCCACTCTCCTGGTATGAGGATTTGGGTATCGTTGAGATAAAGACTGATACTACACTGGTAACTTTTCATGTGCCGGATACAGATACTGGCCCGGGCAATCCAGGCTGGAATCCATGGGGTAGTGGTTCTGCATCCCAGGATTTGTCCATCACCTTAAAAGAAAAGGCAAAGAAGGATGTGGCAATAACGACCCTCCGCTGGCAGTTCTTTGACATAAATGGAAATCAGATTGCGAACCGGTCTGAAAATTATGTCCCGCCGATTGATATTGATGGTGGTAAGGAACACTCATATACAGTCTCCATCATCGTTGATGAAGGTATCGCTGATGACCTTGATGATGCAGATGGTGCTGATAATGATTACAATGGTAGAGGTACAATAAAGTTCATTGCTGAAGGGTATGATTTGATAAGGGGTGAAAGCATCAATTGTATTTTTTCCTATACACCAATTGAGGTGAGAAAGTAAATCATACTGAAAATTCCTATAGTGTGGGATGTAGAAGTGGCATAAGTTTAAAAAAGTTGAAAAATCCCCCTATATCCCATTTTTGAAAGAGTATATAGGGGGATTTTATTATTTGGAAGCACAACAACTTGCTGTTGTGGATTATTTGAATCTGAACCGGCAAATAGAAGTGTGTTTTGACTTTTATGAAATTTAAGGCGGTTATTTTTGATCTGGATGGCACACTCCTTGATACAATACAGGATATTGCCGATTCAATGAATACGGTTCTTAGAAAATTGGGATTTCCGACATATAAGACCGAAGACTATTATTATTTTGTTGGTGAGGGAATGGATATTTTATGCAAGAAGGTCATTCCCGAACCATATAATGCACCTGATTTGGTTAAAAAATGTGTTGAAATGATGAAGATTGAATATCAGAAAAACTGGTTGAATAATACAAAATCATATCCTGGTATTCCTGAACTATTGATAGATTTAGAAAGAAGAGGGATAAAGATGGCAGTCCATTCAAATAAACCTGATGAATTTACGAAATTGTATATCCAGAAATTATTACCACAGATTAAATTTTCAATTGTTATCGGAGCAAATCCATCTCTTCCTAAAAAACCTGCACCTGATGGTGCCCTATATATCTCAAGAGAATTGGATATATTGCCTGAACAGTTTATATATCTTGGTGATTCCGCAATTGACATAAAGACCGCAATTGCGGCAGGGATGTATCCAGTTGGTGTACTCTGGGGGTTCCGAACTGCTGAAGAACTCAGCGCATCGGGTGCAAAAAAGCTGATAAATAGACCAGATGAGTTATTAGAATTTATTTCTTAAGGGCGTTTTTAAAGAATTTTTTAATTAAATTCTTTAATTACAAGAAGGATTGAAAGATTTAAAGAAAGACTCAATAAGCTAAGTGCAAACATGATGAATCTTGGTTCATAATAATACTGGATTTTAAAATCTGATTATCGCAGATAAAATTTATTATAAAACATTAAAAAGCCAAATTCACAGCCTTATCCCCAGTTTCTTTATCTTTCTGAATAAGGTAGAGCGGTCTATGCCTAAAAT
>CAYQKL010000109.1:0-1513 GCA_964418185.1 uncultured bacterium
GGTTTTGAACCAGGGGAGAGGGCATAGTTAAATCTGATATGATGTTTACAGGCAATATCATTCAGGGATTCAAATTCTTTTAGTTGTTCAAGTGGATAAGATTTGTAGTATTCATTTCTATGATACGGGTCTGATTTCGGTCCATAAACATAGGTATTTAACTTCAGACTGGCAAGGAATTCAATCAGGTCACACCTTTCGTAATAAGAATAATACCTGCCATAAAATCCCTCCACTACTCCCCATATCCTGCTATTTTTCATTATCTATTGCCTTCAATAACTTGATCCATAATTCCGGGTTTCCTTCCAATTTCTTCAATTCCTTATCAAGGTCTATTTTCAATCTCTTCTGAAGACTGATCAGAGAGTCTTTCAGAGCCTGGTTCTGTATCCCGTGCTTTTTTAATTCCCTTTCTGCCTTGAAATAATCCACAAGTTTTGGGTCATACTCAGCCTTTTTGCAGATTAGAAACAATAAAAGTACAATTGCCCAGACCCAGGTTTTCTTCACTGTTAGAGATAGAGCAATTTGGGTACAAATATTCTCTCAACTGGTTCAGTGAGTAATTGAATCAGATTGAGTTTCTTTGGCAGATATATTAAGTTGGGTTTCTCAATGCCAATCATATCACCAAGAATCTTGACTGCATCTTCAAATGACCCCAGTGTATCCACGAGCCCAAAATTCTTTGCCTGGTTTCCCGTGATAATCCTGCCATCAGCAACTCTTAATACACTGTCCACTGGCAGTCCTCTGCTTTCGCTGGTTGCCTGGACAAACTGGTCATAGACATCAGTTACCACATTCTGAAGCAGTCTCTTTTCTTTTTCATCCATTTTACGAAAGGGAGAGCCGATGTCTTTATGCTCCTTTGACTTTATTACTTCAAAACTTACACCGATCTTCTTCATCAGTTCTTCAAAGATGGGGAATTCCATAATCACACCGATTGAACCAGTAATCGTTCCGGGATTGGCAACAATCAGATCTGCGGGCAGGGAGATATAATATCCTCCAGATGCGGCGAGTGCGCCCATTGAAACAACAATCTTCTTATGCAATTTTGCCTTTTTTAGTTCCTGGTAGATTTCCTGCGATGCAGCAACTCCGCCACCAGGTGAATCAATGCGCACAAGTATTGCCCTGATACTCGGGTCTTCAGCAAATTGCTTTATTTCCCGTACAGTTCTCTTGGAAGATGCTATAACACCTTCAACCTCAATCACACCAATATTGCCGCCTGATGCAAACATTGCGCCCTTTGAGCCCAGACCAATGACCAATCCAATTATTACGGCAACTGCGAGGACCACAATGATTATAATATGGGTTTTTTTCATATCATCTCCATTTCACTATTCTAATGAATTTGTGCCTTTAGTCAAGTGAATTTTACCTTGCAATGGAGTCTAAATCTCGAGTAGAGCCCCTGATTTTCATCAGGGCGTGCTTTAGTCCTGTGAGATCTGAGATTGATGTCTCTACTCCGGTTCTTTTCTCGCTACTTGCT